>JANNRI010000181.1:0-6579 GCA_031401195.1 Burkholderiales bacterium
ATGGCGCGGCGGCGTTCCTGAGCTGGTTTGCGCGCGGGCTTGTGCATGGGGTGACCTCCTGTGGGGCGACTTCGACCGTGGCCAGTCTAGGCGGCCGTGCCCGCGCCTGGCACGGGGTCGACCCTCACGCCCTCCGCCCTCACGCCCTCCGCCCTCCGCCCTCCGCCCTCCGCCCTCCGCCCTCCGCCCTCCGCCCTCCGCCCTCCGCCCTCGCGCCCTCACTCGCTCACACCTGGGCACCCTCGATGCCCTGCCATGCGTACTCGATCCACTGCGTCAGCCAGCCTTCGAGCGCACAGTCGACGATCAGCCACAGCCGGTCAGGCGCGGGCCGCAACTGGAGCACGGTGGTGTCTACGAGGCGGCCGCGAGTCGCGCATCCCGGCGCCGCGATCGAACCGGCGTCCATCAAGCGGCTCATCAAAGCATCGATGCCACTGCCCGTGAACTCCAGGCCGTGCACGCCGGCCGAGAGATCGACGGCGCAGGCTGCGGCGTCGGCACCGGGCTTCAGCGCGTCGGCCACGGCATCGAAACCTGTGCGCTCGCTGGCCACGAGCCGCCATTCACTCGGACTGCACCACACGAGAAAGGGGTCGCTGCCCGCCAGGATGCCCGGCGGTGGCGGCTCGGGCAGCCGGGCCCGTTGCAGCGCCGCACGCACCGGCGCAGCACCACCGGCCGGCAGGTGCCGCAGTGCCAGCATCTGCAGCGCATCCAGGCGGCGCAGCCGCAGCTCAGGTGTCGCGGCCATGCAGCCGTTCCCCCGCTGGGTCGAAGAAGGGCGTGGCCACCACTTCGGCCTCCAGGCCCGCGCCCATGTGCCACAGGCGGATGCGCTCGCCCAGGCGCTGCCGCCCGCCCGCCAGCATGGCGAGCGCCACCGGGTAGCCCAGGTTCGGGCTGTGGTGGCTGCTGGTGACGAAGCCTTCGATGGGCGCGGGCGGCTTCGTGGCCGCCACATGCGCGCCCACCGGCAGCCGCGTGCGCCGGTCGCTCGGCACGAGGCCGACGAGCTGCATGCGCCGCGGATCGGTGGCCGCGGGCCTGAGCAGTGAGCGCCGGCCGGCGAAGTTGACGGTCTTCTTTGCGATGCCGCGGTCCATGCCCACGTCGCCGGGCAGCGTGGTGCCGTCGGTATCGCCGCCGACGTGCAGGTAGCCCTTCTCGGTGCGCAGGGTCATCAGTGCCTCCACGCCGAAGGGCACCGCGCCCATCGGCTCGCCCACCGCCCACAGGTGCTCGAGCAACGCTTGCGTGTGCGTGGCCAGCAGGCTGATCTCGTAGGCCAGCTCGCCGGTGAAGCTCGCGCGCATCACACGCAGCGACAGGCCTTGCAGCGCCGCTTGATGTGCAGGGTGATGTGCCGAGTCATGTGCCGAGTGATGGGCCGGGTGATGGGCCGGACGGTGCGCCGGCCTGGTGGCATCGAATGCGATCTCGCACACCGTCATGTGCCTCATCGCCGCAGGCGCGAGCCGCGCATCGAAGCCGGCTGCCCGCAACAGCGCCCAGGCCTTGGGGCCACTCACCGTGACATTGCCCCAGGCCGAAGTCACCGGCGTCACCAGCACGCGGTGATGCACGTACTCGCACTGCAGCCACTCCTCGAAGGCGAGCGCCACTCGCTCGGCACCGCCCGAGGTGGTATGGACCCAGAAGTGCTGCTCGCCCAGCCGCGCCACGATGCCATCGTCGAAGATGACACCGTTTTCGTTGAGCAGCAGGCCGTAGCGTGCGCCGCCGACGGGCAACGTGGACATCGTGCCCACGACCATGAGGTCGAGGAAGTCGGCGGCGTCGGGCCCGTAGAGCTCGATCTTGCCGAGCGGCGAGGCCTCGAACAATCCGACCTGCGTGCGCACATGCAGCGCTTCGCGCTCGGCCGCGGCGGCGAGCGATTCGCCGGCGCGCGGGTAGGCCGCAGGCCGCTGCCAGCCACCGAACTCTTCCCACAGCGGCCCGTGCGCCGTGTGCCAGGCGTGGCCGGGCATGCGCTTCAGCGGCTTGTGGCGTTCGCCCGTGCGGCCCGCAGCCAGCGCACCCAGCGTCACGGGCTTGAACGGCGGGCGGAACTTGGTGGTGCCGACCTCGCCCGGGCAACGTTGCGTCAGCTCCCCCATCAGCACCAGCGCATTGACGTTGCTGGTCTTGCCCTGGTCGGTGGCCATGCCCATCGTCGTGTAGCGCTTGAGGTGTTCCACCGACCGGTAGTTCTCGCGTGCGGCCAAGGCGATGTCGGACGCGGTGACGTCGTTCTGCAGATCCACGAAGATCTTGCCCGGCGCGGCCTCCAGTGCCGCAAGCGCGCTGTCGGCGGTGCGGTTGTTTGCGGACACGTGACCCGTGCCGCCCACGGGGGCCGGCACCGCCACGCCGCGGCCCACGGACGACGCGTGAGCCTGCGCCTGCTCGGCATCGAAGATTCCGGCGCAAGCGCCGACCGACTCGATGCCGGCCAGCGTGCGGTCGGGCACGAACATGGCCGCGTGGTCCACCCAGCGCAGCTTGCCGCCCGCCATCGAGTAGAGGTTCACGGCCGGCGCCCAGCCGCCCGCGCTGGCGATGCAATCGGTCTCGATGTGCTGCAACGCCCCACCGCCATGGGCTGCCACGCTGACACCCTGCACCGCACGTCGGCCCTTGACGGCCACGATGGCGCTGCCGCGAAGCACCGGCACTCCCGCTGGCGGCTCGCCCGCCGCGACGCTGCGGTGGTCGACGATGGCGGCCACGCTGAGGCCTGCAGTCATCAGCGCCTTGGCAGTTTCATAGCCGCTGTCACAGGCGGTGGCCACCACCACACAGCGGCCGCAAGCCACGCCGCAATGCGTGGCATAGCGCAACACCGCGCCGGCCAACATCACGCCCGGGCGGTCGTTGTCGGGGAAGAGCATCGGCCGCTCGAAGGCGCCCGTGGCGAGGACGATGCGATCGGCGCGGATCGTCCACAGGCGCTCACGCGCCGCACCTGCGGTGGTCTGCGTGGCAGCGGCCAGCCCGTGGTCGTACAGACCGAACACGGTGCAGCCGGTGTGCACTTCCACGCCCGCCTGCCGCAACGCCGGCAGATGCGCCAGGCTGGCCAGGTCCCCTTGCGCCGCGCCTTCCAGCAGCAGCACATGTTGCCCGCTTTGGGCGGCAGACAGTGCCGCTTGCACGCCGGCCGCACCGCCCCCCACCACCAGCACCTGCACCTGGCGCGAGACCTGGTCGTAGCGCTCGGGGTCGGGCCCATCGGCGGCGACACCCAGACCCGCCATGCGCCGGATCGCCGGCTCGAACAGGTGCCAGTGCGGCCACATGAAGGTCTTGTAGTAGAAGCCCGCCGGCAGCAGCGCCGCGAAGCGCTGCGCCAGTGCCGCCAGATCCCACTCCAGGCTCGGCCAGGCATTGCCGGTGAAGGCCTTCAATCCCTCGCGCGCGGCGATGTCGGTGGCGCGTGTGTTGGGCGTGCGTGCGTGGCCCAGACCCACATCCAGCAGGCCCGTGGGTTCTTCCACGCCACAGCTGAAGATTCCGCGCGGCCGATGCAACTTGAAGCTGCGGCCGACATGCACGATGCCCTGGGCCAGCAGCGCCGACGCCACGGTATCGCCGGCAAAGCCGTGCACCTCACGGCCGTTGAACTGGAAGCGCAAGGGCTTTGTGCGGTCGATCCAGGCGCCCTGGGGCGCGGCCAGGCGATATCCGCTCATGGTGCAGCCCCAGGCCGCGGCTCGGTGATGCCATAGACCGCCTTCACCTCGTGCCTGACGGTATCGCGCAACACGTTGAACCACTGGCCGCAGCCGTAGGTGTGGCGCCAGCGCTCGGCATGGTCACCCTTGGGGTTGTCGCGGAAGTAGAGGTAGGCGCCCCAGGCCTCGTCGCTGCAATTTAGCGGCGGCCGCGCGATGGCGGTGGTGCCACCGCAGTGGAACTCGCTCTCCGCGCGCGGGCCGCACAAAGGGCAATGCAGCTGCATCATGACGGCACGGCCTCAGTGCGCGATGCCGGCGGCCGCGGCCTCGTCGATGAGCCGGCCGGAGTGGAAACGATTCAGCTGAAAGGGCTCCGCCAATTCGTGGTTGCGTCCGGTGGCCAGCAGGTGGGCCAGTGTCCAGCCGCCCACCGGAATGGCCTTGAAGCCGCCTGTCCCCCAGCCGCAGTTGATGTAGAGGCCCGGCACCGGCGTGGCGCCGATGATGGGGCTGCTGTCGTGCACCACGTCGACGATGCCGGCCCACTGGCGCAGCAGTCGCAGGCGGCCGAGCGATGGGAACATCTCCACCGTGGCCGCCACCACATGCTGCATCACGTCGAAGCTGCCGCGTTGGGCATAGGACGGGAAGTGGTCCAGCGCGCCGCCGATCACCACCTCGCCCTTGTCGCTTTGGCTCCAGTACGCACCCAAAGATGGCGACAGACTCACGGTATTCAGCACCGGCTTGACCGGCTCACTCACCATCGCCTGCAACGCGTAGCTGGTGACGGGCAGCTGGAAACCGGCCATGCCCGCCAGCACCGACGAGTGCCCGGCCACGGCCAGCGCCAACTTGTCGGCGCGGATCTCGCCCCGGCTGGTCGTCACGCCGACAGCGGTGTCGCCTTGCTTGAGGAAACCCGTGACGGCGCAGTTCTGCACGATGTCCACCCCCAAGGCCGAGGCGGCACGGGCGTAGCCCCAGGCCACGGCGTCATGGCGCACCGGGCCCCCGCGGCGCTGAAGGAAGCCGCCCAGGATCGGGTAACGCGCATGGGCGCCGAAATTCAGCCGCGGCTCAAGTGCCTGCACCTGGGCCGCATCCAGCAGTTCGGCATCGACACCATGGCACAGCATCGCGTTGGCCCAGCGCGATTGCGCGTCCAGGTCGTGGCGCGAGTGCGCCAGCGTCAGCACGCCACGCTGGCTGAACATGACGTTGAAGTTGAGTTCCCGCGCCAGCTTTTCGTATTGGCGCACGGAGAAGTCGTACAGCCGCGCGCTCTCGGGGTAGAGGTAGTTCGAGCGCACGATGGTGGTATTGCGGCCGGTGTTGCCGCCGCCGATCCAACTGGCCTCCACCACGCAGATATTCGTGATGCCGTGGTTCTTGGCCAGGTAGTAGGCCGTGGCCAGGCCATGGCCACCGCCGCCGATGATGATCACGTCGTAGCGCGGCTTGGGCTCGGCATCGCGCCAGGCCGGCGCCCAGTCGGCATGGCCTGATCGGGCTGCGGCCAACAGGTTCCAGGCAGAGTAGCGGGTTCGCATGAGGGCTGGGATGGCAGCGTCACCATAACCGATGGATTGACCGCAGTCTTGGTACCGACGAAGCGATGTTTGGGTCTTGGAGCCGCCGCACCGCAGTGTGCCCAGATGCCGGCCATCGCGCCTGTCGTCTTCTTGAAGTGGCTGGCAGGCCCGTCGCGGCTACAACCCAAGCTCGACACAGGAGCAGAGTGCGGTGATTCAGGCTGGAAACCACGCCCACCACCTCAACCGGCAGCTCGCCGCTGCCAGCGGTGCAGCAGGTGGTTTAGGCAGTAGCCGTGTTGGACACGGCCAGCATCACCTTCGTGCGCTGCGTGGCGTCGTGCAGCGTCATCTGCATCTCGAAGCGCTGCACCACCGGCGCAAGCGCGAGACGGAAGTCGTCCAGCCTGCGAAAGCGCGGGCCGGCCGCGCGGAACACGGTGTGCATGAAGAACAGGCCCGTGCTTTCGTCGCCGAAGTGAGAGGACTCGACGATGAAGGCCTCGCTGGCCGCCAGCACCGCGCCGATACCTATCGTGGCGCGGCAACGCAGGTTGAGTACGAAGGTGGGTGTGCTCTTGGTCAATGATCGACCTTACTGTGCTTGGCCGGTGCCGTCTTTGGGCGAGCACAGCGAGTCTTGGTATTTGTGGTCTGCGTCGCTTCAGAGGTGCCGCACGAGTTAGGCGCAGATCGTGTTGACCAGCGGCACGCTTGTCGCTGGCGATCTCGACACGCCGTCACTCGATCAAGGGATTGCGCACCGCAAGCGCCGGAAACCGGGAGAAGTCGCGGTCGGCTGACCACAGCTCGGTCACGCCGTGCGACAGGCAAATTGCGGCGATGCGCGCGTCGTGAACCGCACCACCGTGAGCCTTGGCCGCAAGCGCCAGCGGTTCGAGGTACTGCAGGTGGTCGTCGGCCTCGGCGATGAACGCGAGGTTGGCCAGCGTATGCAGCGCGCGCAGTTGAGCGAACGCCGTAGCGGCCGGCGTGGCAGTCTTGTAGATGCGGGGATGCGTCACGACGGCGAAGAATTCGTGTGCGCAGGGCCAGGGGATGGCCCATGCCCGGGCCCCGGTTGCAAGGGACTCGAGTGTCGTTCGTGCACGGTCGTGGAAGGGCGAGTCCGCGCGGTGCGCATAGACCAGGATGTTCGTGTCAACCGCGATCACGGTAGATCTCGTCGCGAATCTTCTCCCAGCCGGCAGCTGCGAACTCCGGTGACAAGCCGTCACCCGGAAAAGCTTGCACCGCAAACGGCGAGGCACGCTTGCGCGTGCGCGCTCGAAGCGCCAGGCGCAGGCCCTCTTCGATCAGCGCCTTGAGCGTAGAGTTCTCGCGCCGCGCAACCGCTTTGC
>JANNRI010000182.1:0-1706 GCA_031401195.1 Burkholderiales bacterium
GCGGGATTCGAACCCGCGGGGGGCTGTTAACCCCCACACGCTTTCCAGGCGTGCGACTTAAACCGCTCATCCATCCCTCCTGGATGGGAGGCGCAATTCTATGCGGCCCGGTTTGGCCCCGTCGGGCCAGGCAGGCCGGACGGGCCGAGTTCAGCGTCGCTCGGCGAAATCGCGCTCTTGCGCAGCCACTCCATCAGCACGAACTCCAGCGCCTTCGCATGGGTGCACTCCAGCACCACGGGTGGCGCGTGGCCGGCTTCGTAGGCCTCGCGCCAGCGCAGCGCGCACACGCACCAGCGGTCACCAGGCTTGAGGCCTCGAAAGCGCATCTGCGGCCGTGGTGTGATGAGATCGTTGCCAAGGTCCATCTGGCGATTGAGGAACTCCACGGTCATCTTGGCGCAGATGACGTGGCTGCCATGGTCTTGCAAGTCCGTGTGGCAGCAGCCGTCCCTGCGCCAGCCCGTAAGGGGGTCGTACGAGCAGGGCACGAGTGGCGTGCCCAGGACGTTGAGCGCGGGTGACGTTGCCATGGCAAGAGCGACTCAGCGACTCAGCGACCCTGCGCGGCGCCGCCCGGGCTGCCACTACCACCACCGCCACCGCCGGGCGGCCCTTTCATCAGCGCCATGACCGTGCCGATGAGCCCCGCCACCTCGCCCATGTGGCCGGGCACGATCATCGTGTTGTTGACACGTGCGAGGTTGGCGTAGGCCTCGACCGCCTTCTCGGCCACCTTCAACTGAACCGCCTGTTCTCCACCCGGCTGCTGGATCGCCGCGGCGATCTTGCGGATCGCCTCGGCGCTCGCCTCGGCCACGGCCAGTATGGCCGCCGCTTCGCCCTGCGCGTTGTTGATCTCGGCCTGCTTCTCGCCTTCGGAGCGCGCGATGAAGGCCTCGCGTTCGCCGGTGGCGATGTTGATCTGCTCCTGGCGCCGGCCCTCGGAGGCGGCGATCAGGGCGCGCTTCTCGCGCTCGGCGGTGATCTGCGCCTGCATCGCGTGCAGGATGGGCGCCGGCGGCGTCAGGTCTTTGATCTCGTAGCGCAGCACCTTGACGCCCCAGTTCAGCGCCGCTTCGTCGAGCGCGCTCACGACGGACGCGTTGATGATGGCGCGCTCCTCGAAGGTCTTGTCCAGTTCCATCTTGCCGATCACGCTGCGCAGGGTGGTCTGTGCAAGTTGCGTGATGGCTACGATGTAGTTGCTGCTGCCGTAGCTGGCGCGCATCGGGTCGGTGACCTGGAAGTAGAGGATGCCGTCCACCTGCAGTTGCGTGTTGTCTTTGGTGATGCACACCTGGCTCGGCACGTCGAGCGGCACCTCCTTCAGCGAGTGCTTGTAGCCAACGCGGTCGATGAAGGGGAAGATGAAGTTAAGGCCCGGCGTCAGCGTGCGATCGTATTTGCCCAGCCGCTCGACCACCCAGGCGTTCTGCTGCGGCACGATCTTCAGCGTGCGGATGACGAAGATGACGACGATGACGGCAATGACGAGGGCGATTTCCATGCGGGGCTTTCGTGACGAGCTTGGACGACAGACGGAACAGTCGGATCAGTGCGTGGCCGGCGCGATGCGCAGCACGTTGCCGTCGACGGCAACGATGACGAAGGCGCCCGGGCTCGGGGTGCCATGGCCGGCGTGGCGCACCTGCCAGGAGGCGCCGCGATAGTTGACGCGGGCCGTGCCATCGTCGCCCCAGGCG
>JANNRI010000183.1:0-5541 GCA_031401195.1 Burkholderiales bacterium
GGCGTGGTACCAGTGGTTCATCGCCGCGCCGATGATGATCATCGACTTGCCGTGCGTCTTGTGCGCGTTCTCGGCGAACTGCCGCGCCACGGTGATGATCTGGTCGCGCGGCGTGCCGGTGATGCTCTCGGCCCAGGCCGGTGTGTAGGCCGCGTCGTCGTCGTAGGTCCGCACTGGGCGGCCGGGCTTGCCGGCCGCATCCAAGTTATCCAGCCCGCGGTCGATGCCGTACTGCGCCACCTGCAGGTTGAAGACAGTGGCCACCAGCGCCTCGCGGGGCTCGCCTTCCTTGCCCAGGCGCAGGCGCACGGCCGGCACCTTGACGAAGTTGACCTCGCCGTTCTGCACGTTGGACTTGAAGTGCGGCGTCGTCACGCCGCCGAAGTAGGGCAGGCCGACGCTGACGATGTCGTGCGCCTGCTCGCCGTCTTCGATCACCGACAGCTTGAGCTTGACCTCCGTGCCGTGGCGCGCTTCCTTGTTCTCCAGGTTCCACTTGCCCTGGTCGACGCCGCCTTCGGGCGTCCAGCGGAAACCGATGCTGCCGTTGGGCAGCACGGCGCGGCCGCTCGTGTCGAAGGCCACCGTCTTCCACTCGGGGTTGTTGTCCTGGCCGAGCTTGCCGTTGAAGTCGGACGCACGCAGGTAGCGGTCGGGCACCAGGGTCTGGCTGCCGTCGGGCAAGGTGTGCTCCTTCAGCATCACCAGCAGCGGCAGGTCGGTGTAGCGGCGCGCGTAGTCGTTGAAGTACGGGCTGCGCGTTTTGAAGTAGAACTCGTTCAGCGCCACATGGCCCATCGCCATGGCCAGCGCGGCATCGGTGCCCTGCTTCGGGTGCAGCCAGATGTCGGCGAGCTTGGCGACTTCGCTGTAGTCGGGCGTCACAGCCACCGTCTTCGCGCCCTTGTAGCGCACCTCGGTGAAGAAGTGCGCGTCAGGGGTGCGCGTCTGCGGCACGTTGCTGCCCCAGGCGATGATGTAGGTGCTGTTGTACCAGTCGGCCGATTCGGGCACGTCGGTCTGCTCGCCCCACACCTGCGGGCTGGCCGGCGGCAGGTCGCAGTACCAGTCGTAGAAGCTCATGCAGACGCCGCCGATCAGGCTCAGGTAGCGGCTGCCGGCGGCGTAGCTGACCATGCTCATCGCCGGTATCGGCGAGAAACCGATCACGCGGTCGGGGCCGTGTTTCTTGATGGTGTAGACATTGGACGCGGCGATGATCTGGTTCACCTCGTCCCAGCTGCTGCGCACGAAGCCGCCCATGCCGCGGACCTTCTGGTAGTCGCGCCGCGCCTCGGGGTTCTCGACGATGGTCGCCCAGGCGTCCACCGGCGTCTTCGCCGTCTTCATCGCGGCACGCCAGCGCTCCAGCAGGCGGCCGCGCACCATCGGGTACTTCACGCGGTTGGCGCTGTACAGGTACCAGCTGTAGCTGGCGCCGCGGGCGCAGCCGCGTGGTTCGTGGTTGGGCATGTCCCAGCGCGTGCGCGGGTAGTCGGTCTGCTGCGTCTCCCAGGTGACGATGCCGCCCTTGACGTAGATCTTCCAGCTGCAACTGCCGGTGCAGTTCACGCCGTGCGTGCTGCGCACGATCTTGTCGTGGGCCCAGCGGTTGCGGTAGGCGTCTTCCCAGGTGCGGTCTTCTCCGGTGGTCACGCCGTGGTCACCGGAGAAAGCCTCCTTGGGGGCCGAGAAGTGGCTGAGTCGGTCGAGGAAGTGGCTCATGGTGTTGTCCTTGGGGAAGTCGCGATCTGATCAGCAGGGCATCGACGCATGGCGGCGGCTGTAGTACCACCAGGTCAGTGCGATGCACGATGCGTAGAAGAGGATGAAGAACTGCAGCGCCGCTGCCGGGCTGCCGGTCAGCGCAATCGAAGTGCCGTAGCTCTTCGGGATGAAGAAGCCACCGTAGGCGCCGATGGCACTGGCGAAGCCCAGTACCGCCGCGGCCTCCACGTTGCCCACTTTCGCCGCCTGCGCCTGCGCTGAGGGCAGTGCTGGCGCAGCGCGCCGGCGCTCGGTCAGGAAGATGTGGGTGATCATGCGGAAGGTGCTGCCATTGCCCATGCCCGCCGCTGCGAACAGCACGCCGAAGGCGGCGAGGAAGCCCGTGAAATGGCCGCCTTGCCCGCTGTGTGGAAGGCACTGCAGCACCGCGGCCACGCCCAGCGCCATGGCGATGAAGCTCCAGAAGGTGATGCGTGCACCGCCGCAGCGGTCGGCGAGCCAGCCGCCCAAGGGTCGCAGCAATGCACCGATGAGCGGGCCCAGCCAGGCCAGTGGCATCAGGTCATCGCGCTGGAACTGGCTCTGGATGAGCATGGGCAGTCCGGCCGAGAAGCCGATGAAGCTGCCGAAGCTGCCCAGGTACAGCCAGCACATCAGCCAGTTGTGCTTGCGCGTGAAGATCACCGCCTGCTCGGAGAAGCTGGCTTGGGCGTCGGCCAGGTCGTCCATGCCGAACCACGCCGCGACGGCGCTGGCGGCGATGAACGGTACCCAGACGAAGCCGGCGTTCTGCAACCACATCGGCCCCGCCGCCGTGGCTTGTGAAGCACCGACGAAGGCGCCGAAGCTGCCGATACCGATCGCCAGCGGCACCACGAGTTGCACCAGGGCCACTCCCAGGTGCCCGAGGCCGGCGTTCAGACCCAGTGCCCAGCCCTTGCGTGCGCTTGGAAAGAAGAAGCTGATGTGGGCCATCGAACTGGAGAAGTTGGCGCCGCCCAGGCCGCACAGCAGCGCCAGCACCACCATCACCTCGAACGGTGTGCCGGGGTCCTGCACGGCAAAGCCGATGCCCAGCGCCGGCAGCAGCAGGCTCGCCGTCGCCAGCGCGGTGAAGCGCCGGCCGCCGACGATGGGCACGGCAAAGGCATAGAAGATGCGCAGCGTGGCGCCGCACAGCGCCGGCAAGGCCGTGAGCCAGAAGAGCTGGTTGGTCGAGTAATGGAAACCCGCCGCGGGCAAGTACACCACCACCGCCGACCACACCATCCACACCGCGAAGGCCAAGGTCAGCGCCGGGATCGACAGCCACAGGTTGCGCGTGGCCACGCCGCGGCCGTCGCGTTCCCAGAACCCCGGGTCTTCGGGCGTCCAGCGGGCAATGACGTGCATGGCGGCCACGGCGTGTCCAGGTCAGGGTCTCAGGGGTTCTTCACATACGCATTGCTGCGCAGGTAGAACCACCAGTTCAGCACCAGGCACAAGGCGTAGAACACCGCGAAGCCGTACATCGCGAACTGGGGCGTGCCGGCCTTGATCTGGGCGCCGATGACCACCGGCGCGACGAAGGCGCCGTAGGCGGCGATGGCCGAAGTCCAGCCCAGCACCGGGCCGGCCTGGGTGCGGTCGAAGATGACGCCGATGGTGCGGAAGGTCGAGCCGTTGCCGATGCCGCTGGCAAAGAAGAGCAGCATGAACAGGCCCAGGAACATCGGGAAGTACTGCTCCGGCGTGGCCGAGCCGTAGGCCTGCATCATCATGTAGCCCACCGCCACCGAGGCCAGTGCCATCACCACCGAGATCACCTGGGTGACGATGGAGCCGCCCAGCTTGTCGGAGATCCAGCCGCCCAGCGGGCGCACCGCGGCGCCGAAAAAGGGGCCCATCCAGGCGTAGGTCAGCGCCGACGGTGCGTTCGGGTTCTTCAGCGTGTGCTGCAGCACGCCGCTGGCGTCGGGCACATGCTGGAAGCCGAAGATCACGGTGATGGCCAGCGGCAGCGCCATCGCGAAGCCGATGAACGAGCCGAAGGTGACGATGTACAGCGCCGTCAGCGCCCAGGTGTGCTTGTTGCGGAAGATCGCGAACTGCTTGGCCACGCCCTCCTTCATCTCGCCGAAGGCCGCGAGCTTCATCACGCCCAGCGCCAGCAGGATGTCCAGCGGGATCGCCACCCACATGCTCAGCAGGCCGAGGCCGGTGGGCTTGGGCAGGTACAGCCAGAGCATGAAGATCGACGGCACGAAGGCCAGCGAATAGAGGTAAGTGATCTTCGCGAAGGCCACCATCGGCGAACCGGTGTTGGGCGACACCGTCTTCAGGTTCTTCATGCCGAACCAGCACAGGATGGACAGCGGCACCAGCGACAGCACCCACGCGAAGCCGGCGTTCTGGATCCACGTCGGCGTGCCGGCCTTGATCTTGCCGAAGATCCAGCCGCTGTCCTTCACCAGCGTCATCGGCTCGCCGCCGAAGGCGCCGAACAGGCCGACCGTCATGACGAGCGGAATCACGATCTGCATCGTCGTGACGCCAAAATTGCCGAGCCCCGCATTCAGGCCCAGCGCCGTGCCTTGCAGCCGCTTCGGGAAGAAGGTGCTGATGTTCGACATCGAACTCGCGAAGTTGCCGCCGCCCACGCCCGACCACAGCGCCATCAGCTGGAAGGCCCACAGCGGCCAGTCCTTGTGCTGCAGCGCGATGCCGGTGCCGATGGCCGGCGCCAGCAGCATGGCGGTGGTCAGGAAGATGGTGTTGCGGCCGCCCGCCAGGCGGATCAGGAACGAGGCCGGGATGCGCATCGTGGCACCCGAGATGCCGGCGATGGCCGTCAGCGTGAACAACTCGGCCTGGGTGAACGGGAAGCCCAGGTTGAGCATCTGCACGGTGATGATTCCCCACATGCCCCAGACCGCAAAGCCGCACAGCAGCGCCGGCACCGAGATCCAGAGGTTGCGGTAGGCGATCTTTTTGCCGGTGCTGTTCCAGAAGGCCTCGTCCTCGGGGCGCCAGTCGCTGACATCGGCAGCGCTGCTGCGTTGCGGCGAGGCCGTGTTTGTGGTGGTGTTCATCTCGTGGCTTTCGAAGACAGGTTCAACGCGAGAAGCTGCGCGACAGCGGGGAGGCGGGGGCGTGTTCACCCATCACCTGGGTCTTGCGCACCTCGGTCCAGTACATCCAGATCAGCGACACCCAGACCACCGCGTACATCAGCATGAAGGCGCTGGAGCGGATGCCGGTCAGGTCCATCAGGGCGCCGAAGAGGATGGGCAGCACGAAGCCGCCCAGGCCGCCGGCAAGGCCGACGATGCCGCTGATGGCGCCGATGTTGTGCGGGTAGTCGTCGCTGATGTACTTGAAGACACTGGCCTTGCCGAAGGCCCAGGCGATGCCCAGGATGAACATCAGCGCCGTGAAGGCATAGACGTTGAGGCCGATGTGGAAGGTGCGCGGCCCGTTGACGGTGAGGATCGTCATGTCGGTCTGCGGGTAGCTCAGCAGGAACAGGCAGATCCAGCTCACCCACATCACCCACCAGGTGATGCTGTGGGCACCGAACTTGTCCGACAAGATGCCGCCGAAGGCGCGCAACACGCCACCCGGCAGGCTGAAGCACGCAGCCAGCAGCGCCGCGATGCGGATGTCGAGGCCGAACTCGCCGACGTAGTACTGCACCATCCACAGGCTGAGTGCCACGTAGCCGCCGAACACGATGCTGTAGTACTGGCAGTACTTGACCACCTTCGGGTCTTTCAGCATCTTCAGCTGGTCGCTGAACTTGGTGTGGCTGGGCACGAGGTGCGCGGGGTCGCT
>JANNRI010000184.1:0-23276 GCA_031401195.1 Burkholderiales bacterium
CGACAATGGGGCCGCGGGCGTCCGGCTGATCACGGCCTATCCGGCCTAGCCCAACCAGGAGACGTGATGTATCGGGAACACGATCAGGTGGTGCTGGCCTGCCCCCTGCCTGCGCTGGGGCTGGAACCCGGGGACGTGGGCGTGGTCGTGCATGTTCACGCCGCAGGGGCCGCCTTTGTGATCGAGTTCATGAGCCTCGACGGCCGCACGATCGGCGTGGAAACGCTGGAGGCCAATCAGCTTCGGCCGGTCTCGGCCAGCGCGGTGCCGCACGAACGTCTGCGCGCGGCGGCTTGACCTCGCAGGCTGCGCCTGAGGCTCGGAATCGACGGCCGGGCGGTGATGGAGTTCATGCCCAGCGGCGCAAGTGGTTGATCCGCCTGGAAAAAGTAAAGGACACTCGCCGGCCCATGTCCGTGAACCGCTGCTCGGCTGTCCTTTAGCCGCCTTTGGTCAGCCAGCGGCCTATCCGTGGCCTATACCGACATCAACAGCGAAGACCGGCTGGTGCAGGCCACCATTGCCGACCACCTGGAAAACGCGCTGGGCTGGGAAAGCATCTACGCCTGGAACCAGGAGACCTTCGGCCCCGACGGCACGTTGGGCCGCAAGGACACGCGCGACGCGGTGCTGGTGCGTGACCTGCGGGCGGCGCTGGTCAAGCTGAACGCGGAACTGCCTCCGGCCGCCATCGACGATGCCGTGGCGGCGCTGACGCTGCATGACCCCACCCGCTCGCTGGTTCAGCACAACCGGGGCTTCCATGCGCTGCTGCGCGATGGCGTGCCCGTGCGCTGGCGCGACGGGGCCGGGCAGCTGCGCCAGACGCAGGCCCGCGTGATCGACTTCCGCGACCCGCTGAACAACCGCTTCCTGGCCGTGCGCGAGTTGAAGATCACCGGCCTGCGCACGCCCAGCTACAACCGCCGCGCCGACCTGGTTTGCTTCGTGAACGGCCTGCCGCTGGTCTTCATCGAGTTGAAGGCGGTGTACGTGAACGTGCGCGCCGCCTACGAGGGCAACCTGAAGGACTACCTGGACGAGAACGTGATCGCCCACGCCTTCCACCACAACGCCTTCATCGTCGTGAGCAATGGTCATGCGGCGCGCTACGGCTCGGTCACCAGCGGCTGGGACCACTACGCCGAGTGGAAGCGACTGGAAGAGACCGACAAGGGGAGCGTGGCGGCCGAGGTGCTGCTGAACGGCATGCTGGCGCGCAGCCGCCTGCTGGATCTGCTGGAGAACTTCATCGTCTTCGACGAAAGCCGGGCCGGCGCAGTACGCAAGGTGGTGGCGCGCAACCACCAGGTGATGGGCGTCAACCGGGCCGTGGCCGCCGTGGTGCGGCAAGAGGAGCTGAAGGCGCAGATTCCACCGGACGAGCGCCTCCGCCACCGGGTGGTGACGATTCCGCTGGCCGAGCCGAGTGCACTCGATGCCGACGCGATGGGCGACGCAGCCAATGCGCCGTCGCTGGCGGTGCTCCATGCCGCCGAAGGTGTGGCGCCGGGCCGGGCACCGAGAGAGATCACGCTCATCGAGAGAGCGCACCCGCAACTGGGCCGCCTGGGCGTGGTGTGGCACACGCAGGGCAGTGGCAAGTCGTACTCGATGTTGTTCTTCGCAGAGAAGGTGCGGCGCACGGTGCCGGGCAACTTCACTTTCCTGCTCATGACCGACCGAAACGACCTGGACAGCCAGATCTACAAGACCTTTGTCGGCTGTGGCGTGGTGCCGCCGGCCACGCCGCGGGCTGAATCGGGCGACACGCTGCGCGAACTGCTGGGACAGAACCACCGCTACGTCTTCAGCCTCATCCACAAGTTCAACCAGGACGTGAGGCCCGACGCGCCCTACAGCGAGCGCGACGACATCATCGTGATCTCGGACGAGGCGCACCGCACGCAGGCTGGCCGGCTGGCGCGCAACATGCGCGTCGCGCTGCCGAATGCAGCCTTCATCGGCTTCACCGGCACGCCGCTGTTCAAGAACGATCAACTCACCAAGCGCATCTTCGGCGACTATGTCTCGCGCTACGACTTCAAGCGTTCTGAGGAGGACGGTGCCACCGTACGGCTCGTCTACGAAAACCGCGGTGAGAAGCTGGGTGTGGCGCGAAGAGACCTCAACGAGAGGATCGCAGCCGCCATCGAGAACGCCGAGCTCGATGCCGACCAGCAAGCCAAGCTGCAGAAACTGCTGGGGAAGGACTACGAGGTCATCACTGCCGATGACCGGCTGCTGAAGATTGCGCACGACTTCGTCGAGCACTGCGCTGCCAGATGGGAGGCGGGCAAGGCGCTGCTCGTCTGCATCGACAAGGTGACCTGCGCGCGCATGCTGGCGATGATCAAGCCTCTGTGGTTGGTCAAGACTACGGCGGTGCGCCAGGCAGCCGGCGACAAGCAGGCGGAGATCGACGCGGCGGATGACGCCGACATGCGCCAGCAACTGCACGCCCAACGCGACCGCTTGCTGGCCCAGGCGCAGTGGCTGGAAGCGACCATCCTCGGGCTGATCGTCAGCGAGGCCCAGGGCGAGGTGGCGGAGTTCAAGCGGTGGGGCTTCGACATCGTTGCGCATCGCGCGCTGATGAAGCAGGGCTTCGAGACGCCCGATGGCAAGCGGGTGGACGTGGAGACCGCCTACAAGGACCCGGCGCATCCTTTCCGCGTGGCGGTGGTGTGTGCCATGTGGCTGACGGGTTTCGACGTGGAGTGCCTGTCGACGCTGTACATCGACAAGCCGATGAAGGCGCACACGCTGATGCAAGCCATCGCACGCGCCAACCGGCGCTTCCCGGGCAAGGACTTCGGCCTGGTGGTGGACTACAACGGCATGCTCGCCAGCCTGCGCGCCGCGCTGGCGCAGTACGCGCTGGGTGACGACGCCACAGGGTCAGCCGAGATCGTGGCGCCGCTGCAGGAACGGGTCGCGGCGCTGGACGATGCGATCGGCGAGGCCGAATCGTTCCTGCGGGCGCGGGGCTTCGAGCCGAACCGGCTGGTCGGCGCCAAGGGCTGGGCACGCATCGCGGCGCTGGCCGCCGCCGTGGAAGCCATCAACGCGCCCGCGCCCGCGCCCACGGCCGGCGGCGCCACGCCTGCGCCTCCGGTTTCGGGCGACAAGCCCGCCGGCGCTGACCACTCGCGCCAGCGCTTCGAGATCCTGGCACGGGCGATCTTCATGCGCTTCAAGGCGCTGGTGACCGAGCCGACTGTTCACCAGTATGCCGAGCGGCACGACAACATCGAAGCGATCTACAAGAAGCTGGCCGAGAAGCGCGACGACGCCGACATTTCCGATTTGCTGAAGGCGCTGCACCGCATCGTCAACGAGGCGATCAAGGCCGACGCGCCGGGCGAGGACCAGGCGCAGGGCCTGACGGTGGACCTGTCACGCATCGACCTGGAGAAGCTGCGCGACGAGTTCGCCAAGAAGGTGAAGCACAAGGCCACGGCGATCGAGGACATCCGGCAATTGGTGGAACGCAAGCTGCTGCTTCTGCTGGCCCAGAACCCGACGCGGATGAACTACGAGGTCAAGTACCGGGAAATCGTGGCCGCGTACAACCAGGACAAGGACCGGGCGACGATTGAAGAGATCTTCGCGCAGTTGATGGCGCTGTCGAAGAGCATGGACGACGAGCAGCGCCGCGCTGTGCGCGAAGGCTTGAGCGAAAGCGAGCTGGCGATCTTCGACCTGATGCAGAAGACCACGTTGGCTGCCACCGAGCGCGAGCGCATCAAGCAGTCGAGCCGGGAACTGCTGGCCGAGTTGCTGCGCATCATTGGCCCGCTGGACCGGTGGACCGAGAAGGAACAGACGCGGGCCGAAGTGGAGACGGTCATCCTCGACCGGGTCTTCCTCCTGCCAGAGCCTCCGTACACGCCCGAGGACAAGGACGCCATGGCGAAGATGCTGTACGAGCATGTGTGGCAGCAGAGCATGGCGGGCAGGTTTGGCGGCGAGGCGCCGCGGGCCAGCTAAGCCCTCAAGGCTTCAGCGACTCCAGCCAGCCGAGCACGTCGGCCTTCTCCGCCGCCGTGCATTCACGGCCGACGACGTCCTGGCAGTTCATGCGGAACATGTTCTCCACGCGCTTGCGGTCGGTGAAGCGCTTCGGATTGGCCGCGGGTGCCGGGGGTGCAATGGCCTTTTCGGTCACCTGGTCCTTGCCGGCACGTGTCGGCGCCTCGGTGTGGCAGGAGGCGCAGCTGAAGCCGAGTTCGCGCCCGAAGTTGGTGACGAAGAACTTCCTGCCGAGCTCGGGTGCCGGGGTGCGGCCGGCCTTGGCGCTGTAGACGGCAAGCAGGGCGGCCGGGGTGTCGGCCGCCGCAGCGGGCACCGTCGCCAGCACGAGGATGCCGGCCAGCGCGAGTGAACGGAGATAGTGACGGGCTTGCAGCATCATGGTGGCTCCAACGCGGCATGGCTCGGGCGGCTTGCATGCGAAGCCGCGGCAGCACCACCTGCCGCCGGGCGGGCACTGCCTGCACCCGAGGCCTTGGGCCAGCGGGGCCTGCCAGTGGAGCAGGGCCTGGCGCCGGTGGACTTGTCGGCGCTCGACGTTCGGCGCGATCGTTGCCCCCGCGCTCGCCGCGCGGGGGGCCCCGCCCCGCCACGCCCCGCGACGGCCCCTGGCGCTACTCGATCGTGATGCCCGCCTCGCGAACCACCTTGCCCCACTTCAAGACCTCGGTGCGCACGAAGCCGGCAAAGGCCTCGGGCGGGGCGCCGCCGGGCTCGGCGCCGAGCTTGAACCACAGCTCGCGCATCTCGGCGTCCTCGAAGGCCTTGATGACGAGTGCGTGCAGGCGGCGCACTGCGGCCTGCGGCGTGCCGGCCGGCATCCACAGGCCGTACCACGACGTGACCTCGAAGCCGGGCAGCCCCGACTCGCTGGCCGTCGGGATGTCCGGGAACGAGGGAGAGCGCTTGGACGACGTGACTGCTATCGCCTGCAGCTTGCCGCCGCGGATGTGCTGCGCCGCGCTGCCCAGGGCCTCGAAGATGTAGTCGATCTCGCCACCGAGCAGCGCCGTGGTCGCCGGGCCCGTGCCCTTGTAGGGCACGTGCTGGGCCTTGATGCCAGCGGCGATGTTGAACATCTCGCACGAGAGGTGCCGCGTGGTGCCGTTGCCGGCCGAACCGCAGTTGATCTTGCCCGCGTTGGCCTTCGCGTACGCGATCAGCTCCGGCAGGGTCTTGGCCGGCACGCGGGTGGCGGCCACCAAAACGTCAGGAAAGATGGCCACGGTGGTCACCGGCAGGAGGTCTTTCTCCAACTCGTAGGGCAGGCTCTTGTAGGCCGACACGGCCACGGCGAGGTGCACCGGCGCCAGCAACACCGTGTAGCCGTCGGCCGGCGACTTGGCCGCCATGGCCGCGCCGATGGTGCCGCCGGCGCCGCCGCGGTTGTCGATGTTGAACTGTTGGCCGGTCAGCTGGGTGAGCTTGGCCGTCAGCGGCCGCGCCACGGTGTCGGTGCCGCCCCCCGGCGGGAAGGGCACGATCACGCGCACGGGCTTGTTCGGCCACTCCTGCGCCTGCGCCTGCGCGATTGGCGCTGCGAAGGGCAGCAGCAGGGCCACCACGAGCGAAAGGACGGTTCTGCGCAGATTCATCGGGAAGATCCTCGGGCCCTGGGGTGACGACCCATTGGCAAGGTGACGCAAGGGCGATCCATCATCCTGCCGGCTTCGTGCGACGGGGCGGTGACAAGCAGCGGCGGGCTCTCTCTTCAGTGCCCTTCGAAATCGACCAGCGTGAACAGCGCCAACCCGCTCTCGCGCAGCTTCTTCGACCCGCCGAGTTCGGGCAGGTCGACGATGGCCGCGCCTTCGATCACTTTCGCGCCCAGCCGCTCGAGCAGCTTGCGCCCGGCCATCATGGTGCCGCCGGTGGCGATGAGGTCGTCGATCAGCACCACGCGGTCGCCGGGCTTCACGGCGTCGGTGTGCATCTCCACGGTGGCGCTGCCGTATTCGAGCTCGTAGGTCTCCGCCACCGTCGTGAAGGGCAGCTTGCCCTTCTTGCGGATCGGCACGAAGCCCACGCCAAGCTCGTAGGCGACGACGCTGCCGATGATGAAGCCGCGCGCATCGAGCCCGGCGATGGCATCGGGCCGCGGGCTGAAGTAGCGGTGCACGAACTGGTCGATGAGGACGCGGAAGACGCGCGGGTTCGACAGCAGCGGCGTGATGTCGCGGAACATCACGCCCTTCTCGGGCCAGTCGGGCACGGTGCGGATGTGCGCCTGGATGTAGGCGCCGGGGTCCTGCAGCAGCAACTCTGGGGCCTGGCCAGTCATGAGCCCATCATAGGGCGCGGACGCCGCAGCATGGTGCCCAGTGGCCGGATTGCCGGCGAGGCTGCGGGCGCAGCGGCGCTGCTCGCGCTCACCGCCCGCGATCGAGCGCGCATCGCGCTGTGAGCGCCCGCCGGGCGGTGCGCGGTGCTATCAGCCTTGGCCGAGCAGCTTCGCCTCGGCGAGAGCCAGGGGCTCGGGCAGCCCCGAGAGCACCAGCGTATCGCCCGCGCTCAAGCGGTGCGCCGCGTCTGGCTCGGCCACACCGCCACTGGCGTGGCGGATCGACACCACGTTCACGCCCACCGCGTGCAGGGCCTGGGCGTCGAGCGTCTGGCCCAGGCAGGCGGCGGCCTCGGGCAAGGTCACGCTTTGCAAGCGTGCTTGCTCGAGCTCTTCCACGGTGTCGTCGTCGGCGCCGTGAAAGTAACCGCGCAGCAGGCTGTAGCGCGCATCACGCGCATCGCGGGTGATGCGGATCACGCGCTGCATCGGCACGCCCACCAGCGCCAGCGCGTGGCCGGCCAGCATCAGGCTGCCTTCGATGGCTTCGGGCACCACCTCGGTGGCACCGGCGGCCTTCAAGCGGTCGATGTCGGTATCGTCAACCGTGCGCACGATCACCGGCACCTTGGGCGCGTGGCTTTGCACCTGGGCCAGGATCTTCAGCGCCGAGAGCGTGTCGTGGTAACTCACCACCACGGCGCTTGCGCGCGCGAGGCCCGCGGCCATCAGGCT
Organism: Burkholderiales bacterium; assembly: GCA_031401195.1. Classification (GTDB taxonomy): domain Bacteria; phylum Pseudomonadota; class Gammaproteobacteria; order Burkholderiales; family Burkholderiaceae_C; genus Rubrivivax. Next base: position 7,052 of record JANNRI010000184.1, read on the forward strand.
TTGCAGCCGTGCTGCGTCGCCGAAGACCACGCTCTGCCCGGCCGCCGCGGCCTGGCGCACGCGGTCGGGGTCGAGGTCCAGCGCCATGTAGGGGATGTGCTCCTTGGCGAGCAGCCGCGCCAGGTTTTGGCCACTGCGGCCGTAGCCGCAGATGATGACGTGGCGCTCGGCGGCCATCGACTTCTTCGCGATGGAGGTGAGTGCCACCGACTGCATCAGCCAATCGCTGGCGCTGAGCCGGTTGACGATGCGGTTGCTGTAGAGGACGAGAAAGGGCGTGGCCAGCATCGACAGCACCATGCTCGCGAGGATCGGGCTCACCCACTGCGGCGCGACGAGGCCGTTGTCGGTGCCCAGCGCCAGCAGCACGAAGCCGAATTCACCCGCCTGCGCAAGGTACAGGCCGGTGCGCAACGCCACGCCCGGTGCGGCGCGAAACGAGCGCGCGAGCGCCGCTACCAGCGCCGCCTTGGCCACCACCGGCGCCGTGGTGAGCAGCAGCACCAGCAGCCACTGGTCGAGTACTGGTCGCCAGTCGAGTTTCATGCCGATGGTGATGAAGAACAAGCCGAGCAGCACATCGTGGAAGGGCCGGATGTCGGTCTCGACCTGGTGCTTGTACTCGGTCTCGGCCACCAGCATGCCGGCGACGAAGGCGCCGAGCGCGAGCGACAGGCCGGCGTGTTCGGTGAGCCAGGCCAGCCCAAGCGTGATGAGCAGCAGGTTGAGGATGAAGAGCTCTTCGCTCTTGCGCCGCGCCACCAGCGTGAGCCACCAGCGCATCACCTTTTGGCCGCCCACCAGCAGCACGGTGAGCAAGGCGGCGGCCTTGACGAAGGCCCAGGCCATCGAGGCCATCAATTCCTCGGGCGGTGACTTCAGCGCCGGGATCAGCACCAGCAGCGGCACCACGGCCAGATCCTGGAACAGCAGCACGCCCATCACGCGCCGGCCGTGCTCGCTCTCCAGTTCCAGCCGCTCGGCCATCAGCTTGACGACGATGGCGGTGGAGCTCATGGCCATGGCACCGCCCAGCACGACTGCTCCGCGCCAAGACATCTCCCATGGCTGGCCGCTGATCGCCTGCCAGCCGAGCACAAGCAGCGCGTGGCCGGCGAGCGTGCCGGCCATCGTGAGCAGCACCTGCAGCAGCCCGAGGCCGAAAACCAGCGTGCGCATGCTGCGCAGCTTGGGCAGGTTGAACTCCAGCCCGATCACGAACATCAGGAACACGACGCCGAACTCGGCGAGGTACTTCACCGCGTCGCTGTCCTGCGTCATGGCCAGCGTGTGCGGGCCGATGAGCACGCCCACCACGAGGTAGCCCAGCATCGGTGGCAGCTTCAGCGAGCGGCAGGCCACCACGCCGAGCACTGCGGCGACAAGGTACAGCAGCACGAGTTCGAGCGTGGAGGCCAAGGCGGGGCGGTGCCTAGAATGCGACCCGATCGTATGCGAGGGGCAGTAGCCTTCGGCGCCGCGGTCCCACCTCTACACCGGCCCGAGCAGGCACGCATTCGAACCGCGACGATGAGCGCCCCGATCAACTTCGATGCCGAACGTGCGCTGGCGCTGGCCGTGCGCACGTTCGAGATCGAGTCGCGCGCCTTGCTGGGCCTGGCCAGCCACCTGCGGCAGGCGGCGGCGGCTGGCTTCGTCGCTGCGATGCGCGCGATGCTCGAGTGCCGTGGCCGTGTCGTCGTGATGGGCATGGGCAAGAGCGGCCACGTCGGGCGCAAGATTGCCGCCACGCTCGCATCCACCGGCACGCCGGCATTTTTCGTGCACCCGGGCGAGGCCAGCCACGGTGACCTCGGCATGGTGCTGGACGGCGACGTGGTGCTGGCGCTTTCCAACAGCGGCGAGAGCGACGAGCTCGGTGTCATCCTGCCGGCCATGCGCCGTTTGGACGTGGTGCTGGTGGCGATGACGGGAAATTCCGAGTCCACCCTCGCGCGACACGCGCACATCGTGCTCGACAGTGCGGTGGCCGAGGAGGCCTGCCCGCTCAACCTCGCGCCCACAGCGAGCACAACAGCGCAGATGGCGCTCGGTGATGCGCTGGCCGTGGCGCTGCTGGACGCGCGCGGTTTTCGCGAGGAAGATTTCGCGCGCTCGCATCCGGGCGGCACCCTCGGGCGCAAGCTGCTCATGCACGTGCGCGACCTCATGCGCAGCGGCGGGGCCGTGCCGCGCGTGGCCCCGGGCGCGAGTTTCAACGAGCTGCTGCGCGAGATGACGGGCAAGGGCCTGGGCTTCACCGCGGTGGTCGACGAGGCCGGGTGGCCGCTGGGCATCTTCACCGATGGCGACTTGCGCCGCCTTATCGAGCGTGGTGAGCGCGACTTCGGGCGCCTCACGGCGGCGATGGTCATGCACCGCAGCCCGCGCCTCGTGCGCGAGGACGCGCTCGCAGTCGATGCTGCTGGCGTGATGGAGCAACACCGTGTGACGAGTGTGCTCGTGGTGGATGCTGCCGGGCTTTTGGCGGGCGCACTGAACTCCAACGACCTGATGCGCGCCAAGGTGATTTGAATGGCCGCTTTCGAAGCGTCGGTGCCGCCTCCCTCCTGGGCGGCCACGCGTTCGCCCGCTGAGCTGAGATGCAACCCGCACTGAGCTTTCCGCCTGAACTGTTGCTGCGCGCGCAAGGCAGCGGGCTCGGCATGAAGGCGGCCATCTTCGACGTCGACGGCGTGCTCACTGACGGCACGCTCTTCATCGACGCTGAGGGTGAGGGCTTCAAGCCTTTCCACGTGCTCGACGGCCACGGGCTGAAGCTGCTGTGCGCCGGCGGCATCGAGCCAGTCGTGATCACCGGGCGCGACAGCGCGGCGGTGCGCCGGCGCGTGGCCGACCTGGGTTTGTCGCGAGCCGTCTACGGAGCGGCGGACAAGTTGGCGGCGGCCGAGGACTTGCTGGCTGTGCTTGGCATCGGGTGGCCTGATGTAGCAGCCATCGGCGACGACTGGCCCGACCTGCCGCTGCTGGCGCGTGCCGGCTTTGCCGCCGCGCCGCCCAACGCGCATGCCGAGGTGCGCGCGGCGGTCCACCACGTCACCGCCGCGCGCGGTGGACATGGCGCGGCGCGTGAGTTCTGCGATCTGCTGCTATTGGCCAACGGGCGCTACGCCACGTTGCTGGCCGCACACGGCGGCAGCGGCTTGACGCTGGACGCGCGCTGAGCGGCGCGGCGACAGGCGCATCCGATGTCGGTCGAACTGCACCTGCCCGATCTGCCCGAGGTGCCCATCTCGCTGGGCCCGGCGGCGGATGCACTTGGCGCGCCCGGCGCGGCTCGCGGCGGCCGCGTGCCCTGGCATCTGCGCTTGCGTGACGGGCTCTCGGCCTATCTGCCGCTGCTGTTGATGGTGCTCATCGCGCTGGCCACGTGGTGGTTGGTGAAGAACACGCCCGTGCCCGAGCCGCCCATGGCACCGCGCGCGGCAAGGAGCGAGCCCGACTACACCATGCGCGGCTTTGCGCTCGAGCGCTTCGAGGCAGACGGGCGGCTGAAGGTGCGCATCGAGGGTGAACAGATGCGACACTTTTCCGACAGCGGCCGCGTGGAGATCGATGAAGCGAGGATACGGATCTTCGCCGTCGATGGCCGCGAGACGCTGGCCACGGCCAGGCGGGCGCTGGGCAATGGCGATGGCAGCGAGATCCAGCTGTATGGCGGCGCCGAAGTGACGAGCCGCGATGCCGCAGGCGCCCCGTTGTTCATTCGCGGCGACTTCCTGCATGCATTCCTGGTCACCGAGCGTGTACGGTCTGACCGACCGGTGTTCGTGCGCTTCGGCGGCACTGAACTCAACGCCGGCGGCATCGAATATGACAACGCGAGCAGGAAGCTCGACTTCAAAGGGCCCGTGCGCGCGATACTGGCGCCCAAGGGCAGGCCCGGGCTGCCGGTGCCGTTGCCGAGCACCGACGCAGGCTGGGCGGGCAAGCCGCGGAGGTGATGTGACCATGACCACAGCCTCGACGGGCGCGCGCGCGCCACTGGCGTTCATCACCGGCGCCTCCAGCGGCATCGGCCAGGCGCTGGCGGCGCACTATGCGCGCCTGGGGTGGCGCCTTGCCCTGGTGGCGAGGCGCGAGGGCGCGCTGCGGGATTGGGCGCTCGCACAGGGACTGGACGCGTCGCGGTGTGTCGCTTACGGCGCCGATGTCGCGGATGCCGACAGCGTCATTGCGGCCGCGCGGGCCTGCATCGAACGGCAGGGTTTGCCCGACGTGGTGATCGCCAATGCCGGCATCAGCGTGGGCATGGACAGTACCGAGCGTGTAGACCTCGACGTGATGCGCGACACGCTCACGCTCAACGTGCTGGGCGTGGCGGCGACCTTCCACCCGTTCCTTGTGGCGATGCGCCAGCGCGGCGCCGGCACGCTGGTGGGCGTGGCCAGCATGGCGGCGCTGCGCGGCCTGCCCGGGCACGGCGCGTACAGCGCGAGCAAGGCTGCCGTGGTGGCCTACTGCGAGAGTCTGCGCGTGGAGTGCCGCGGCAGCGGTGTGCGCGTGGTGACGATCCTGCCCGGTTACGTCGCCACGCCGCTGACGGCGCGCAACCCCTACGGCATGCCGTTCCTGATCAGCGCCGCCACCTTTGCGCAGCGGGCGGTGAAAGCGATCTCGGCCGGTGCCAGCCGACGCATCATTCCGTGGCAGATGGCGATGGTGGCGCCAGTGCTGAGGAGCCTGCCCAATGCGATCTATGACCGCATGTTCCAGGGCAGGAAGCGCAAGCCGCGGCGCGGCAACGAGCTTGATCAGTCCTGACAGGGCCGCCCGAACGCGCTGCGCGAGACGATCCCGCAATGAAGCGGGCGCCGACGACTAAAGCCGTCAGCGCCCGCTGTAGACCGATTTCAGTAGCGCCGCCAGGGCGGCGTGAGAAACGACTCAGTAGCCGCCTTGGCCACCACCGCCGCCGCGGTTGCCACCGCCGCCGCCGTAGCCACCACCACCGCCGCTGCCACCGCCGCCGCTGCGGCCACCACCACCACCACCGTAGGGGCTGCGGCCACCGCCGCCACCGCCACCGTAGGGGCTGCGGCCACCACCGCCGCCGCCACCGTAGCCGCCGCCACCACCACCACCGCCGTAACCACCACCGCCACCGCCGTAGCTGCCGCCGCCACCGCCGCCGCTGCGACCACCGCCGCCGCCGCCAAAGCCGCCCGGGCGCTCTTCGCGCGGACGTGCTTCGTTGACGACGATGGCGCGGCCTTCGAGCGCTTGGCCGTTCATGCCGTTGATGGCCGCTTGGGCCTCGGCATCCGAGCCCATCTCGACGAAGCCGAAGCCCTTGGAGCGGCCCGTTTCACGATCCATCATCACCTTGGCCGAGGTGACAGTGCCGAATTGCCCAAATGCCTGTTGCAGCGACTCGTCGCGCACGGAATAGGCCAGGTTACCTACGTAAAGCTTGTTTCCCACGGGGAGCCCTTTAGAAGAACGACGTAAACCATGCGGAGCTCAACCCTGCGTGAACCTATCAGCAAGAGGCGCGGCTGCCAGACACAGACTGGACGATTATCCGACTCGCGGGCGTGCCTGTGTATAGGTTGGCACGGCGATACTGTTGTTTTGGTGCCCCGGGTAAACCCCCAAGGCTCGATTTCTAGGATCCCGGGCATGGACCTGCTGAAGCCGCTCATCGCACTGCTGGCGATCGTCAACCCGATCGGTGTGGTGCCCTTCTTCATCCACTTCACGCAGGGCTTCAGCCCCGAACAGCGCCGGCACACGATCCGGGTGACCTCGATGTCGGTGTTCGCGGTCATCGCCCTGTCGGCGCTGGCGGGGCTCAAGATCATCGAGTTCTTCGGCATCTCGATCGCCTCGTTCCAGGTCGGTGGCGGCACGTTGTTGCTGATCAGCTCGCTGGCCATGCTCAACGCCCAGCCCGCCGAGAGCAAACCCAACGACGTGGCCGACGGGCGCGAGAAAGTCGACGCGGGCGCGAGCATCGCGGTGGTGCCTCTGGCCATCCCGCTGCTCACTGGGCCGGCCACGATTTCCACGGTGGTGATCTACGCCGAGAAGTCGCGCCACGTCTGGGAGCTCTCGGTGTTGATGGGCTACGGGATCGTGATCGGCGTGGCGACCTTCCTGGCGCTGTCGGCTTCGGGGCGCATTGCCAAGGTGCTCGGGCGCACCGGCATCAATGTGATGACGCGGTTGATGGGCCTCATGCTCGCGGCCATGGCGGTGGAGTTGCTGGCCGACGGGCTGGTGAAGTTGTTCCCCGTGCTCGGCGGCGCGCCGATGCGCTGAAGGCGTCGCCCATGACCCCACGCGAGCGCGTGCTGCTGGGCGTGCTGCTGGTCGAGAACGACCCGGCCATCGGGCTGGCCTGCCCGATGGCAGTGGCCTCGAGCTGTGCCGCGCCTTGCGCGTAGGGCCTGCCCACAAGGGTTTGGCTCACGCGCCGCGTGGACTGGCATGCCCGGTTCGACAGCATGCGTTGCCGGGCTAGCATGGCCGGGTGAACCAGAGTTTCGACTACGTCATCGTCGGCGCCGGCACGGCCGGCTGCCTGCTCGCCAACCGGCTCAGCGCCGACCCGAAGAAGACGGTGCTGCTGCTGGAGGCCGGCGGCGAGGACAACTACCACTGGATCCACATCCCCGTGGGCTACCTCTACTGCATCGGCAACCCGCGCACGGACTGGCTCTACGTCACCGAGCCCGATGCCGGCCTCAACGGGCGCCAGTTGCGCTATCCGCGCGGCAAGGTGCTCGGTGGCTGCTCCAGCATCAACGGCATGATCTACATGCGTGGCCAGTCGCGTGACTACGACCACTGGGCCGAGGTGACGGGCGACGCTGCCTGGCGCTGGGACGCCGTGTTGCCGCACTTCCTGAGCCACGAGGACCACTGGCGCGCCAGCGAGCCCGGCTTCGCACCCTGGCACCGTGCTGGCGGCGAGTGGCGGGTGGAGCGCCAGCGCCTGAGCTGGGAGATCCTCGATGCCTTCGCCGCCGCGGCCCGCGAGGCGGGTCTTCCCACCACCGAAGACTTCAATCGCGGCAACAACGAGGGTGTGGGCTACTTCGAGGTCAACCAGCGGCGCGGTATCCGCTGGAACGCGACCAAGGGATTCCTGAGGCCGGTGCGGCAACGCCCCAACCTCACCGTGCGTACGGGGGCGACGGTGGCGCGCGTCCTGCTCGAAGGCAGCCGGGCCGTGGGCGTGGCGCTGCGCCGTGGGCCGGGCGCGCCCGACGAGGTGGTGCGGGCGGCCGGCGAGGTGGTGCTGGCCGCCGGGGCGGTGGGCACGCCGCAGATCCTGCAGCTCTCGGGCATCGGGCCGGCGGCGCTGTTGGCCGAGCACGGCATTGCGCTCGCACACGAGCTGGCGGGCGTGGGCGAGAACCTTCAGGACCACCTGCAGATCCGCGCCGTCTTCGCCGTCGAGGGCGTGAAGACGCTGAACACGATCGCCAACTCGTGGTGGGGCAAGCTAGGCATCGGGCTGCAGTACCTGCTCACGCAAAGCGGTCCGATGAGCATGGCGCCTTCGCAGTTGGGCGCCTTCACGCGCTCGTCGCCGGGCTATCGCTGGCCCAACGTCGAGTACCACGTGCAGCCCTTGAGCCTCGACGCTTTCGGCGAGCCGCTGCACCGTGAAGACGCCTTCACGGCCAGCGTGTGCAATCTCAACCCCGGTTCTCGTGGCCATGTGCGCATCCGCTCGGCGCGGCCCGAGGACGCCCCACGCATCCAGGCCAACTACCTCGGCACCGAGGAAGACCGCCAGGTGGCGGCCGATTCGCTGCGGCTCACGCGCCGCATCGCCGGCATGCCGGCTCTGGCGCGCTACCGGCCGCGCGAGGTGAAGCCCGGCGTGCAGTTCCAGGGCGACGAGGAACTGGCGCGGCTGGCCGGCGACATCGGTACCACCATCTTCCACCCGGTGGGCACTTGCCGCATGGGGCGCGCGGACGACGTTACGGCCGTGGCCGACCCGCAATTGCGTGTGCGCGGCCTGCATGGCCTGCGCATTGCCGATGCGAGCGTGATGCCCACCATCACCAGCGGCAACACGAATGCGCCGACGCTGATGATCGCGGAGCGGGCGGCCCGGCTCATCGTGGCCGCGCAGCGCTCGGGCTGAGCGAATGACGGTGTCGTCGAATTCGGGCGACGGGGCGGGCGACGGGGCGGGCGGCAGGGCGCGCGGCAGGGAGGGCACGAGGGGAGCGGCGCACCGGCAACGGGCGCCGGGTTAGTCCTTATGCACCTCGGTGGGGCTGAGGCTACATTCGCCGCACTTGCGTGAGGCCACAGACCCTGCAACCCAGGGTGAGTGGCCGATCGTTTGGGGGACCGAGGAGACATAGACGCATACGGGGATCACCCCCATGCCCCGCACGGGCGCCGCCACCGCGGCGCCCGTTTTCTTTGCCAGCCGGCTGTTTGCCACGGCATCGGCCGGCAACCGGGCGGCGGTCGGCCGACAACCGGCGCACAACCGGCGCATAACCGGCGCGCAACCGGCCCGCAATCACCCCGCTATTGCGGCCGTGGCCCGCAGGGCGGTTGCCTACCATGGGGCACCACCGCCAGCAGTGCCATCGGGGAGCTTCCCGTGGCCAGCCTCATGTCCGTCAACCCCGATCTGCGCCGCCTCGACATCGCGATCCCGGCCCAGCCTGATGCGCTGGTCAAACTTGCGCTTCTGATGGCCGACGACGAGATCAACCTCGCTGCCGCCGCCGAGCTGATCGAGGGCGACATGGCACTGGCCTCTGCCGTGATGAAGGCCGTCAACTCATCGCTGTACGGCCTCAAGGGACGTGTGCAGACGGTGCACCAGGCCCTCACCTACCTCGGCATGCGCGAGGTCGCGGCCATCACGTTCGAGATGGGCCTGCGGGCGGCCTTTCCGCCTGCCGTCGAATTGGAGCCCTTGTGGCGCCGCGCCGGGCAGCGCGGCCTGGTCATGGGGCGCCTGGCACAGCGCCTGGGGCTGGATGCCTGGGCGGCGCACTCGGCCGGGCTGTTCGAGGAGTGCGGCAAGGCGGTGCTGTTTCGCCATGCGCCCGACCACTACCGCGCCATGCTGCGCGCAGCGGCCCACGACGGCGACCTCGTGACGCTGGAGCATGCCGGCTTCGGCGTCAGCCACGACGCGCTGGGCGCAGCCTTGTGCGAAAGCTGGGGCCTGGCGCCGGCAGCGGTGGCCAGCGTACGCCAGCATGTGCTGGCCCAGCTGGGCGGCCCGCTGCCCGAGGATCAATCCCGGCGCCCCATCAGCGCCCTGTCGGTGGTGGCCCATGGCCTCATGTGCCACAGCCAGCAGCTGGATGACGAAACGGCTCGCGTCGCCGAGGAAGCCCACCTGGACGCTGCCGCCCTGCTGCGCGTGGCGCGCCAGGTGCACGAACAGCTCGACGCCGCCTCGCGCCACGGGCGCTGAAGCGCTCACCCGGCGGCGGTACCCGGCGGCGGTCATCCGGCGGCGGTCATCCGGCGGGCACCCAGCTCGCTTCAAAGCCGGCGGCTGCGCGGGCGGACCGCTGCGCAACACCCGAAAAGGGGTGGCCAGGGTGCGGGAAGCCCCGAGGGCGAAGGCTCGCGCAGGCGCGTAGTCTGGCGCCCCTACCCGAACAGCGGCGCCCGCCACAGGCGCCTACCCATCGCCATGGCCGACATCAACGACAGCTCACTTGCCCTGCAGCGCCTTTACCACTGGGAGAACACGACACCCGATCGCATCGCCTACACGCAGCCGTTGGGGGGTGGCCAGGTGGCCGAGTACACCTGGCGCCAGGTGATGGATCAGGCCCGCCGCATGGCCACGCACCTGAAGGCGCAGGGCATCACACCGGGCGACCGGGTGGCCCTGCTGTCCAAGAACACCGCGCACTGGATGATGAGTGACTTCGCCATCTGGATGGCCGGTGCTGTCTCCGTGCCGCTGTACCCGACGCTGGCCGCCGGAACCATCCGCCAGATCCTCGAGCACTCGGGCGCCAAACTGCTCTTCGTGGGCAAGCTCGACGGCTGGGAGGCCATGAAACCGGGCGTGCCTGCCGGACTGCCCTGCATCAGCCTCCCGCTCGCGCCGGCCGATGCGAAGAAGAACTACCCGGCCTGGGAAGACATCGTCGCCAAGGCCGAACCGCTGAAGGGCAACCCCGTGCGCCCGGCCGACGAGATGGCGACCATCATGTACACCTCGGGCACCACCGGCGCACCCAAGGGCGTGATGCACAGCTTCGGCACCTTCGCCTGGGGCGTCACCTCGGGCCTAAAACGCGTGCAGGCCATCAACGCCGATGCGCGCATGCTGTCGTACCTGCCGCTGGCGCATGTGGCTGAGCGCACGCTGGTCGAGCATGGCCAGCTGGCCACCGGCATGCACGTGTACTTCGCCGAGAGCCTGGAGACCTTCACGAAAGACCTGCAGCGTGCGCGGCCCACCGTTTTCTTCAGCGTGCCGCGGCTGTGGGTGAAGTTCCAGCAGGGCATCGGCGCCAAGATGCCGCCGGCCAAACTCGACCGCCTGCTCAAGATTCCCATCCTGCGCGGCATCGTGCGCAAGAAGATCCTGACCGCGCTCGGGCTGCAGGACTGCGTCTTCGCCGCCGGTGGCGCCGCACCCATGCCGCCTGCGCTGCTGCGCTGGTACAACAAGCTGGGCCTGGACCTCGTGGAGGTCTACGGCATGACCGAGAACTGCGGTGTCAGCCACGCCACGTTGCCCGGCAAGCAGCGCCCGGGCACGGTGGGCCTGCCCTACGACGGCGTGCAATGCCGCCTGGACCCCGTCACCAGCGAGATCCAGATGAAGGCGCCGTGCCTGATGCTCGGCTACTACAAGGAGCCCGGCCTGACCAAGGACGCGCTCACCGAAGACGGCTGGCTGCGCACCGGTGACAAGGGGGCGCTAGACGGCGAGGGCAACCTCAAGATCACCGGCCGCGTGAAGGACCTGTTCAAGACCAGCAAGGGCAAGTACGTCGCCCCCGCGCCCATCGAAGACCGGTTGGTGATGCACAACGCGGTCGAAGCCTGCTGCGTGACCGGCGCCAATCTGGGCCAGCCGCTGGCCTTGCTGATGCTGAACATCGATGCCACGAAACAGGCTGCCGACGCCGCTGGGCGCGGCGAGCTGGAGGGATCGCTCGCCGAGCATCTGGCGACGATCAACGAGACGCTCGACCCGCACGAGCAGCTCGACTGCCTGATCGTCACCAACGAAGCCTGGACGGTGGAGAACGACCTCATCACTCCGACCTTCAAGGTCAAGCGCAACAAGATCGAAGACCGCTACGCCGGCCACTACGAGAAGTGGGTGGGGGCGCGCAAGAAGGTCATCTGGACCAATTGAGCGAGATCGGCCGGTGTGGCCGGCGCGGTCCCCCGCCGGCCCCCGAGGGCGTCGACTTCAGCGTGAGGCGGCGGGGGCGGGCGGCGCAGAGGGCGTGGCCGGTGCCGCTGTCGGGGCCGCGGCAGGCGGCTGACCCGCGGCCGGTATGGGCACGACGACCCCTGGCCCGATCGGGATCTCGTCAGCCAACGTGACGCCCTTGACGAAGTGCCGCGTCTCGCCGAAACAACTCGTCGGCAGGCCGACCTTCTCTTCGTAGTGCAGCGCCACACGTTTGCCGATGTGGCGCGTGATCTGCTGCGCCACCACCTCGTCGTGCACCGTGAAGAAGAACTTCTCGGCGGTGGTGCCCGGAAGGGAGACAAGAGCGAGCTCGCCTTCCCAGGTCTTGCAGACCCAGCCCTTCTTGGACAGCTTCTGCACCCAGCCGGCGCGCTCACCAGCGGAGTAGCTCCAGCTCCAGGCGGCCCAGAAGAACACGGCAGCAAGGGCGACGATCACGACCAGCGGCAGGACAAGGCGTTTGAACATGGTGTGGGGCGCGCGTGGCGCCAGCGGTCGGCGGCGGGCCGGAGAGGAGCATTATCCCGGCCCATCGAGCACCAGCTCGGCGGCGGCCAGGTCCTCGATGGCGTTGCCCACCGACTTGAACAGCGTGCGCTCGTCGTGCCCCTCACGAGCGCGGCAGCGGCCTCGCACGAGGTCGGCCAGGTCGCCCACGACACGGTCGGCGGCCAGTGCGCCTTCGGCGATGGCCTGCAACACATCGCCCGCCTTGGCCAGCGCCTCGGCGGTATCGACGTAGACCCGGGCCTGCGCGAAGCAGGCTGCGTCGGCTTCGCGCATCGTGGGCGAGAAGCTGCCGATGAGATCGAGGTGCGTTCCCTGGTCCAGCCAGGCGCCTTGCACCAGCGGCGCGGTCGACAGCGTCGCGCAGCTCACGATGTCGGCGCCGCGGGCCGCCGTGGCGAGGTCGGTGGCTGCCCGCGCGGGCAGGCCTTGTGCGCGCCACTGCGCGGCGAGGGTCGCGGCGGCCTCGTGGCGGCGCGCCCACACGGAGATTTCGCAGAGCCCCGGACGCACTGTGCGCATGGCCTCCGGCAGCAGCGCCGCCACCCGGCCGGCGCCTACCACGAGCAGTCGCTTCGCATCGTTGCGTGCCAGGTAGGAGGCGGCCAGCGCGCTCGCCGCGGCAGTGCGGCGCGCAGTGAGCTCGCTGCCGTCGAGCACGGCCAGCGGCACACCGGTGCGTGCGTCGAAGAGGCTGTACAGGCCGTGCACGCCGGGCAGCCCGAGGGCCCCGTTGCCCGGGCACACGGTCACCGTCTTGACGCCCAGGCGGCCGGCCTCGCGCCATGCGGGCATCAGCAGCACGCTGGCACCACCGGGCAGCGCGTGGGCGTGCCGTTGCGGCACCGCGGCGCCCTCGGTGAAGGCGCGCCGCAGCGCCTGCACCAGTGCGGGCATGGGACAGCGCTCGCGCACGGCGGTGGCGTCGAAGACTTGCATGGGCGAAGAAGGCTGCAACGCGCGCTGCTGCTGTCGGGGGCGCGATTGTGGCTGAGGGTGGCCCCAAGGGTGGTGCGAGCCGCCGTCGCTACGATGCAGCCCATAAGCCCACAAGCCCATAAGCCCAGGAGACCACACCCATGACCCTGCTCGTACTCGGCCTTGTGATCTTCCTTGGCGTGCACTCGGTGCGCATCTTCGCCGAGGGCTGGCGCACGACGATGGTCGCGCGCCTGGGCCCCAACGGTTGGAAGGGCGCGTACTCGGTGTTGTCGCTGGTGGGCCTGGCGCTCATCGTCGTCGGCTATGCCGCGGCACGGGCGCAGCCGATGCTGCTGTGGGCGCCGCCAGTGTGGACGCGTCACCTCGCCGCGCTGCTCAACCTGGTGGCGCTGGTGATGATCAGCGCCGCCTACGTGCCGGGCAACCAGATCAAGGCGCGTCTGAAGCATCCGATGATCCTCGGCATCAAGGTCTGGGCCTTTGCGCACCTGGTGAGCAACCAGATGCTCCATGAAGCGGTGCTGTTCGGCGCCTTCCTGGTGTGGGCCTTGCTCGACTTCCGCGCCGCGCGCGCTCGTGACCGCCTCATCGGTGCCGCGCCGGCCGCCGGCCGCTTGGCGCCGACGATGGTGACCTTGCTCGTGGGCGTGGTGGCGTGGGCGCTGATTGCGTTCTGGGCCCATGGCGCCCTGCTGGGCGTGAAGCCGTTCGGCCGTTGACAGCCTGGCCGCTCAGGCGGCCTGCAAAGGCTCCACCAGCTCCGGCCCTTCGCTAGAACTGCGGCTGACGGCGCGTGACACCGCCCAGGCCTGCAGCCCTTCGGTGGCGGGCACGGCCAGCAGCGGCGCAATGGTCTCGACGTCCTGCACCCCTCGTGAGAGCCAGGTCGCCCAGTTGCGCTGCGCCACCAGCACCGGCATGCGTTCGTGGATGGGCGCCATCAGCGCATTGGCCTCGCAGGTGAGCACGCAGCAGGTGAGCAGCCAAGGCGCGTCGGGCGCGCTGCGCCAGGCTTCGAAGAGGCCCGCCATGGCCAGCGGCTCGCTGCCGGGCGCGCCGCCCTTGGCGGAGATGAACCACGGCTGCTTGCCCGCCGCCGTGGCCTGCCACTCGTAGTAGCCGCTGGCGGGCAGCAGGCAGCGGCGCCGGCGCACGGCCTGGCGAAACGAGGGCTTGTCGAACACACCCTCGGCGCGCGCGTTGTTGAGCTTGTTGCCCAGCGCGGGGTCTTTTGCCCAGGACGGCAAAAGACCCCAGCGCATCAGCTCGGCGATGCGCTCGCCCTCGCGGGTCTCGTAGATCACAGGCACCTCGGACTGAGGCGCCACGTTCCAGCGTTTGGGGAACACCGGCACGCGCAACACCGAGAACCCCGACACCAGGGTCTCGGGGTCGTAGGCCACGACGTAGCGCCCGCACATCGTGCGATGTTATGGGCGCCTGCAGGGCCGATGTCGACGTGTCCCCCCCGTGCGGGGGCCCCCTGGGCGCCGACCTCGGGGTGATGGGAGCGGCGGCCCGGGCGGCCGAGCATGGCGGCATCGACATCGCCGGCCGACCCTGGCCACAAGCAACCCGCACGCGATGTCGACCCGATCAACACCCCTGCCGTCGGAGGCCCCGTCTCATGAGCCGATCCTTCTCACGTCGCCCCACAACTCGCAGCCGCCTGCCCTGGTGGATCCGCCGTGGCGTACGCGCCTGGGCCCGCTGTGCCGGCTGGGCCGGCTTGCGCACCTGGCGCCGCTCGGGGTGCAAGGCACTTGGGCCGGAGGAGCTTGCTGCCGATGACGCGGCAGACGAGCGCCGTTGCGGCTGGTTCGACTCCAGCCAGGACCTGCGCGAGGGTTTGTGCATCAGCGAGCACGCCAATGGCGACGCCGTGTCCGCGCAGTTGCCCGTGGCGGCCTGGGTGCAGCTTCAGCTGAGCAGTTGGAGGCTGAGCCTTGAAGCTGGCCAGCCCGAGCCGGCGCGCTAACTAAGTAAGGGCCGCGCGACGGCGAATCGCAACCGCGTGTCACAAGACATGTCCAGGCATGAGGGGGCATGAGGGGGCATGACGGGGCATGATCGCGCCTGTCGCGCCCGGATCGGGTGCCGGAGAGGTTGGTCATGTTCGAGACCCTTGCCCGCCGGGTTCGCTCGCCGCTGCTGTGGCTGTCGCTGGTCGTGTTGGCCGGCTGTTATTCCGCGGAGGACGACCGCACCAAGTCTCGCGTGCGCCTGATCAACGCCACGCGCGACTACGCCGCGCTGGACCTGCGCGTGGACGGCAGCCTGCGCCAGGGGGCGGTGGCGTACGCGGGCAGCGCCGGCTACGTGGACGTCGATCCCGACAAGAGCAGCAGCAGCATCACCACGGCGACCGCGGCCGCGGCCCTGCTGTCGTTCACCCCTGCAGTGTCCAGAGACAAGTCCTATGCGGTGCTCGCGTTCGGCAAGGGTGGCGCGCTGCGGCAGGTGCTGCTGGACGAGAACCAGTCCGCGCCCGCCACCGGCAAGACCGGCCTGCGCGTGATCAACGCTGCTGCGGACGCCGGTGCGCTGGACCTGTACCTCACCTCGGCGAGCGACCCGCTCACGAACGCCGTGGCGGTGTATCCCGCGGCGGCCTACGGCGAGGTGAGTTCGGCGCTGGATGTCGCCGGCGGCAATTGGCGCTTGCGCGTCACCGGCGCCTCGAGCAAGACCGATCTGCGGCTGGACGTGGCGGACTTGGCACTGCCCAACGGGCAGATCGCCGTACTCGTGCTCACCCCCAGTGCCGGGGGCACGCTGGTCGACGCGCTGCTCGTGCGGCAGGGAGGCGCCATCGTGCAAGCCGATGGTGCCAACGCGCGGGTGCGGGCGATGGCTGGCGTGGCCAGTGCCGGCGCGGTCACCGCCAGCGTCGGCGGTGTGTCGTTGCTCGACACGGCCAACTCTCCGGTGGCGGGCAACTACAAGTTCGTGCCCGCGGGGGCGCCGGCGTTGTCCGTCAGCGTCAATGGCAATTCGGTGGGCTCCCCGCCGGCCGCGTTGACGCCAGGGCGCGACGCCACATTGTTGGTCTATGGCCCGTTGGCGACGCCGTTGGCGATCTGGCTGTCCGACGACAACCAGCTGCCCACGGCGAGTACGTCATTGCGCATCCGTCTCGTGAATGGCACCACCGGCGTCGCGGGCACGGCATCGCTGTCGGTGGACGGCGAGTCGGTGGGCAGCGGCGGCGTGGCCGCAGGCGCCACGGGCGCCTATTCGGAGATCACGGCCTCGACGTCGGCCACGCTCGCCGTAACCGTCGCAGGGGCGGCCAGCCTCTTCAGCGCCACCAACCAGGCGCTGGTCGCGGGCGGCGTTTACACCGTCTTCGTGGTCGGTGCG
>JANNRI010000185.1:0-2380 GCA_031401195.1 Burkholderiales bacterium
GACCGGGCGCGTGCTGGATGTCTACTTCCACCAATGCGCGATTGCCATGAACTGCATGCAGGTGGCGCGCGCGGCCGGCTACCTGTGCCGTGACGGCGTCCACCCCTACGACGGCTCGAAGGTCATCAGCGAGACCCAGGCGCGGCGCGTGAATGCGCTGATGCTCACCTGCGGCACCTACGACGCCGCGGGCGAGTTCGCATTCCGCATCGGCCTGCCCTGCAAGAGCGGCGTGGGCGGCGGCATCGTGGCTGTGGTGCCCGACCGGCTCAGCCTGTGCGTGTGGTCGCCGGCGCTGGACCACACCGGCAACTCCCACCTCGGACGCAAGGCGCTCGAACTCTTCGTGGCGAGAACGGGGCTGTCGGTGTTCTAGGGCCTAGACCGGCGCGGCAGCGAGCCTCAACGCCTCACTGCGCTTCGATCTTCGCCTCGCGAATGGCGCGCTCCCACTTCACCGTCTCGG
Organism: Burkholderiales bacterium; assembly: GCA_031401195.1. Lineage (GTDB taxonomy): Bacteria > Pseudomonadota > Gammaproteobacteria > Burkholderiales > Burkholderiaceae_C > Rubrivivax. The sequence goes on from JANNRI010000185.1 coordinate 467, forward strand.
CGCGGTTGCGCTGGGCCAGCGCCTCGGGCGTGCCGGGGTCGATGGAGAAACCGATGGCCTCGAACTTGTCCTGCAGGTCCTTCGTGTTCGCCGCCGCGTTGATGGCCTGGTTGAGGCGCGCAATGATCTCCGGCGGTGTGCCCGCGGGCGCGAAGACGGCGAAGTAGGCGATGAGCTCGTAGTCCTTGAGCCCGAGCGCCTCGTTCACCGTGGGCAAGTCGGGCACCGCCGCGGCTCGCTTGCTGGACGTGACCGCCAGGCCGCGGATCTTGCCCGCCTTGTGCTGCGACACCGTGACGCCGAAGTCGGCGGTGAAGATGTTGACCTGGCCGCCGATGAGATCGGTCATCGCTGCCGGGCCACTCTTGTAGGGGATCGGGTTCATCTTGATGCCGGCCATGCTGGCGAGCATCTCTGACGACACCTGCTGCGAGGTGCTGGCATAGGCGAAGCTCACCTCGCCGGGCTTGGCGTTGGCCAGCGCCACGAGGTCCTTCAGCGTCTTGGCCGGCACGTCGTTGTTTACTGCCACCATCAGCGGCACCGAGCCGAGAAAGCCCACCGGCATGAAGGCCGTGTCCTGGTCGTAGGGCAGCTTCTTCATCAGGAACTTCAGCGCCGCGTTGGTGCTGTTGGTGCCGATGAGGATGGTGTAACCATCGGGCGCGGCCTTGGCCACCTCGCCCGCTCCGAGCATGCCACTGGCGCCGGGTTTGTTGTCGATGACGACCGTCTGGCCGAGCGTGACCGACATCTTCTCGGCAAAAGCGCGGCCGATCTGGTCGGTGGCGCTGCCGGGCGCGAAGGGCACGACGGCACGAACGGGTTTGTTCGGGTAGGGCTGGGACAAGGCGGCGGCGCCGGTGAGCGCAAGCAGGGTCGCGGCGAGCCAGCGGGTGGCGTGGGTCATGGGTGACTGTCCTCGTCGTCAAGAGATCGGGGCACCGAGTCTACGGTGCCGGCCGCCCAGCCTTCGTTGACAGGGCCCTGCCTTGGTGGCGGCCGCAGAGCGCAGCAGGTGATCGCCCGAACAAGCCTAGGCTTTTATCGCGCCGAAACAAGCTAAAGACTATTTCTCGACAGCTCGAGGCGATCGGCCGCGACTGTGTCGGCGCCGTGCAGTTGCTGCCCGAGGGAGCGCAGCCGCAGGGCTGGGACCGCATTGCGAGCGAGCCGCTGAGCGAAAGGCAGGTGGCCGACATCCTGCGCGCGGTGCCCTCCGAATCGTTGCTGGGCCAGGGTTCGGGCGACGATCTCTTTCGCATCTCCATCGCAGGCGCGCAGGAGAAGACAGCGCTGCTGTTCAAGGGCGGCCAGGACGGCGGAGGTGGTACAGGTGGCCAAGGCGGCAGATGGCATCGCCCGCACGGCGCCACCCCGACGACGCACATCCTCAAGCTGCCTCTGGGCGTGGCCGGCGGCTCACGGCGCGTGGACCTCAGCGACTCGGTGGCCAACGAGTGGTTGTGCGCACAGCTGCTCCACCAACTCGGGCTGCCCATCGCGCCCACGGAAATGTGGCGCTTCGAGGACCAGCAGGCCCTCGTCGTGACCCGCTTCGACCGCGCCTGGCAAAAACTGCCCGGTGGGCGTGACTGGATCACGCGGCTGCCGCAGGAGGACTTGTGCCAGGCGCTGGGCTGTGGGCCGAGTCGCAAGTACGAGCGGGACGGTGGCCCCGGCATGGCCGATTGCATGCGGGTGCTCGCTGGCGGTGGTGAAGGCGACCGCGAGTTCTTTGCCCTGGCTCAGCTGACTTTCTGGCTGATGGCCGCCACCGACGGACACGCCAAGAACTTCTCGATCTTTCTGCAGCCGGGGGACGCCTATCTCGCAACGCCGCTCTACGACGTTTTGTCCCTCTTCCCGTACATCGGCGAGGGAGCGAACCAGTTCCGCTGGCGCAAGGCCGAG
>JANNRI010000186.1:0-5628 GCA_031401195.1 Burkholderiales bacterium
CGGCAGCGTCTGCATGTTGGGGTCGCGCGTGATGAGCAGCGGCCACAGGAAGTTGTTCCACGACCAGATGAACGACAGGATGACGTTGGTCGCGATCGCCGGCTTCGAAAGCGGCATCAGCACGCGCACGATGATGCGCCACTCGCTCAATCCATCGATGCGCGCGGCGTCGATCAGCGAGCGCGGCACGGCCTCGAACGCCGCCTTGAAAACGAAGATGCAGACGATGGTCGAGAGCATCGGGAACGCGAGGCCGAAATACGTATTCAGCAGACCCAGCTTGGCTGTGATGAGGTAGGCCGGGATGATGGTGGCCTGGAACGGGATCAGCATGCACGACAGGAACAGCGCCAGCACCGCGCGCCGCCCTGGGAACGGGCGCGTCAGGGCGTAGGCAGCCATGGCGTTGAAGACCACGTTGCCGGCCACCGCGATCGCCGACACGATGATGCTGTTGGCGAGGTAACGCGGGAACGGGATCAGATACCAGACATCGACGAAATTGAACAGGTGCGGGCTTTGCGGCAGCAGGCTGGGCGGATAGGCGTAAATGTTCTCGTTGGTGACCGAGGTCTTGATGACCCAGTAGAACGGCACCAGCATCACGAACGACACCACGATCAGCGTCAAGTGCCGCAGGCCGAGCAGGGTGCCGGAGCTTCTCGCCATCAGTTGCTTTCCACCGCTCCGGCGTTGCCACCCGCTGCCCGGTTGGCCGCAACCGTCAGCAGCAGCAGCAAGCCAAACTGCACCACGGTCAGCGCCGCGGCGTAGTCGAACTTGGTCTGCTGGAAGGCCGACTTGTAGATGTGCGTGATGAGCAACTCGGTGGCATGCCCGGGCCCGCCGTTGGTCATGATGTAGACGAGGTCGAAACTGCTGAACGAATTCAGGATGCCGACCACCATGCACAGAAACAACGACGGGCGCAACATCGGCAGCGTGATGCGCCAGAAGCGCGCCCAGGCCGGGGCGCCGTCGATGCGCGCAGCTTCATACAGATTCTGCGGAATGCTCTGCAGGCCGGTGAGCAGAATGATCATGTAGAAGCCGATGATCTGCCAGACCTCGGCGAAGATCACCGAGGGCAGCGCCCAGTCGAAGCTCTGCAGGAAGCCGATCGGCTTGTCGATGAGGCCGCTGGCGCGCAGCGCGTGGTTGATGATGCCGCCACGCTCGTCGTACATCCAGCGCCAGATGATGCCCACGGCCACCGCCATCAGCGGGTAGGACAGGAAGACGATGGTGCGGTAGACGCTCGCACCCTTGAGGTCCGAATTGACCAGCAGCGCGACGCCCAGTGCGGCGGCGATGGCAATCGGCGAGGCGAGGATGAAGATCAAGGTGTTCTTGAGCGCAATCCAGAACACCTCGTCGTGGGTCCACATCTCGGCGTAGTGCTCGAGGCCGATCCACACCGCGGGCTTCAACGGCGACCAGGCCTGGAACGACAGCACGACGTTCCAGCCCAGCGGCAGCAGCCGATACAGGAAGAAGATGACCAGCGAGGGCAGCAGGAAACATACCACCAGCGCAAGCTGGCGGTTGCGCTGCTGCCCCCACCACGACGTGGCCCCCATGCGGCTCACATCCTTTTCGGCTGCCGGTTGACCGAGCTCTGCATCAGGAGCGCGTCAGCTCGCGCGCCATCTTGCGCTCGGCGTCGGCCAGCGCGGTCTTGGCATCCTTGCGGCCGAGCAGCGCGCTCTGCACCTCGGGCCAGAACGCTTCCTTGATGCGGCTGTCGTTGCCGAAGCGCCAGTTGCCCGTCATCTTGTCGGTGTGCTCGAGTTGGGTCTTGAGCACCTGGTAGACGGTGGGGTCATCCTTTTGCAGAGTGGCGAGTGAGGCGGTGTCGACCGCGACATTGCCGGTCACGAGTTTGCGGCGTGTCGCCAGTTCGCCGGCCTGGCCGGTGTCGGTGATGAACTTCAGGAAGTCCCAGGCCAGCTCGGGATTCTTCGTGCCCTTGGAAATGCCCAGGCCATGCGAGTTCGGCGTCGCGAAGTTGCCGGGCATGTGGGCCGCACCTATCGACTCCGGCGTGACCCAGCTGCCCTGCCCTTTGAAGAAGAAGTAGGCCGGAGAGTGCGCGTGCAGCATGCCGATATTGCCCGCGGCAAAAGCCCCGTTGGGTTCGACCCAGCGGCCGGTCCAGGCAATCTTGTTGATCGAGCCGTTCTGCGTCGCCCGGGCCAGCTTGTCCAGCACCTCGATCGCCTTGGGTGTGTTGAAGGTGGGCTTCTTCAGGTCGGGCGTCACCAGATCCACCCCGTTCATCGCAAACAGGGGCCAGTACAGCCAGTCGAAATTCAGCGTCATGAAACCCGACGAGGTCTCGCCGCTGGTCATCTTCATTGCGAAGTCCAGGATCTCGTCGAAGTTCTTGGGCGGGCCGGCCAGGCCGGCCTTGGCAAACATCGTCTTGTTGTAGAACAGCAGCGTCTTGGTGATGTAGAACGGCACCAGATAGTTGCGGCCCTCGAACACCCAGTTGCCCAAGTAGTTCGCGTCGTATCGGCTGCGCACCGCGGCCTCCTTCGCGAACAGGGGTGTCAGGTCCAGCAGCGCGCCTTGCGCCGCGTACTCGAGTCCGAGCGCACCCTGGGTGTTGATCACATCCGGTGGCGTGCCGGCCGTGAGTTGGGTCTGGTAGAAGGGGTTGAACTCGGGCCCTTTCTTGTCGAGCCATTCAACTTCGACGCCGGGCCGGGTCGACTTGAAGCGCGTGATCCAGCCCTCGATCAGCTCCTTCTGGTCGATGATGTTCCAGGTGAGGAACGTGACCTTCTTCGAGCCCTGGGCGAATGCGGGCACGCCGAGGGTGGCGACTGCGCCAGTGGCCGCGCTCGCCGCGGCGGTCTTCAGCAGGGTACGACGTTGGATCATGGTGTCTTCTCCTCGTTGGTTGATAGAGCAGGGGCCAGGGCACTCAATGGTGGCTCACAAACGGCGCTGCGTGGCCGGGTCGAACAGATGAATCGAATCGGGTGCAACCCGCACCCGCACCGGGTCGCCCGCACGGCGCACCAGGCGCGGGGGCAGGCGCGTCTGCAGCTCGCAGCCTGCCACGTCGAACACGACCAGCGTGTCCGAGCCGAGCGGCTCCACGATGCGCGCCGATCCTTCCAGGGTGCCGGCGCCGGCTTCGGTGGACCAGGCCAGATGCTCGGGCCGCAGGCCGACGATGACCTCCCGGCCCGCATGCGCGTCATGGCGGCCGGCCGGCAAGGCAAGTCGCGCGCCGGCGCCCAGCACGACGGCGTTGTCCGGGCCGACGCGGTCGATGCGGCCCGGCACCAGGTTCATGGCTGATGCGCCGACAAAACCGGCGACGAACAGCGTGGCTGGCGCGTCGTAGACATCCTCCGGCGTGCCGATCTGTTCGACGCGGCCGTCGTGCATCAGCACGATGCGGTCAGCCAGCGTCATCGCTTCGACCTGGTCGTGCGTGACGTAGATGGCGGTGGTGCGCACGCGCTCGCGCAGCTTCTTGATTTCGGTGCGCATCTGCACGCGCAGCTTGGCGTCGAGGTTGGACAGGGGTTCATCGAACAGGAACACCTTGGGTTCGCGCACGATGGCGCGCCCCATCGCCACACGCTGGCGCTGGCCGCCCGAGAGCTGGCGAGGCTTGCGCGCCATCAAAGGCTCGATGTCGAGAATCGCCGCAGCCTGCGCCACGCGGCGCGCGATCTCGGCCTTGGCGACGCCGCGGTACTGCAATGAGAACGCGATGTTGTCGAATACGCTGAGGTGCGGGTACAGCGCATAGTCCTGGAACACCATCGCCACGTCGCGGTCCTTGGGGTCGACTTGATTGACGACCCGCTCGCCGATCGCGATATCGCCGCCGGTGATGTCTTCCAGGCCCGCGATCATGCGCAGCAAGGTGCTCTTGCCGCAGCCCGACGGCCCGACCAGCACCACGAACTCCTGGTCGCCGACCTCGAGGTCGACGCCGTGCACCACCTCGTGGGCCTCGTACGACTTGCGCACCTGGCGCAGGCTTACCGTGGACAAGAGCGCCGCCTCTCAATGATCTGGGTCGCGAACTGGCATTGGAACATGGGTGCTTCAGCGGGCAGGTGCGGCGGGCGCGGCGGACGCGGCTTCGGACGCTGCCCCTTCCCAAGGCCGGGGCGCCGGGTCGTGCCACTGGCCCGCGCGCACGAGGCCCACCGGGCGCAGCAGCCGCACGCCGTCTCGCCGCACGCCCGCGGCATCGACGAATGTCAGCGGCACCTCGACCACGCGCAACAGCGAGATATCGGCCGGCGCGCCGGGGCATCGGTGGCCATGCGGATCACGTCCTCGAGCGCCACGCCGCAGTGGAGCAACTTGTTCATCGTGTGCAGCAAGTCGTAGGCCGGGCCGTGGATCGACAGCGCGTGCACATCGCTGGAGATGATGTCGGGCGCAAAGCCGTCAGCGAGCGCAGCCTCAGCGCTGTCGAAGCTGAAGGCGCCCATGCCGTGGGCGATGTCGAACAGCACACCGCGCGCGCGCGCAGCCCGCAGCGAGGCCAGCACGCGGCCCGCGCCATCCACGGGCGCGTTGGGCGCTGGCCGGAAACAATGTGTCAGCACGTCGCCCGGCCGCAGGCGATCGAGAATTTCCGTGTAGCCGGGCGGCGGACTTCCGATATGCGTCATCACCGGCAGCCCCAACGGCTCGGCCGCAGCGATCGCACGATCGAGCGCTTCGAGGCCGACTTCGCCTGACACCATGCCGCCCAGGCGGACCTTGATGCCGATGATCGTGTCCGGGTTCTGCTCAGCGACCGCGCGGCAGTGCTCCACCGACAGCAGATCGCGGTTGGCGGCCTCACCGACCATCAGGCCACGCTCGAACGCAAAGATGCCGGCGAACGAGATGTTCAGGTAGGCCAGCAGGCGCGTGCGCGCGCCGGCCATCACGAAGTCGCGCAGCCCGGCGAAGTTGCCGGCGCCGGCGCTTCCGGCGTCGACCAAGGTCGCCGCCACCGAGCGCAAGGCCACCGCGTCGGGGTCGACACCGAGCGAGGTGGCCTTGTGATAGATGTGGGTGTGCAGGTCGATCAACCCCGGCACGACCAGCACACCCCGCATGTCGCGCACCTGTGCCGCCGCGGCGTGCGGCAGGTTCGGCGCGACCGCCGCGACCCGGCCGGCGCGCAGCCCGACATCGCACAGCGCGTCGATGCCGTGGCGCGGGTCGATGACGCGCCCGCCGGCGAGCAGCAGGTCAAACCGGTTCTCGAGCTCGTTCACCATGGCAGGAGTTGGCCGTTGTAGCTGACGAGCTGGCCGGTCTCGTGGTTGCCGAATCGGGCGATCAGGGCGCGCATCGCGCTCACGCTTTCCTGCACCGTCAGAATCGCGTCGGCGCTGCCCCCGGCGGTGTTGACCCCACCCGGGTGCAGCATGTTCAAGGTGATGCCGCGCGGGTACAGATCGATCGCGAGGCTGCGCCCGATCGCGTTCAGCGCGGCCTTGCTGGCGCGGTAGCCGTAGTGGCCGCCGGAAAGGTTGGAACCGATCGAGCCCATGAGGCTGCTGATGAATACGATGCGCCGTTGCGCGCTCGCCGCGACGTTGTCGACGAAGGTCTCAACCAGCTTGAGCGGGCCGAGCGTGTTGACCCTCC
>JANNRI010000187.1:0-12784 GCA_031401195.1 Burkholderiales bacterium
CTGGGCCAAGTGCAATACCTCTTCAATCGCAGATTCGACCTGCGCGCAGTCCTCGAACGCCTCGCTCGCGCAGCATCTCAGGCCGCACCTTGCCCTCTTCGCGCAGTTCGTGCGGCTGAACCATCTTGCTGATCAAATCCCTTCTTGCGCCCAACTGCTGGCTTGCTGAAGCCAACGCTTGCACCCAAAAAAAAGGCCCGGCTACACCGGGCCTGACATTGCACGCTGGACGAACGCTACAGTCTGACCAGCGTCGCAACCTTAAGGCTTGTTCCCTGTGGGGAACGGCCAAGCGGCCGCTGGGTTCAGCGTCGTCTTCGCAGGGGCCGGCGCAGCCGGTGCAGCGGGAGCAGCGGGCTTCTTCGCAGCCTTCTTCGTTGCGGCCCGCTTGGTCGCCGGCCGCTTCGCCGACGACTTCTTCGCCGCCGCCTTCTTCGCAGGCGCTCTCTTTGCAGCCTTCTTCGCAGGCGCCTTCTTCGCCGCCTTCTTCTTCGCTGCCTTCTTCGCAGGCGCCCTCTTCGTAGCGGCCTTCTTCGGCGCCGCCTTCTTGGTCGCTGCCTTGCGAGCCGGGGCTTTCTTCGCAGCGGCCTTCCTTGGCGCGGCCTTCTTCGCGGCCGCCTTCTTCGTGGCGGCCTTCCTCGGCGCGGCCTTCTTGGAAGCCTTCTTCGCGGGCGCCTTCTTTGCTGCAGCTTTCTTCGCAGTTGCCATAACGATCTCCTTGATCAAGTTGCAAAAAACTCTGCACGGCTGAATGCCGCACGGAGATTCACAGCCCGACGGTCTGCCTCGCGAGCCTTGTCGGCCCTTGTTGGCAGCCCCGGTGCGGTGAATGGGGTTGCGAATCCGGCATGTGCGCCTAGCCCTTGAGGGCGGCTGGTGCGGTGGCTCTGGGGCCGGCCGTGATTCGACATTCTTGATCTCTTACTGACGTCCACCCGCCGGCGCAGCGCTCGGCCTGAGTGGACGTTGGGGCGGTTCGTTGATCGTGGGCACGATGGATCCTTCAGTCCCACGCCAGCGCGCCGCCGGTCTGGTAGTCGATGACCCGGGTCTCGAAGAAGTTGCGCTCCTTCTTCAGGTCGATCATCTCGCTCATCCAGGGAAATGGGTTCTCCTCGTTGGGGAACAAAGCTTCCAGGCCGATCTGCGTGGCCCGCCGGTTGGCGATGTACCGCAGGTAGCCCTTGAACATGGAGGCATTCAGGCCGAGCACGCCGCGCGGCATGGTGTCTTCGGCGTAGCGGTATTCGAGCTCGACCGCCCTCATGAACAAGGTCTTCACCTCGGCCTTGAATTCGGGCGTCCACAGGTGCGGGTTCTCGAGCTTGATCTGGTTGATGAGGTCGATGCCGAAGTTGCAGTGCATCGACTCGTCGCGCAGGATGTACTGGTACTGCTCGGCGGCACCCGTCATCTTGTTCTGACGACCCATCGACAGGATCTGCGTGAAGCCGACGTAGAAGAAAAGCCCCTCCATCAGACAGGCGAAGACGATCAGGCTCTTCAAGAGCGTCTGGTCGGTCTCGGGCGTGCCGGTATGGAAGTGGGGGTCCATGATCGCGTCGATGAACGGGATCAGGAATTCGTCCTTGTCGCGGATCGACCGGACCTCGTGGTACGCGTTGAAGATCTCGCCTTCGTCCAGACCCAGGCTCTCGACGATGTACTGATAGGCGTGGGTGTGGATCGCTTCTTCGAAGGCCTGGCGCAGCAGGAACTGGCGGCACTCGGGCGCGGTGATGTGCCGGTAGGTGCCGAGCACGATATTGTTGGCGGCGAGTGAATCGGCGGTGACGAAGAAGCCGAGGTTGCGCATGACGATGCGGCGCTCGTCCTCGGTGAGGCTGTTGGGATCTTTCCAGGTGGCGATGTCGCGCGACATGCTCACCTCCTGCGGCATCCAGTGGTTGGCGCAGGTGGCCAGGTACTTCTCCCAGGCCCACTTGTACTTGAAGGGCACGAGCTGGTTGACGTCGGTCTGGCCGTTGATGATGCGTTTGTCAGCGGCATTGACTCTACGCTGTTGGGCGCTCGCAGACACGGCGGCAACGAGCGGCTTGGCGAGCACGGCGGACGCCTTGAATACCGCCGTTTGCAGCGATGGTGAATGCAACCTGGCGATGGAAGGGCGTGGCGCCAGAGGTGCCGCGAAAGGTGTCGAGAGTGGTGTCACCGACGCCGCCGCACCCATCAATGAGGAGGCAATATTCGCGCTCCTCGATGTGACGGAGGGCGCGTGAATGATTGGAGTCTTTGCGTCTTCTTCCCAGACCAGCATGTGAGTGCTTCCTACAGTTCGGATTATCCAAGTGTTGTGCGCGAACACCAAGCACTAGTTGACATGACGGGGCTCATGATGTTGCGGCATCGCATCGCATGGCGCGTCTCCATCACGGAGATGAAGGTCGCACGACGCGGTGCGTTCATGAGGCACATGCATTTCTTCACGGTGCTTGATGCAAACCATGCTCGGCTACTGGCAGGCCTCGCAATCGGGATCGTCGATCGAGCAGAACTTGATGTCGCTCGCGGGCTCGGACAGCGGCTCCGCGGCGACAGCAGCCGATGGCGATGACGAAGCCACGGCATTCAGCGCGCCGGGCGCAACGGTCGACTTCTCGGCGTAGGTGGCACTCGTGGTGCGAAGGTAGTAGGTGGTCTTGAGCCCACGCAACCACGCGAGCTTGTAGATCTCGTCGAGCTTCTTGCCCGAAGCGCCAGCCATATAGATGTTCAGGCTCTGCGCCTGGTCGATCCACTTCTGGCGCCGCGCACCGGCCTCGACCAGCCAACTCGGGTCGATCTCGAAGGCGGTGGCATAGAGGCGCTTCATCTCCTCGGGCACGCGGTCGATGGGCAGCAGCGAGCCGTCGAAGTGCTTGAGGTCCATCACCATCACGTCGTCCCACAAGCCGAGCTTCTTGAGGTCGCGCACGAGGTACTCATTCACGATGGTGAACTCGCCCGAGAGGTTGCTCTTGACCGAGAGGTTGCCGAAGCTCGGCTCGATGGAGGCGTCTACGCCGATGATGTTGCTGATGGTCGCCGTGGGCGCGATCGCCACGCAGTTGCTGTTGCGCATGCCGTGCTCGCGCACGCGCTGGCGCAGCGCGCCCCAGTCGAGCGCGCTGGAGCGGTCGACCTCGACATAACCGCCGCGCTGCTCGGCCAGCAGATTGATGCTGTCGGGCGGCAGCACGCCGCGGTCCCACAGGCTGCCGCGGAAGCTGGCGTAACGGCCGCGCTCGGCGGCCAACTCGGTGCTGGCCCAGTAGGCGTGGTAACACACGGCTTCCATCGAACGGTCGGCGAAGACCATCGCTTCCTCGCTGGCATAGGGCAGGCGCAGGCGGTACAGGCAGTCCTGGAAGCCCATGATGCCCAGACCCACCGGCCGGTGGCGCAGATTGCTGTCGCGCGCCTTTTTCACCGAGTAGTAGTTGATGTCGATGACGTTATCGAGCATGCGCATCGCCGTGCACACGGTCTGCTGCAGCTTGTCCTGGTCAACTTCGATCCCGTTGGCGCCTTCCTTGAGGTGCTGTGCCAGGTTCACGCTGCCCAGGTTGCACACCGCGATCTCGGTGTCGCTGGTGTTGAGCGTGATTTCGGTGCACAGGTTGGACGAGTGCACCACACCCGTGTGCTGTTGCGGGCTGCGCACGTTGCAGGCGTCCTTGAAGGTGATCCAGGGATGCCCGGTCTCGAACAGCATCGAGAGCATCTTGCGCCACAGGTCCTTGGCCGGCATGCGCTTGTAGAGCTTGATCTCGCCGCGGTCGACCTTCGCCTCGTAGGCCGTGTAGGCCTCCTCGAACGCACGGCCGAACTTGTCGTGCAAGTCGGGACAGGTGCTGGGCGAGAAAAGTGTCCAGTTTCCGCCCTCGAGGACCCGCTTCATGAACAGGTCGGGAATCCAGTTGGCCGTGTTCATGTCGTGCGTGCGCCGGCGGTCGTCACCGGTGTTCTTGCGCAACTCGAGGAATTCCTCGATGTCGAGGTGCCAGTTCTCCAGGTACGCACACACCGCGCCCTTGCGCTTGCCACCCTGGTTGACGGCCACCGCGGTGTCGTTCACGACCTTCAGGAAAGGCACGACACCCTGGCTCTTGCCGTTGGTGCCCTTGATGTAGCTGCCAAGCGCGCGCACGCGCGTCCAGTCATTGCCCAGACCACCGGCAAACTTGGACAGCAACGCGTTTTCCTTCAGCGCTTCGTAGATGCCGTCGAGGTCGTCGGCCACCGTGGTGAGGTAGCAGCTGGAAAGCTGGCTGCGCCGCGTGCCGCTGTTGAAGAGCGTGGGCGTGCTGCTCATGAAGTCGAAGGTCGACAACACGTTGTAAAACTCGATGGCACGAGCTTCGCGGTCGATCTCGCCCAGCGCCAGGCCCATGGCCACGCGCATGAAGAAGGCCTGTGGCAACTCGATGCGTTGCTCGTCGATGTGCAGGAAATAGCGGTCGTACAGCGTCTGCAGGCCGAGGTAATCAAACTGCAGGTCGCGCTCGGGCTTGAGCGCGGCGCCCAGGCGGGCAAGGTCGAACTGCGCCAGCTTCTCGTCGAGCAGTTCGGCGCCGATGCCGCGCTTGATGAAGCCGGGGAAGTACTCGGGGTAGGCCTCGCCCATCTGTTCTTGCACCACCTCGCGGCCGAGGATCTCCTTGCGGATGGTGTGTAGCAGCAGGCGCGCCGTGGCGCGCGTATAGGACGGGTCCTTCTCGATCAGCGTGCGCGCGGCGAGGATGCCGGCCTTGAAGACCTCGTCGATGGGCACGCCGTCATAGAGGTTGCGCCGCGTCTCGGCCAAGATCGGGTCGGCATGCACCTCGGCGCCCAGCCCGGCGCAGGCCGACTCGACCAGCGCGCGCAGCGCCGCCATGTCCAGCGGCCGGCGCTCGCCACCGTCCGTGACGAAGAGCTCGGGCGCCTTGGCCACCGCCGGCGTACCCTGGCGCGCGCGTTCCTGCGCCCGGCGCTCGCGGTAGAGCACGTAGGCGCGAGCCACCTCATGGTGGCCACCGCGCATGAGGCCTAGTTCGACCTGATCCTGCACGTCTTCGATGTGGAAAGTGCCGCCGCCCGGGCGCGAACGCAGCAACCCCCGCACCACCAGTTCGGTGAGCATCTCCACCGTCTCCCGCACACTGGCCGACGCCGCGCCCTGCGTGCCGTGCACGGCGAGGAAAGCCTTCATCAGCGCCACCGCGATCTTGTTTGGCTCGAAGCTGACCACGGCGCCGTTGCGGCGGATGATCTGGTAGCCCGCATAGGCAGATGCTGCGCCAGGCCCGGCCATCAGCGCCTGTCGGCTGGGTGAACCGGAAGGGGCGCTCGACGGGTTGGCGAGCGTTCCTTCAGGGGCGGCGGGCACAGCAGCTTGCATGCAGGTGTTCCTCTCTTGGTGATTGGTGGCTGCGGCACTCGTTCGGGCTCGAAGTTCGAGCCGTACTCGAGGTCGGTCGGGTTGAGTTCGGGCGGGTCACGCGGGAATGCGATCGACGCGGGCAGGGCTTCGGCTTGGACTCTCTGGAATCTTCGGCAATGCCTCTTCAGCGACGCGCCTGCAAAGACGGCGTGTCAAGTGCGCCGCCAAAGACGGCACGCAGAACACAGTGGGCCACCATCGGGTCGTGCGTCCTGATCGGACTGTCTGTCGACCGTTCCTGGACCCGCCACCCAACGTTTCGAGCGGGTCCGGCCATTGGTTCGTGGCATCTCTCATGGCGCCCAGAGTGCACTATATATGGGGTCTCGTCACCCCACAAGCGCTAGCGCTAGTGTAGCGGACGGGCTTTCCCCAATGGCGCTGAATCGACGCCCGGCACCCCGATGCCGCCACTGCGCACCGGGCCCTCAACACCCGTGCGGCACCAGCGCCGGCCGCCTGCGACGCAGGCCCGCGGCCAGACGCTCCCAATCGAAGCCGGGGCCGGGATCGCGCTTTCGCCCCGGAGCGACATGTTCATGCCCCGTGACTTCGGTCAATGGGTAGCGCAGCGACAACGCGCGCAGCAACCGCGCCAGCACACCATACTGCTCGGCGTCGAACATGAGCCCCTCGTACCCTTCGAGCTCGATGCCGATCGACCAGTCGTTGCAGTTGGCGCGGCCGCGCCAACTCGACACTCCGGCATGCCAGGCGCGACGATCGCAAGAGACGAACTGCTGCGTGCGTCCGTCACGGCGGATGAAGAAGTGCGCCGACACCTCGAGCCCGGCCAGGTGATTGAAGTCTGGGTGCGAGTGCGGATCGAGGCGGTTGGTGAAGAGGCGCTCGACCGCGTCGCCTCCGTACTCACCCGCAGGCAGGCTGATCGAGTGCAGCACCACCAGCGTCACCTCAGCGCGGGGCGGGCGTGGGCCGTGGTTGGGCGATTCGATGCGCCGCGCACCGGGCCACCACCCCTCGTGCCAACGCCGGCTCAAGGGTGCGCGCTCAGGGCGTGCCGCCGCCATCCTCGCCATGGTCCGTCCGATCGGGCCGATCGGGCCGGTCAGCGCGGTCGGGCCGATCGCCGGCCGACTCGGGCGCCATCACGCCGAGTCGGGCCATGCGGTAGCGAATCTGCCGTAGCGTCAGACCGAGGCTCGCACCGGCAGCAGTTCGGTTGTAGCGGTGCGCGGCCAATGCGCGCTCGAGGATGTCGCGCTCGACACCGTCCAGGTGCGCCGCCAGATCGCGAGGCAACGCGGCCTCCACCTGGGGTTGCGGGGCCGGCGTCACGTCGCCTTCGACCTTGGTCCCGGGTGCCGAGCCGCGGCCCGCCGCCAGCGCTGCGTCGCCATCCGCGTCGATGAAACCGAGATCGGCAAGCGTGATCTCGGGGCCGGTGGACAGGGCCAGCGCGCGGTGCAGCAGGTTCTCGAGCTCGCGCACGTTGCCCGGAAAGGCGTGCCGCAGAAGTTGCTGCAACGCCTCCGGCGCCAGCCGCGGAACCGGGCTCACGCCGGCATCGCGCGCGATGCGCAGGAGCACCGTGGCGCAGATCGCCGGCAGGTCGGCGATGCGCTCTCGCAGCGGCGGCACGCCGATGCGGATGACGTTGAGGCGATAGAAGAGGTCCTGGCGGAAGCGGCCGGCCTGTACCTCGGCACCCAGATCCTTGTGCGTGGCGCTGACGATGCGCACGTTCACAGCCAACTCGGCCGCCGCGCCGAGCTGACGTACCGCTCGCTCCTGGATCACACGCAGCAGCTTGCTCTGCATGGCCAACGGCAGGTCGCCGATCTCGTCGAGGAACAGCGTGCCACCCTGAGCCATCAGGAAGAAGCCATCGCGGTCTTCGTGCGCGCCGGTGAAGGCACCCTTGCGGAAGCCGAAGAACTCGGCTTCGAGCAGTGCCTCGGGAATCGCGCCGCAGTTCACCGCCACGAAGGGCGCCGCGCCACGCGGCGAAGTTTCGTGGATCGCGCGCGCGACCAGCTCCTTGCCGGTGCCCGACTCACCCGCCACCAGCACCGGCGCCATGCTGCGCGAGACCTTCTCGATCAGCGTGCGCACCTGCTGCATCGACTGCGAGTCACCGGCCAGGCGCGCCAATGCCGTGGCCCCGCGCTGCGAAGTACCGCTGGCGCCGCGCGTCTCGCCGGGGCGCTCACGCGGCGCCGGCGCCGCGCGCCCCATCGCCGCAGCCACCACGGCGCGGAACTGCCGCAGATCGACAGGCTTGGTCAGGTAGTCGTAGGCACCGGCCTTCAGCGCTTCGACCGCATTTTCGGGCGAGGCATAGGCGGTAATCACCATCGCCTTCTCACCGCGGCCGGCCAGCTCCATACGGTGCAGCAGGTCCAGCCCTGAACCGTCGGGCAGGCGCATGTCGGTGATGACGAGCTGGTAGGGCCGTTCGGCGAGCATGGCCCAGGCTTCGTCGACGCTGCCCGCACTCTCGACCTCATAGCCTTCTCGCAGCAGCGTCAGTTCGTACAGCGTACGCAGATCGGGTTCGTCGTCCACTACCAGCAGCCGTGGCGCGCCACTGGGTGGCGGGGAGGCTGCGGCGGTTGGGCTCATGCGGATTGACCTTGGTGCAGTGCGCTGCGGCATTCGCCGTTCGGGCGGCCGGATGGGCTCATGGAGCGGTGGCGCATGGCGGTGGTGGAAACGGGCGCAGCGCCCCTCTAGTGGCCGAGCGGCAACGCACGAGCGACCTCGGCAAGTTCGGCGTGGCGCATGGTGACCACGAATTCGTTGCGCGCCCGCTCGCTGTCGGGCAGTTGGCGATATTCGATGCTCGCGCCGTATCGCTCGCACAGTTCGCGGCAAATATACAAGCCCAGCCCGGAACCACGGCTGCGCGTCGAGTAGAACGGCTCAAACAAATAACGCTCGACCTCGGGCCCGATGGCCGGGCCATCGGACAGCACGCTCAGGGTGACCCAGCCGTCCTGGTCGCGCGGCACCAGACGCACGAGCACCGCACCGGGCTCGGCGCTGGCGTGCCGGTGGGCGTTATCGAGCAGGTTCACGAGCACGCGCCGAAGATGCTCGGGGTCGAACAACACGCCCAGCGCCGCCTCGCCCATCTGCACGCGCAGGCGGCTGCTCGCCGAGAGGGGCTGTTGTGCAGTGGCGGCCCAGTCGGCCGTGGTCGCGGCCACCGCGGTACGGGCATCCATCACCGTGGCCAGGGGCGCTGCCCCCGGCGCCACCTCCATGACATCGCCCACAAGGCGGTCCAGGCGAGCCACGTTGTCGGCCACGATGCGGGCCAGCCGCTGCTGTACAGGCGGCAGGTCATCCTCGAGCAGCAGCGCATTGGCCTGTGCGATAGCCGCCAGAGGGTTGCGGATCTCGTGCGCGATGCCGGCCGAGACACGGCCCATGGCAGCCAGCTTCTCCTGACGCAGGCGCGCCTGCGCGGTGCGCACGTCCTCCATCAGCAGCACGATGAAGGGTTCGTCGGCGCCGTCCTGGGCGTCGTCGCCTTTCGGCTCGGTGACGTCGAGTGCGCTGCTGCGCATGAAACGCACGCGCACGCGCAACGTGCGCGCCAGGCGGTTGGCGAAGCTCACGGTCACATCGCGCCCGGCCTCCGGCCAGTCGCCACCGGTCGAGCCGCTGGCGAATGCACGTGCCACCTCGTCGTGCAGCGCGACCCAGGCACCGCGCTCGACCAGGTCAAAGGGCGCGGGCGGCGCCAGCCCTTCGCTCACCAGGAGTGCGCGCGCCGCGGGGTTGGCCGCGCGCACACGAAGCCCACGGTCGACGACCAGCACGCCGTCGACCATCTCCTCGATGACGAGGCGGTTCAGCTGCGCCTGCTGCCGCGCCAGCTCGAGGCTGCCGCGTGCCGCGAGCTCCTCGCGCGCCAGGCGCCCGGCCAGTTCGCCGGCCAGCATCGTGATGATGAACAGGCCCAGCCCAGCCAGCCCCGACTGCAGCATCAACCCAGGCGCCAGCGCGTCGAACGACGTCGTGCCCCAGGCCACCACCAGCAACATCAACGACACCGCCGCTGCCGTGCCCAACGCCAGCAAGCGCGAGGTGAGGACCCCGGCCATCAGCACCTGCAACACGAGCAGGGCAGCGTAGTTGAAATTCGATCCCACCTCGAGCACGTGCAGACTGATGAAGGCAAGGATGTCGACGCCGATGGTGGCCAGCCATTGCCGCCGTCGCGCCAGCCCTTGCGGCTGGGGCTCGGCCAGCGGGCGAAAGCGCGGCAGCAGCCACAGCGTGATGGCCTGTACGGCATAGACCAGGCTCACCAGAGCGAGCAGCTCGGCGTGCCGAAGGCCCAGCACGCTGGACAGGCCTTGCGCCACCACGAGGCCGACACCGATGACTGCACGCGCTGCGACGTAGGTGCGGAACACCCTCACCAGCGCCGTGTCGTGCGCCTGGGCCAGGCGGCGAACCTGCCTCAACAGCAAACGGTTGTCGGGCGGCAACTCGCCCGCCGCGAGCCAGCCGGGGTCGAAAAAGGGCTCCGCCGGATGGCCCTCGCCACCGGGGCTGGTGACGAAGTGAGAATCGTTGCGGCGCCGACCGCCTACATGGCGGCGGTCCTGTTCGCGGCGATCGTTACGGCGGCGCTCACCGCCCTTTGAGCTCATGGAGTCAGTGGGGCATCAACGGCGGGCACTGCGCCCTATGGCCGCGGCCACTTGCACAGTCGCCGCGCCCGCTCAACGGGGCCCTGCCACGCGGTGCGGCTCGCCGCAGTAGGTGCGGCCTTCGGCATCGAGGCTGGCGTCGGGGCGCGGCAGGTGCACGCCGCAATGCGCGCATTCGACCATCGCAGCGGGCTTGGTGCCCGGTTTGCCACCCGCCTCGTTGTCCTTCGCCGGGCCGTCTCCGCGCTGCGCGGGCGGCGCGCCCAGACGCCGGCCCTTCAGAAACCACAGCGCAACGCCAACCACGATGGCCACCAGGATCAGGAGTTTGAGCATGCTTGCCTCACGCAGCCGTTCTCAAGCCGACGGGCGGCTCAGGAACACTTCGAGCACGAACCGCGAGCCCACGTAAGCCAGCAGCAACAGCGCCGCGCCCACGTACAGCCAACCTGTGGCCTGGCGCCCGCGCCAGCCGCGCCTGTGGCGGCCCACCAGCAACGCGGCGAACACACACCATGCGAGCAGAGAGAACACCGACTTGTGGTCCCACCGCCACTGCGTGACAGTGACAAAACCCAGGAGCAGGGTCAGCGTCAGCACCACAAAACCGGCTTCGACAAATCGGAAGGTGATCCGTTCCAGCTGCAGCAAGGGCAGCCCGCTTGGCTGCGCCATCGGCACTGCGCCCTCGGTGGGCGGCAGCCCCACCAAGCGGGACGTCACCGCGGCGCCCCCTCGCAACCGGCGTTCTGCGCGGTCCAACCAGGTCGCATGCATCACCGCGGCGGCGAACAAGCCATAAGAACCGACGCCAAGCGCAAAGTGCAGCGGCGCCAGCGCCGACGCCGCCTGCCGCGGGTCACCGGGGAAGAGCAGCGCGGCCACGACCCCCACGATGCCAGCCAGCGCCAGCGCCAGCCGCACCGCAGGCAGCGGGAGGAAGCGGCTTTCCACCGTGTGCACGGCGATCATCAGCCACACCGTCATCGACAGCACCGGGCCGAAGCCCCAGCGCATGCCACCGCCGCCCAGCGCCAGCCCACCGATGTCGATGAGCAGCAGCAACAAGTGCAGCACGAACGCCCCGAGCAGCGCTGCTGCGGCGAGTCGCCGCCACGTCAGCCCCGCGCCAAGGGCGGGCACGGTCGCCAGGCCGTAGAGGCAGACCGTGACCCCTGCGAGCAGCAGCCCGCCTCCTGGGGCCAGCGCTGCAGGTGCGCTCGATAGAATCATCGCCACAGTTTACCCACCCCTCTAGTTCACTCTTTTCCTGACCCGCACCCGGCGAAGCGTTCGCAGGTGCATGCCGTCGGGCGCCGCGATGGCTTCCTCCCTCACCGACCGCCTGTCGCGCCTCGTCAAGACGATGCGCGGCCAGGCCCGCATCACCGAAAGCAACGTGGCCGACATGTTGCGCGAGGTGCGCCTGGCGCTGCTCGAGGCCGACGTCGCGCTGCCTGTGGTGCGCGACTTCATCGCACGCGTCAAAGACAAGGCGCTCGGCCAGCAGGTCGTGGGCTCGCTCAATCCGGGCCAGGCGCTGGTGGGCATCGTGCACAAGGAACTCGCCGCCACCATGGGCGAGGTTGATGCGCAAGGCGCGCTCAAGCCACCGGCCGACATCGACCTCGCCACGCAGCCGCCGGCGGTCCTGTTGATGGCCGGCCTGCAGGGCGCGGGCAAGACCACCACCACCGCCAAGCTCGCGCGCCACCTGATCACGAAGCGCAAGAAGAAGGTGCTCACCGTGTCGGCCGACGTCTACCGGCCCGCCGCCATCCAGCAGCTGAAGACGGTGACGGCACAGGCCGGCGCCGAGTGGTTCGCGAGCACCGCCGAGCAGAAGCCGCGCGACATCGCGCTGGCGGCGCTGGATCACGCCCGGCGCCACTTCTTCGACGTGCTCATCATCGACACCGCCGGGCGCCTGGCCATCGACGAAGCGCTGATGAATGAGATCCGCGAGCTGCATGCGGCGGTAAACCCGGTGGAGACGCTCTTCGTCGTCGACGCCATGCAGGGCCAGGACGCCGTCAACGTGGCGCGGGCCTTCAAGGAGGCGCTGCCACTCACCGGCGTCGTGCTCACAAAGCTCGATGGCGACTCGCGCGGCGGCGCCGCCCTGTCGGTGCGGCAGGTGACCGGCGCGCCGATCAAGTTCGCTGGCGTGAGCGAGAAGATCGACGGCCTGGAGGTCTTCGACGCTGAGCGCCACGCCGGGCGTGTGTTGGGCATGGGCGACATCCTTGCGCTCGTCGAGGAGGTGCAGAAGGGCGTCGACCTCGACGAGGCCAAGAAACTCGCCGACAAGGTCAGGAGCGGCAGCGGCTTCGACCTCAACGACTTCCTGGCCCAGATCTCACAGATGAAGAAGATGGGCGGCCTCTCCGGCCTCATCGACAAGCTGCCCAGCCAGCTCGCGAGCAAGGCCGCCGGCGCTGACATGGGCCGCGCCGAGCGCGACGTGCGGCGCATGGAGGGCATCATCAATTCGATGACGCCTTTGGAACGCCGCAAGCCCGAACTCATCAAGGCCACCCGCAAGCGCCGCATCGCCACTGGCGCTGGGGTGCAGGTTCAAGAAGTGAACCGCCTGCTCAACCAGTTCGAGCAGATGCAGGGCATGATGAAGAAGATGAAGGGCGGTGGCCTCATGAAGATGATGCGCCGGATGGGGGGTTCGGGAGGTCCAGGCGGCATGGGCGGCTTGGGCGGGCCTGGCGGCGGA
>JANNRI010000188.1:0-10229 GCA_031401195.1 Burkholderiales bacterium
CCGAACTTCAGCCGGCCTGCCCCACCACCGAGAACTGGCCGGCGTTGTCGCGCAGCCATTGCTGCGAACGGCCGGCGTCGTGCTGGCTGGGGTGGAAGTCGGTGCGCAGGTAGTCGCGCCACAAGGCCAGGTTGCCGCGCATCAACCCCTCGCGCGTGAACAGCAGCCAGTAGGCACTGCGCCAGGTGCTCCACTTCAGGAGGCAGCCGTCGTGCCAGAGATTGCGCACCGTCTGGCGCGCGATGTCGGTGAGGAAGATCACCGTCACCGCGCGGAACACGCGCACACGCCAGGCGTGGTTGCCACCGGCTGCGTTGTAGATGTCGAAGGCCGTGCTGCGGTGCTCGGACTCTTCGGCGCTGTGCCACAGCCACAGGGTTTGCAGTCGCGGCTCGGCGCCTGCCAGCGCCTCGGGGTGGTGGAGCATCCAGTCGGCAAAGATAGTCGTGAAGTGCTCGGTCGCCGCGGTGGCCGCGAGGTGGTTGCGCAGGTCGAGGTGGGCGTTTGCGTCGATGCGCGCCTGCGCGCGCTGCTCGATGCGGTTGACGTAGCCCTGCTCCTGCAAGTGGCCGTTGAACAGCGCGTGGATGCGCCGGTGCGTGGCCTCCTGCCCGACAAAGCCCTGCACCTGCGCCGCATGCGCGATGCGCGCGGCCTCAGGCAGCGACTTCAAGCCGTTGCGCACGGAATCGATGAAGTACTGCTCGCCGCGCGGAAAGCTCATCGACAGCGCGTTGAAAAAAGCCGAGCGAAACGGATCGCCGCCGTTCCAGTGGCGGGCGAAGGGCGTTTCGAGGTCGATCAGCAGGCGACGGACGACAAGTTCGGTCATGGTGCGATTTTTTCAGGGGTCTTCAGAGATCGTGGCTTACAACATACCTGCAAGGCGCTCCCGGATGATGCCTTCGGCCTCCACCATGATGCGATCGATCAACTCCTTCACGGTGGGCACGTCGTGGATCAACCCGGCCACCATGCCGCACGACCAGGCGCCAGCCTCCATGTCGCCTTCTTGCATGATGCGCGGGTAGACCCCGGCCACCTCCTCGAGGATGTCCTCGAACTTGAGGTTGGCGCCGAGCGAGCGTTCCTTCTCGAGCAGCCGGTCGACCGCGGCATTGCGCAGCACGCGCTCGGTGTTGCGCAGCGGGCGCATCACCAGGCGCGTGTCGAGTTCGCTGGCGGCGACGATGGCCTGCTTGACGCGCTCGTGCACCGGCGCCTCTTTCGTGGCGATGAAGCGCGTGCCCATGTTCATGCCCTGAGCGCCCAGCGCCAGCGCGGCCACGAGCGAGCGGCCGTCGGCCATGCCGCCAGAAGCCACGAACGGGATCGTCAGCGTCTCGGCGGCGCGCGGCAGCAGGATGAAGTTGGGCACGTCGTCTTCGCCCGGGTGGCCGCCGCATTCGAAACCGTCGACGCTGACAGCGTCGCAGCCGATGGCCTCGGCCTTCAGGCTGTGGCGCACCGAGGTGCACTTGTGGATGACCTTGATGCCCGCCTCGTGCAGCCCGGGCAGCCACTTCTGCGGGTTGTGGCCCGCCGTCTCCACCACCTTGACGCCACCTTCGACGATGGCGCGGATGTAGCCCGGGTAGTCGGGCGTCTTGACGATGGGCAGGAAGGTGAGGTTCACGCCGAACGGCTTGTCGGTCATCTCGCGGCAGCGGCGGATCTCGTTGGCAAGCAGCTCCGGCGTGCGCTGCGTGAGCCCGGTGATGATGCCCAGGCCACCGGCGTTGGAGACGGCGGCGGCCAATTCAGCGAGGCCGACGAAATGCATGCCTCCCTGGATGATGGGGTGCTGGATACCAAACATCTCGGTGATCTGGGTCTTCATGGTCTAGGCCTTTGTGTGCGGAGTTGGAAGTCAGCGGTAGGTGAACCAGGCGTTGGAGACGACCACCTTGCCACCCACTCGGCCCTCGAACACCACGCGCGACGGCCCCTCGTGCCAGGCCAGCACGTGCAATTGATCGCCCGGAAACACTGGCGCAGAGAAGCGCAACCGCAGCGAGCCGAACCGGGAGACGTCGCCACCGCAGAGCGCCGCCAGCAGCATCTGGCCGCAGTGGCCGTAGGTGCACAGCCCATGCAGGATGGGCCGCTCGAAGCCGCCGAAGGCGGCGGCTGCAGGGTCGATGTGCAGCGGGTTGTAGTCGCCCGACAAGCGGTAAATGTGCGCCTGGTTCGAGGCGATGTGCGCCACCAGGTTCAGGTCGGGTGCACGCTCGGGCACCGTGGTCTTCACGGAGCGGCTGATGCCCGCGCCTTCGAAGGGCTCGATGTCACCGAGTGCCGCCACGCCACGCCGGAACGCGCCGCCGACCAAACGCACGCACACACGGCCGCTGGTATCGCTGACCTCCGACTCCACCTCGGCGAACGCGGCGCCTTTGGGCCGCGGGTGCACGGCCAGCAAGCGTGAGCGAACGTGCACCGTGCCCTGCAGGGGCAGCGGCACCAGCAGTTCGAGCTGGCGCTCGGCATCGAGCAGCAGCGGGCCCGGCGAGTGCGGCAGCGCGGCGGCGTCGATCTTCAGCCCGGCATGGCCCCAGCGGATGGCGAAGGTCGGGAACACCGCGAACTGCGGGTGCTGCTCGAACGTGTGGCGCAGCTCGCTGCAGCCGATGCCCACGGCATACAGCAGCACGTCGCGCTGCGTGTATTCGATGGCGACGGCGTCGCTCCAGGCGCCGGGCTGGTCGTCGGGCAACAGCAGGCGGGGTCGGTAGATGGCCATGTCGGGGAACCTTTCAAGCACGCAACGCCCACTGCCAGGCCTGCTCGGCGCGCGGGGCGGCGCTGGCGCCGACCGCGTGCGCCTGCGCGCTGGAGGCCGTGCCGGCCTCTACACGCTTGGCAATGCCCTGGGCGATGGCCGCGCCACGGAACAGGTTGTAAGCCATGTAGAAGGCCCAGTCGGTGCGCAGGAGCTCGGGCGTGGCCAGCGCGGTGCGCACGCAGTACATCGCGATGTATTCGTCCAGCGTGGGGATGCCCAGGGCTTCGAGGTCGAGCCCTTCGAGCCCGCGGCCGCTGCCGGCCTCGATGTGCCAGGTCATACAGTGGTAGCTGAAGTCGGCCAGCGGGTGCCCCAGTGTCGAGAGCTCCCAGTCCAGCAGCGCCAGCACGCGCGGCTCTTCGGGGTGGAAGATCATGTTGTCGAGCCGGTAATCGCCATGCACGATGCTGGCCGCTTCCGTGCACGCGCTGGCCGGGATGTGCGCGGGCAGCCAGGCCATCAGCCGGTCCATCGCCGGGATGGGCTGCGTGGCCGAGGCCAGGTACTGCTTGCTCCACCGGCCGATCTGTCGCTCCAGGTAGTTGCCGGGTTTGCCGAATCCGGCCAGCCCCCGCTCGGCCCAGGGCACGGTGTGCAGCGTGGCGAGCACGCGGTTCATCTCGTCGAAGTGCGCCCGGCGCGCGGCCGGGGTCAAACCGGGCAGTGCCGGGTCCCACAGCACGCGGCCCTCGATGTACTCCATGACGAAGAAGACGCGGCCGATGACGGACTCGTCGTCGCACAGTGCCAGCATGCGCGCCACCGGCACGCCGCTGCCGTGTAGCGCCTTCATCACGGTGAACTCGCGCTCCACTGCGTGTGCCGAGGGCAGCAGCTTGGCCACCGGGCCGGGCTTGGCACGCATCACGTAGCTGGCCCCGGGCGTGGCGAGCCGGTAGGTGGGGTTCGATTGCCCGCCGGGGAACTTGGTCACCGTCAACGGGCCGGCAAAGCCGGGCACGTGCCGCGACAGCCAGGCCTGCAGCGCGGCTTCGTTAAAGCCGTGGTCGTGGGATGCGCCGACAGGTTCCATGTCAGTGGTAGGCCGCCAGCGCCTCGTCGAGCGCGCGCTCCAGGTCGGTGGCCGTGGCGCAATGGGTCAGCGCCGTGCACAAGGGTTGGTAGCGCAGGATCGCGCTGTCGCCGCTGCCCCAACGGCCTGGCGGCTCGGGGCACAGCCACAGCACGCGCTTGGCGCGGTCGGCCAGTTCGGCGAACAGGTCCAGCCGCGGGTGGGTGCCGTTGCTGCGCCCATCACCCAGCACCAGCAGCGTGGTGCGGCGGTCGATGCCGGCCAGATGCCGTTGATGCAGGTCGGCCCAGGCCTGGCCGTAGTCGGTGGAGCCCGTGCCCACCTCCTTGAGGATCAACGCCATTGCATCGTCGAACGGCAGCCTCTCAAGGGGCGCGCTGACCTCCTGCAGCCGGTTGGAAAACGCAAAGCTGCGCAGCTCGCCGACCACGCCATGCAGCGCGTACAGAAACAGCAGCAGAAAGCGCACCTGCGCCGCGACCGAGCCAGAAACATCGCACACCGCCACCACGCGCGGCTTGTCGCGCCGGCGGTGCTTGAAGGCGAGCGAAATGGGCACGCCATCGTGGCCGGCATTGGCGCGCAGCGTGCGCCGCATGTCGAGCTGGCCGCGCAACTGCACGCGCTGCCGGCGCGAATGGCGCGCCGCCAGCTTGCGCGCCATTCGTGCCACGGCCGTCTTCATGCGCTCCATGTCTTCCGGTGCCATGCGGCCGAGCGGACGCTGCACCGCCACCTCGGTCATGAAAGCCTCGGTGGCAGGGCGGCCGTAGAGCAAGAAGCGTTGTTCGACGTAGGCACGCGCCTCGCGCTGCAGCGTGGCGCGGGCGGCATCGAGCGCGCGTGCCTCGGCCTGCGCCGAGGGCGACTGATCGGCGAGCTGCTGCAGCAAACGCGCCTCCAGGGCTTCGATGCCCATTGCCTGCAGCATGCGGCGGGTGAGGAAGGCGGCCTGGGTGAACAAGCGGATCTCGTCGACACCGGCCGCCGCCGCGGCGCGCGCGAGCACCAGCCGCAACTCGTTGGCGGCCTGCGGGTCACGGGCACGGCCGGCACCAGCACCAGCACCAGCGGCCAGCGCCAGCAGTGCATCCACCTCGGCGTCGCCAGTCGGCACGGGTGCCGCCGTGGCCACGTGGTGGTCGCCCGGCGCGCCGGCCGCCGGGCCTTGCGCATCTGCCTCGCTGCCTTTGCCAGAACGCGGCGATTCCTGGGCGGCTGCGGCTGCGGCAGGCGCGCAGAAGAAGAGCTCGAACACGCGCTCGTGGATGCGCTTTTCCTCTTCGGACTTGGCCAGCGCCACGCCCAATGCGGCCTTGAGGTTGGCGCGGTCCGCATAACCCAGCAGCGCCACGGCACGGGCGGCGTCGATGGCCTCGGCGGTGGAGGATTCGGCGCCCGCCGCGCGCAGCGCCCGCACATAGCCGGCCAGCGCGCTGTCCATCAGCCGGCCCCGGCCTGATCGGCGGCCAGATCGGCCAGACCGACCAGATCGGCCCGACCCGCCACATCGGCCCGGTTCGCCTGCGCAGCCAGCGCGGCCCGCGTCAGCGCGCCCAGGCGCGGCTGCACCTCTCGGATGTCGCCCTCGCGCTTGAGCAGCACATTCAGCGTATCGCGCACCAGGCCCTCCTCGAGCACCTGGGCATGCAGCAGCAGCAGCGTGCGCGCCCAGTCCACCGACTCGGCGATCGACGGAGGCTTGCGCACGTTCTCGGCGCGCAGCGACTGCACGAAGGCCACCAGCTGCGCCAACAGCGCGGCCGTGATGCCCGGCACGCGCGCGCGCAGCACCTGCTGCTCCAGCACCGTGTCGGGGAAACCGATGTGCAAGTGCAGGCAGCGGCGCTTGAGCGCGTCACCCAGCTCGCGGGTGTTGTTGGAGGTCAGGATGACCAGCGGCGGCACTTCGGCGCGCACGGTGCCGATCTCTGGAATCGTGACCTGGTAGTCGGCGAGCACCTCCAGCAGCAGGGCCTCGAAGGCTTCCTCGGACTTGTCGACCTCGTCGATCAGCAACACGCTGCCGCCCGGTTGCTCCATGGCCTGCAGCAGCGGGCGCGGTTGCAGGAATTGGCGCGAGAAGAACAGGTCCTGGAACCCCGCCAGCTTGGCCAGCGCGCCGTCCAGCGTGTCCGCGGCCTCGACCAGCAGGCCGATCTTCTCTTTGAGAATCTGCGTGTACAGCAACTGCTTGCCGTACTTCCATTCGTACAGCGCCTTGCTGTCGTCCAGCCCTTCGTAACACTGCAGCCGCAAGAGCGCGAAACCGAGAGCGCGCGCGGTGGACACCGCCAGCTCGGTCTTGCCGACGCCGGCCGGGCCCTCGATGAGCACGGGCTTGCGCAGGTGGTGCGCCAGGTACACCGCGGTGGCGATCTGCCGCGTGGCGATGTAGCCCACGCCATGCAGCAGTGCGATGACCTCGTCGATGCTGCCCAGGCCGGGCGCTGCCGTGGTGGGCGACATGCGATGCACCCGGGTCAGGCCAGCGCGGCGTAGCGCTCCAGATGGTGGTCCACGTCGCCGAAGCGCTGGCCGATCATCGTCAGCCGGCGGAAGGTGTGCGAGATTTTGAGCTCTTCACTCATGCCCATGCCACCGTGCAGCTGCACCGACTCCTGGCTGACCAGGCGCGCTGCATCGGCGATCTTCACCTTGGCCGCCGAGACCGCGCGGCGGCGCTCGTTGGCACGCTCGTTCGCACCCCTGTTTGTTTCAGCCGCGCCATCGACCTTGGCCGCGGCCAGGATGGCCATCGAGCGCGCCTGCTCGTAGGTGATCAGCATTTCCACCATGCGGTGCTGCAGGACCTGGAACGAGGCGATCGAGGTGCCGAACTGTTTGCGCGCCTTGGTGTACTCGAGCGTGGCCTCGTTGGCGTAGCGCATGGCGCCGATGGCATCGGCGCACAGCAGCGCGGTGGCGAAGTCCACCGCCTCGTCGATGTGCGGCCACGCGCCGCCGGCCGCACCCAGCAGCGCATCGGCGGCGAGGCGCACGCCGCCGAATCGGATGTCGGCGCATCGCTGGCCGTCCACCGTGCGGCTGGGGTTCAATACCACGCCGGGCGCTGCCGCATCGACGATGAAGAGGCTTGCGCCGCCGGAACTCCCGGCCCCGCTCGGCAGCGTCTTCGCCGAGACAATGAGCGTGTGCGCATGCGGCGCACCGATCACCACGCACTTGGTGCCGTCGAGCACCCAGCCCGAGCCTTCGGCGCGCGCGGTGGTGAGTTCGGGCGCCAGCGCATAGCGGCGGCCGGGCTCCAGGCTGGCGAAGGCCAGCCGGCGTGTGCCATCGATGAGGCCGGGCAGCAGCGCGGTGCGTTGCGCAGCGCTGCCGGCACGCGCCACCAGGCGGCCACCGAGCGCAATGTTGTCCAGCAGCGGCTCGACCACCAACCCCTCGCCGCAGGCCTCCATGGTGGCCATGAGGTCCATCGCGCCGCCGCCGAAGCCACCGTCGGCCTCGGGCAGCGCGAGTGCGGTGAGGCCCATGTCGGCAAAGGTGGCCCAGGCGGCATCGCAAAAGCCGCTGGCTGAGCGCACGATGGCCTGGCGCTTCTCGAAACCGTAGTCGCCGGTGAGGTACTTGCCCACCGAGTCGGCCAGTTGCTGCTGCTCGTCGCTGAGTTCGAAATTCATGCCGTGCTCCGCTGCGTGTGGGGTGGCTCAGAGGCCCAGCGTCATCTTGGCGATGATGTTGCGCTGGATCTCGTTGGAGCCGGCATAGATGCTGGCCTTGCGGAAGTTGAAGTAGCGCGGCGCCAGGCGCGAAGTGAAGTGATCGATCGCGCCATCGTCCACGGCCTTGAACGGCTGCGCCATCGGGCCCACCGCCTGCATCATCAGCTCGGTGATCATCTGCTGCACCTCGGTGCCGCGGATCTTCAGCATCGACACGTCGGCCCCGGGCGGCTGGCCGCTGCGCCGCATCTTGTCCAGGAACCGCATCGAGGTCAGCTCGAGCGCATCGAGCTCGATCTCCACGCGCGAGAGGCGGTCGCAGAAGCGCGGGTCGCCCAGCAGCGGCTTGCCGTCCTTCAACTCACGCGCGGCCAACGCTTTCAGCGTGGCCAGTTCGCGGCGCGAGGCGCCCACGCTGCCCGAGCCCATGCGCTCGTGGCCGAGCAGGTACTTGGCCACCGACCAGCCCTTGTTCTCCTCGTGCACCAGGTTTTCGAGCGGCACCTTCACATCGTCGAAGAAGATCTCGTTCACCTCGTGGCCGCCGTCCATCAGGATCAGCGGGCGCACGGTGATGCCCGGCGTGGCCATGTCCATGAGCAGGAAGCTGATGCCTTCCTGCCGCTTCTCGACGCTGGCATCGGTGCGCACGAGGCAGAAGATCCAGTCGCCGTAGTGTCCCAGCGTGGTCCAGATCTTCTGGCCGGTGACACGGTAGACGCCACCGTCGCGCACCGCGCGCATCTTCAGCGCGGCCAGGTCCGAGCCGGCACCGGGCTCGGAGTAACCCTGCACCCAGAAGTCGTCGCCGTCGCGTATGCGCGGCATGAAGCGGTTCTTCTGCTCGGGCGTGCCGAAGCGCAGCAGCACCGAAGCGCACATGCTGGGGCCGAAAGGCGGCAGGCCCGGCGCACCGGCCAGCCCGAACTGCTCGTCGTAGAGATATCGCTGCGTGATGTTCCAGCCGGTACCGCCCCACTCCTGCGGCCAATGCGGCACCGACCAGCCCTTGGCGGCCAGGATCTTGTGCCAGCGTTGGTAGTCCTCCTTGCTCAGGCCCTGGTAGCCCACCACCTTGTCGCGGATGTCGCTCGGCAGATGGGTGTCCAGCCAGCCACGCACCTCGTCGCGGAACGCCAGCTCTTCAGCGGAATAGCTCAGGTCCATGCAAGTCTCCGATCTGGGACAGGTTCACACCGCGGTCTGCCCGGGCAGTTGCCGCGTCACGGGGTGCGAGCTGGACAGGCCACCGTCGACCGCGATCGCCTGCCCGTTGATGTAGCTGGACTGCTCCGAAGCGAGGAACAGCGCCACGCGCGCCAGCTCTTCAGGCTGCGCGGCGCGGCGCAGCGGGTTCAGGCGCCCGAGCTTGGCTTCGACACCCTTGTCGCGGGCGTAGTCGAAGGTGGGCTGGGTCATGCCGGTCTCGGTGAGGCCGGGGCAGAGGGCGTTGACGCGCACGTTGCTCTCGCACAGCTGCTGCGCCGACACCATCACAAGGTTGATCACACCGGCCTTGGACGCCGAGTAGGCCGGGCCCCCGGCGCCGGAGCGGATGCCGGCGACCGAGGCAGTGCAGACGATCGAGCCGCCGCGCGCGGCTTGCACCATCGCCTGGCCGGCGTGCTTGACCATCAGCCAGGGGCCGATGAGATTGACCCGCAGCACCTCGGTCCAGGCCTCGGGTGTCAACTCGAAGATGCCGGCACGGCCGCCGGAGATGCCGGCGTTGGCAAAGGCGACGTCGAGCTGGCCGTACTTCGTGAGCGCGCTGGCCACGAGAGAGGCGACATCGTCCTCGACGCCGGCATCGACCTGCATGGCCACCGCCTGGCCGCCCGCCTCGCCCACGCGGCGGGCGGTGTCGTGCACGGCCTCGGTCTTGTCGCCCAGCACGAGCCGGGCGCCTTCGGCGGCGAAGAGCAGCGCCGAGGCGCGGCCGATGCCCGAGCCGGCCCCGGTGATGATGGCCACCTTGCCCGCGAGCTGTCGCGTCATGGCGTTTCCCGCTGCACTGGGTTGCTGCCTGGCTGCCACTCAACTGCGGAACGTCGCGGCCAGGGCCGGGTCTTCCTCGCCACCCTCGCGCATGCGCAGCTCGTTGCGGCCCACCACGAGGTGGTGCACCTCGTCGGGCCCGTCGGCCAGGCGCAGCGTGCGCTGGGTGGCGTACATGCGCGCCAGCGGGGTCTTCTGCGAGACACCCAGCGCGCCGTGCATCTGGATCGCCTGGTCGATGATCCTGCACACCTGCTCGGGCACCAGGGCCTTGACCATGTGCACCCAGACGCGGGCCTCGCGGTTGCCCAGCACGTCCATGGCTTTTGCGGCTTTCAGCACCATCAGGCGCATGGCCTCGATCTCGATGCGGGCGCGGCTGATGATCTCCACATTGCCGCCCAGCCAGGCCAGCTCCTTGCCGAAGGCCTTGCGCGAGATGCCGCGCTTGACCATCAACTCCAGCGCCTTCTCGGCCTGGCCGATCGAGCGCATGCAGTGGTGGATGCGGCCCGGCCCCAGGCGCACCTGCGAGATCTCGAAGCCGCGGCCCTCGCCCAGCAGCATGTTGCCGGCCGGCACCCGCACGTTGTCATAGACGATGTGCATGTGGCCATGCGGCGCATGGTCTTCACCAAACACATGCATCGGCCCGATGATCTTGACGCCCGGGGTGTCCTTGGGCACCAGGATCATCGATTGCTGCTTGTGCGGCGGCGCGTCC
>JANNRI010000189.1:0-14695 GCA_031401195.1 Burkholderiales bacterium
TATTTATCAGGTTAGTGATTTCTGATATTTCATCATCAACTACTGAAAGTCTACTCGTGATTCGGTTAATACAGGTTTTTGAAGCTTTTTTCTTGATGGCTAGATCTAAAAGGGCAGTTTGTTTAGATTTTCCGTATTTAACCAAAAGAAGGTAATCTTCAAAACTCATTTTTTCACTTTGAAGTTTTTTGGCACCCTGTCGTCGCGGCGCCGGACGGGCCGTCACCGGCGCGCAATCGCTCGCTGCAGCGACTGGCAACCGGGCACCGGCTGGCCCACCGGCACTTGGGATGACGGTGCGGGGCGCTCATCCGGATAGGAATCGCCGCAAGGATGGGGCACCATCGCCCCAAGCCCCGCACAACCACTCAATCGGAGACGTCATGGCGAAGCCTCGAGACCGTTCGCGCCGCCAGCTGCTGACGCTGGCCGGCGCCGCAGTCGCAATGGCGGCCCTGCCGCCGGTGCGCGCGCAGACCAGCGAGATCAAACCCGCCGTGCGCCGCGCCGGCGACTGGCCCAACAAGCCCATCCGCATCGTCGTGGCTTTTCCACCGGGCGGGTTGACCGATGCCTACGCCCGCATGTATGCCGACCAGCTGACGGCCAAGTTCGGTGTCACGGCCTTGGTGGAGAACAAACCCGGTGCGGGCGCCATCATCGGCATCGACGCCGTGGCCAAGTCGCCGCCCGATGGGTACACGCTCTTGATGACCACCTCGGGCACGGTGTGGCAGAACCGCGTGCTGTACACCAAGCTGCCCTACAACCTGGACCGCGACATCGTGCCGGTGGCGCTGTTCCCTTCCGGGCCCCTGGTGGTGGGCGTGCCCGAGAAGCTGGGCATCCACAACTACCGCGACCTGATGGCCTACGCCCGCGCCAACAACACCAACATGGGCAGCTACGCGCCCGGCTCCTACCCGCAGATGGTGGCCGATCAGGCCAACCGCGCCGAGGGCACGAAGATCGTCACCGTGAACTACCGGGGCGAATCGCCGATGTGGGTGGACCTGGCCTCGGGCCAGTTGCAGGTGGCCATCGGCAGCTACCAGGCCTTCAACACGGTGTCCACGCGCGGCGTGAAGGCCATCGGCGTGACCGGGTCCTACCGCAGCCCCAAGCTGCCCGATGTGCCCACGCTGGTGGAGCAGGGTGTGCCGGGCCGGCTCGTGCAACTCGAAGGCGGCCTGCCGCTGATGGCCCCGGCCGGCACGCCCGAGGCGGTGTTGCAGGCGCTGTCCCGCGTGGTGGTGGAGGGCGCCAACACCGCCCGCGCGGCGCAGTTGCGCGAGACCTTTGCCATCCCCAACAAACCCAAGGACCTGGCCGGCACGCGGGCCGATTGGGTGCGCGACGTGCCGGTGTGGATCAAGGTGGCGGTGGACCTGGGCATCAAGCTGGATTGATCAGGGCCCGGCCGGGCACAGAATACGCAGGTCCACCCAGGCCCACCCAACGGACCGACGATGAGCGCACTCCACACCTTCGAGTCCGGCGGCTACCGCTTCGTGCAGGGCGGCTTTCCTTACTCCCAGGGCGTGATCGCGATGCCCGGCTTCGCGATCGTGCGCGCACGCTTCGTGCGGCCGCCGGCGGTGGCGGCCGGTTTCGACGCGATCTCGGCGCATCTCGGCGCTGTGGGGCGCCCGTTGCAGGCGCTGTGCGCCGCCGAGCTGCGCTCGCCGCAGCCCTTCACGATGAACGGGTTCAAGGGCTTCAATCGCGGCTACGTCGACGTGCTCTCGCGCTGGGGCATCGTGCGCGAGGGGCTCAACCCGGTGGCGCGCAGCAACGTCTGCCCAGTGTTCGCGCCACCGGCCGAGCCCTCGTTCTTCGCTTTCAGCTACACCGTGCCGCTGGCCGCGGGCTCAGCCGCATCAGGCGCTGACTTCGTCGTCGCCGGCAGTGGCGAGTGGCCCGAGGACCAGCCCTTTCCCGAAGGCATCGTGGCGCGCGGCGACCTCTCGCCAACGGGGCTGGCGGTCAAGGCCCGCCACGTGCTGGGCACCATGCGCGAGCGCACCTCTGCGCTGGGCGGTGAGTGGGCGGCGCTGACCGCGGCACAGATCTATACGGCGCACGACATCCACCCGCTGCTGGGCACGCACTTCGCCGCGGAGTCGCTCACCGGCATCGGGCTCACCTGGCACGTGTGCGCGCCGCCGATCCTGGAGCTGGAGTTCGAGATGGATGTGCGGCGTGTGGGCCACGAGTGCATGGTCTGAAGCCCCGGCGCGCCGGCGCCGCCGCCGCGCCGAGGGAATCCCTCAGCTGTCCCTTCGTTTCAACCTGGGCTAACCTGCCCGCGATCCGATGACCCAGCCCAGGAATCTGCTGATCCTGATGTCCGACGAGCACAACCCGAAGATCATGGGTAACGCTGGGCACGACATCATTCAGACGCCGCATCTCGACGCGCTGGCCCGGCGCGGCACTCGGTTCACCTCGGCTTACACGACCTGCCCGATCTGCGTTCCGGCGCGGGCCTCGTTTGCCACCGGCAAATATGTCCACCAGCAGGGTTACTGGGACAACGCCGACGGCTACGAGGGCGCCATTCCGAGCTGGCACCACCGGCTGCGCGAACGCGGGCATGAGGTGGTGTCGATCGGCAAGCTGCATTTTCGCGGCGCCCAGGGTGACGACCACGGCTTCACGAACGAGATCGTGCCGATGCATATCGTCGACGCCACCGGCGACGTGAAAGGCTTGATCCGCGAGCGGATTCCCAAGCGCAAGGGTGGGGACAAGATGGCCAAGTACGCCGGCCCAGGTGAGTCGGCCTACACCGTCTACGACCGCGACATTGCGGCGCGCGCGCAGGTCTGGCTGCACGAAGCTGCATCGAAAGAGCACGACAAGCCGTGGGTACTGTTCGTCTCGTTCGTATTGCCGCATTTCCCGCTCACCGCGCCGCCCGAGTGGTACTACGAATATTTCGCACGCGATCTGCCGTTGCCCAAGCAGTACGCGATGAACGAGCGGCCCGCACACCCCTACCTCGCTGACTACGCGCACTGCGTCGACTACGACACCCACTTCAAAGGGCCCGAGGACGTCAAGCGCGCCATCGCCGGGTACTACGGCCTGGTCAGCGCGATGGACGAGAACGTAGGCA
The DNA here is from genome assembly GCA_031401195.1 of Burkholderiales bacterium. GTDB lineage: Bacteria > Pseudomonadota > Gammaproteobacteria > Burkholderiales > Burkholderiaceae_C > Rubrivivax. The sequence goes on from JANNRI010000189.1 coordinate 3,122, forward strand.
AGGTGCTGCGCGCGCTCGAACGTTGCGGCCTGGCCGAAACGACACGCGTGGTCTATACCAGCGACCACGGCGACAACGTCGGCGCGCGCGGGCTGTGGGGCAAGTCGACGTTCTACGAAGAATCGGCCGGCGTGCCGATCATCGCCGCGGGCGACGACATCCCGGCCGGAGAGACGCGCGGCACGCCGGTGAGCCATGTCGATATTTATCCGTGGATCTTCGAGTGCGTCGGCGTACCGGTGCCTGACGACGACGGTCATCACGGCCGGTCGCTCGGCGCGCTGGCTCGCGGCACCGCGCCGGCCAAGGCGGTGGTGAGCGAATATCACGCCATCGGGTCGACTGGTGCGGCCTTCATGCTGCGCGACGGCCGCTGGAAGTATCTGCACTACGTGAACTACCGGCCGCAGCTCTACGATCTGGAATCCGACCCGGAGGAACTGCGCGACGTGGCGGGCGACCCCGCGCACGCGCCGGTGCTCGAAGCCTGCCGCAAGCGGCTGCTGGAATTCTGCGACCCCGAAGAAGTGGACCGCCGCGCCAAGCACCGCCAGGCCGAGTTGCTGGCCAGGCAGGGCGGCCGGGAAGCCGCGCTGGCGCGTGGTGACCTGGGCTTCACGCCGGCGCCGGGAACCCGGGCCGAAATCGACTGACGATCACAAGGAGAGAAGCATGAAGTGGACCGCATTGCCAGGTCAGCTGGCCGAGATCATGTGGGCGTTCGACCGCGCCTTCGTTCGCGCGATTGGCCGGACGACCGCCCGCACGACCGGCCGCAATATCGGCTGCACGGTCGGCCGCACGATCGCCCGCGTGGCCCTGGTCGCCCCGCTGGCCCTGGCCGGCGGCGTGGCCCACGCGCAGAAGGTGGTGCCCATCACCATCGTCATCAACCAATCGCCGTGGTTCGGCGGCTTCTCCAAGGCCGTGGAGGCCTACGAAAGGGAGACCGGCAACAAGGTCGTGCTGGACGTGAACCCGTTCGCCGGCAGCGCCGAGAAGCAGCGCAATTCAGTGCGCTCAAGCCAGGGCCAGTTCGACATCCTGGTGATGAATTCGACCTGGCTCGCCGAGTTCTATCACGGTGGATTCCTCACGCCCTTGGGCGACATCGATCCGGCCTTCAAGCTCGATCCGCAAGTGCTGTCGTACGACGATACCGCCTACTGGGACGCGAAGACCAAGACCAACAGCGCGAAGACGGGCGCGCTGTACGGCGTGCCGCTCAACGGCAATATCCAGTTGCTGTTCTACCGCGCCGATCTCTACGCGCAGGCCGGGCTGCAGGTGCCGCAGACCTGGGAGCAACTGCTCGCCAATGCGCAGAAGCTGCACAACCCGCCGGCCATCTACGGCATGGTGTTTCGCGGCGCGCGCAGCGCCTCGGACATCTCGTACGACTGGATGCCCTATCTGCACAGCCACAACGGCACGCTCTTCAAGGACGAGCGGGCCGGAGACTTCACCGTCACCATCAACAGCGCCGAAGCAAAGAAGGCGCTCGACACCTATGTCGACCTAACGAAGAAAGTCGGGCCGCCGAACCCCGGCAGTTATGGCCAGGCCCAGGTGATCCAGGCGTTGGTGACGGGCAAGGCCGCGCACGGCACACCGGTAATCGCCGCCTGGTCGCAGATGGACGACCCCACCAAATCCGCCGTGGTCGGCAAGATCAACGTCGCCGTGCTGCCGCACGGGCCTGGGGGCAAGCCATCGCCGACGCTCGGGCACTTCATCGGCGGCATTCCGAAGAACATCCCGAAGGACCGGCAGTTGGCCGCACTGACCTTCCTCAAGTGGTTCCAGGGCGCGACAGCGCAGCAGGTCGTCGCCGCCGCCGGCGCGCCGCCGATCCGCCGCGATACGCTGGAGTCGGAACTGGCCAAGAAGCCCGAGCACCGCTGGATGAAGGCGATGGTCGATTCGGCGCCGTATCCGCGCTCGATGTATACGGTGCCCGAGGGGCCGCAGATCGTCTCCGTGCTCGAGCTGCGCCTCAATCAGGCAGTGATCGGTGAGAAGACCACGGCCGATGCGCTGAATGCGATGGCCGGCGAGATCGAGGAGATCATGAAGAAGGGCGGCTACAAGACCGGCCGGCTGCCCGATCTGAAGTAGCGGTGGCAGGTCGCTGATCGGTCGCCGCCCAGCCGCCATTCAGCCGCCACACAGCCGCCACACAGCCGCCATTCAGCCGCCGCTCAGCCGCTGCCTGCTGCCCGCTGCGCGCCCTGCCATGGCCCCGTGACATGGAGAACACCCATCTGCTCGGCGACGCGCGGCGCTGGCGCTACTACACGCTGGCGCCGGCCCTGACCGTCTATGTGCTGCTGACGGCGGTGCCGATGGCGAATCTGGTCGTGATGTCGCTGCACGATATTCGCTGGCAAGCCGGCAGCGCGCAGTGGCAGTTCGTGGGTTTGCGCCACTTCGCCGAACTCGGCGCCGACCCGCTGCTGCGCGCGGGCGTTCTGAATACCTTCGTCTTCGCGGTTGGCGCGGTCACCTGCGAAATGCTGATCGGTTTTTTCCTCGCGCTCTTCACCAGCCGCGTGGTGCGGGGCCGCGTTGCCTACCGAACCATCTTTCTGCTTCCGATCCTGATCCCGGGCATCGTCATCGGCGCCATCTGGAAGCTCATGTACAACCCGGACTTCGGCGCCATCAACCAGTTGTTTTCGCTCATCGGCCTGCCCGTGCGCGACTGGCTGGGTGAGAAACACCTGGCACTCGCTTCGGTCATCGTGGTCGATATCTGGCACTGGACGCCGTTCGTCTTCCTGCTGCTGCTGGCGGCGATCGAGTCGCTGCCGCAAGACATCTTCGAAGCCGCGCGGATCGATGGCGCGACGGCGTGGCAGGAAATGCGCTACGTGATGCTGCCGATGCTGTGGCCGGCGATCGCGGTGACGCTGATGTTCAGGCTGATCGTCTCGTTCAAGGTCTTCGACGAGGTCTACCTGCTGACCGGCGGCGGCCCTGGCACCGCGACCGAGGTGCTGAGCTTCTCCATCTACCGGCGCTTCTTCACCGAAGACCGCATGGGCTACGGCTCGGCCATCTCGGTGATCACGCTGTTCCTGCTCGCGCTCGTGATCCTGCTGGCGCTGTACGGCTCGCGGCGGTTCAGGAAAGAAGCCTGAGGTGGACCGTTCGCGCGCCGCCAGGCTGGCCATGCACTCAGTGCTGGTGCTTTGCGCGCTCATCGTCATCGCGCCGGTGGTCTGGATCACCGTCGCCGCGTTCAAGACGCAGATTGCGTTGCTCACGGGCCAGGTGCTCTTTCAGCCGACCTGGGCCAATTTCGACGAGCTGCTGTTTTCGCGCTCGTCAGACTACATGGCCAATTTCCTCAACAGCGTGGCCGTGGCGACGGTGAGCACGGTTGCGGTCGCGGTCTTTGCGACGATGGCGGCCTACTCGCTACACCGGCTGGGCTGGCCGGGCTGGGTGCCCGCCGGCCTGCTGCTGTGGTCCGTGGTCTTCCACATGTTGCCGCCGATCACCATGGTCGGCCCCTGGTACGTGATGTTCCGCAGCATCGGCATGGACAACACGTATTCCTGCCTGATCCTGACCAACGTCGCGCTCAACCTGCCGGTAGGTATCTGGCTGATGTCGGTGTTCGTGCGCGACATCCCGGTCGAGCTCGAGGAGGCCGCCCGGATGGACGGGTGCACCACGCCGCAGATGTTGTGGCGCATCGTATTCCCGCTCGTGCTGCCCGGCCTGGCCGCGATGTCGATCCTCGTCTTCGTCTTCAGCTGGAACGAGTTCGCCGTTGCGCTCAACCTCACCGCCAAGCAGACCGCGACCGTGCCCGTGGCCATCGCCAAGTTCGCGCAGGAATACGAAATCAAGCACGGCGTGATGGCCGCCGGCGCGGTGCTCTCGGCGATACCGGCCATCGTCGTGCTGCTGCTGGCGCAGCGGCATATCGTCAAGGGGCTGACGGCGGGGGCGGTGAAGTGAGTGGCGCCGACCACAGCGCCGACCACGTCCGTCGCCGAGCTGATATCGCTGGCGAAGGCCAAACCGGGACAGCTCAACTACTCGTCGGGCGGCAACGGCAGCCAGGCGCACTTCGCCGGCGAGATGTTCCGCCAGGCGGCCGCCCTCGAAGTCGTCCACGTGCCGTACAAGGGCGCGCCGGAAATCCTGAACTCGCTGTTGTCCAACCAGACGGCCTTTGCATTCCCGACCTTCACCACGGCGTTGCCGCAAGTGCAGGCCGGCAAGCTGCGCGCGCTCGCCGTCACGAGCCCGAGCCGCAATCCCCGGCTGCCCGACGTGCCGACGATGAAGGAAGCGATGGCGTCGGGGTTCGAGCTCAATGCCTGGTTCGGCGTCGTCGCGCCTGCGGGCACGAAGTCCGACATCGTCAACCGGCTGAACGCGGAGATCGTCCGCATCCTGCGCGACCCGGCGGTGCGTGAGCGCTTGAGCAGCGATGGCACCGAAGTGGTCACCAATTCACCCGAGGAGTTCGGCGCGTTGATCAGGGCCGATGTGGCCTTGTGGGCGGAACTCGTGAAACGGGTGGGTGTGCGGATCGAGTGAGTAGTCGACGATGCAGGGTGATCGCCAGCGCGCCCTGGCCGCGTGCCCCGACCGCCGACGGGTCCGGTCCGCCGTCGCGGCCGGCACCGCTTCAATCAGGCTTGCCGGTCTCGATGAAGGCCTTCAGCCGCTTGACCTGCTCGCCGATCACGCCATCCACCGCCGGCGCCAGCTTGTCCAGCGCATCTTCGGGCAGACCGGCGACGCGGTAGGTGACGCGCAGCCTCGTGGTGCCGTCGCGCTTGGCGGTGCCGAAAGTCAGCACACCGCTGACCGGCATGGCCTGCAGCGGGCCCAACCAGGCCTGCAGCCGCAAGGCCGAGCCGGGTTGCACCAGCAACACCTGGCCATGCATGGCCGAGGCGCCGCTGCCCCAGCGTTCGCACCAGCAGCCACCGGCCTGTGCATCCAGGCTCATATTCGAGGCCTGGCCCGATCAGGTGTGGGCGCTGCTCCACCAGCGCGGGAGCTGCGTGAAGGCCTGCCATACGCGGTCGGGCTCGCTCGCCAGTTCCATCACGTAGGTCACGGTGAAGCCACTGGCGGTGACGTTGCTCGTGTCGGCACGCGTGGGCAGCGGCGCCAGGCCCAGGGCAACGGCCAGGCCCAGCGCCAGCGCGGTGATCGTCGTCGAATTCATTTCCAGACTCCCAGCAAACCACCCATCAGCGTATACGAAACGAACCGGCAGCCGCTGTTGATGAGCCACAGCAATGATGTTCCGCTCGTGCTGCCCGACCTGAGCGCGCTCAGCCGCCGGTTGTCCAGGGGTCGATGACCTCGACGCCCGCACCCTTGAAGTCGCGCACATTGCGTGTGGCGATGAGGCAGCCGTGGGCGGCAGCGATGGCCGCGATGGCGCCGTCGGCAAAGCTGATCGGGTTTCCGGCCGCTGCCGCGCCGGCATGCACGCGTGCAAATGCGTGCGCGGCCTGGGTGTCGAAACCGAACACACGCCCCTCGAACAGCGGCATGACTTGTTCGTTCAGGGCCTGCGCGAGCCGGTTGCGCCGCCGCCCCGCCGGCAGCGCAGCAATACCGGCCAGCAATTCGGCGAGGTTGATGCTGGTCAGGCACAGCGTCTCCGGCGCCTGTGCATCCAGCCAGGTCAGCACGGCCGGTTCCGGCCGCGGCCTGAGCGGCTCGGAGACGACGTTCGTGTCCAGGATGATCACTTCAAGCCCGCCGGCGCCACCGGTGTGCGGTCGCGCGCCAGACTCAACTCGACTCCGCCCACGCCGCGGCCAATCGTGGCCAGCGCCGAGCCCAGGCCACGCCGGGGCTGGACGGTACTCTCCAGGATGTGGCGGATCTCGGCTTCGGTGCTGCGCCCATGTTGCGCGGCACGTTGCTTGAGCGCCCGGTGCGTGGCTTCGGGCAGGTTTCTCACAGTGACGGACGGCACGGTCGGCACTCCGCAGGTGGGGGCCCAAATGATATCACCGTGAACGATTGATATCACCTGCGGCGGTGCGGAGATGCGGTGGCGCGCTTGCCGGCGCGTGCGGCTCTGGGGTGCACCCCCTAGAGAAACCGGCCGGTTCTGGGTATCGCTCCCTACAAGTCGCTGTCGATACTCGGGGCGCCGAATACATCACCTTCACCATCACACCCCAAAGACCAGGAACATCATGACCCCCCAGACCCTGAGCACCGTCACGCTGCAAACCCTCGACAACTATCGCAACGCCGCCAGCCACGCCGTGGTGGCCTATCACCTGGGCGGCAAGCGCTTGCTGGGCTTGGTCAATGGCGCGCTGGAAAGCCGCGTCTACCCGCGCACCGCGAAGATCGCACCGCGCGCCACCCAACGCCTGAATGAAGTTCGTGGCAACGTCAGCGAGATCATCGTCAAGGGCGCCGACCAGGTCGCGCAACGCACCGAGCAGGCGATCGTATTCAGCTCCGATACCGCCGCTGCGCAAGTGTCCAAGATCGCCGACTTTGCCGCCGGCATCGACAACGCCCTGCTCGCCAACGGCCTGCAAGCCGCTGCGCGCCTGACGATGCCCGCCGCCCAGGTGGCGCTGGTGGTGTCGAGCAAGGTGGCCCAAGGCGCCAACGCGCTGGCCGATGCCGCCGGCGCGCGCCCGGTGCGCGGCATGGCTCGCAAAGCCGCCTCCAGCGCCAAGCGCCGCGCAGCGCCAGTGGCACGCAAGGCCCAGGCGACGGTGAAGACCACCGCCAAGCGCGTGGCCAAGTTCGGCAAGCGGATCGCCGCCTGAACCCTGACTCACCAAGCCCCTGACCGCAGGGGGCCTTGAAGGGGGCTCGACGCAAGTCGAGCCCCCGTTTCAATTTCCATTGCAGATTCAGATCCCGCAACCACCGACCCTCAGACCTTCAGACCCTTAGACCTTCATGCCGTTCCCCGTTTTCCTGACGCGACATGCCCTCGGCCCGACGCTGCGCGTGGTGCGCGATCGCCTCGCTGCCAACCCCGACCCTCTGGAGGTGCGCAAGTGGGCCGCGCGCGCCGACCGTGCCCACCCGAAGCAGCCCCGCGGCGCCCGAAGCAGCGAAGTCGTGATCGGCGACGCCAATGCGGTCAATGCAGTCAGCGCGACCTGGATCGACGCCAAGGGCGCGCGCAAAGACCGCGTCATCCTGTACCTGCACGGCGGCGCGTTCATCGCCGAGACACCGGCCATCCACTCGGCGCTGGTGGCGCGCATCGGCGCGCAGGCGCGTGCGCGCGCGCTGATGCCGAGTTATCGCCTCGCGCCCGAGTTTCCTTACCCGGCGGCGCTGGACGACTGCATCGCTACCTATCGTTTCCTGCTCGACAACGGCTTCAGCCCCTGCGACATCGTGCTCGTCGGCGATTCAGCCGGCGGCAACCTGGTGCTCGGGCTGATGCTGCGCGCGCGCGACGAAGGCTTGCCGCAACCGGCCGGCGCGGTGGTCTTGTCGCCAGCGACCGACGGCACGCTCAGCGGCGACTCTTTGCGCCGCAACGCCGGCCACGACGCGATGTTCGCGCCGAGCCTGTTCCACGCGCTGGCGCCAATGTATGTGCGCGACCCCGCGCTGCGCACCCACCCCCATGCGTCGCCGTTGCACGGAGATCTGCAAGGCCTGCCGCCGATCCTGATGCTGGTGGGCAGCACCGAACTGCTGCTCGACGATTCGGTGCGCTTCGCATCGAAGTGCCCGAGCGCCACGCTCGAGGTGTGGCACGACATGCCGCATGTCTTTCCGCTGTTCGATTTCCTGCCCGAAGCCGCCGACGCGACGCAGCGCATCGGCCGCTTCGTGCGCGAGTGTTTCGCAGCGTCGAAGGCGCGGGTGGACGACGCGGCGCAGCGCATGGTGAACGACGACGCGCGCATTGAGCCGGTGCGCGAGCAGGCCGAGCAGGCCGGGCGGGCAGGGCAGGAGGCGCATGGTGGTGAAGGGTTGCCGGAGCCACCGACCCGAGACGCGGAGCCGACCCTTGCGGCCGGGACTGTGGCGAGCGGGGCGAGCGGGGCGAGCGGGGCGAGCGGGGCGAGCGTGACGAGTGTGGCGACCGTCGCGACCGTTGCCACTGCGCCTTTCACGCCCCGTGCCTGGCTGTACCTCGCGTTGGCGCTGCTCGCAGCGATAGCGGCGATGGTGGCGATGGTGCCATTCGTGACCGGGCACGATGCGCCGGGCGGGGCCACGCAAGGCCTGCTGGCAGCGCTGGTGCCGGGCGCCGACGGCGCGGGCTTCGGGGCTTGGCTCGGCGCGGCAACGCTGCTCGTGTTCGCACAGGCCAGCGCCAGGCAGATCGGCTGGCGGCGTGCCGGGGTACCCGTGCTGGGCGCGTTGCTGCTCGGCGTGGCCTGCGGTCTTGCGCTGCTGCTGTTCGAGCGCGAGCGCGAGCGCGAGCGGTGCGGCGCGGGTGCTGGCGTTTCCTGACAACACAGACGCCATCATCGCGCCTCGTCAACGGAGACCCCTGCTCGTCTCGGGCGACTTGGCGCAGATGCTGGGCGCGCTGCGCAATGGACCGCATGGCAAGTGCGCCATCGGCGGCGCAGCGCCGGAACGTGCCGCCGATCTGGCCACGCTGGCCGATCTCTCGGCCCGCGGCCTCTATATGCCGGTGATCGACAGCACCTATGCGCTGGAGGACATCGCCGCCACCCATGCGCGCGTGGACAGCGGGCGCAAGCGTGGGTCGGTCGTCGTGACGCTTGCGCCGCCGCTGTAGGCGCGAGACGCACACGCGCGAAGGCGTCAATGCGCCGCGCAGTTCCGCCGGCCTTGCCGGGTTGGGTCATCATTGCCCGCCAACCCCGCAAATCCCGCTAATCCCGCCAATCCCGCCAATCCCGCCATCGACCCCGTTGTTGCCATGAACCCCCTGAACCCATCCCTTTCGCCCGACGCACGCCGCACCGTCCTCATCACTGGGGCGGCCACCGGCATCGGCGCCGCCACCGCCCGCCGCTTCCTGCGCGAGGGCTGGCACGTGGTCATCAACCACCAGGGCGGGCAGCAAGCCGAGGCGCAGGCGCTGGCAGCGCTGGCCACTCTGCCCGGCCAGCAGGCGCTGTGCGTCGCCGGCGACGTGACGCAGGATGCCGACTGCGTGCGGCTGGTGCAGGCGGCCGTGCAAGCCTGCGGATCGCTGCACGCGCTGATCAACGCTGCCGGCATCAGCATGATGGTGCCGCACACCCGGCTACACGACGTGCAGGCCGAGGACTTCCAGCGCATCTACGCGGTCAACACCGTCGGCACCTTCCAGATGATCCGCGCCGCGGCGCCGGCGCTGAAGGCATCGTCTAGCGAGGCCGCGCGCTCGGCGGTGGTCAACATCTCGTCGCGCGCAGCGCTGATGGGCAGCGGCTCCTCGGTGCCCTACGCGTGCAGCAAGGCGGCCGTGAACGCGCTGACGATGTCGATGGCGCGCGTGCTCGCCCCCGAAGTGCGGGTCAACGCGGTCTGCCCGGCACTGGTGGAGCAGGGCTTCGTCGAGCGGCTGGCGCCGCAGATGTTTGCCGAGCGCAGCGCGCATCAGAAGGCGGTGTCGCCGCTGAAGCGCCTGGGCCACCCCGACGAAGTGGCCGAGGCGATCCACTGGTTGGCCACGGCGGCGTCGATGATGACCGGCGCCCTCGTCGAGCTCGACTTCGGCATGCACCTGAACGCGGTGTGACCCACCCTAACGCAGCAACTCGAGTTCGAAGCGCCGGCGCCCATGGATGCGATAGACGCTGAAGTCGGCCACGTCCAGGGTAGCGATGCGCGTGATCCCGGTGTGCTCGGCGAGCCAGACGAGAGCGATGTCGGCCCAGTCGGGGTCGCGGTCGGCGTACTTTCGGAGCAAGGCACCGATGCGCAGGTAGCCCGACTCATCGGGGTGGTGCAGTTGCAAGGTGCCGGCCCGCGCCAGATCGGCAAGCACCGGGCGCAGGCGCGCTGGCAGAAAGTAGGCGGCCTCTGTCAGCACCGGTTCCACGGTATGCAGCTCTCCCGCGAACCCCGCCAGCCAGCGAGCCACCGCACCGTGGCGGCTGTCATCACGCGCGTAGAGCGCAACCAACGGCCCGGTATCGAGCAGCACGGCCCCGGCCCTGCCGCTTGACGCCTTGGCCGCCTTCGCCGCCTTGGCCGCCGAGGGCGCACCGCCACGTGGATGCGCCGCAGCAGTCACTTCGAACCGCGGCGAATTCGCAGCATGGCCCGGGCACGCACGGTGGCCTTGTCGGCACTGCCGCCGCCCAGCTCACCGGCCCCGAGGAAGCCCGCTTCCACAAGAGCCCGATAGGTGCGGCTGACGGTGGCCGGCGGCTGCGCCGAAGCGCCGGCGCGCAGCGTTGATGCCGCCCGTGCCCGATCTGCCATCAGGTAGCTGGCCAGCGACTCCTGCACGACAAGGCTCTTGGTGGCACCCGTTACGGCGCAATGGCGCTCGAGAGCCGCTTCGAGCGTCGCGCCTAGGCGCACAGTGAGTGTCATGGTGGCTCTGGAAAATACGATGGCGATCAGTGTAATACAGATGCTTGCAGGCGCAATCCGGCTGCCCGGCGTGGCAGGGCGCTTCCGGCCACTCGCTGCACCGTGCCAATGTGCGCAGGGTGCCCCAAGACTCATGACCGGGCGCGCGGCAGGCGTGTTCAGCGGTTGGCGGCCCCGCTCCGGGCCGCTGGGCCGCTGGGTCGCCGGGCACGATGTACACGAGGGTGGCCCGCTGTTTCGCGCCCGCCTTGGCCGCCGCCGAGCGCGGGTGCGTTCTCACGGTGGGATGCTGAAGGCGCGCTGCGCGGCCACTTGCGCAAGCGGCGCGCCGCCGGCAGCGCTGCGGTCAGCGCGGCCTCGCCGGGCGTCATGCGGCAATGCGCCTCAAGGCGGCCGTGAACGCGCTGACGATGTCGATGGCGCGCGTGCTCGCCCCGGAGGTGCGGGTCAACGCCGTCTGCCCGGCGCTGGTGGAGCAGGGCTTCGTCGAGCGGCTGGCGCCGCAGATGTTCGCCGAGCGCAGCGCGCACCAGCAGGCGGTGTCGCCGCTGAGGCGCCTGGGCCACCCCTACGAACTGACCGAGGTTATCCACTGGCTGGCCACGGCGGCGTCGATGATGACCGGCGCCCTCGTCGAGCTCGACTTCGGCGTGCACCTGAACGCGGTGTGAGGTGGGGACAGACTCAAAGTCAGGTGGGACTGACGAGCCACGTGAAATTTGCGCCGGCGCCGGTCATCGACCTCGCGCGGATGCCGCAGGATCCCAAGTCCATCGCCGCGGCGCTGGCAGGGGCTTCGAGCCGGTCAATCGGTGCACCTGGACCCGAACGTGACCGCCGCCGCGATGGGTTGCCCGAGAGGCGGTTCAAGACTGACAGCGGGCATTGAGACCGCGCGGTTCTGGACCCGCAAGCGGCCATTATGGAGAGCTCTCCATAATGGCCGTTATGCACAGGCCCCAGTTATGAACAGTTTGGCTGTGGCAAGGGCTGGAGGGCCTTGGTAGCTGGGTGTTCCTGAGCTTTGCGGTTGCGCAATGCTGGACATAAGCCCCGGGATGGCGCAGGGAGTTGGTCTCA
>JANNRI010000190.1:0-4438 GCA_031401195.1 Burkholderiales bacterium
GGCCACAGCGTTCCAGTGCGTCATGCAGATCGCGCAGGAAGGGCATCTGGCGCGGCAGGCTCTTCAAGTCATAGCTGGGTTTGTCGAGGCGGTCGGCGTCGTCGGCTGGCAGCCAGGCGTTGCCCTGTTGCTTGAGCAGGAAGAACTCGGGCTCGATGCCGACGCGCAGGCTCCAGCCGCGCTGCGTCAGGCGGGCGATGGCCCGTTTGAGCACCTGGCGCGGACAGGCGTCGAAGGCTTCGCCGCCGACAAAACCGTCACCGACGATGCGCGCCACACCGGGCAGCCAAGGCAAGGCCTGCGCCGTGCTGGCGGCGCCGCGTGCCATGTACTCGGAGCGCGGCCCGGAGCGTGCCAGGCCGGTGCCGGCAATCGACGGGCCGGAGAAGCCACCGCCGATGGCCAGTACGTCGTCGAGGTGCGCCAACGGCACCAGCTTGCCCTTGGCAACGCCGTGCAGGTCGGTGAACTGCACCAGCAGGGTGTGCACACCCTCGGCCAGCAGGCGCTCGCGCAGGGCCTTCATCGGGCTGCCAGCAGCGCCGCGCGCAAGATCACCAGGGCCTCGTCGAAGACGGCCTGGGGTGTGGTGAGCGGGAACAGGAATCGCACCACGTTGGCATTGACGCCGCAGGTGAGCAGGATCAGCTTGCGTTTCAGCGCCTCGGCCTGCACACGCTTGGTGACGTCGGCATCAGGCTCGCCCTGGGCGTTGGCAAACTCGACGGCCACCATGGCGCCGAGGCCGCGCACGTCGGCGATCTGCGGCACGTCGCCGCGCAGGCTGTTCAGCAGGGCCTTAAGCTGGTCGCCCAGCAGGGCCCCGCGCTGCGGCAATTGTTCCTCGGCCATGATGTCGATGACGGCGTGCGCGGCGGCCACCGCCAGCGGGTTGCCGGCGTAGGTGCCACCCAGGCCGCCGGGGGCGGGCGCGTCCATTATTTCGGCGCGGCCGGTGACGGCAGACAAGGGCACGCCAGCGGCCAGGCTCTTGGCGATGACCATCAGGTCGGGGAGCACGCCGAAGTGCTCCATCGCGAACATCTTGCCGGTGCGGCCAAAGCCGGTTTGCACTTCGTCGGCAATCAGCACGATGCCATGTTCGTCGCACAGCTCGCGCAGCCACTGCACGGCTTCGGCCTGGATGACGTTGAAGCCGCCTTCACCCTGCACCGGCTCGAAGACGATGGCGGCGACGCGCGACGGCTCGATGTCGGCCTTGAACAGATGCTGCACTGCCTTCTTCACCTCGGCCAGCGATGCGCAGTGGCAAGGGAAGGGCGCGTGGTAGATCTCGGGCGGGAAGGGCCCGAAGCCGGCCTTGTAGGGTTGCACCTTCCCCGTCAACGCGACAGCGAACATCGAGCGGCCATGGAAGGCGCCGCCGAAGGCGATCACGCCGCTGCGCTTGGTGTGGGCGCGGGCGATCTTGACGGCGTTCTCGATCGCCTCGGCGCCGGTGGAAAACAGTGCGGTCTTTTTGGCGTGGCTGCCCGGTGTGAGCTGGTTGAGCTTCTCGGCCAGGGCGATGTAGCCCTCGTAGGGCACCACCTGGTAGCAGGTGTGGGTGAAGCGCTTCAACTGCGCCTCAATGGCGGCCAGCACCTTGGGGTGGCCGTGGCCGACGTTCATCACCGCGATGCCGCCGGCGAAATCGATGTAGCGCTGGCCCTCGACGTCCCACAGCTCAGCGCCCTCGGCGCGTTCGGCAAAGAAGTTGCCCATCACGCCCACACCGCGCGGCGTCGCCGCAGCTTTGCGGGCCATCAATTGTTCGTTTTTTGAGTGGTTCATGGCGAACCCTTTCTGTGCTGTCAGGCTGGGTCGATGCGCAGCCAGGTGGTCTTCAATTCGGTGTACTTGTCCAAGGCGTGCAGCGACTTGTCGCGCCCGTTGCCGCTCTGCTTGTAGCCGCCGAAGGGCACGGTGATGTCGTCCTCGTCGTACTGGTTGACGTGCACGGTGCCGGCACGCAGGCTGCGCGCGACGCGGTGGGCGCGGCTGATGTTGTCGCTCCAGACGCTGGCCTGCAGGCCGTAGTTGGAGGCGTTGGCCAGGGCGACGGCCTCGGCTTCCGTCTTGAAGCGGATGATGCTCATGACGGGGCCGAAAATCTCCTCACGCGCAATCGTCATGCCGTTGGAAACGCCGTCAAACACGGTCGGCTCGACGTAGAAGCCGCCGCTGGCCTGCAACGTTTGCCGGCCACCCGTGACGGCGCGTGCGCCTTCGCGCGTGCCGGCCTCGATGTAGCCCAGGACGGTGCGCAGCTGACCTTCGTCGACCAGGGCGCCGAGCGTGGTGGCGCTGGCCAACGGGTCGGCTGGCTGGTACTGCGCGGCTTCGGCCGCCACGATCTCGACGAAACGGTCGGCCACCGACTCATGCACCAGCACCCGCGACGGTGCGTTGCAGCTCTCGCCCTGGTTGAAGAACATGCTGCCAGCGGCGGTCTGGGCCGCACGCTCGAGATTGGCAAAATCGTCAAAAACGACGAACGCCGACTTGCCGCCCAGTTCGTTGAAAACGCGTTTCAAGTTGCTGCGGCCAGCGTACTCCAGCATCTTGCGGCCGACGCGCGTGCTGCCGGTGAAGCCGATGGCATCGACGTCCATGTGCAGCGCCAGTGCCTCGCCGGCTTCGTGGCCATAGCCAGGCACGACATTGAAGACACCCGGGGGCAAGCCGGCTTCGATCGCCAACTCGGCCAGGCGCAGCGCGGTGTAGGGCGACTTCTCACTCGGCTTCAAGACCACCGAGTTGCCCGTGGCCAGTGCCGGCCCGAGCTTCCAGGCGGCCATGATCATCGGGTAGTTCCAGGGCACCACGACCCCCACCACGCCCATCGGCTCGCGGGTGATCAGGGCCAGCGACGAGGCTGGCGTCGGTGCGATCTCGCCATAGACCTTGTCGATGGCCTCGCCGTACCAGGCGATGGTGCGCGCGGTGGAGGGCACATCGACGGCCAGCGAATACTGGATCGGCTTGCCCATGTCCAGGGTTTCGAGCAGGGCCAGTTCTTCCTTGGCAGCGAGGATCTTGTCGGCGAAGCGCTGCAGGATCTTCTTGCGCGCCGCAGGCGGCTTGGTGCTCCAGCGGCCATCGTCGAAGGCTGCGCGTGCGCTCCTCACGGCGGCATCGATGTCGGCCTCGCGGCCGCGCGCCACCGGGCCGAGCACGCGGCCGTCGATCGGTGACGACTTGGCAAATGTTTCACCGCCCTGGGCTGCGCAGCGCACGCCGTCGATCACGGCGCGGCCGTCGAAAACCGCCAGCGCCGCGCGCGCGTGCCAATCGAGTGCGGCGCTGGCCATCGTCGATGCCGGCTTAGAAGCTGACCAGCACGGAGGCGCCGAACAAGCTGTTGCTCTTCTTGAACGTGCCGTCCTTGACGTTGGCGAACACCGGCAGGTTGGCGCGGTCGAGGCGGTACTCGACCTTGAACGTGGTGCTGGTATCGAACAGGTAGGACAGACCGAAGGTAAGGGCCGTGCGGTTGGCGCCGCGGTTGCACTCGGCCACTGTCGGATCGGTCACGCAATCGAGTGTCGGATCGACGCCGATGCCGTTGCGGTTGTCGCTGAGGCTGCCGTTGGCCGGATCCCAATAGCCGGTGTAGCCAAGCAGGCCGCCGCCGTTCTTGTCGTTCTTGACGTAGTCGAAGCGCGTTGTACCTTCGAAGCGCGGGGTGAACTTGTAGGCCACCAGGGCCGACGCGCCAGTCCACTTGGCGTCGCGCAGTGCGCCGGTGACAGGATCCGGGGCGATGGCGGCATTCTTCTGTGCGCCGTAGCTGAGCTGGCCCAACACGGTCCAGTCACCGCGGATGAAGTAGCCATCCACCTCGAACAGGTTCAGCGCCGAGTCGACACCGTTCGGATCGGCAAAGTTAGCCGCCTTGCCATGCACGCCGGCAAAGCCGAAGCCCTGGTATTCGCCGCGCGAGTAATCGACGCGGTAGGTCAGCACCGGGGTGGTGTTGCCCGAGGCCTTCTTGCTGGCGTTCATGTTGGCCAGCATCGACTTGATGATCCACTTGCCTTCGGTGATTTCCATGCCGACGCCGGTGTAGGCGGTGGGCAAGGTGAAGTCGAACAGCAGGTTGTGGGTGATCAGCTTGTTCTGCGTCGCCGGCAGGTATTCGTAGCCTGACCAGTCGGGGATCTGGCCGGCGATCAGGCGGGTCTGCAGGCTGCCGAGCGGCACCGAGACGCTGGCTTCATGCACAGGGGACTGGCCATCGAAGACGGCGCCGACACCTCGGTTCGGCGCCAGCGTCAAGCGCCAGCGTGTGCCGCTCTCGGTTTCCTTCTGGAAGTCGATGACGGCCGCGCCGAAGTAGGAGTTGTCGTAGTTGTAGCCGTCGTCGCCGACAGCATTCAGGAACTGGAAGCCGCTGCGGTTCTGGTTCTTGTTGTAGATGAAGGTCGGGTCCATG
>JANNRI010000191.1:0-3582 GCA_031401195.1 Burkholderiales bacterium
CGGCACCGTCGGGCGCGTGTCGATGGACATGCTGGCGGTCGACCTGTCGGCGCTTTCGCCGTCCGGCATCGGCAGCGAAGTTACGCTGTGGGGCGAAGGGCCGGCAGTCGACGGCATCGGCAGCCAGCTCGCCATCGACGAGGTGGCGCACGCTGCGGGTACGATCGGTTACGAGTTGATGTGCGCGCTGGCCAGGCGCGTGCCGGTTCGTGTCGTCGAGTAAGCAAACAACACCACCGCAAAGGATTGCACCATGGGCATCATCGGAACCATCATCGTCGGCCTGATCGTCGGCGCCCTCGCGCGCTTCGTGATGCCGGGGGAACAGAAGTTGGGCTGGATCCTGACCATCCTGCTCGGCATCGGCGGGTCCTTGGCCGCGGGCTATGTCGGCCAGGCGCTCGGCATGTATGCCGTGGGCCAGGCGGCGGGCTGGATAGCCTCGGTGGTCGGCGCCTTGGTGCTGCTGTTCGTGGTGCAGAAGCTGCGCGGCAAGCCGCCGACGCAGTGAAGCCGCGGCGGTGAAGGCCGCGCTGCTCACGGTCGATCCGGACGAGGTGACGCTCACCTCGATCCGCGCCCAAGGCGCGGGCGGGCAGAACGTCAACAAGGTTTCGAACGCAGTGCATCTGCGCTTCGACGTGCCGGCCTCGACCCTGCCCGATCCCGTGAAGGAACGCCTGCTGGCCCTGGCCGACTCGCGCATCACGCTGGAAGGCGTGGTGGTGATCAAGGCGCAGGAGCACCGCAGCCTCGAGATGAACCGCGCCGACGCACTGGCGCGGCTGAATGCGCTGGTGCAAAGCGTGGCCACGACGCCGCGCGCGCGCAAGCCGACCAAGCCGACCTACGGCTCCAAGCAGCGCCGACTCGAAGGCAAGGCGCAGCGCGGGCAGGTCAAGGCGGCGCGGGGCCGCGTCGACGACTGACGGCGCCCACACGGCGCAGCCCGCGACAATGGCGCCATGGCCAAGGACGCGAAAACTATCTACACCTGCAGCGAGTGCGGTGGCACCAACCCGAAGTGGCTCGGCAAGTGCCCGCACTGCAATGCTTGGAACACGCTTGAAGAAAGCACGGCCGAATCGGCCAACGCCAGCCGGCACCGCTTCTCGCCCCTGGCCAAGACGGCCGCTGTGGCCACGCTGGCCGACATCGACGCGGCCGACGTGGCGCGCTGCCCGACCGGCCAGGAGGAACTCGACCGCGTGCTCGGCGGCGGCATCGTGCCCGGTGGCGTGGTGCTGATCGGCGGCGACCCAGGCATCGGCAAGAGCACGCTGCTGCTGCAAGCCGTGGACACGATCTCGGGCCAGATGAAAGCGCTGTACGTCACGGGCGAAGAGAGCGGCGCGCAAGTGGCGCTGCGCTCGCGCCGGCTCGGGCTCGACGGCGCGCGAGTGCGCGTGCTGGCAGAGATCCACCTGGAACGCATCCTGGCCGCCATCGAGACCGAAGCGCCAGACTTCTGCGTCATCGATTCGATCCAGACCCTGTACTCAGAGCAACTCACGTCGGCGCCGGGATCGGTGGCCCAGGTGCGCGAGTGCGCGGCGCAGCTCACGCGCACCGCCAAGGCGCGCGGCTGCGCCATGGTGCTGGTGGGGCATGTGACCAAAGACGGCACGCTGGCCGGGCCGCGCGTGCTGGAACACATCGTCGATACGGTGCTGTACTTCGAGGGCGACACGCATTCGAGCTTTCGCCTCGTGCGCGCGATCAAGAACCGCTTTGGCGCCGTCAACGAGATCGGCGTCTTCGCCATGACGGAGCGCGGCCTCAAGGGGGTGGCGAACCCGAGCGCGATTTTTCTTTCGACGCACGGCGACCCGGTGCCGGGGTCGTGCGTGCTGGTCACGCTCGAAGGCACGCGGCCGCTGCTGGTGGAGATTCAGGCCCTGGTGGACAGCGGTGGACCAAGCCCGCGACGCCTGTCCGTCGGCTTGGACCGTGACCGCCTGGCGATGCTGCTGGCGGTCCTGCACCGCCACGCCGGCGTGGCCTGCATGGACCAGGACGTGTTCGTCAATGCGGTGGGCGGCGTGCGCATCAGCGAACCCGCGGCCGACCTGGCGGTGTTGCTGGCGATCCAGAGCAGCCTGAGGGGCAAGCCGCTGCCGCGTGGCTTCATCGCCTTCGGCGAAGTGGGTCTGGCGGGCGAAGTGCGCCCGGCGCCGCGCGGTCAAGAGCGGCTGAAAGAGGCTGCCAAGCTCGGCTTCTCGGTGGCCGTCGTACCCAAGGCGAACGCTCCCAAGAAGCCGATCGAGGGTCTGACGATCCACCCGGTGGAACGCATCGAACAGGCCATCGACATCGTGAGGGGGCTGTGAGTGTGAGCGCGGCGTGGGGTTGGGCCTTGGCTGCGCTGGCCACCGGCACGGGCTACTGGGCTTATGGCTGGCGCGGCGTTGTGCTGGCCATCAGCGTGGTGGTGTTCTGGCTGCTGCTGCAGTTCAGCCGCGCACTGCGCGTGATGCGCCTGGCCGCCGGGGCGCCGGTGGGCCATGTGCCGAGCGCCGTGATGCTGCATGCGCGGCTTGTAGCTGGCATGCGGCTGATGGACGTTGTCAAGCTCACCCGCAGCTTGGGACGCAAGGTTCGCGACGAGCCGGAGACTTTTGCCTGGCGTGATGAGTCGGGCGCCGAAGTCGAGATCGAGTTCGGCGACGGTCGATGCCAGAGTTGGCGCATCAAACGCAACGAGTGAGCTGCGTAGAGGCTGCGCGATGACGAAGCCTTGCCGCCGAGCGCAGGCCGATCAGGTCGAACGGAGACGACGCGCGACGAGCCCCATCACGCCCAAGCCTGCCAACATCAGCATATAGGTTTGGGGTTCCGCCACGGCCTTCGGCGTGGTCAAGCTCTCACGTCGGCCATTGAGCAGGGGGCGCGCATGAGCGCCGGCCTCCAGGGCACCGGCGGCAAAACCCCCACTGATCGCCGCCTCATCAATAGGGATGCCATTCCCAGGCGCGCCGCGAGTGTCAGAGCCAAGAGCGAAGTCGGATGCGAGTCCGGCGGTCGAGCCGCCCGGTAGGCGGCCGTGCGAAGCGCCGGGCGTGAACGACGTTCCGGCACCGTTGGCAAAGGTCCCGCTGACGCCGGCGCCCAATTCGAGACGGACCCCCGATACGTATGCTGTCGCGTCGTTCGTTGTGGAGAAGAGCGACGCGTCGGAAGCCCGCTCCAGCAAGGCCTCGGCCTGGACGCAGGCACTGGTGGCCATGGTCGAGATGCAGTCCAGTGCGCCGTTGGACTGAGCCTGCGCTCCCGCACTCACCGCCAGTCCTGCGACCAGCGCTGACCCCATTGACAGTCGGCCAAGTGGCTTCACCTTGCACCCCAGCGCGAGAGCGGCACCCTTGCGAGGGTGGAGAGTCTGCCGAGATGCACATGCACGCACACCCCCCGAGTCAGGGTCAGCCATTCCCCGCTGAGCCTGGGCGGCGCGAGCGCGTTCGCGGCCGCCTGACGCATAGAATTCTGCTCAACGAGAGCACTTTGGAAGGCAACCATGTCAATGTCCGACCGTGACGGCAAGATCTGGATGGACGGCGAACTGGTCGAGTGGCGCGACGCCAC
>JANNRI010000192.1:0-4637 GCA_031401195.1 Burkholderiales bacterium
CAAACTCACGGTTGAGCCCGGCGCGGATGTATTCGGGAGAGCGCAATTGGCCGGCGTGGCGCAGATCCTCATAGCAGGGTGCGTCGGGATTGCGGTAGAGGATGCCGACCGGGATCGGGTCGTCCATCGAGGCGATCTCGCGCGCGCGGTCGATGTTGATCGGGTCATGCGGCATCTGGTTGCGGTAGGCCGCGCTCAGGCTCGGGCTGAGCTGCAGGCCGTTCGCGTGCGTCAGCAGCATGGTGCGCTGCGGGTCGTGCAGCCAGGGGTCGAAGGCCTTGGGCATGAACTCCGGGCAGCGCTGCAGGATGCGCACGAAGGAGAACCCGCGGTGCTTGAAGGCGGCGCGCACGATGTCGTAGAGCACCTCGGGCACCCAGTCGACGCCCTGCGCGATGAAGGACGCGCCCTGCACGCCGAGCGATACCGTCAGCGGGTTCATCGGCTCGAGCGTTGCGCCGTAGGGCGTGGTGTTGCTCTTGAAGCCCTTCGGGCTGGTGGGGGAGGCCTGTTTCTTCGTCAAGCCGTAGACGTGGTTGTCGTGCAGGATGACGGTGATGTTCATGTTGTAGCGCAGCGCGTGGATCCAGTGCGCCGCGCCGATGCTGCAGCAGTCGCCGTCGCCGGTGCTGACGAAGACGTTCAGGTCAGGCCGCGCCATCTTGATGCCTTCGGCCACCGGGAAGGCACGGCCGTGGATGCCGTGGAAGCCGTAGGTCTTCATGTAATGCGGCAGCCGGCTCGAGCAGCCGATGCCCGAGACGAAGACGGTGTTCTCGGGCGCCAGGTTCTCTTCGCTGCACAGGCGCTGCATCGCGGCCAGGATGGCGTTGTCGCCGCAGCCGTTGCACCAGCGCGGCACGCCACCCTGGTAGTCCTCGAGCGCGTGGTGCTCCTCGTGCAGCTTGATGACGCATTGGCTGAGGGATCGGCTCATGATGCTTGACCTTTGCGTTGCAGGGCGTCCTTGGCGACGCGGCAGATATCACCCGGCTTGATCGGCTGGCCGCGCGCCTCGCTCCAGCAGTCGATGTCGACCAGGAAGCGTGAGCGCAGCATCATCGCCAGCGCCGAGTAGCGGCGGTTGTCCTCGTCGATCAGCTCGTCCTCGGGTTTGTCGGACCAGTTGCCCTCGATCGTCATCACGTGCTTGAAGCGTTTCAGGATCTCGCGGATGCCCGACGGCATCGGCTGCAGGAAGCGCAGGTGCATCGACGACACCGCCAGGCCCTCGGCGCGCAGACGCGTCACGGCTTCTTCGATCGCGCCCATCGTGCTGCCCCAGCCGACCAGCAGCAGGTCACCGTCGTTGCCGCCGACCACCGGCGGTGCCTTCAGTGTCTTCTGCAGCGCGGCGAGCTTGAGGCTGCGCGCGCGCAGGCCTTCCTCGTTGATCGACGGGTCGTAGGCCACCTTGCTGGCGCGGTCGTGCGCCAGGCCGGTGAGGGTGTGCATGCCGCCCGGCTGGCCAGGCTGGAAACGGCGCGACAGGCCGGTGACGGGGTCCCAGTCGTAGGGCTTCGCGCCCGGCGGTACTGGTGTCTGGTCGACCGGCGGCGCCAGCCAGTCCTCGCTGAACACCGGGCGCGGGAACGGCTGTTGCGCGGTGGACAGGCTGGCGTCGGACAGCACCACCACCACCATGCCGAAGGTCTCGGCGATCTTGCGCGCCGTGATCACGGAATAGAAGCAATCCTCGATGCTGCACGGCGCCATCACCACCTTCGGTGCGTCGCCATGGCTGCCGAAGATGGCGGCCAGCGCATCGCCCTGTTCGACCTTGGTCGGCTGGCCGGTGCTCGGGCCGCCGCGCTGCACGTTGACGACGACCAGCGGAATCTCGGCCATCACCGCCAGGCCGATCGCCTCTTGCTTGAGCGAGTAGCCGGGACCCGAGGTCACGGTCACGGCGCACTTGCCAGCGTAGGACGCACCGATGGCGAACGCGCAGGCCGCGATCTCGTCTTCGGCCTGGTGCACCAGGCCGCCGACTTTCTCGAACACTTCGCTCAGGTAATGCGAGACCGAGGTCGCCGGCGTGATCGGGTACATCGCGCAGATGTCCATGCCCGAGGCCATCACGCCGAGGGCGATCGCGGTGTTGCCATTGATGACGATCTGGGCCTGGCTCGAGCGCTGCGCCGGGATGCAGTACTTGAAGTCGAGATTGGCTTCGCCCCAGGCCGCGCCGGCCTCGTACAGCGCCACGTTGCTCTTGATCACCGCGTCGGCCTTCTTGCCGAAGATGCGCGCGATCTGCTCGCGCGCCAGTGCCGCATCCAGCCCGTACAGGTTGCACAGCAGCCCGAGCACGAACATGTTCTTGCCCTTGCGCGGGTCGCTCACCAGTTCCTTGCAGCGCTCCTCGAGCGGCACCTCGATGACCTTGAAGCCGTCCTTGCGCAGGGCTTCGACCGTCTTGACGTACGAGGTCACCACCGTCGGGTCGCGGTGGCTGCGCCACATGCTCTCGAGCAGGATCGTCGCGCCGGGCTTGAGCTCGCCCGCCTGCACGCGGCCGATCAACACCTGTTCGTTGAAGGCCACCACCAGGTCGGTCTGGTCGCCGCCGTTGGTCACGCGCTCCGAGCCGATGCGGATGCGGATGCCGCTGGCGCCGGCCACGCTGCGCGCCGGCGGCTGGATCTCGGCCGGGATGATCTCGGTCGTCCAGATGCCGTTGCCCATGCGCGCGGCGATGGCGCCGAGCGATTGGCCGCAGCGCTGCGCGCCTTCGCCTGAATCGCTGATGACCTCGACGATGGCTTCGGCGATCGGCCTGGCCGGGCGCACGGCCCCGGCGGCAGGGGGAGAGAGCGTGGCGGTGTCGTTCATTGGGGATGCCTCAGGCGATGTGCACACGGGCGAAGTTGCGTTCCGAGCGGGCGATGCCGAACAGGCGCGCGGCAGGGTCGCTCAATTCGGGCTGGTACACGACCTCGGTGTCGCGCAGGCCGAGCCAGGCCTTCATGCCGCGTGCGGCCTTGCGGCCCGCGCCCATGGCTTCGATCACGGTGGCCGCGCCGGTGACGATGTCGCCGCCGGCAAAGACGCCGGCGATCGACGTGGCCAGGTGTTGATCGGTGGCGATGTAGCCGCGCTTGTCGAGCTTGAGGCCCGAGGTCTGGCCGAGGATCGGGTTGGCGTTGGTGCCGATCGCGAACACCACCATGTCGCACTCGATCTCGAACTCGCTGCCGGGCACCGGCACCGGGCGGCGCCGGCCCGAGGCGTCGGGCTCGCCGAGTTCCATGCGCTCGCAGCGCATCGCGCGCACGTTCTTGTTGGCGTCACCCAGCAGTTCGAGTGGACTGGTCAGCCACTGGAAGTCGACGCCTTCCTGCTGCGCGTGGTGGACTTCCTCGGCGCGCGCCGGGGCTTCGGCCGCGCTGCGGCGGTAGATGCAGGTGACCTTGTCGGCACCGACGCGCAGCGAGACGCGCATCGCGTCCATCGCGGTGTTGCCGGCGCCGATCACGGCCACGCGCTTGCCGGGTTGCAGGGGGGTGTCGAAATTCGGGAAGTCACGCCCGCGCATCAGGTTGCAGCGCGTCAGCCACTCGTTGGCCGACAGCACGCCACCCAGCGATTCGCCCGGGATGCCCATGAAGCTCGGGTAGCCCGCGCCGGTGCCGACGAAGACGGCGTGAAAGCCCATCTCGCCCAGCATCTGCTCGATCGTGAACAGGCGGCCGACCAGCGTGTTGCATTCGAACTTGATGCCCAGGCGCATCAGCTTGCCGATCTCGACGTCGACCACGGCGTTGGGCAGGCGGAAGTCGGGGATGCCGTACTTCAGCACGCCGCCGGGTTCGTGGAAGGCTTCGTACACCGTCACGCCGCAGCCGGCCTTGGCCATGTCGGCGGCGCAGGCCATGCCGGCCGGGCCCGAGCCGACGATGCCGACCTTGAAGCGGTTCGGCTCGATGTACGGGATGTTGGCCCAGCCCTCGGCGATCGCCATGTCGCCGACGAAGCGCTCGAGCCGGCCGATCGCCACGGGCTCGAGCGTCTCGCCGACCGTGCACACACCTTCGCACTGGTTTTCCTGCGGGCAGACGCGGCCGCACACCGACGGCAGCAGGTTGGTGTCGGTGATGACGTCGTAGGCGCCGTGGAAATTCTTCGCCGCCATCTTCAGGATGAAGCCCGGGATGTCGATGCCGACCGGGCAGCCGCGCACGCAGGGCTGGTCGGCACAGTCCAGGCAGCGCTCGGACTCGACCAGCGCGTCTTCGAGGCGGTAGCCAACGGCCACTTCGTCGAAGTTCTTCACCCGCGCCTCGGGCGCCTGCTCGGGCATCGGCGTACGCGCCTGCGGGATGGTGCGGATCGTTTTCTTCTTGGCCATCTCAATGACTCCACAGTGCTTTGCCAGACCCGCGACGCATGAAGTGCGGTGGCGTCGCGGAGACGGCTTGCGGCCCGTTGCTGTCTTTCAGAGTCCGCAAGGCCGCCGTGCGAATGCCTGCGCGAGCAAGGCCGGTGCTGGGCAGCCGCCGGGCGCTTCGGTGAGGCGGTCGGTGGGTACACCGACTGCACTGTGGTGCTCGGTCTCGTGGCCCCGCTGCATAACGCCCTCCGCTCGCTGCGCTCGCTGTGGTCGAACCTATGCTGCGAGTCAGATCACGAAGCGT
>JANNRI010000193.1:0-1688 GCA_031401195.1 Burkholderiales bacterium
GCGACGCAGGACGCAGGCGCCGCCCGCTGAGATGACGCAGGCGCTGCCAGGCCCGGACGACGAACCCGGCTTCCCGGACGACGCGATCGAAGTCGGCCTGGTGTTGGGCGCCTGGGGCATCAAGGGCGGCATCCGCGTGCGGCCCTTTTCGCGCGATCCGCAGGCCTTGTTCGGCGCGCGTCGCTGGTACCTGCGGCCGCCCGAGGGCAATCCCGGGCCGCGCGCCAGCAGCGCCTGGCCGGCCGTGCTGCGCATCACCGGCAGCAAGCCGCAGGGCGACAGCGTGGTGGCCACCGTGCAGGAGCTGGCCGACCGCAATGCCGCCGAGGCCTTGCAGGGCGCGCGCATCTTTATCGCACGGTCCGGTTTCCCGACCGCCGGTGACGGTGAGTACTACTGGATCGACCTGATCGGCCTGGCGGTTGTCAATCGGCAGGGCGAGGCACTGGGCAAGGTGGTCAGCCTGATCGACACTGGTGCCCACAGCGTGCTGCAACTGCGCCGCCCCGACGCGGCCGACGGCGCCACCGGCGAAGCCGCCGAGCGGCTGATCCCCTTTGTCGCCGCCTACGTCGACGACGTCAACCTGGCCGGCCGCAGCATCACGGTCGATTGGGGCCTGGACTACTGATCCTCACAGCGATGCGCTTTGACGTCATCACGCTGTTCCCCGAGCTGTTCGGCCCGCACCTGACGCAAGGCATCACCCGCCGCGCTTTCGAGACGGCGCGGGTGGATGTGCGCCTGTGGCCGCTGCGCGACTTTGCCGAGGACAGCTACCGCCGCGTCGATGACCGGCCCTACGGCGGCGGGCCCGGCATGGTGATGCTGGCTGAACCCTTGCAGCGTGCCATCGCCGCGGTGCGTCTGCAGCGCCAGGACCTGCCCGATGCGCCGCCGCCGGTGCTCCATTTCACGCCCACCGGCCAGCCCCTGACGCAGGCGCTGGTGCGGCAGTTGGCGGCAGCCTCCAGCGCCGGCGCGATCCTGCTCTGCGGCCGCTACGAGGGCATCGACCAGCGCTTGCTGGATGCCGAAGTGACGCTGGAGGTCTCGCTCGGCGATTTCGTGCTGTCGGGCGGTGAGTTGCCGGCGCTGGCGCTGCTGGACGCGGTGGCGCGCCTGCAGCCCGGCGTGCTGACCGAAGCGTCGCACCAGCAGGACAGCTTCGCCGTCGCCGACGGCCTGCTCGAGGGCCCGCACTACAGCCGCCCCGAGCTGCTGCAGACGGCGGCCGGCGCGGTGCCGGTACCGCCGGTGCTGCTGAGCGGCCACCATGCGCAAATCCAGCGCTGGCGGCGCGAGCAGTCGCTGCTGCTCACGGCGCGCCGCCGCCCTGACCTGATCGCCGCCGCGCGCGCTGCGGGCCGGCTGTCGGTGGCCGATGAGGCACTGCTGCGCAGTTTGCCTTCCGACCCCGGGCTATAATCACAGGCTTTTCGATCCTCTGCCGGGCCAATGTCTGAGCGCCGCCATGATCGATCCAGGAGATACCTGATGGTGGATACGCAGATGGACGTCAAACCGGCACCGAAGACGGACTTGATCCGCACGCTGGAGCAAGAAGAGATTGCGCGCCTGAACAAGAAGATCCCTGATTTCGCCCCGGGCGACACGGTGATTGTCAGCGTCAATGTGGTCGAGGGCACGCGCAAGCGGCTGCAGGCCTATGAAGGCGTGGTGATTGC
>JANNRI010000194.1:0-54700 GCA_031401195.1 Burkholderiales bacterium
CCTACGCCATCGTGCAGGCCCTGATCGCGCGCGGCGTCGTCGGTGACTTCCGCGCGCCCGATGTGCTGCGCTTCGGCTTCACGCCCTTGTACATCCGCTTCATCGATGTCTGGGATGCCATCGAACATTTGCAGCAGGTACTCGGCAGCGGCGAGTGGCGCGAAGCCCGCTTCAACCGAAAGGCGGCCGTCACATGAGCAGCGAAGAGATCGTCCACGACGAACACGCCAAGCTCGATTTCTCGCAGGACATGAGCTACGGCGATTACCTGCAGCTCGATGCCGTGCTGAACGCCCAGCACCCGCGCTCACCCGACCACAACGAGATGCTGTTCATCATCCAGCACCAGACCAGCGAGCTGTGGATGAAGCTGATGCTGCACGAGCTGCACGCCGCCATCGCCGCCGTGGCGCGCGACGAACTCGGCGGCGCGTTCAAGATGCTGGCCCGCGTCTCGCGCATCATGGAACAACTGGTGCACGCCTGGGACGTGCTGGCCACGATGACGCCGCCCGAGTACAGCGCGATCCGCCCCTACCTCGCCAGCAGCAGCGGCTTTCAGAGCTGGCAGTACCGTTGCATCGAGTTCAGCCTCGGCAACAAGAATGCTGCGATGCTGAAGCCGCACGAGCATCGGGCCGATCTGCTGGCTCATGTGCAGGCCGCCTACGAAGCGTCTTCGCTCTACGACGAGGCACTGCGCCTGCTGGCACGCCGCGGCCTGCCGGTGCCCGCGAGCCACGTGCAGCGCGACTGGACACAGCCCTACCCCGCCAGCGACGAGGTCGAGGCGGCCTGGCTCGTGGTCTACCGCGACCCCGAGGCGCACTGGGACCTGTACCAACTTGGCGAGGAACTCACCGACCTGGAAGACACCTTCCGCCTCTGGCGCTTCCGCCATGTGACGACGGTGGAGCGGGTGATCGGCTTCAAGCGCGGCACCGGCGGAACGGGAGGCGTGAGCTACCTGCGCAAGATGCTCGACGTGGTGCTGTTCCCGGAGATCTGGAAGCTGCGCACGGACCTTTGAGCCAAGTCGCCTGCCCGCGCGGGATAACAACCATGGCCGTCGCCGCCAGCGCGCACTAGCCTGCGAGCTGCCCAACCCGAGGAGGCCCCGCCATGAACATTTTTCGCACGTGCATGGCTCTGGCCACCATGTTGTGCAGCGCCATGCTTTGCAGCGCCGCGCAGGCGCAGGCGCAGGCGCAGGCTTGGCCGGCCAAGCCGATCCGCATCATCGTGCCCTACCCGCCCGGCGGCACCTCCGACATCCTCGCGCGGGCGATCGGCCCCAAGATCACCGAGGCGCTCGGCCAACCGGTGACGGTGGAAAACAAGGCCGGCGCCACCGGCAACCTGGGTGCCGACATGGTGGCCAAGTCCGCGCCGGACGGCTACACGCTGTTGCTGGCAGATATCGGCTCGCTGGCCATCGCGCCCAGCGTCTTCCCGAGCCTGCCCTTCGACCCGGTGAAGGACTTCGCGCCGATTGTCATGGTGGCCTACTCGCCACATATCCTCGCGGTGCATCCCTCGGTGCCGGCGAGCGACGCCAAGGAACTGGTCGCGTTGGCCAAGGCCAAGCCGAACTCTTTGAACTTCGCGATCTCCGGGCTCGGAGGCGCCAATCACCTGGCCGGCATCGAGTTTGCGATGCGCTCCGGCATCCAGTGGGCCTACATTCCCTACAAGGGCGGCGCCCAGGCCATCGCCGACGTGATGGGCGGTCAGGCGCAGGTGCTGTTCAACGGCATGCTGGCCACCTACCCGGTGGTCAAGGACGGACGCCTCAAAGCCATCGCCATCTCCAGCGCGAAGCGCTACGCAGCCGCGCCGAACATTCCCACCGTGGCCGAGTCGGCCGGGCTGCCCGGATTCGAGACCGGCTCGTTTCAGGGCATCGTCGCCGCGGCCAGCACACCGCCCGATGTGGTGGCGAAGCTGCACACCACGATCACCCGCATCCTGGCCACGCCCGAGATGCAGGAGCGGCTGGAAAAGGCAGGTGCCGAAACCCGCCCCGGCACGCCGGCGGAGTTCGGCAGCTTCATTCGCGACGAGCGTGCGCGCTGGGCGAAGGTGGTGAAGGAATCGGGCGCGAAGTTCGAGTGAGTGGCTAGAGCAGGGCGTTGAGTGCGCCCTCGAACGTCGCCACCGTGCGGTCGATGTTCTTCAGCTTGTCCAGCCCAAAGAGCCCCACGCGGAAGCTGCGGTAGTCGGCCGGTTCGTCACAGGCCAGCGGCACGCCCGCGGCCACCTGCAGGCCGCGGGCGGCCCAGGCCTGGGTGCTTTGCCAGTCGGCATGGTCGGTGTAGCTGACCACCACGCAGGGCGCCTGGAAGCCGGGCGCGGCCACGCTCCGGATGCCCTTGCTCTCGAGCAAGCCACGCACGCGCCGCCCCAGTTCGACTTGTGCCGCCTTGGCCTCCGCAAAGCCCATCGCCCGCGTCTCGGCCATCGCGTCGCGCAGGTGCACCAGTCCGTCGGTGGGGTAGGTGGCGTGATAGGCCATGGCGCCCTGTTCGTGGGCTTCCATGATCGTCATCCACTTCTTCAGGTCGAGCGAGAAGCTGCTGCTGCTGGTGTGGGCGATCGCCGCCTTGGCGCGCTCGGACAGCATCACCAGACCCGCACAGGGTGTGCTGCTCCAGCCCTTCTGCGGCGCGCTGATCAGCACATCGACCTCGTTGGCGCGCATGTCCACCCACATCGCGCCCGAGGCCACGCAGTCGAGCACGAACAGGCCGCCATGCTCGTGCACCGCCGCGCCGATGGCGCGCAGGTGGCCGTCGGGCAGGATCATGCCGGCCGAGGTCTCGACGTGCGGCGCGAACACCACCGCCGGCTTGCTGGCGCGGATGGTGGCGACGATCTGATCCAGCGGCGCCGGCACGAAGGGCGACTTCGGCGCGGGCGAGGTCATTCGCGCCTTCAGCACCGTCGACGACGAGGCCACGCCGGCCATTTCGAAGATCTGCGTCCAGCGGTAGCTGAACCAGCCGTTGCGCACGATCAGCACGTCCTTGCCGCCTGCGAACTGGCGCGCCACGGCCTCCATGCCGAAGCTGCCGCTGCCCGGCACGACGATGGCGCAGGCCGCACCGTACACCTCCTTCAGCGAGGCCGAGATGTCCCGCATCACGACCTGGAAGCGCTTGGCCATGTGGTTCAGCGCACGGTCGGTGTAGACAACCGAGTATTCGAGCAGGCCGTCGGGGTCGACGTGGGGCAGCAGGCCGGGCATGTAGTCTCCGCGAACAAGGTGAGGCGATATCGGCAGGTTATCAGCCCTGGCCCCGCGCTGCTGCCCAGCCGCCCAGCCAGTCCCCGCTGGCCCGCCACGCTCCCGCCCAAGCAGCCGGGTGTTCTGAGCTCCGATTCAGCCCGCCGCGTCGTAGGCCCGCTTGAGCCAGCCCTTCAGCGCTGCATCCACCTCTTTCACGCTGCCGATGCGGGTGGTGGCCTGGCACATGCTGCCCGGCGGCTGCACTTTCAACCGCGAGTGCGCGGGCAGGTCCTTGGCGTTGAGGCCGATTTCGAGCAGATCTTTCGTCGCCGGGCCGAGCATCGCGAACTGCTTCTTGCGCCGAAGGCTGATGTAGCTCTTCTTCGGCGCCTCTTCGCATGGGCCGAAACCACGCACCACCTGCATCACCGCCTCGTGCACTTCGCGCAGTGCGGCCTTCGGGCCGGCGTAGAGGGCGTCGAGCGGGTCGTCCGCAGCGGCTGGCGTGGCGGCGCTGGCGCCGGCGGCCGCAGCAGCAGCAGCAGCGGGCGCGCCCTCCAGGCCCTGCGGAATCTTGCCGACCAGCAGCGCCACGGCATTCGCGTCGCCGTAGCCGAGCTTGAAGTGCTCCATGAGCCAGCTGCGCTTCTCGCCCACCTTCGCCAGGCCCGTTTCGCCGAGCGCGGCGTGCAGCGCGGCGATGGATCGGCCGGTCTTGGTCTGGATGTTGCGTAGTTGCGTCAGCACGGCGGCTTGCGGGTCGGCCATGTCTCGGACTCCTTCGTCGGATGGGGCGGATTCAGCCTTTGTTGAGCGGCCAGTGCTCGGCGCGCGTGCGCGCCGGCAGCACGAACTCCATGTGCTCGAAGAGCCAATACATGACCCGCGTCCCGAAGCCCGGGCGGCCGGTCTCTGCAATCGCCTTCAGAGTGTCGAGGATCATGTGGCCGCCGCTCGCCATGCTCTTGCCGGTCTTGGTGCCGGCCGGCAGGCCGATCACGCGCAACGTCACCTCCACGCCCGCACCCACCGGCTTCAGCTCGTAGCTCACCTGGCAGGACGGGTCGTCGTACTGCGTGAAGCGGTGCGTGTGCACGAAGCGGTGCGGCGGCTCGAAGGCCACCACGGCACCGTCGACGATGACGTGGCGGCCGCTGCCGGTGCGCATCTGCAACCGCCCGCCCGGCGCGAGGCCGGTGGTGTGCAGCCAGGCGTTGAAGACGGCGCCTTGCGCCTCGCCGCTCTTGGTGAGTTCGCGCCACACGCGCTGGATGTCGGCGCGGATGAAGATGCGGAAGACGGCATCGCCGCCTTCCTGGTTCGACTCAGCCATGGCGGCGTTCCTTCTTGGTGGGTGTGGCGGGGGTTGTGGAGTTGGTTGTGGTGGTGCTTGTGGCATTGCTTGTGGCATTGCTTGTGGCAGTGCTTGCGGCAGTGCTTGCGGCAGTGCTCGGGCGCACAGCGCGGGCGCCGGGTGCGCGCGTGGGGACCGTACCGAGCCCGACTGCGGGCAGGGCGCGCACCTCGGCCCCTTCGGCGCTGTACTTGAGCCGCGTCAGCCGCGCGGCCCAGAAGGCGCTGAACTCGGTCGTCCAGCGCTCGTGGATGAGCTGGATCGGCGTGGCGTCGAACCAGAGCTTGCGCTCGCGTCCCTCGCGCGCCGAGACCACCAGGCCGCCGCGTTCCAGTGCGGCCAGGTGCTTCATCACGGCAAAGCGGCCGATCTCGGCGGCGAAGTGTTCGCAGACGAAATTGACGTTGCAGCCGCCCTCGCGCTTGAGCAGGTCGAGCAGGCGACGGCGCAGCTCGGAGCTGAGGGCGAAAAAGGTGGCGTCGAGCGTGTCGGCGTCGCGCTCACGCGGCCGGACGGAGGGGGAGGCTCGACGGCGGTTCATGGCAGATACGGCGGGCATCGGTTCCACATGTGCCTTTATGGTCACATATTGGCATGCCGGTCGTCAACCCCCCCCCGCCCCCCGACAGGCCTGCGGCTCGTCGCGCGGGAAAGTCCCGAGGCTTGCCCCGCGGCCAGCACTTCGGGTGGACTGGCCACCTAGAATTTGCCCCCAACCAAGACAGCGCCGGAGCCCCGATGGACACCCGCACCTCCCCCTACCGTGCCCGCCTGACGCACCTGCGCGAAGTGCTCGCGCGCGAGGGAGTCGACGCGCTGCTGGTGCCGAGCGCCGACCCGCACCTCTCCGAATACCTGCCCGAGCGCTGGCAGGGCCGCGAGTGGCTGAGCGGCTTCACCGGCTCGATGGCCACGCTGGTGGTGGGGCAGCGCGCCGCCGCGCTCTTTGCCGACAGCCGCTACTGGGTGCAGGCCGAGGCCGAACTCGCCGGCAGCGGCATCGATCTCGTGCGCATCGTCTCCGCCGCGGCGCCGGCCCACATCGACTGGATGGTCGAACAGGTGCCGCGTGGCGGCACAGTGGCCGTCGACGGCCAGGTGCTGGGCCTGGCGTCGGCGCAGGTGTTGAAGAACCGTCTCGGCGCCGCGGGCATCACGCTGCGCACCGAGCAAGACCTGCTCGAGGCCATCTGGCCCGATCGCCCGGCCCTGCCCACGATGGCCGTGTATGCCCACGTGGCCCCCCACGCCGTGCGCATGCGCAGCGAAAAGCTCGCGCAGTTGCGCTCAGCCATGGCCCGGCACGGCGCCACGCACCACTTCGTTTCCACCGTCGACGACATCGCGTGGATCACCAACCTGCGCGGCAGCGACGTCGACTACAACCCGGTCTTCATGGCCCACCTGCTGCTGGCGGCCGATCCAGCCCAGGCCGACAAGCTGCGCGGCAAGCTCTTCACCGGCGCGGGCAAGGTCGGCGCCACCGAAAGCGCTGCGCTGGCCGCCGACGGCATCGAGGTGCGGCCCTACGCCGAGGCCGCCGCCGCGCTGGCGGCCCTCGGCGCCGGCCACACGCTGCTCATCGACCCCAGGCGCGTGACGCTCGGCTTTCGCGAGCGCGTGGGCGCGGCCTGCACGGTGGTGGAAGCGATCAACCCGAGCGTGCTGGCCAAGAGCCGCAAGACCGAGGCCGAGGCCGCACACGTGCGCGAGGCCATGGCCGAAGACGGCGCGGCGATGTGCGAGTTCTACGCCTGGATGGACGAAGCCCTTGCGCCCGCGCGCCCGCTTGGCGTGGTGACCGAGCTCACCATCGATGAGAAGCTCAGTGCCGCGCGTGCGCGCCGCGCCGGTTTCGTGGGCCTGTCGTTCTCGACCATCGCCGGCTTCAATGCCAACGGCGCGATGCCGCACTACCGCGCCACCGCCGACAGCCACGCGAAGATCGAGGGTGACGGCTTGCTGCTCATCGACAGCGGCGGCCAGTACCTGGGCGGCACCACCGACATCACACGCGTGTGGCCGGTGGGCACCGTCAGCGCCGCCATGAAGCGCGACTTCACACTCGTGCTCAAGGGCACGATGGCCTTGTCGCGCACGCGCTTCCCGCTCGGCACGCTGAGCCCGATGATCGACGCCATCGCGCGCGCACCCCTGTGGGCCGAGGGGCTGGACTTCGGCCACGGCACCGGCCACGGCGTGGGCTACTTCCTCGCCGTGCACGAGGGGCCGCAAAGCATCAGCCGCGCGATCCCCGACGCCCACATGGCCATGGAGCCGGGCATGATCACCTCCATCGAGCCCGGCCTGTACCGCCCGGGGCAGTGGGGCGTGCGCATCGAAAACCTCGTGCTCAATGTGCCGGTGCGCACCGCCGAAGCAAACACATTCGGTGAGTTCCTCGAGTTCGAGACGCTCACGCTGTGCCCCATCGATACGCGCTGCATCGACCGGACGCTGCTGCGCGCCGACGAGATCGCCTGGCTGAATGCCTATCACGCCACCGTGCGCGAGCGCCTCACGCCGCGGGTGTCGGGCGCGGCACTGAGCTGGCTGCAGGCCCGCACGCAGCCGATCTGAAGCGATCGTGGCCGCGATGCTCGGCATCGACCTCGGCGGCACCAAGACCGAGGCGGTGCTGCTCGCCGACGACGGCACCGTGGGCTGGCGCGAACGCATCGCCACACCCTCGGGCGACTATGAAGCCACGCTGCGGGCGCTGCTTGGGTTGAGCGCCCGCGCCCGCGCCGCCGCGGGCGGGCCGGTGAGCATCGGCATCGGCACGCCGGGCACGGTGACGGCCGACGGGCGCATGAAGAACTGCAACTCGCAGTGCCTGAACGGGCAGCCTCTGCAGCGCGACCTCGAAGCCGCGCTCGGCCAAGCGGTGGCCGTGGCCAACGATGCCAACTGCCTGGCGCTTTCCGAAGCCACCGACGGCGCCGGCGCCGGCCACGGCGTGGTCTTCGCGGCCATCCTCGGCACCGGCGTCGGCGCCGGCATCGCCGTGCACGGCCGCGTGCTGACAGGACCCAACGGCGTGGCCGGCGAATGGGGGCACAACCCGCTGCCGTGGGCCGAGCCAGGCACCGATCCGACCTGGCGCTGCTATTGCGGACAAATGGGTTGCATCGAGACGCTGCTGAGCGGCC
Source organism: Burkholderiales bacterium (assembly GCA_031401195.1). GTDB lineage: Bacteria > Pseudomonadota > Gammaproteobacteria > Burkholderiales > Burkholderiaceae_C > Rubrivivax. The sequence goes on from JANNRI010000194.1 coordinate 7,736, forward strand.
CCGGGCTGGCGCGGGACCACCGCGAACACGGCGGCCTCCACGGCGCTCGCGCCCCTGGCGGCGGAGCCAGCCCAGGTGGCCCTGGAAACGCGCCGTTGACCGGCAAGCAGATCGTCGCCGCGGCCGCCCAGGGCGACCCGGCCTGCCTGGCGACGCTCGAACGCCACGCCTCGCGCCTGGCACGCGCGTTGGCGGCCGTGATCAACCTGCTCGACCCCGACATCGTGGTGCTGGGCGGCGGGCTGTCGCGCATGGCGCATATCTACCAGCGCGTGCCGCAGCTGTGGCAGGCCTGGGTCGTGTCCGGCGGCGTGCGCGACCCCGTGCGCACGCGTCTCGCGCCCAGCATGTACGGCGATGCCTCGGGTGTGCGCGGTGCTGCGTGGCTCGGCCGCGGTGCGCGCCTCGGCGAGAGACCAACCCGGGCTTGAGGGGTGCCGTATGCAGGCTGGGCCGTGCTTGACCGCGGTCAAGGGCGCGGTGCCGGGTAACGCGTACCTTGCAAAGCTTCAGCGTGCTGACCGAGGAGCCTCGCCATGAACACCACACCCGCCGCCGAGCCGTCCGCCAGCGGCCACCAGACCGCTGAACCGATCGCCGGCTTCTCGCGTTGCCACGAGGGCATCCTGCGGCATCTGGACGCCCTGGCGACGCTGCCGGCGCTCATAGAGCCGGCGGCGCGCGCGCGCACCGTCGCTGAGGAGACGCAAAGCTTCTTCCGCTCCGCCGTTTACGAGCATCACGAGGAAGAGGAGCGCGAGCTCTTCCCCGCCGTGCTCGGCAGCGCGACACCCGGCGCCGAACGCGAGCAGGTGCAGGCCATCACGACGCAGCTCATTGCGGAACACCGCGAGGTGGAGGCGCTATTCAAGCGACTCGAACCGACGTTGAAGAAGCTGGCCAAGGGGCAGGAGCCCGCGATGCCGGCCGCCGAGATCGCCGCCCAGGTCGCGGCGCTGATCATGCGCTACCAGGAGCACGCGCTCTACGAGGAGAACGAGTTCCTGCCGCTGTCCGAGCGCATCCTCGGCCGCAATAGCAACCACATGGCCGCTCTCGGGATCTCGATCCACATGCGGCACGCCTTGCCCGAGGTGCTCAAGCGCTACGGGGCGCGGATCTAACCGGCGCTTTGTGAGAGTCCCGGCCGGGCTCGCTGCGACCCCACCGCCGGGGGGCCGCGGCTACACTCCCGGACCGGTCGGCAGTACACCCAGGCGTTGCCGCGCGGCCCGGTCTTCTGACCGCCGCGAGCTGAACCTGCCATTTCCCAGATCCAACCGCTTCGGTCGCATCACCTCTCGTGCGCGCGAAGCCGGAAGTCGGCAACCCCCGGCGCCCCGATGCGGGGCCCCTCGCGCTCACGGTGATGTGTCCATGCCGTGCGACGACGTTCGCCTGCGGCTGGGCAGGAGACTGAAATGACCCGCCTTGCCCTCCCCCTGGTCGCGCCCGACCTCTCGGCCTTTGCACGCGCGCTCGGCCGCGCGCTCAAGGCGCGCCACGCCGAGCGGCCCGAGCCGCCCGGGCACACCGAGTTGCTGAACCTGATCGCCGCCGCGGTGGGGCACCGAAACTACCAGTCGCTGCGCGCGGCGGCCGTGGCCGCGCTACCTCTGGCCCCACTGCCCGCGGCGGCGTCACGCTCGTTGTCGCCCACACCCACACCCACACCCACGCCGGCGCCGGCGCCGGCGCCGGGCCTCACCGAAAACGCCCGCAAGGCTCTCGGCCAGTTCGATGCCGAAGGCCGCCTCGTGCGCTGGCCGGTGAAGTTCTCGGTGCAACGCCTTGTGATGTGGGTGCTCTGGACGCACTTCGAAGGCAAACGGATCTATACCGAGCGCGAAGTGAATGCGATCCTGAAAGCCGCCAACGCCTTCGGCGACCACGTCACGCTGCGCCGCGAGCTCATCAACCACCGGCTGATGATCCGCAAGAGCGACTGCAGCGAGTACCGCAAGCTGGCCGCGCGGGCCGACGAGGAGACGCGTGCGCTGCTGAGAGCCTGGCGCGCACGCTACTCGTCGTAGTCAGGGCGGGAAGCACCGAAGGCGCTTCCGGGGGCGCCCCTCAACCTTTGCCGTGCTTGGCGATCAGGCTCCTTGCCGTGGACAGCAGTTGCGCGCCCTTGAAGCCGCGCTTGTCCATGTCGGCCACCCACTCGTCGTCGATCTGGCTCGAAAGCTTGACAAACTCCTCGCGCTGCGCCTGCGTGAACTGGTAGATCGTATTGCCGCGGTCGACCGCTGCCTTGCGGCCGTTGGGGTCGTTGCCCTGCTGCGTCTTGCCCAGCCAGCCCGACGCGGCCAGGCCCGAGTTGGCATCGATCACGCTCTTGAGGTCGGGAGCGAGGCTGTCGTACTTGGTCTTGTTCATCGCCATCACGAAGGTGGTGGTGTAGAGCGCGCCAGCGGTGTTGTCGAACTCGCTGTGAAACTTGGTGAGCTCGTGCACCTTGACCGACGGCACCACCTCCCAGGGGATGACGCAGGCCTCGATGGTGCCCTTGGAGAGCGCGTCGGGGATCTGCGGCAGCGGCATGCCCACCGGCGTCGCGCCCACCGAACCGAGCATCTTGGTGATCTGGCGCGTGGGGCCGCGCACCTTCATGCCCTTCAAGTCGGCGACGCTCTTGATCTGCTTGCTGACCGAATGGAACATGCCCGGGCCATGCACGTGCAGCGCGATGACCTGCGTCTCCTTGAATTCGTCGGGGCATTGGGTCTGGAAATACTCCCAATAAGCCTTCGAGGTGGCCTCGGCGTTGTTCATCATGAACGGCAGCTCGAAGACCTCGATGCGCGGGAAGCGCCCCGCGGTGTTGGCCGGCAGCGTCCAGACGATGTCGACCACGCCGTCGCGTGCTTGGTCGTAGAGCTGCACCGGCGTGCCGCCCAGTTGCATGGCCGGGTAGGCCTCGAACTTGATGCGGCCGCCCGAGTCCTTCTCCACCTTCTCCATCCACGGCTTGTGCATCGTGAGCCAGACGTTGCTCATCGGCGCCATGAAGGTGTGGAACTTGAGGGTCACGGTCTGCTGGGCCAATGCGGCCAGCGGGGTGCCGAGGGCTGCCGCGGCGGCGGCGCTTTGCACGAAGGTACGGCGTTTCATGGGGAAGGGCTCCGGAGATGGATCAGGCGGCAGCAAAGATAACGTCGCAACCGTGCCCGGGTGGCGCAGGTTTTCCCGGACAACCGGCGTACAGGGCGTGTCGGCGCGTGGGCCAGCGCGTGGGCCAGCGCGTGGGCCAGCGCGTGGGCAAGCGCGTGGGCAAGCGCGTGGGCAAGCGAGCGGACCGGCCGCGCATAGACTCTTTCAGCATGAAACCACCCGTCGGAGAGTCATCTTGAAGCTGCGCATGGCCGAAAACTCGCTCTTTGCGATCCTGCTGCGCAAGCGCTGGTGGGTGAGCGCCACGGTCGCTCTCGTGCTGGGGTTGGCTGGCGTTGCGCTGTTGCCCCGCGAGTGGCGCGTGATCGGCGCGCTGTCGGGTTTTCCGTTCGTCGTCATCGCGGCCATGGCCGCCTGGCGTCAGCGCGATACCCCCAGCGAAAGCCGGGTCGCGCAGGTGGATGCGGCCGTGCGCGCCCTGGCCTGGCCGGCGTTTGCCGACCTGCTCCAGCAGGCCTTCCATCGCGACGGCCACGAGGTCCGGCGCGTGAGCGGTGCGGTCGACTTCGAACTCGTTCGCCGAGGTCAGACCCTGCTCGTCAGCGCGCGGCGCTGGAAGACCGCGCGCACCGGCGTGGAGCCGCTGCGCGAGCTGCAGGCCGCACGCGAGAAAGCCGACGCCGCCGCGCTCTTCATCGGCCTGGGTGAGATCAGCGAACCTGCGGCTGCATATGCCGCTCAGCATCGCATCGCGTTCTGGCAGGCTGCCGAGCTGGCGCAATCGCTGCGCGGCATCGCCCTGCCGGGGGCCAAGGCGTAGCCGGCCCCGGCCTACAGACTCGGCCTGCGCCAGGCGCGCCTGCCGAAAGCAGCTAGCCCACGTACTTCACCAGCCACAGCGAGATGGCCGGGAAGAACAGCAGCAGCAGCGTGCGCAACGTATCGCTGAGCAGGAACGGCATCACGCCGCGGTAGCTCTCGGCGATGGGCACGTCGCGCGCCATGCCGTTGACAACATAGACGTTCAGCCCCACCGGCGGCGCGAGCAGTCCGAAGCCCACTGTCATCAAGACCATGATGCCGAACCAGATGGCGACGCTCTCCTTGGGCATTCCGAAGTCCAGGCCCATCACCATCGGAAAGAAGATCGGAATGGTGAGCAGGATCATGCTGAGCTCGTCCATCACCGCGCCGAGCACGACGTAGAAGAGCAGGATCGCACCCACCACCGCCAACGGAGCCAGGCCCCAGCCCTGCACCACGCTCGCGAGTTGCCCGGGCACCTGGGTCAGCGCGAGCGCGGAGTTCATCAGGTCGGCGCCCAGGAAGATCATGAAGATCATCGCCGACGATTCGGCCGTGGCGTAGAAGCACTGTTTGAACTTGGCCCAGTTGATCTCGCGCTTGGCGAGAGCGGCCACGAACGTGGCCGCCGCGCCCACGCCCGCACCCTCGGTGGGTGTGAACTTGCCGCCGTAGATGCCGCCGAAGACGATGATGAAGATGATGGCGATGGGCGCGATGCCCTTCAGCGACGACAGCGTCAGCGCCGGCGCCTCATCGTGCTCGGGCGCCTGGCCGGGCACGAGGCGCACGTAGATGGCGATGGCCGCCATGTAGCCGAGCATCGCGATGATGCCGGGCACCATGGCCGCGGCAAAGAGCTTGGCGATGTTCTGCTCGGTGAGGATGGCGTAAATCACCAGCGGTACCGAGGGTGGGATCAGGATGCCCAGCGTCCCGCCCGCGGCCAGCGTGCCGGTGGCCAGGCGCCCGGAGTAGCCGTGCTTCCTCATCTCCGGCAGCGCCACCTGGGTGATGGTGGCCGCGGTGGCCACACTCGAGCCGCAGATGGCGCCGAAGGCCGCACAGGCCATCACCGAGGCCATCGCGAGACCACCCTTAAAGCGCGCCATCACCGCCGCCGCAAACGCGAACAGCGCCCGGCTGATGCCACCCTGCGTGGCGAAGTTGCCCATCAGGATGAACAGCGGAATGACCGAGAGGTCGTAGCTGGCGAAGCGGGCGAAGGCCTGCGAGTTGAGAAAGCTGGCCAGCGGCATCCAGCCCGCCTGCATCACATAGCCCACGGTGCCGGCTGCGAACATGCACACCGCGATGGGCACGCGCACCGCCATCAGCACCAGCATGATGGCGAAGATGAAGATGGTGAGCGCGATCGGGCTCATGGCGCAACCCAGCGCGCTGCGCGCTGTGCGATGGGCGCTACTCGGCGTCCGAGGGCGCTCACGCGCCCGCCCCTGCGCCGGGTGCTTCGAAACCTCTGGCCGCCTGCACCAGCGCGATCAATGCAGTGAGCGCGATCGGCGGCACCATGAAGGCGTAGACGATCCACTCGGGGAATCCGAGCATCATCGAACCGGACTGCGACTTCCACGCGTTGAGGCCGCCGATCGTGGTGCGCCAGGTGAGCAGCCCCATCACCACCGCCAGCACGAGAGCGCCGATACGGTCGAGCGCGGCCTGCGTGGCCGGGCTGGTCTTGGCGGTGAAGAAGTCGACGATGATGTTGCCGCGCCGCACCTGGCACCAGGGCAGGAAGAGCGCCACCGCGGCGCCTGCCGCCGAGCCCGAGAGCTCGAAGTCGCCGACGATGGTCCAGCCCACGGTGTTGCGGCCGATCACGCTCACGCAGGTCATCAGCGTGATCACCGTCAGCAGCACACCGGCCAACACGGCGCAGGCCTTGGCCCCAGTCTCCAGCAGGCGCATGGCCCGTCTCCTCCGCCCCGGTTGTCGAGGCTCAGTATTGTGTCGGGGGCAACCACAAAGTCAGCCCGTGCAACTCCGGGGGCACGAGGCCATCGGTGTTCGCTCCTGGGGCGTGCGTCAGTACCTCGAGAAATACTCGCGGCGCAGCCACAGGTCGCGGTCCTCGGCCGCGGCGTAGCGAGCCAGCTCCTGCCGCTTCACGGTCTCGATCACGCGCGCCATCGGCGTGCCGAGACCTTGCTGCATCACCTCGTCCGCGGCGAGGGCGTCGAGCGCTTCGGCCAGCGTGGTGGGCAGCATCACCGGCGCCGCCGCGTAGGGGCTGTCGGTGGCCGGCGGCGGCTCGAGCCGGCGCCGGAGGCCGTCGAGCCCCGCGTACACCTGCGCGGCGATGTAGAGGTAGGGGTTGGCCATCGGCTCGCCCAGGCGGTTCTCGATGCGGGTGGCGGTGTCTCCCGGCTCGCCCACCACACGCAGCATGGCGCCGCGGTTGTCGCGCCCCCAGAGTGCCGCCTGCGGCGCCATCACGCTGCCCTGGTAGCGGCCGTAGGCGGGGATCGTGGGTGCGCACAACGCGGCCATGCCGCGTGCGTGGGCCAGCAGACCTGCCAGCCAGTGCGCGCCGATGTCGGAGAGCACCTGCCGCGCATCACCGGCGGCTGCGCACGGCGCGCCCGCCGAGGCCGGCATGTCCGGAGCCAGCGTGGCCGGCTCGCGCATGAAGACATTGCGCCCATTGTCCAGCTTTACCAGCGACTGGTGCAGGTGCCAGCCGCTGGCAATCGAGCTGGGCAGCGGCGGCCGGCACACGAAGCTCACGTGGTAGCCCGCACGGCGCAGCGCCTGGCGCATGCCATTGCGAAAAAGCAGCATCTGGTCGGCGGCGGTCAGCGCATCGGCCGCACCGAACACGGCCTCGAACTGGCTGGGCCCAAGCTCGATCTCAAGCGAGCGCAGCGGCAGGCCGAGCCCGAGCGCGTTCTCGCGCACCAGTGACAGCGCCTCGTGCGCCATGTCGGCCCAGTTCTCGGCGAGCAGGTTGTAGCCCGGGTGCAGCAGGCGCAGGGCCGGCGGATCGGCGGGCCACGCGGCGTCCTCGGCGGCGAGGTGGTCATCGACGATGCGGTGGATGTGGAACTCCACCTCGAGACCGCAGACGAGCCCAAAGCCCAAGGGCGCCAACGCCGCCAGCGCCTGCTGCAGCACGCGCCGCGGGTCGATCGCCACGGCGGTGCCGTCGGCAAAGAAGGTCTCTGCGCGCAGCCAGCCAGTCTTCTCGGCCCAGGGCAGCAGCAGGAGGCTCGTGGGGTCGGGCAGCAGCAGCAGGTTGTTGGCGCCGCGCAGCCCGGGCAGCGCTACCGGTGCATCGGGGTCGAACACCTTGTAGGCCGTGCGGTCGGAGGTGTCCTTGAGCAGGATGGTGCTGACCAAGCCGATGCCTTCGTCGAAGGCGCAACGCAGCACCTTCTGCTCGGTATCCAGCACCAGCGTCTTGCCGCGGAAGGTGCCGTGCAGGTCGCCCCAGGCGATGCGCACCTGCGTGAGGCCCGCCTCGCGCACGCGTGCGAGCACGGCCTCGACGGCGGCCGCGCGCGCATTGCCGGCGCTTGCTGCCACTGCGGCAGTGCCGGCCGCTCCGGTGAGGCCGGCTCGTTCGGCGAGTGTCATGCCATCGGCAGGTCGGGCGCGACGGCGGCCCTGCCCGCTGTGACTGCTGTGACTGCGGTGCCCTCTGTGCCCGCTGTGACCGCTGTCTTCGCTCTGTTGGCGGCATCGGCCGCATCGGCGCGGGCCGCCGATGTGATTGCGGTAGCCTGGCTGCCGGGATCCAGCCAAGCCGCCTTCGCGCGCTTGGCCCCGCAGCCTTCGCGCCACGTGGCCTCCCAATCATCGGCCGGCGCGACGCAATCGATGGTGTCCGGCCCGGTGAGCGCCGCAGCCCCGGCCGCATCCAGCACGCCCGGCGGCGTGCCGCCCGCCTTCACCGTCTCGATGGCCGCCAGCAGCACGCGGCGGTTGGCCATGATCACCTTGTCGCTCGTGCCCAGGTGCTCGCGCGTGCGGTCGGCGATGGCACCCATGCTCTCGCAGGCCCACTGGTCGTGCACGTTGATGTCGGCCTCGCCCATGCCGAGGTAGGTGCGCGTGGCCTGCTCCGCGGCGTCGTAGCCCCAATCGTTTTCGCGGCCCTTTTTCGGCAGGTAGTCGGGCAGCTCGGTGTTGATGAGGCGCTGCTGTCGCATCGTTTCCCTGTCCAGCGGCGCGTCGAAGCTCGTGAAGAAGCTGTACCAATAGGTGTTGCGGTCGTCCACCGGCACATGCATCTGGGTGATCGTCACCGTCTCCGACAGCGGAATGACGAAGGTGTAGGGGAAGAGCGCATTCGTCACCCGCACATGCGTCATGCGTTCGTTGATGATGCGCAACGTGGTCAGGCGCGTCAGGCCGTGCGCCGCCGGCCCGAGCAGTTCGTGCCGGATCTCGGGCGAGTGGCATTCACGCAGCACGCGTGTCATCGGCCAGCGTTCACCGTCGATCTCGCCCACGCTCGCGCCGCGGAACTGTCGGCCGTAGGTGTGGCCGGGGTCCACGTCTTCGTCGAGCATGCGGTGCAGGAAGGAGGCGTGCGCCGGATCGATGCCGACCTCGAAGGCCTGCAACCAGTTGCAGCGCCACAGGCCCTTGAAGGCAAAGCTGTGCGTGGCCGGTGCCGCAAAGCAGTCGAATGCGGGCAACTCGGGCAGCGTGCTGCCCGGTCCCGCAACCGGTCCGAGGTAGGCGAAGAGCGTGCCGGCCGCCTGCCGCAGCGGGTAGCTGCGCTGGCGCACGCGCTGGCACAGCGTGCTGCCGGCGCCGTTCATGGAAGGCTCAGCCGGCGTTTCGAGGCAGCGGCCGTCGGCGGCGAACTTCCAGCCGTGGAAGGGGCAACGCACGCCGTCGCCTTCGTGCCGCGCGTACTTCAAGTCCGCACCGCGATGCGGGCAGTCGCGGTCGAGCAGGCTGTAGCGGCCCGCGGCATCGCGCCACAGGATCAGGTCCTGCCCCAGCAGGCGCACGGCCTTGAGCGGCCGCGTCGCCATCGCGGGATCGAGCCGGGGCTCGAATTCGTCGAGCAGCGCCACCGGGTGCCAGTAGCGGCGCAGCAGGTCGCCGCACGGCGTGCCGGGCCCGATGCGGGTGATGAGTTCGTTCTGGGCGGCTTGCATGGTGCATCGCAGTCTAGGTGAGGGCACGGCGCGGCGGCAAGCCGACAATGCCCGGCGGCCCAGTCGGCTTCAGCGGGTTTGAACTCCCCCTTCAAGCCGCGAGGGGGCCATGCGGGGCCATTCGGCCGCACAGTCTCGATACGCGGGCGGAAGAGCAAGGCGCGCCCGAATGAACAACCAACTCATAGAACGGAACCCTCCATGCAACCGATTCCCGCCGTCGTCGTCATCGCCCGCATCCTGCTGGCACTGATGTTCATCCTGGCCGGTTTCTCGAAATTCGCGGGCCTCGCAGGCACGGCCGGCTATATCGCCAGCAAGGGCCTGCCGATGCCCGCCGTGCTCGCGTTTGCCACCGCCGCGCTCGAGGTGGTGGCCGGCGTCGCGCTGGCCGTCGGGTTCCAGGCGCGCTGGGCGGCGCTGGCGCTGGCGCTCTTCACGTTGCTGGCCACCGTGCTGTTCCACAACTTCTGGGCCATGCCGGCCGAGCAGGTGATGGTGCAGCAGCTGATGTTCATGAAGAACCTGTCGGTGGTCGGCGGGCTGCTGTTCGTATTCTCGTTCGGCGCCGGCCCGGCGAGCGTTGACGCGCGGCGCGGCGCGCCAGCCACAGCCTGAGGCTGCAGCCCGCCCTCGCGCCGACGCCGGCCAACCAGCCCACGTGCCGCGGCGGCGCAAGTAGCTCGGGTTGCGGGCCAGCATGGGTACCGCATGTCACGCCCTTGCCGGCCCGCTACCGCACAATCGTTCGGCTCCACGACCTGACGTTGACATGCCGAACCGAGCTTCGTACCTCTTCGCGCTGGCCTGTGCCGCGGCCTGCCAGGCCGCGTGGGCCGATCGGTCGCGCCTGGATGACGAAGCCGATATCGTCGAACGCGGCGACTGCGAGATCGAGACCGCGTGGCAGCGCCGCGCGACGCGCGGCGAGTCGACCGAGCGCGAATCGGCGCTGCGGCTTGGCTGCGGCATCGGCTGGAGTACCGAGTTGGCATTGGTCTTCGCAAGGACGCGCAGCGCGGGGGCGCGTGCCGATGCACGCGGCCTCGAAGGCAAGACCTCGCTGCGCGAGCGCTCTGCCGGTCGCGCGGGCTGGACGCTGGCCTACGGCACCGGCGCCGAGCGCGCCGGCGCCACAGCGCCCTGGCGCACCACCGAGCAGTTCGTCGTGCTCGAGGCGACGCTGCAACCGGCGGCCGGATGGCTCGCCGAAGCCCAACTTGGCACCGCTCGGCAACGCAGCGCGCGCCGCGACAGCACGCTGTGGTCGCTGGGCCTCGAGCGTGGTTTGTCCGAGCAATTCGAAGCCGTCGCCGAACTGTCGGGAGACGACCGCGACCGGCCCGTCGCAAGCGTCGGGCTGCGCTACCAGATTTGGCCCGATCACGCGCTGCTGACGCTGAACTACGGTGTCAAGATGGCGCCGCAACGCGAGCGCCGCCTCGGGTTGGGCGTCACGTTCGAGTTCTGACGCAGCGGCGCGGGCGTTTCAACGCTGCTTGGCCAGCAGGTCGGCCAGCGTCTCGCTCGCCGCCTGGCGCACGAAAGGGCTGGAGTCTTGTTGTGCCTGCCGCAACAGCGCGATCGCCTTCGCCCCACCGAGGTCGCCCAAGGCATTGACGGCCGCTTCGCGCAGGCGTGCATCGCCATCGCGCAGCGCCAGCGCGAGCGCGCCAACGGCCTGGGCGCCGCCGATCTCGGCCAGGGACTCGATCGCCGCATGGCGAACCTGCCTGTCGCTGTCGGCCAGCGCGCGCGCCAGGGATGCCACTGCGTCCGGCGGGCGGCGTCGCGCAAGGGCGGCGGCGGCCTCGGCGCGCTCCTGCGGTGTGCCCACGATCAAGGCCGACGGCGGCCGCGCTGCCAGTGGCGCGGCATCGACAACGGCAGCCAGCGGCCGCGCCGGCGCCGCTGGTGCGCTTGTTCCCGGGTTCGAGACATGATTCGTTGACTGATTCGGCGCCTGATTCGACCTCTGCTGCTGCACCTGCGGCAACAGCCAGAGTTGCCGCGGTACCCCGGCGGTGCCTACGGCAGCCTGCCAACGCAACGCAAAGTTCTGGTCGCGCAGGATCAGCGCCAGACCCTCACCAAGCGGCAATCGATCGAAACGCAGGCTGATCCTCTGCTCGCAGGCCGCGCAAGGTGCGAGGCCGAAGCCGCCCTGCCGGGACAACTCGTCCAGCACATCGACCAGCCTTGCGTCGCGCACGTTCACGCTGAGCTGGCCACCGACCAGGCGGACGACGGCGGGCGGTTCTGGCACTGGCGCGGACAGCTCGCGCCCGTGGGCCGGTGGCGACAGCCACATCAGGACCCAGAGCCAATGCGCGCGCAAACCGAACAGACCGAGCAGAGCGAACAGTCCAAACAGGTCACTTGGGCCGCGACCTGCGCCATGGCCGGCCAAGCCACCCCGGTGAATCGTCGACGGCTTAGGCATGTCCATGTCGCTTTGCAGGCGTCGGCCCACGGTAGACGGCCGAGTTGACCGCAGCATTCCCCGAACATGAGCATTCGGCAATGTCGGCGCCTGGGCGTGGACAAATCGCTGCGCCAACGCATAGAGTGAGGCACGTACCCGCCCAACTCCATGCGCCTGCTGTTTGTCGAAGACGATTTGAGAATGGTTGCCTTCGTTGCCAAGGGGCTGAAGGAGGCCGGCTACGTGGTCGCGCACGCGGCCGATGGCGTGAGCGGGCTGCAGCTGGCGCTGGCCGAGTCCTTCGATGCCGCCCTCGTCGATCTCATGCTGCCGGGTCTGGACGGCCTGGCGCTGATCGAAGAACTGCGGCGGCGGCGCATCCGCCTGCCGGTCATCATCCTGAGCGCCAAGCGCAGCGTCGACGAGCGTGTGCGCGGTCTGCAGGCGGGCGGTGACGACTATCTGACCAAGCCCTTTTCGTTCTCCGAGCTGCTGGCGCGCATCCAGGCGCTGATCCGGCGCGCCAACCAGTCGCCCGAACCGACCGGCATCACGGTGGGCGACCTGCATCTGGACTTGCTCGCGCGCGTGGTGACACGCGCCGACAAGAAGATCGACCTGCAGCCGCGCGAGTTCAGCGTGCTCGAATACCTGGCGCGCAACGCCGGACGCGTGGTCTCCAAGACCATGATCATGGAGCGCGTGTGGGACTTCAACTTCGACCCGCAGACCAACGTCGTGGAGTCGCGCATCTGCCGCCTGCGCGACAAGGTGGACAAGGGCTTCGCCACCCCGCTCATCCACACCGTGCGCGGCATGGGCTATGTCCTTCGCGAAACTCCTTCGCTACCCTAGCCCGCGCCGCTCGCTCGCGCTGCGCCTAACGCTGTGGTACGCGGCCGTCTTCGCGGCCACTTCGGCGCTTGCCTTCAGCGGTGCCTACGCGCTGATCGCCGGCGCGCTGGCCGAGCGCGCCGACGAGGAGCTGCGGCAGGACTTGGACGAATACGCGCAGCACTGGCGCAGGGACGGAATCGACGGCGTCACCAAGGAGATGGCGCTCGATACGCAGGGCGAAGAGGCGCGCAAGTCCTATTTCCGCCTGTGGGGTCCCGATGCGCGCACGCTGGCCACCAGCAACCTGCGCGCCTGGCCCGAGCTGGAACGAGGCTCGCCGTGGCTGCAGCCCGGCGTCGGCACGCAGCCGCTGCTCGAGATGCGCGAGCGGGCGCCGCCGGCCACGGCCCCGATGCGCACGCTGGTCGGCAGCATCGGGCCGGGTGTCTGGCTCGAGATCGGGCGTTCGCTCGAGGAAGAGCGAGCCCTGCTGCACGAAGTGCTGCGCGGCTTCGTCTTCAGCCTCGCCGGTGTGCTGTTGCTCGGCATCCCGATCGGATGGTTCATGGCCCGGCGTGCACTGCACGGGGTGGTGGAGGTGACACGCACGGCACAGCAGATCGCCGACGGGGCTTTCGAGCGCCGGGTGCCGGTGGGCGCGGCGGGCGACGAGGTCGACCAACTGGCGCGCACCTTCAATGCCATGCTCGACCGCATCCAGGCCTTGGTCATCGGCGTGCGCGACATGGCCGACAACCTGGCGCATGACCTGCGCAGCCCGCTGGCGCGCATCCGCGCCGGTGCCGAGATGAGCCTGGCGCACGGTGCGGCCGGCCATGCGGGCGGCGGCGCGGCGAGCGGTGCCTGGGCCATCGACACCATCGAAGAGTGCGATCGACTGCTGGAGATGCTCAACACCACGCTCGATATCGCCGAGGCGGATTCGGGCGCTGCGCGGCTGAATCTGGGCCGCATCGACCTCGCCGACATGGTGCTGACAGCCAGCGAGCTGTTTCAGTCGGCGGCCGAAGATCGCCGCATCGACATCGCGGCCGGCGTTTCCGGGCCCTGCTGGATCGAGGGCGACCGGCAGCGCCTGCAGCGTGTCCTCAGCAACCTGCTGGACAACGCATTGAAGTACACCCCGGCCGGCGGCAGGGTCCGCATCACGCTGCGCGGGCAGGACAGCCGCGTGCTGCTGGCCGTGGAGGACACGGGCGTGGGCATCGCCGCGCACGACCTGTCGCATATCTTCCAGCGCTTCTATCGCTGCGACGCGAGCCGCTCGGGGCCCGGCATCGGCCTTGGCCTGAGCCTGGCATTGGCGTTCGTGCGCGCACATGGTGGCGATATCACCGTCACTAGCGCACCGGGCCAGGGCAGCCGATTCACGGTCGCGCTGCCACGGCCCGTTCAGGCGACTGCGCCGCAAGCGGCGGGTGGCGCACCGATGCTCGCCGGCTCGACGTAGCGCTCACCCGTCGCGGCGGCCGCTGCGCGCACCCTGCCCTCGGCGCGCCATGCCAGTGGCGCGCTGCGCGCCCGCGCTCACTGAGGGCGCCGCAGCGTGGGCCCGCAGCGCCGACGAGGCGCACATTGCAAAGTGCTCATGGTCAGACCATCTGCTGCTCAGGTCGCTTGCCTAGGCTTGTCGTGCCCGGCGTCGATACCCGATGCCGTGGCGAACAAGTCACCCGAGTCATCCAACCCGTCACCGACCGGAGAACCGATATGCACAGCACCCATCGACGTCGTGCCCTCGCGGCCATCGCCGCTGCCCCCTTGCTGGCGGCTGCCACCTCGCCCGCCGAGGCCACCGAATCCGAAGACCACGACCGCAACGCACCGGTGGTCGCGCTCAAGGATGCGCGGCTCAAGATCGAATTCAACTCGACCGACCGCGATGTCGGCGTGCAGCTTTTCATCGATGCCGATCCTTGGAAATCGATGGACGTCTACGACCCCTGGGGGCGCCTGGTCCTGCGCGCCACGGCACGTGGCTCGGTGGCCAAGCAGGGCGGCACCGAGCTGTTCCTCGAAAGCGGCGAGCCCAGCCTCGACGACGTGCCGTTGAATGTCTTCCTGGCGCGCTTTCCCCCGGGCAACTACCGCATCGTGGGCCAGGGCACCAAGGGCGAGCGACTCGTCGGCGTCGCCAGGTTCACCCACAACATCCCCGCGGGCCCGGTGCTGTTGTTCCCGGCCGAAGACGCCGTGGTCGACCCGAACCACCTGGTCGTGGCGTGGCAACCGGTGGGCCCGGCCAATGCCAGCCCGATCATCGGCTACCAGGTGCTGGTGGTGAAGCCGAACACCGGCCTGCGCGGGCTGCCCAAGATCATCCTCGACGTGATGATGCCGCCCAGCGCCAGCAGCATGGCCGTGCCACCCGGATTCCTGCTGCGCGATTCGGCTTACGAGTGGGAGGTTCTGGCCATCGAGTCGGGCGGCAACCAGACGCTCTCGGTGGGGCATTTCAAGACGCCCAAGTGAAGGGCCGAAGGGCCCGCCCGCCTCGGCGCGACGCGGCGCGGCGCGGCGGCCCGGCGCTACAGCAACCGCTCGAGCGTCATGGCCGCCGCCGGGGCCTTCTCCTTGGCGCCACCGATGAAGAGCACAAACACGTCGCGTGGCGCGCCATCGGCCCCTGCCGGTGGCTCAATGCGCGGCAGCCCGGCCGGCTCGCCGCCATCGCGCCAGGCGCGCGCGCAGGCGGCCACCTGGGCCAGCACCTCGGGTGCACAGCCGTCGGGCTGGTCGGCGGCCGCGCGCATCACGCGCGCGTAGACGAAGCCGCCGGTGAGATCGGCAAACGACGGGTAGTCGTCGGATTCGGTGAAGACCGTGGCCACGCCATGCCGACGCGCCAGCGCCAGGTACTCCGGGCTGCGGAAGCTCTCGTGCCGCACGTCCATCACGTGGCGCAGTGGCAGGCCACCGGCGGCGGCCGGCAGCAGCTTCAGGAAGGCCTCGAAATCCGCCGCATCGAAGCGCTTGGTGGGCGCGAACTGCCACACGATCGGCCCGAGCTTGGGGCCGAGCTCGGCGATGCCGCTGCCGCAGAAGCGCTCGATCGACTCGCCCGCCTCGGCGAGCACGCGCCGGTTGGTGGCAAAGCGGTTGGCCTTGAGCGAGAAGACGAAGCCCTCGGGTGTCTCGTCGCGCCACTTCGCGAAGGTGGCCGGCTTCTGCGAGCTGTAGTAGGTGCCGTTGACCTCGATCATCGTGAGCTTGCGGCTCGCGTACTCGAGCTCGCGGTCGTGCTTCAGCCCGGCGGGGTAGAAGTTGTCGCGCCAGGGCTCGTAGGTCCAGCCGCCGACGCCAACACGGATGGCCGGTGCATTCAGGGCAATCGGATTCACGGCTTCGCTCTCCTGATGAGGCACGGAATGGCGGGTAGAGCGCCGACGCATCCGGTGCACCGGATGCACGCGATGCATCCGATGCATCCGACGCATCCGACGCATCCGATGCACCGGATGCCTCCGATGCGCACAGGTGCTGCACACGACCGGCGCGCTCACCCACCGGCCCGGCGGCGGTTACGCTAGCGGCCGATGCCCGTCACGTCCACCACCCCTGTCGCCAAGGCATTGTCACTGTCGCTGGCCCATTCGGCCTGCAGCTCGGTGTCGGCCTTGCTCACGGCGCCCCCCGAGCCGCGCGCCGGCTTCGCGCTAGCGCATGGCGCCGGTGCGGGCATGACGCATGCCTTCATGGAGCAGCTGGCGCGCGGCCTGGCCGAGCGTGGCATCGCCACGCTGCGCTACCAGTTCGCATTCATAGAGCGCGGGTCCAGGCGGCCCGACCCACCGGCGCTGGCGCATGCGGTGGTGCGCGCAGCGGTGGCCGAGGCCGCACGGCGCCTGCCCGGGCTGCCGCTCGTGGCCGGCGGCAAATCCTTCGGCGCGCGCATGACCTCGCAGGCCCAGGCCGACACCCCGCTGCCAGGCGTGCGCGGCCTCGTCTTCGTCGGCTTTCCGCTGCACTCGGCGGGCGTGCCCGCGATCGAGCGCGCCGAGCACCTCGACCGCGTCGCGGTTCCGATGCTCTTCCTGCAGGGCACGCGCGACGAGCTGGCCGACCTGGCGCTCGTGCGCAGCGTGATGGCGCGGCTGGGTGAACGCGCCACGCTCGCCACATTCGACGATGCGGACCATGCCTTCCACGTGCGCGCCCGCAGCGGCAGCACCGACGCGCAGGTATTGGCACGCCTGCTCGACACCACGGCGGCGTGGATCGATGCACTCGGCGCGCCCTGACCACATTCGCTCTGCACGCGCCCGAAGCCACGCCCCCACCCTCGCCAGCCCTGCCAACCTCACTCACCCGTCCGTCCGGTGCCCCGGCCCCTCAAGCAGTACACCGACAAGCGCGACTTCCGGCTCACGCCGGAGCCGCCGGCCGACCTCGCGGTGAGCGAGGGGCCGCTTTTGTTCGTGGTGCAGAAGCACTGGGCCTCGCGGCTGCACTACGACTTCCGCCGCGAGCTCGACGGCGTGATGCTGAGCTGGGCTTGCCCCAAGGGCCCCTCGTACGACCCGGCCGAAAAACGCATGGCCGTGCACGTGGAAGACCACCCGGTCTCCTACGCCGGCTTCGAAGGCACCATCCCCAAGGGCCAGTACGGCGCCGGCCGCGTCATCGTGTGGGACCGCGGCCACTGGGAAGCCGTGGGCGACCCGCGCCAGGGCATGGCCGCAGGCAAGCTGGTCTTCAAGCTGCATGGCGAGAAACTCGCGGGCCTTTGGGAGCTCGTGCGCATCAGCAAGCCGGGCGATCGCACCGAGCCGTGGATGCTGTTCAAGAAGCGCGACGCCTGGGCGCGGCCGCTGGCCGAGTACGACCTTGTGTCGGCACTGCCCGACAGCGTGGTCGACAAACCGCTCGGCCCGGTGGAGGAGCGGCAACCGCGCGGCGCCGCCACGGCCTCGGGCAGCCCGGCCGCCCATGCGCAGCGCAGCGCACTCGGCCCGACGGCCGCGCCGCGCACGTCCGCAGAACTGCCCGGCGCGCGGCCCATCGCGCAGTTGCCCGCCACACTCGCGCCGCAACTGGCCACCGCAACCGAAACCCCACCCGGGCGCGGCGAGTGGCTCTACGAAGTCAAGTTCGATGGCTACCGCCTGCTCGCGCGCTTCGACGAGCAGGGTCACGTGACGCTGCATACGCGCAACGGCCACGACTGGACGGCCCGGCTCACGCCGCTGGCCATTGCGCTCGCCGCCTGGGGCCTAGGCACCACCTGGCTCGACGGCGAGATCGTCGTGCAGCGCGAAGACGGCACGCCCGACTTCAGCGCGCTGCAGAACGCCATCGATTCGCGCCACGGCGCCGAAGTCATCCGCTACTTCCTCTTCGACCTGCCCTTTCACGACGGGTACGACCTGCGCGCCGTGCCCTTGCGTGCGCGCCGCGCGCTGTTGCAGCAGTTGATCGAGGCGCATGCCGAGCCGGAAGCTCGAACCGAGAGCAAGAGCAAGAGCAAGAGCGAGCGCGAGACCGGGACCGGGACCGGGACCCAGCCCGGGTCGGCACTGCGCTTCAGCGCCGACTTCGCCGCCGATGCAGCGAGCCTGCTCGAATCGGCCCGCGCGCTGGGGCTGGAAGGGCTGATCGCCAAGCGCGCGGACTCGCCCTATGTCTCGCGCCGCAGCGACACCTGGCTCAAGCTCAAGATCGGCGCGCGCCAGGAACTCGTGGTGGGCGGCTTCACAGAACGCCAGGGCGCGCCACGCGAGATCGGCAGCCTGATCCTCGGCGTGTATGACGCCGGCGGCGCGCTGGAACACGCCGGCAGTGTCGGCACCGGTTGGGACGCCGCCACCGCGGCCCGGCTGCGCGAGCGGCTCGCGCCGCTCGAAACCGCCACCGCCCCTTTCGCCAGTGGCAGCCCCGACCCCGGCCGCTGGTCGCGTCGCGCCAGCGGCAGCGAGCGCTGGGTGCGGCCCGAGCTTGTCGCCGAGGTGCGCTTCGCGGCCTGGACGCCGGCCGGCCATATTCGCCACGCCGTCTTCGTGGGCCTGCGCGAGGACAAGCCCGCACGCGAGGTGACGCGCGAACGCTTGCTCGCGCGCGCGGCGGCTTCCGTCGGGCAAGCGCCCGCGGCGGCCCGGTTGAAGGTGACACACGGCGAGCGCGTGATCGACACCAGCACCGGCCTCACCAAGCTCGACCTCGTGCGCTATTACGAGAGCGTGGCCGAGCGGCTGCTGCCGCACCTGGCCGACCGCCCGCTCTCACTGGTGCGCGGGCCCGAAGGGGTGCAAGGCACGCTCTTCTTCCAGAAGCACGACGAGGCCAAGGGCATCCCCGGCCTCACCGAACTCGACCCGAAACTCTGGCCCGGGCATGCGCCGCTGCTTGCGGTGCCCGATGCCCAGGCGCTGCTCGCCGCGGCGCAGATGAACGTCATCGAGTTCCACCCCTGGAACTCGCGCGCGAAGAAGATCAATCACCCCGACCGTATCGTCTTCGACCTCGACCCTGGCGAGGGCCTGCCCTGGGAGCGTGTCAAGGAAGCCGCGCTGCTCACCCGCACCCTTCTGGAGGAGCTCGGCCTGCAGGGGTGGCTGAAAACCAGCGGCGGCAAGGGCCTGCACGTGGTGGTGCCGATCTCGGTTTCGCCGCGGCTGGATTTCGATGCCGTGAAGGCCTTCGCGCAGGCCGCCGTGGTGCACCTCGCGCGCACCATCCCCTCGCGCTTCGTGGCCAAGACGGGCGCCGCCAACCGCGTGGGCAAGGTCTTCGTCGACTACCTGCGCAACGGCCACGGCGCCACCACCGCAGCGGCCTTCTCGGCGCGCGCCCGGCCAGGTCTTGGCGTCTCGATGCCGATCGGATGGGACGACCTGGCCACACTCAAGAGCGCGGCGCAGTGGAATATCGCCACCGCGCGCGAGCACCTCTCGTTCGAGCGCGCCGACCCTTGGACCGGGTTCTTCGGCAGCAAACAGACACTCACCACCGCGATCAGGCGCCTGGGCGCGGCCTAGGCTTGGCAAGAAGCGGGGCTTCGCGCTAACCTCGCCCCCCCGCCCTAACGCTGCAGGACCTTGCATGGCCGCCCGTTCGATCGCGACACTTTCCCTCAGCTTCGGTCTCGTCTCCATTCCAGTGAAGGTGTACTCGGCCACCGAGAGCGGCAGCGCCGTGCACTTCAACATGCTGCACAACTGCGGCTCGCGGCTGAAGCAGCAGTACATGTGCGTGAATGAAGGCGTGGTCGTGGAACGCGCCGACATGATCAAGGGCTACGAGTTCGAGAAGGACCGCTACGTCACGTTCACTCCTGCCGAATTGAAGGCGCTGGAGGAATCGGCCCGCCACACCATCGACATCATCAGCTTCATTCCGCTGGCCTCGGTGGACCCGATCTACTACGACAAGGCCTACTTCCTGGCGCCCGACAAGCGTGGCGCCAAGCCCTACCACCTGCTGATGCAGGCCATGCAGGCGAGCGGCCGCTGCGCGCTGGCACGCTGGGCCTGGAAGGGCAAGCAATACGTGGTGCAGGTGCGCCCAGCGGCCACCGAAGAGGGCGGGCTCATCCTGCAGCAGCTGCTCTACGCCGACGAAGTGCGCTCGATGAAGGAGCTCGACATCGAGCGGGCCGACATCGCCAAGCCCGAGCTGCAGCTCGCCTTGCAACTCATCGACCAGATCGCCGCCGACAGCTACGACCCCGCCGAGTACAAGGACGAGGAGAAGGCGCGCGTGCTCGCCGCCATCGACGAGAAGATCGAGGGCAAGGCCATCGTCGTGGCCGAGCCCGCGGGGGTCGAGTCGGCCGATGCGAAGATCATCGACCTCACCGAAGCGCTGCGCGCGAGCCTGGGGGCGCGCAAGGCAGCGGCCAAGGCAGCGCCGGCAGCCCAGGAGCCGCCGCAGCGAAAAGCGGCCAAGCGGGCGCTGGCGAGCAAGACAGACACGGCCGCGGTCGCGGAAACCGAAGAGGCCGCTGCGCGCACGCGCGCGCGAAAGTAAGGCTGACGAGGCGCGAATCCCTCCGCCCGGCCGCAGCACGCCGCACCGACCCAGGATGCAGACCTACACCCTGCGCGACGTGGCCGCGTTGCTCGGCCTGTCGCGTTCGGTGATCACGCGGCTGGTCGCCTCCGGCTTCGTCACCCCCGCGCGCGGGCCACGGCGCGAGTACCGCTTCAGCTTCCAGGACATGGTGCTGCTGCGCACCGCGCAGGGCCTGCAGGCGGCGCAGATCCCGGCGCGGCGCATCCTGCGCTCATTGCGCCGGCTGCGCGAGAGCCTGCCCGAGCGCATGCCGCTTGCCGGGTTGCGCATCGCGGCGATCAACAACGAAGTGGTGGTGCGCGACGGCGGTACACCCTGGCAGGCGGATTCGGGGCAATTGCTGTTCGATTTCGAGCTCGATGCGGCCGCGGCCGGTTCCTCGCCGGGCGGTGCCGTGCACGCGCTGCGCGGCCGCGACCGCGACCGCGACCGCGGCGCATCGGAGCCGGACTGGTTCCAGCGCGGCGTCGAACTCGAGGGCGGCGATCCGCGCGGCGCGCAGGCGGCCTATCGCCGCGCCATCGAAGCGGCGCCTGCGGATGCCGGCGCTTACCTGAACCTGGGCGTGCTGCTCGGCGAGGCCGGCCGCCACGACGAAGCGGTGGCGCTGTACCGGCAAGGCATCGAGCGCTGCCCGCCCGAGGCACTGCTGCATTTCAACCTCGCGGTGGCATTGGAGGACGCCGGGCAGGCGGAGGCGGCGGTGCACAGCTACGAGCGCTGCCTCCTGGTCGATGCGCAGATGGCAGACGCGCACTTCAACGCCGCCCGGCTGCACGAGCAACTCGGCCGCGCGAGGCTGGCGATTCGGCACTACAGCGCGTACCGGCGGCTGCAGCGGTCCAAGGGACCTTCCTGAGCGCCCTCGGCGGGCTCCCCTGCGCCCGGTAGCACACGCGCGCGCCGGGCGCGTTGGTATTCTCCGTGCCAATGTCATCGGAGTCACAGCAGATCGAAGCGAGCATCCAGGTCCTCGAAGGCCAGCGGCGGCTTCTGGGCGACGCGGTCGTCGACAGGGCCGTGGCGCCGCTTCGCGCCAGGCTCGCGGCCTTGCGCAGCGTCTCTGCCACGACTGCCGAGCCCGCGCAGGCCCTCAGGCTGGTCAGTATCCTGTTCCTGGACATCGTCGGTTCCACCGCACTGAGCCAGGAGCTCGATCCCGAAGAGATCGGCGCGGTGATGGACGGCGCACTCGCACGCGGCTCGGCGGTTGTCGCAGCGCACGGGGGCCGCGTACTGCAATACGCCGGCGACAACATCCTGGCCGCCTTCGGGGCCGATGTCTCACACGAGGACGACGCCGAGCGCGCCGTGCGCTGTGGGCTGGCGCTGCTCGAACTCGGCCGCGCTCTGGGCGCCGAGGTGTTGTCCCGGCATGGCCAGCGCGGGTTCGATGTGCGCGTCGGCATCCACACCGGCAGCGTGCTGCTGGGCGGAGGCGTGGATGCAGACGGCGCGATACGCGGGATGCCGGTGAATATCGCCGCGCGTATGGAGCAGACGGCGCCGAGCGGCGCCCTGCGCATCAGCCACGGCACCCATGCCCAGGTGCGCGGTCTGTTCGAGGTGCAGGCGCAGGAGCCGTTCGCGGTCAAGGGCGTGGATATGCCCGTGCACAGCTACCTGGTCGTGCGCGCCAAGCCGAGGTCGTTTCGAACGGCGACGCGCGGCATCGAAGGCGTGGCCACGCGCATGATCGGGCGCGATGCGGAACTCGAACAACTGCAGCTGAGTTTCCGGCAACTGCTCGCCGAACGCCGGTGCATGGCCGTGACGGTGGTGGCCGAGGCCGGGTTGGGCAAGAGCCGGCTGCTGCACGAGTTCGAGTCCTGGGCTGAGGCGCGGCCCGGGCCCGAGTCCTTCTCCATCTTCCGTGGTCGCGCCACTCCCCATACCCAGGGCCAGCCCTTTGGCCTGTTGCGCGACATCCTGGCCTGGCGCTTCCAGATCGCCGACGACGACAGTGTCCCGACGGCGCGCGGCAAACTCGAGCGAGGGATCATTCCGCTCTTCCTGCACGACGACGGGCCCGACCTGGCCGAAGGCCATGCCCACCTGCTGGGCCACCTGATCGGTATCGAGTACCGCGAGAGCCGCCATATCAAGGGCATCCTGAGCGACCCCAAGCAGATCCGCGATCGCGCGCTGCATGCCGCGGCGCAGCTGTTCAGGCGGGTCAACGCCGGCGGCGGATCTGCGCTCGTGTTGCTGATCGAAGACCTGCACTGGGCCGACAACGAGAGCCTGGACTTCCTGAGCGGCCTGGTGGGTTCGAACCGCGACCTGCCGATGCTGGCGCTGTTTTCCGGCCGGCCCACCCTGTTCGAACGCAGGAGCGACTGGACAATCGGCGAGGGCATGCATCGGCGCATCGACCTGGCGCCGTTGGACAAGGGCATGAGCCGGATACTGGCCGACGAGCTGCTGAAGAAACTGCCTGACATCCCGCCCGCTCTGCGCGAACTGGTGACCGGCGGCGCCGAAGGCAACCCGTTCTACATGGAAGAGCTGGTCAAGATGCTGATCGACCAGGATGCGATCCGGACCGGCGAGCGCTGGACCTTGAACGCCGACAGGCTGCTGACCACCCACGTGCCGGCCACGCTCACCGGTGTGCTGCAGGCCCGGTTGGACGGGCTGCCGGCGGCCGAAAGGCTGGCCCTGCAGGAGGCCAGCGTCATCGGGCACGTCTTCTGGGACCAGGCTCTGTTCGCACTCGATGCGCAGGCCAGGGACACGCTGCCGAAACTGGTGCAACGCGAGCTGACGCTGCCCCGGGCCGATGCCGAATCGACGATGCGCGAATACGCTTTCAAGCACCATATCCTGCACCAGGTGACCTACCGAACGGTGCTCAAGCGCAGCCGGCGCGAACTGCACGCCAAGCTGGCGCACTGGCTCTCGGCGCAAACGGGGCTGCGCGCGTCGGACTTTCTCGGCGCCACGGCCGAGCACTACGAGCAAGCGGGCGATGAAGCCAACGCCGTGGAGTTTCATGTGCGGGCGGCCGAGCATGCCTACGGCCGATTTGCGCACGACGCGACGCTGTCGCATGTGCAACGCGCGCTCGATCTGCTGGGCCCGGGCGCCGACGCTGCCGCTTTGCGCTGGCGGCTGCTGAAGGTGCGCGAACTCACGCTCGATCTTCAGGGCCGGCGCGCCGAGCAGGGCGTTGACATCGAGGCGCTGGAGCGGCTGGCCGAGGCGCTCGATGATGACCACCGGCGCGCGCATGCCGCCTGGCGGCGCGGCGCCCGCGCCTTGCGCACGGCCGACTGGCCCGAGCAGGAAGCTGCGGGCCGGCGCGCGCACGCGCTGGCCGAGCGGGCGGGGGCCGACGAGCTGCGCCTGCTGTCCTTGCGGCAGGTGGCGCATGCGACGGCCATGCAGGGCGACCGGAAAGGCAGCAAGGCGATGGCGCAGCAGGGCCTCGGCGAAGCGCGGGCGCTGGGGCTGCGCCGGATGGAAGCCTTCTGGCTCAACACTTTGAATATCGTCGCCAGCATCGATGGCGATTCGGTGACCGGGCTCGAACTCAACCGGCAATGCCTCGAGATCTGCCGGCAAATCGGCGACCGCCGAAACGAGGCGGTTGCGCTGGGCAACATGGGCAACCTGTGGCTGGACCTCGGCGACAACGAGCACGCGCGGCACGATCTGGAGGAAGCCTTGCGCCTGCACCGGGTCACCGGCAACCGCTACTTCGAAGGCATGATGCAAGGCCTGCTCTCCCAGCTGGCGCTGAGGCTCGGCGACAACGCCGGCGCGCGGCGCCTGGCGCAGGCAGCGCTGGACACTGCGGTCGCGGTGGGGGCGCGGGATACGCAAGCGGATGCGCTTTGTTTTCTGGGCCATGCCGAGCTGACGTCGGGCCACCACGCCGAGGCGGCCGAGGCTTATGGGCGAGTGCGGGCGGTGGCGCTCGAGATCGGCAGCTATCACCAGCACCGAGCCACGGTCGGCCTGGTCCGTGTCGCGTTGGCGCAGGGTGACATGGCCACGGCTCTGCAGGAGGCCGAGCGCCTGATGGTGGTCCACGCCGCAGCGGGTAGTGAGCAGAACTTCTGGGATCGCGAGATCGAGCTGACCTGCTACCGGGTGCTGGCCGCTGCCGGCGACGCGCGCGCGAGCCAGTGGCTGCACTTGGCGCACAGCAAGCTGCAAGCGCAGGCCGCCGCCGTCGCCGACGCCACGTTGCGCCACGGCTTCCTGGCGAACATTCCCGATCACCGCGAGATCGTGGGGGCTTGGGCGGCACACAACGCCGGGTGAGCGCGGGCTCCCGTCGCGGAGCGCGAAACCAGATAGCGGGTTCAAACGCCCTCTTTCGGGCCCGTGGGCGCCGAGGGGTGGCCAGGCTCTGGATTGGGACGCCCTTGTTGCGGCCTTTGGGATCGGCAGTGCCCGGTTGCGAGCCAGTGAACCCGGCCGCAACGGTTCATCAGAGGCATCGCATGCGGGCGGGTCAGAGCAGCGCTACTCTGCGGCCTGGCCGGGCGCCTTGCCCGCGTTCCCGTACAGCTGGGCCAGCACCAGCCCGAGCGACGTGACGCCGATCATTACTGTCGAGATGGCGGCGATGGTCGGGTCGATCTGGTCGCGCAGCGCATTGAACATGTTGCGCGTGAGCGTGGAGTTGCTGCCGCCGGCGATGAACAGCGACAGGATCACCTCGTCGAAGCTGGTGAGGAAGCTCAGCAGCGCCGCGCTCACCAGCGAGAAGCGGATCTGCGGCAAGGTGACGGTGAAAAAAGCTCGCGGCCGCGATGCGCCCAGGCTGCGCGCCACCATCTCCTGGTTCATGTCGAAGCTCTTCAGCGCCGAGCCCACCACCAGCATCACCAGCGGCAGCGCGAGCATGCTGTGCGCCAGCACGATGCCGGCCAGCGAGTTGACGAGCTTGAGCTTGACGTAGACATAGAACACGCCGATGGCGACCAGGATCACCGGCACGATGATGGGCGTGAGCATCAGCGTGTGGAGAAATCGCGCGCTGCGCAGGCGCGAGACGAAGAGGCCATAGGCCGCCAACGTGCCGAGCGGCGTGGCCACGAGCGTGGTGAGCGCGCCGGCCAGCAGCGAGGTGATGGTGGCCTGCATCCAGGCCGGCGAGGCAAAGTAGTTCCGGTACCAGCGCAGCGACCATTCGCGCGGAGGGAATTCGAGGTATTGCGAGGCCGAGAACGACATCGGCACGACGATGAGGGTGGGCAGCACCAGGAAGCCCAGCACCCCCGCGGCCAGTGCATAGAGCCACAACCGCTGCCGGTGCATGACTTGTGTGTCGGAGGCGGGGCGGTTCAGCCAGCTTTCAGGCAGATGGGCCCGCGGTGCGCCCGGTGCCCGCGGTGTCCGCGGTGTCCGCGGTGTCCGCGGTGCCATCAGTGCCATCAGTGCCCTCCACCCAAGACGCGCTCCAGCCGCATCAACCGCGTCGCCACCCAAAGCAGCGCCAGCGTCAGCACCAGCAACACCACCCCGAGCGCGCTGGCCGCACCCCAGTTGAAGAAGAGCTCGATGTCGTTGGCGATGTGGTTGGAGACCATGATCACCTTGCCGCCGCCCAGCACCGCCGGCGTGACATAGAAGCCCAGGCACAGGATGAAGACGATGAGCGTGCCGGCCAGCAGCCCTGGTATCGACAGCGGCAGGAACACGGTGCGGAAGGCGCGCGCCGGGCTCGCGCCGAGGTTGGCGGCGGCCTTCAGGAAATCGCCATCGATGCTGCGCATCGCCGCCAGCACGGGCAGCACGAGGAAGGGCAGCATGATGTGCACCATGCCGATCAGCGTGCCGGTGAGGTTGTGCACCAGCGCGAGCGGCTCATCCCACCAGCCCAGGCGCTGGCCCCAGTCGTTGATGAGGCCGCGCCGCTGCAGCAGCACCAGCCAGGCGTAGGTGCGCACCAGCAGCGACGTCCAGAAAGGCAACAGCACGGCCACCATGCACAGGTTGGCCGCGCGCCGTGGCATCTGCGACAGCGCGTACGCCAGCGGATAGCCGAGCACGATGCAGATCGCGGTGGTGAGCGCGCTCACCTTGAAGGTCATGAGGAACGTGCGGCCGTAGGACGGCTGCTCGAGCATGCGCCGGTAGTGCTCCAGGCTCAGGCTGCCGTCGTCGGCGAGGAAGGACAGGCCGAACAGCCACCCCACCGGCAGCACCATGGTCACGATGACGAGCAGCAGCGCGGGCAGCCCCAGGCCGAGCAGCGCCAGGCGCTCGCGGCGCTCATCGCGGCGCAGGCCGGCGGCGTTAGCGGCGGCGGCGGACGTTGCGGCGATGCGGGCAGCGACGGCGCCAACGCTCACATCGACGCCCTGCGCGGTCTTGTGCGATGCGGGGTCAGGCGCCATCGTCGGCGTCCGGGGCCAGCAGCACGGTGTCGTTCACGCCGAAGCCCAGGCGCACAGGCGCGCCCGCAGCGGGCAGCCGGTCGAGCACCGCGGCGTGCGCGATGCCGCGCGCGCTGACGGCGCTGCCATCGGCCAGGCGCGCCTGCAGCAGGTAGCTGTCGCCCTGGTAGACCACGGCACTGACCACCGCCTGCAGGATGTTGAGCTGTTCGTCGCCCTGCGCGCCCAGCACCTGCAGCCGCTCGGGCCGCAGCATCAGCAGTGCACGTTCACCAGCCGGGGCGGTGCCCGCATGCCGCAGCGGCCGGCCGGCGCAATGCCAGCTGTCGCCTTCGCGCTGCACCTTCAGCAGGCTCGACTCGCCGATGAACTCGGCCACGAAGCGATTGGCCGGCTTCTCGTACAGCACGCGTGGCGTGTCGAGCTGCATGATGCGCCCGCCATTCACCACGGCCACACGGTCGGAGAGCGTCAGCGCCTCTCGCTGATCGTGCGTGACGTAGATCGTGGTCGTGCCGAGTTGCTCGTGCAGCTGGCGCAGTTCGATCTGCATGTGCTCGCGCAACTGCTTGTCCAGCGCCGAGAGCGGCTCGTCCATGAGCACGATGCGCGGTTCGAAAACGATGGCGCGTGCGAGTGCCACACGCTGGCGCTGGCCGCCGGAGAGCTGGTCGATGCGTCGCGCGCCATAGCCTGCGAGCTGCACGGTCTGCAGCGCCGCTTCCACGCGCTGCTGCTGCTGAGCCGCCGTCACGCCGCGCAGCGCGAGCGGGTAGGCGATGTTGGCCGCCACGTCCATGTGCGGGAACAACGCATAGTTCTGGAACACCATGCCGATGTCGCGCTTGTGCGGCGCGAGCCGTGTGACATCGTCTTCGCCGAAGCGCAACACGCCTTGGTCAGGCCGGATGAAACCGGCCAGCACCATCAAGAGCGTCGTCTTGCCCGAACCAGAAGGGCCGAGCAGCGTGAGGAACTCGCCGCTGGCCACGTCGAGATCGACGTCGTCCAGCGCGCGCACCGGGCCATAGCTCTTGCGCAGGCCGCGCAGGGTGATCGGAACGGCCTGGCGCGTCATGCGGCGACTTGCGGCGACTAGCGGGCAGGAAGCGGCAGGGCGTGGGCGGCGATCGGCGCCTGGACCCGCGCCCTTCGCCGCGCAGCCCTTACTCGGTGAGCATGTTCTGGTACGCCGCCGCAGCCTGCGCTTCGAACTTGGCGTACCAGTCCAGGCTGACGGGCAATTGCTTGGCCGCGTTGTCGGGATGCGAAGGCAGGCGCTTCGCGTACGCCGCGTCGATGGTGCCCAGTTCGTAGGCTTTCTTGTTGGTGGGCCCGTAGGTGATGTACTTGGTGAACTCCGCCTGGTAGGGCGCCTTGACGATCTCGGCCAGGAACTTCATGGCCAGGTCCTTGTTCGGCGCGCCCTTGGGGATGGCGTAGCAGTCGTAGTCGAGTAGCGCCTGGTTGAAGGTGTAGGCGACCTTGCCGCCGTCCTTGGCCACCACGTCGAAGCGACCGTTCCAGCCGGTGACCATATCGACCTCGCCGTCCTTCATCAGCTGCGCATGCTGTGCGCCGGAGGACCACCACACGGCGATGTGCGGCTTGAGCTCCTTGATTTTCTTGATGGCGCGCTCGATGCCGCCGGGCGCCGCCAGCACTTCATACACCTTGTCGGCAGGCACGCCGTCGGCCATCAGCGCCGGCTCCAGCGCACCGGCCACACCCTTGCGGTAGGCGCGTTTGCCGGGAAACTTCTTCACGTCCCAGAAATCGGCCCAGTTCTGCGGGCCTTTGTCGCCATAGGTCTTCGTATTCCAGGCCAGCACGGTGGAGAAGACGTCGCCGCCGACACAGTATTCGGTGGTCATGCCCGGCGCGAAGCTGCTGATGTCGATGACCTTGTAGTCGAGCTTCTCGAGGATGCCTTCTGCGCCGGCACGCGCCGCGCTGCCCGAGCCGCTGGCCACCACGTCCCAGGTGACGGCGCCGGCCTTCACCTTGAGGCGCAGGTCGGCGATGCCGGTGTAGGTCTCTTCCTTGACAGTGATGTTCATCGCCTTGGCCGCGGGCTGGAAGAGAGCCTTGCTCTGGCCTTCCTGGTAGGCGCCGCCGAACGACACCACGGTCAGTTGCTGGGCCCAGGCCGTGGGCGTGGCCAGTGCCACAGCCAGTACCAGCGCGCGCACGGCACCGGCTGGCTTGCGATGGGGTTGCTCGCTTTGCATGGCAAGGTCTCCTTGGAGGGATGGGCGGGGCTTGGCCGAAGCGCAGCACTTCGGCAGCTTGGAATGAGTGTGTGCAGGGGTCGGCCCACACGACACGGCCATTCTGAACTCCAGTCCAGTCCGCTTTGCACCGGGTTGAACCCCAGCATGCCGTGGGCTTCTGCGGCCTAGCATGCGATCAAGCGCGCCCGCACACGCATCGTTGTCCGCACTCCCATCCGCGCCCGCGCACACCATTCATGACCTCTTCCCGCCACGCCGTCGTCGTGGGCGCGGGCATCGTCGGCATCTGCACCGCCATCGAGCTGCGCCGCCAGGGCCTGGCCGTCACCGTGTTGGACCGGCTCGAGCCCGGCCAGGGCTGCTCGTACGGCAACGCGGGTATTCTGGCCGCGCACGCGGTGGTGCCCATCGGATTGCCCGGCGCGGGAAGCCAACTGCCGCGCATGCTCTTCGACGCCGAGAGCCCGCTGGCGCTGCGCTGGGGATCGCTGCCGCGTACGCTGCCCTGGTTGTTGCGCATGCGGCGCGCTTCGACGCTGGAACGCGTCAATCAGATCGCCGATGCGATGAAGGCGCTGTACCGCAGCACGCTGGAACTGCATCAGGCGCTGGCGCGCGAGGCCGGCGCGCCCGAACTCATACAGCCCACACCGGGCCTGTACGTGCACCGCGACCGCGCGGGCATTGATCTGGAGCATGGCCTGGCCTGGCAGCTGCGCCGTGAACGGGGCGCGCAAATCGAGGTGCTCGAGGGCGCGGCGCTGCGCGAAGCCGAGCCTTCACTGTCCCCGGACTACACACGCGGCGTGCGGATGGGCCCGATGGGCTGCACGGTCAACCCGCTGCGCCTCGTGCAGGCCTATGCCGCGCTGCTGGTGCGCCTGGGTGGGCAGGTGCAGCGAGCGCGGGTCAACGTTCTGGAGCCGCGGGCCGAGGGTGTCACGCTGCACACCAGCGCCGGCCCGCTGCACGCCGACGTGGTGGTGGTGGCGGCAGGCGCGTGGAGCGCCGAGCTGTTGGAGCCGCTGGGCCTCAGGCTGCCGCTGATCGCCGAGCGCGGCTACCACGTCACCTTCACCGACCCCGGCATCCGCTTGAACCATGTGGTCACGGAAATCGAGGCGCACTTCGCCGTCACGTCGATGGAAATGGGGCTGCGCGTGGCCGGCACGGAAGAGCTGGGTGGCCCCGACGATGCGCCGCGCTGGCGGCGTGCACAGGTGCTGCAGCGCCAGGCGCGGCGGCTGTTTCCGCAAGCGCGGTTGGAACAGGCCAGCCGCTGGATGGGGCCACGGCCAGGGTTGCCCGACAGCCTGCCGGCGATCGGCGCGGTGCCAGGGCAGGCCAACGTCTACGTGGCCGCTGGGCATGGGCACCTGGGGCTGACCGGTGCGCCGCACACGGCGAAGCTGGTGGCAGCGCTGGTGGCAGGTTTGCCGGCCGATCCGATGCTGCGGTCATTTGCGCCCGGGCGCTTCGCGGGTTGAACCGCCAGCGCTGTTCGTCACCAGCGCCGGCATCCACATTCGCCCACCACCGATTCGGCAGTGGCCGATCGGCTCGCCCCAACCCCTGTCGCGCCGGCTTCAGGCGTCGTACTTGAACGACAGCTGCACGCGCGCACGGAAGGCGACGACCTTGCCGTCCTCTACCTTCATGTCCAGCCGCCCGACCTCGGCAACACGCAGGTCGCGCAGCGTCTTGCCCGCGGTCTCGACCGCATTGCGGGCCGCGTCTTCCCACGATGTCTTGCTGACGCCGACGACTTCAGTGATGCGATAGACGCTGGGTTCCTCGGCGGCTGCTCTCTTCTTGGCCATTTTTGTCTCCTGGTTGTGCGTCGCGAAGCGGCGCGGTCCGGGCACACACCATGTGCACACGGATGGCCGGGTCACCGCGACGTATCGGTGGGCCTGGCCGGCGCATCGTACGCTCGTAATAATTGCGCGGAGCCGGCGACTCATGGGTACCTGGCGAGGATCTTGATCGGCGGGACCCGTGCGCGCCGGGAACCTTCGCGGCTCGGTGGCAGCGACGGCCGGTTTGTGGTCGAGAGGCCACAGGTCAACCGGTACTCGCGGGGTCACGTTGTATAGTCCTCGCGCTTCACAACCGGCCGTTCCTGCGCGGTGGCGGTGCATTGCGGGACCAGAGTTCTCGCTACCAACATACCTTGAAAGGACCTCCTCCCATGAGTTCAACTCGTCTGATGCTCGTCGTTGCCGCGCTCGCCATCGCAGCCGGTTCCGCCTTTGCCCAAGCCCAGCGCGCCGATGTCAAGGCCGAAGCCGCTTCTGCCGCCAAGGCCGGCGCAACCAAGGGTGGCGAAGCCGCGCCCGGCACCGGCGGTCCCGCCGCCAAGCCCGCGGCCACCAAGCCGCGCGCCGATGTCAAGGCCGACGCCGCTGCTGCCACCAAGTCCGGCGCGACCAAGGTGACTGAAGGCAGCACCGGCCCCGCAGGCAAGCCCATGGCCGACAAGCCTCGCGCCGATGTCAAGGCCGAGGCCGCTGCTGCCACCAAGGCCGGCGCGACCAAGGGTGGCGAAGCCGAGCCGGCCAAGAAGTAATCCTGCTTCCTCTTGCGGCGCGGGCGGTGAACGCTTTGCCTGCGCAGGACGGCGCATCAAATAGGCTCCCGCGGGAGCCTATTTTCGTCTTTCTCCCCAGGCGCTTTCGCCGGTTTGCTGCTGGGCGCGCAAGGGCGTTAGCCGGGCTCGCGATGACGTGCAGCAGCCTGTTCGCCCCGGCCCTGGTTTGGGCGAACGACCCCGCCCGAGTGCATGGCGAAATCGTCGCGCTGCTGGGGGTCGTGGAGCGGAGCGGCTGCGCGTTCATGCGCAACGACTCCTGGTATTCGTCCGCCGATGCTCGCAAGATGCTCGAGCACAAGCTGAGCGACGCCATGCGGGTCCCGGGGGGCGTGACGTCGACCGAGCAGTTCATCGAGAAATCAGCCAGCCGCAGCAGCATGTCGGGCAGGTCGTACATGGTGCGATGCGCAGAGGCCAAGCCGGTGGAATGCGGGCCGTGGCTTGTGGGCAAGTTGGTGGAGATGCGGTCGGCCCCCCGAGCGCCGCCCGCTCCGCCACGCTGACCAACTGTGGCCTACTTGCCCGACCGTTGCTTCAGGTCGCGCAGCGCTGCCAGCGTGTTGCTCACGTGCCGGTCCGGATCGAGGCTCAGGTAGCTGTACACCACCTTCCCTGACGGCGCGATCACGTAGGAAACGCGGTTGGCAAATTCAGGACGGTGCTGCATCACGGCGTCGAACGACTTGGCGATCGCGAGGGATTCGTCGGAAGCCACGGCGAACTTGCCGTTGCAGGCCTGCTCCGAAAACCGGGACAGGATGCCGATGTCGTCGCGCGACACGCCCACCACCGTGGCGCCGAGGGACTCGAACTGGGCAATGGCCTCGGCGAAGCTGTGCGCTTCGATCGAGCAGCCTTCAGAGAAGGCCAGCGGGTAGAAGTACAACACCACCGGCCCCTTGGCCAGCGCCGCGGCCAACGAGAACTGAAACTGCTTGCCGGCGCGTGCGGCGACGGTGGAGAAGTCCGGCGCCTTGTCACCGACATCGAGCGCGGCCCAGGCATGCGACGTCAGCAGCGCGCAGATCCAGACCAGGGTGATGCGTCGTAAGGTAGTCATGGAACTCTCCGTCATAGACAAGCGGCAATCAGTGGCGCCATATTGCCACGGGCCGGAGTCCCTGCGCCATCATCCATACTTTCGCCCATGGCATCCGTCCGTCAATCCGGCGGACCTGGGAAAGCACAGGACTGGAGTCGACCCGATCATGTTCGTCATTCACGCATTGCGGCTCCGGCTGGCCGATGGCCCCGGGCCGGGCCTGAGCGGCCTGAGCGGCCTGAGCGGCCTGAGCAGCCTGTGGGTCCGTGCCCTGCTCTGGGCCCTTTGCCTGCTCGTGCTCACCGGCCTGGGCGCCTGCAGCTCGCTGCCGAACGTGGACCGGACAGCCATCGCCAGCGAAGCCATCCCACTGTCGCCCACCACGACGCTGGGCCGCATTGCCTCGGCCTATCAACCCGTGCCCGACCAATCGGGCTTTCGGCTCATGCCGCTGGGCAGCTACTCGCTGAGCACGCGCGCCGAACTGGCGCGGCGCGCCGAGGTCTCGCTCGATGTCAAGTACTACCACTGGGAGCTCGACGAGAGCGGCCGCTGGCTGCTGCGCGCGCTGCGCGATGCCGCCGTGCGCGGGGTGCGGGTGCGGCTGCTGATCGACGACTTCTACACCAGCGGGCACGACGAGTTTTTTCTGGCCCTGGCCGCGCACCCCAACGTCGAGGTGCGCCTGTTCAACCCATTTTGCTGCGCACGCGACAGCGGCCAGCTGACCCGGTTCGCGGCATCGATCGACGACATCAAGCGCTTGAACCACCGCATGCACAACAAGCTCTTTGTGGCCGATGGGGCGATGGCGGTGATCGGCGGGCGCAATGTCGCCAACGAGTATTTCCTGCGCAATTCGATGGGCCTGAACTTCATCGACGTCGATGCCTTTGCCGTGGGATGGGTGATCGAGCCCTTGCAGGGGCTGTTCGACCGCTACTGGAACGCCGATGCCGTGTACCCGCTGCAGGCCATCACGAGCACGGTCACGCCCGCCGCCGAATTGCGCCGCAAATTCGAGGAATGGACCGGGCCCCAGAACACCCCCCCGCCCGGCCCGTTGCCGCGCGCCGACATCCTGGGCTATGGCCCCATTTCCGAAGACCTGGACCGCGGGCGGCTGGGCCTGGTCTGGGCCGAGGCCTACGTATTTGCCGACCACCCCGATAAACCCTTCGATGGCGAGGCCGGCGGCGAGATCGCGGAGACCAGCGTCACCTACAACCTCTTCGAGGCCATGCGCAAGGCGCAAAAGGAAGTCGTCATCTCCAGCCCGTACCTGGTGCCCGGCAAGGTCGGGATGGAGCTCTTCCAGGGCTTGCGCGCGCGTGGCGTGAAGGTGTCGGCCATGACCAACTCGCTCGGCTCCACCGATGAGCCGCTGGTGCACATCGGCTACACGGCCTATCGCGACAGCATGCTCACGCTCGGCGTGGACCTCTACGAGGTCAGCGGTTCGCGCGTCAAACGCAACCGGCGCGAGAACCTGTTCGGCGCCTCGTTGGGCCGCCTGCATGCCAAGCTGGCGGTGATCGACCGGCGCTGGTTGTTCGTCGGCTCGATGAACCTCGATCCGCGCTCGGCCACCCTCAATACCGAGCTCGGCTCCGTCATCGACAGCCCGCAGCTGGCGCGCGAGATGCTGCGCATCATCGATATCGACCGCCTGCAAAGCGCCTACCGGCTGCGCTTGTCGCCCGACGGCCAGCGCTGCGAGTGGCTCGGCTACGAGGACGAAAAGGAGATCGTGCTCACCGAAGAACCCGACTCTTCGTTCTGGCAGCGCATGAAATTGAGACTGCTGCGCCCCTTCGTGCCCGAATCGCTGCTGTAGCTCAGCCCGAGCCCACCCCGGGCCCCATCGCCGGCGGCGCGACTCGCACCTCGGCCAGCCCACCCTCGCGCAGCGCGAGGATCAACCAGGCCTCGAAGTCGAACGCGGCGCCTGCGGCATCCAGCGCGTCTTCGAGCGTGCACGCGCACAACAGGGCTTCGGTGAAGCGTGCGCCGCCAGGGTCCAACACCAGCGTTCGCACCGCGCTGCCGCCAGCGCGCGTCACCCAGGCCGCCTGCGCGCGGCCTTCGAGCAGGGCGCGCCGGGCTGCAACAAAACCGTCGCCGCCCGCGCCAGCGACCGCCGGATGGCCGGCAGGTTGCGGGTCATGGTGTGCGCGCCAGATCTCGACGATGGGGTGCGGTGAAACGATGACTGCAGCGCCGGCGCGCAGGCGCAACACAAGTTGTGCGGGGTCGGTGTCCGCGAGCCGTTCCAGACCTTGGAGGGGCCCGTCGTCATCGGCGGCGAAGCCCGCACGATGCACGGCCCAGTCGAGCCGGGCCACATCGGCCAGATAGGCCTCACTGGCCAGTTGCGGATCATGCTCGATGGCCTCAGGCAACTGCGCGCCCCAAAAGGCGAGGTCACCACGTTGCGGCGCGTTGCGATGCCAATGCGCCCGCGCGAGTGCGGTGAAGGACTCGTTGCCTATCAGCTGCGCCACCGTCGGGTAGGCGGCGGCCAGTGCGCGCGGCGCCAGCGCAGCCGCGTTGGCGCGATACGCCGCGAGGCCATGCTCGCGCAGTGCGGCAGGGCCGGCAAGGCCGGCAAGACCGGACTCAGTGACTCGAGGAGCCCCCCACAGCAAGGCCAGCAGGCGGCGCTGCCTCTCGGCTTCCGCGCCCCGGCTGTCGGCGCGCGCATCGGCGATCGTCGAATTCATCGGCCGGCCTCCTGGTACGCCGCCAGGCGCG
Source organism: Burkholderiales bacterium (assembly GCA_031401195.1). Taxonomy (GTDB): domain Bacteria; phylum Pseudomonadota; class Gammaproteobacteria; order Burkholderiales; family Burkholderiaceae_C; genus Rubrivivax. The sequence continues at coordinate 43,061 of JANNRI010000194.1, forward strand.
CGCCGGCGGCATCCGCCTCGGCCATCAGCACCGCCAGCGGCGGGATGGCGGTGTCCCACTCGATCAAGGTCTGCACCGGCCCCAGGCGGGCGAGTGCGTGCTCGAAGACCCGCCACACCGGTGCGCGCACCCGGCTGCCGTGATCGTCGATGACCAGGTCGCCACCATCGTGGTAGCCAGCCAGGTGCAGCTCGCCGACCGAACGCGCGTCCAGAGCATCGATCCAGCGGCACGCTGTTGCGACGGCGGCTGTTTCATCGGCCATGGCCGCGACGGCGGCGGCCTCGGCGCCCGCGCCAACCCCCGCAGCGCCCTCGTTCAACGCGTTGACGACGAGGTTGTTCACGTCCAGCAGCACGCCGCAACCCGTTCGACTTGCGAGCAGGTTGAAAAATTCGGGCTCTGCCAGCGTGTCGTCGCAATAGTGCAGGTAGGCCGAGATGTTCTCGACCAGGATCGGCCGCCGCAGCCGTTCTTGCACCACAGTGACATGCTCGACCATGATGCGCAGCGACGCGTCGTTGTACGCCAGCGGCAGCAGGTCGGCGGCGTGGGCGATGGGCTCGCCTGCGCCGTCAGTCTCGCGCAGCGGCGCCCTGGCGAAGCAGGCGTGATCGCTCACTCGCACCGGTTCGATGCGCTCGACGAGCGCCGCCAATCGGTCCAGGTGCCAGGGGTCGAGGCCGGCCGCAGACCCCAGCGACAGGCCCACGCCGTGCAGGCTGACCGGCCAACGCTCGCGCGCCGCTCGGAGCACGCGAAGCGCCGCGCCACCTTCGCCGAAAAAATTCTCGGAATGCACCTCGACAAAAGGCAAAGGCAGCACCGGACCTTGCAACAGCTCGGCGTAGTGGGGCTGGCGCAGCCCTATGCCCGCAGGCGCCGGCTTGCGCGGCGCAGAGCGCAGGCCGGCGGTCGGCACCGGTCGGAGGCCGGCGGCACTCAAGCGCCGGTCTTGGCCGGCGGATATTCCGCGTACGGTGACCTCACCTCTTCGGCGGTCTTGCCCTTCAATTTCTTGCACGTGCCGACAGCCACATACTTCCATTCGCCCGGGTCGAAATCCACCTTCGACTGGCCGGCGCAGGAATGCGTGCCCGAGAGGTTTGCACAGTCGTTCTGGCCCCTCTTGGCAACGCCATAGCAGGCCTCCTTGCGCTTTTCCTGGGCAAAGGCGGCTGCGACGACACCGGTGAGGCCGAGCGCAACAGCCGAGGCGAGCGCGGAAGAAACGACGCGGCGGGTGTTCATGCGAAGGCTCCTGAAGTGAAAGCTAGTGCTGGCTGTCGATGCGCAGGGCAGCAACCGCTGTCCGGCGCAGGCGCAGGCGTGGGCGGGGGCGGCGGCGAGCGGCGGCTCCGTGTCGTCGTCGTTTCCGCCACGTCCTTACCGGGCATATTCTCGCCTCGCGTGCAGAACTTTGCGCGATCCTGAAGTCGGGCCAGTTTCACTCGGCGTGGCGACACCCGCGCTGGACGCGAGCTCAGCGCCGCTGGTTGAGGGGCAGTGGCCTCTTCGCCACAGGTTCAGCACTGCAGGCGTTCGGGATCGCCACGACTCTCGTACAGGCCGCGCCCGAGCCGTCTTTCGCGAACTTGTTGGCACCACACGATGCCGGGTTCGGCAGCCGCAGTCCGTTTCAGTGTGCGCGGGGCCATTTGGCCGGCTGCCGCCGCGCAGTCTCCCGATAAGGTCTTGCGAATCGGATCTCCCGCTCCCGACTCCACTCGGCCAACCCATGATGCAAGACCCCCACCTCTCTGTGCCCGGCGCACGTCACCCTGCGCTTGCAGCTGCTCCGGGCGGGCGGCCGCCAACGGCAGTCATCGGGACGGGCCAAGCCGCCTTCATCGCGCGGATCGACCGCCATCTGGCCGACTGCGTGCGCAGATGGCGCACGCTGGTGGTGCTGTCGATCGGCGTCGGCCCCCTCTTGGCGGCTTCCCGCTCGCCCTTGGCGGCGCTGGACGCTGCCGCCGCGCAGGAGCTGGGGCAGCGTCTGCGCGCACGTACACGCGCAGTCGACACCGTGGCGTGGCTGGGTGGCCACGAATACGGGGTGCTGCTGCCGGGCTGCCGGCCCGAAGGCGGGCCCGGAGCTCGACAACGCCTGGCGCGGGCACTCGGCGGTGTCTACCCGCTGGGCGGGGCGCCGGTGCGGGTGCGGGTGTCGATCGGCATGGCGGCGTACGCCAAGCCCATCGAAAGCGGCGCCGAGCTGTGGGCGGCGGCGGTGTATGCCCGAGAGGACATCCAGGCCGACCTGGCTACACCCGCGCCGCCACGCTCTTGAGCTTGCAATAGCTGCGCACGGCCGCCAACCCCTTCTCGCGCCCGAAGCCAGAGGAACGATTGCCACCGAACGGCACCTCGATGCCGCCGGCGAAGTACTCGTTGATGTAGACCTGCCCGGCATCGATCTCTCGAGCCAGCCGGTGGGCCAGGCTGAAGTCCTTCGTAAACACACCGGCCACCAGCGCATAGCGCGTACCGTTGGCGAGCGCGATGGCCTCTTGCGGCGTATCGAACACCTGCACCGCCAGCACCGGGCCGAAGATCTCTTCCTGCACGCATTCGTCTTGCGATGCCAGCCGGTCGAGTACGGTGGGCTCGTAGAAGAATCCGCCGTCCAGCCCCGCCCCTGCCGCGCGCCGGCCGCCGCAGCGCACCGCCACACCTCGTTCGCGCGCACGCTGCACGAACGCGCCCACGCGCTGCAGCTGCACGGCGGAGTTGAGCGGGCCCATGCCGGTGTCGCGCAGGCCGTGGGCCAGTGGCAGCGCGGCGATCTTGTCGAGCAGCCGCGTGAGGAGGGCCTCGTGCAGGCTGCGCGCGACCAGCAGGCGCGAGCCGGCCGAGCAGATCTGCCCGGCGTTCTCGAAGATGGCACCGAAGACGTTGTCCACCGCGGTGTCGACGTCGGCATCGGGCAGCACCACCACGGGTGACTTGCCGCCGAGTTCCAGCACCACGCGCGTCACGTGCGTGGCCGCAGCGCGCATGACCGCCTGGCCGGTGGCGACAGAGCCCGTGAAGGTGATGTGGTCGACGCCTGCGTGCGCGACGAGAGGCGCGCCGGCCGCGGCGCCGGTGCCCGTGATGACATTGCACGCGCCCGCGGGCAGCCCGGCTTCGTGCAGCAACGCAGCCAGCATCAGCGCGCTGAGCGGCGTCTGTTCTGCCGGCTTCAGCACCACGGCGCAGCCGGCCGCGAGCGCGGGTGCCAGGCCACGCGCGGCGGTGGAGATGGGGTAGTTCCAGGGCACGATCTGCGCGGCCACGCCGGCCGGCTCGTGCACGGTGTAGGCGAGGTGGTCGGGGCCGAGCGGGATCGTGTCGCCCTGCAGCTTGTCGCAGGTGCCGGCGTAGTACTCGAAGCAGCGCGCCGCGCCCAGCACATCGCCGAGCGCCTCGCTCAAGCGCTTGCCCGAATCGAGCGACTCCACCACCGCGAGACGCTCGGCGCCGGCGCGGATGCGCTCGGCAGCGCGTTGCAGCACGCGGCCGCGCTCGGCCGGCAGCAAACGCCGCCAGGGGCCTGCGCGCGCATCGACGGCGGCGCGCGCGCTGCGCACCGCACGGTCCACGTCTTCGGCGTCGCCGGCGGCCACCTCGGCGAAGTCGCGCCCGGTGCCGGGGTCAAGCACCACCATGCGTCCACCTTGGGCCGAAGAACAAAACTGCCCGTCGATGAAGTGCCGCGCCGGCAGCCCGGGCAGCGTGCCGTGCGCCAGGGCTTCGTCGGCGAGTGCGCGCAGCGTCGCGCTTTGCGGCGCGCTGCTCATGGATGCTCGCTCATTCGATCTCGCTCGTTCCTGCTCGCTGATTCGTGCTCGCTCATTCGATCTGGCTTGTTCCCGCTCGCTGATTCGTGCTCGCTCATTCGTTCTGGCTCATACGTTCTGGCTCATTCGTTTTGGCTCACGGCCCTCGATCGTCAGCCGCGCTCATCGAAACTCGCTCACATGGCGCGTGGACTGCTCCAGCCATGCGGGGGCGATCTCCACGCCCCAGCCGGGCGCATCGGGCACGGTGACATGGCCGTCGCGCACGCCGTAGGGCGATTCGACGAATAGGCCTTCCTGCCAGGGATAGTAGTCCGGCCCCTCGATGGAGAGCTCGAGATAGGGCCCCGCATTGGGGATGGCCGCCAGCAAGTGCATGGTGAAGAGCGTCACCAACGAAAGGTTCGCGCTGTGCGGCGTGCACGGCAGCCCGGCGGCCTGCGCCATCTGCGCCACGCGCAGCGTGCGCGCCATGCCGCCCAGGTAACACAGGTCGGGCTGCACCACGTCCACCGCGCGCATCTCGATCATGTGGCGCCACAGCGGCAGGTAGTTGTCCTGCTCGCCGCCGGTCACGTCCAGGCTCAGCGCCTCACGCACCTGGCGCGTCTGCTCCAGCTCCCAGTAGGGGCAAGGCTCCTCAAAATGGCACACGCCATGGTCCTGCAGCAACTGCCCGACTTCGATGGCGCGGGCCGGGCTGTAGCAGCTGTTGGCGTCCACCAGCAGCGCCACCTCGTCGCCCAGCGCACGGCGCACGGCCGGCACGATAGCCTCGGTGCGGCCGGGCCACTCGTCACGGTCATGTCCGTATTCAGCGCCGACGCGGAACTTGAAGGCATCGAAGCCGCAGCGTTCTCGCAGCACCACGAAGCGCGCCGCCTCCTGCTCGGGCGTGATGTCGCGCTTCATCGATGAGGCGTAGGCGCGCAGGCGCCGCGGTGCGCCGCCGAGCAGCGTGCACACGGGCTGGCCCTGCAGGCGGCCGTGCAGGTCCCACAACGCGGTGTCGAGCCCGCCGATGGCGCGATAGAGGTGCGAGCCTGGAAACTTGTGCTCGCACTCGCACACACGGTCGGCCAGCGCGCCGATGGCGCCCGTGTCGTCCACGCGCTGCCCCAGCACCCACGGCGCCACCTGGCGGTGCAGCACCAGCGCGCTGATATCGGCGTGGTAGGTGGAGACCTGGCCCCAGCCGAAAGCGCCGTCATCGGTGCTCACGCGCACGAAGCCGACATACGGTGTGCAAAAGGTCTCGATGCGCTGGATCTTCATGCCCCCTCCGTTGTGCTTGCCAATGTGCTTGTTGATGTGCTTGCTGATGCGCGTGCCGATGCGCGCGCTGATGCGCATACTGATGCTCGTGGCGCAACTCGTGCGCTGCCGGCCCATGATGCGGCGCGGCCTCGGGCCGCGAAGGTCCATTCTGAATCCTCCGCGATACCGTTTCTGCCACCCAAGCCGCCGTCGCCGGTAGCGGCATCGCGTGCCATGCACTCCGGCCACCCGGTGCAGCCGGCGCGCCAACGCTCCGTGCCAGCGCCCGTCGGCGACCTGGTGCGGCCGCGGCCCCCCAAGAGGCCGGGGCTCGCAGGTGAAAACGAGCGCCCGTGGTGCTTAGACTCGCGACATGAAGCTGCTTGTCGTCGACGACCACTCGCTGATTCGCGAAGCCGTGCGCCACGTGGTGCAAGCGCTCGCCGAATCGGTGACAGTGTTGACGGCTGCCGATTGCGACGAGGGCTTTGCGATCGCGGAACGCGAAAGCGAACTCGAGCTGCTGCTGCTCGACTTCAATCTGCGCGGCCTGTCAGGCGTGCCAGCCATCAAAGCCTGGCGTCAGCGCCACCCGGCGTTGCCCGTGGTGGTGCTTTCCAGCGCCGAAGACCGCGACACCGTGCTCGCGGCCATGGCTGCCGGCGCCGCCGGCTTCATCCCCAAGGCCTCGAGCAATGAGGTGATGGTGTCGGCGTTGCGCCTGGTGCTCGCCGGCGGCAGGTACCTGCCGGCCGACGTGCTGGCGCGCGGCGACGGCGCGCCGGCGCGTGCGACCGAGGCAGCGTCTGTCGAGAGCCTGGGCCTTTCGCCACGGCAGCTGGAGGTGCTTCAGCTCATCGCGCGCGGCATGCCCAACAAGATCATCTGCGACGAGCTCGGCCTGGCCGAGCGCACCGTGAAGGCCCATGTCACCGAGGTGCTGCGCGCGCTCGGCGTGTCTAGCCGCACACAGGCGGCGCTGGCCGCGGCGAGGTTGGGCTTGGGTGCCACGCCGACGAATCCGTCGCGTTGATGTGACGGTCTTTGGCGTGAAAGTCTTCAACGCGAAAGTCTTTCATGGTCCGGGCGCCGCCCTGGATCATGAAAGCTGGCCTGGCGGCGACGCCAGCATCGCTTCGAGCTGCGCGCGCAGGCGTGCCGGCCGCAGCGGCTTGGTCAGCAGCGGCAGCCCAGCGTCGCGCACGGCCTGCACGTGGTGGGCGTCGGTTTCGCCGGTGACGATGGCAAATGGCACCTGAGGCACCGGATACCGCGCGCGCAAACGCAGCGCGAGTTCCAGGCCGCTTACGCCGCCGGCCAGCCGCAGGTCGGCCAGTACGGCGTGCGGCAAGGCGGTTGGGTCGGCGAAGGCCGCCCAGGCTGTGGCCTCGTCAGCGGCCTGCATCACGTCCAGGCCCCATTGACGCAACTGACCATCCATCGCCTCGCGCACCGAGTTGTCGTCATCGATCACCAGCACACGGCGGCCCCGCAGCGGGTCGGGCGCATCGCCGTGGGCGCGCTGTGGTGGCGCAGCGCCAGTCCCCAGCGGTGCGGCGGCTGCCAGGGCTGGCTGAGCGATCAGCGCGATCTGGGCGACCTGCGCAGTAGGCAGTTGCAGCGTGAAGCAGGTGCCGCGCCCAGCCTGCGTGCGCAACACCAGGCTGTGCTGTAGCAAGTCGGTCAAGCGCCGCACGATGGCCAGGCCCAGACCCAGGCCGGGGTCGTTGCTGGCGGCGTTCGCTTGTCCATGCGCCTGTCCACGGTGGAATTCTCGAAACACATGCGGCAGGTCCTCGGCGCTGATGCCACTCCCGCTGTCGATGACACGCAATTCCACCAGCCTCTTCACCTGCGCCTGCCCAGCGCCCGCATGGCGTCGCCGGGCAGCGATCAGCACGCCGCCATGCGCGGTGTAGCGCAGCGCGTTGCCCAACAAATTGCTGACGATGCGCTCCAGCAGCACTGGGTCAGAGTCCACCGCCAGATCCTGCGGCACCACGCGCACAGCCAGGTGCAGACCCTTGCGCTGCGCCAACTCGGCCTGGCCGCGCGCCAGCCGCTGCAGCAGGGGCGCCAGTACCAGCGGCTGGCGCCGCACGGCCACCGTGCCGGCGTCCAGCCGCGAGATGTCGAGCAGCGATTCGAGCAAGGCCTCGAACGCAGCCACTGAGTGCTCGATGTGCTGCAGCAGCTCACGCTGCGCTTCGGCGTCGTTGGCACCACGCAGCTGGCCGACGAACAGGCCCAGGGCGTGCACGGGCTGGCGCAGGTCGTGGCTGGCGGCGGCGATGAAATGGCTCTTGGCCTGGTTCGCTGCCGCCAGCTCGCGCGTGCGTTCAGCCACGCGCTGCTCGAGCTGGCTCACGCTGGCTTGCAGGTTGCCGGCCATCTGGTTGAAGCGTTCGGCCAGGGCCTGCACCTCATCGTTCGTGGTCACCGCGATGCGGTGCTCGAGGTCGCCCGCGCCGATGCGATCGGCACCCACCTGCAGCGCGTGGATGGGCCGGGCGAGCGAACGCGCCAGCAGCACGCTGGCCAGCACCGACAGGATCAAGCCGGCCAGCACCACCGCGGCCAAACGCCAGGCGCTCTGCAGCACCGGCGCCAGCGCCTCGCTGCGCGGCGACTCGATCAGCACGGTCCAGCCCAGCGTGTCCATGCGGGCGGCGGCGGCCAGCACCGGGCGGCCCGAAAGGTCTACCGCGTCTGCCGTGTGCTCGCTCTCCACACCGGGTGCCTTGGCCAGCGCGGCCAGCACCTGCGGCAAGCTGCGCATGTCGGTCTTCTTCAACACCAGGCTGATGTCGGGGTGGGCGATCAGCGTGCCTTCGTCAGCCACCACATAGGCCACGCCGCCGGCACCCAGCACAGGCGAAGAAACCACCTCCCACACAAACTTGAGGTTGATGTCGGCCACCGTCACGCCGCCGCCGGCGCTGGCCCGGCGCGCCACACGCAGGTAGGGTTCGGAATCCTCGCGGAAGGTGACGGCGCTGCGCCAGGTGCGGCCTTGGGCTGTGCCCGTGAAGGCTGGGTCGTCCTGGCGCGGCAAGCCATGGCCCACACGGTTCAGCGTCAAGCGCGACACCTGCACCTGCTCCAGGCCCTCTGCATCGATCCAGGCCACATCGGTGATCGCGGGCACTTGGCGCCGCAGCTTGAGCAGCTCGATGCGGCGCAAGGCCACGGCTGCGGTCACACCGTTAAGCGCCGCTTCAGCGCCGGTGGAAGCCGCGGGCAGCAGCGTCCAGCCGATCTGGTGTTCGATGTCGGTGATGTACTGCTCGATGCGCTGCGCCGCGCCGCGTGCCTTCTCGGCCTGCAGCGCATCGATGTGGGCCCGGTTTTCAAGCCAGGCCAGTTGCAGATTGATGGCGCCGCTAAGCAGCAGCAGCGTCGCCACGAGCGCAGTGATCCACAGCGCGTATTTGGGCGCCAGGCCTGACAGGCGAGCAGGGCGCAACCAGAAGGGGCGTGGCATGAAGGCGGTCGGGGCTGGCTGGATGGGTCGCAAATGAACAACGCTATCGACCCGCGCTATTGGATCACCTGGATCAGCCGCTGGGCGCGCAGCTGCCCTGCCCAAAAGGGCCGGTCACAGCGGCTCGACACGGCCCCAAAGGGGCCCCAAGGCGCAATGGACAGCCAGGCCCGTCGCGGACTCCAATGTCTCTTCCTGCAACGCTTTTAGGAGACCTTCATGATCAAAGCCTCTCTGCTGCTCTTCTCATTGGCCGTCGTGCCCACACTGTCGGTGGCTCAGACCTGGAACTACGCCAGCGTCGGGCCCAACAACACCACATGGTCCGGATCGATCACGCTGACCGAAAAGGATGGCGCCGCCACGTTCAAGATGACCGCTCCCCAGTTGAACCCCTGCTGGAAGAGCCAACTCAAGGCGGCCGTGGAGCGCACGCCGACGACGATCACCATCACGCCCGAGCCGCCGCTTCGTGACTGCGAGCAAGTGCGCTTCGTCATCAAGGCCGATGGCACGGGTGGCAAGCGGCAAAGCCGGCGCGATGCCAGCTCCGAGTGGGCCGACGAGGACAGGGACCGCAAGCTGACGCTGGCGAAGTAGGATGATCTGCGGCAGGCGCTTGGGATAGTTCGGCCCTCCACCCCCAGGTTCGTCTTGCACGCATGTCGTCACACCCAGCCCAAGCTCTGCAGCGAAAAACGACCTTCAGCATGATCACCCCACCCAAGATCGGCCGCCGGCAGTTCATCGCTGTCACCGGCGCGGTGGTCTCGCTGCCGATGGCGCGCCGGGCGCAGGCGCAAAACAGGCTGCCGATCGTGGGCAGCCTGCACTCTCAATTTCTTCCATCCCCCGAGGCGCGGGCGAACGATCCGTTCAGGCCACGCCTGCGTGAGTTGGGCTGGGAAGAAGGCAAGACGGTGCAGTTTTTGCCGCTCTTCGCCGAGGGGCGCGTGGAGCGCTTGAACGAACTGGCTGCGATGCTGGTGGCGAAGAAGGTCGACGTCATCGTCACGGCGGGATCGGAGTCAACGCGCGCGGCCAAGCGTGCCACCGACACCATTCCCATCGTGGCCATCGGCCCGAACCTGGTGGCGATAGGCTTTGCGGCCAGCCTGGCAAGACCCGGTGGCAATGTCACCGGGCCATCAAACAGTGCGGGCAGCGAGCTGCCAGCCAAGCGGCTGGAGCTGCTCAAGCTGGCCGTGCCGGCCGCGAAGCGCATCGCCTATCTCGGCAACACGGGGCAAGCGCAAGAGGCCATAGACGCCGATGTCGCGGCAGCGCGCGCCCACGGACTGGCGCTCTCGGTCCATGCGATCGGCGGCCCGGCAGACTACGACGCGGTCTTCGCAGACTTGTCACGCAACCGGCCCGACGTGATCTGGGTCGCCGACTCGGCGGCCAACGTCGCCCATCGCTTGCGCATCATCGAATTCGCCGCACGCGAGCGCCTGCCGGCCCTCTACCAGACGCGGCCGTTCGCCGAGTCCGGTGGGCTGATGTCGTACGGCGTGAACCTGGCCGAGCGCATCCGCACAGCGGCGCATTACGTCGACAAGATCCTCAGGGGCGCCAAGCCCGGCGAGCTGCCGATCGAGCAGGCGACCCTGTTGGAACTGGTGATCAACCTGAAGACCGCGCGCGCGCTCGGACTGGTGTTCCCGCAGGCGCTGCTGCTCAGCGCCGATCGGGTGATCGAATGAGCCAACCTGGGGCTGCGACCCTTCGGCCCGTTCACTCGGTCTGCGGTTCGAGCAGCGTGAACTGTGATCGACCGATGAGGCGCTTGAAGTCCCGGTCAAAACTCACCAAGTGCTCACCAAGGTGAATGGCCGCCGCGGCCAGCCATGCGTCAGGCAGGTCATTGCCCTTCAGATGTTTGTCGATGCAAAGCTGCCGCAGGCGCGGCCATTCCGGGCCCAGTGATGCCAGCTGAACACCCTGAACTGCGAGCAGCGCATCGACAAATGCGACGGCATCCTCCACCGGCGTGGGCGCCTGGAAGATCTTGGGGCTGCTCACCAGGCGCAGGAAACTGGCCAGCACCATCGGCATCAAGACCAAGGCGTTTGCCGAAGCAGCGACCGCCACGGCCTGCTCCAGCCAAGCGCGCGCGACGGCATGGTGGGGGTGATCGCTGCGCGACGCGGCGACCAGGACGTTGACGTCAGGCGTCATCGCCCAAGGCCGCCAGCATGGCCTTGTTGCTGAGCGGATCAACGCCGGCGGCCAGGCCCCCCCGTCCCTCGAGCACAGGCAGCCGAACCTTGCCGCGCCGCGGCGCCGCTTGGGCTCGCAGGCGCAACTGCAGGCCCTCCTCGATCAGGCGGGTCAGGCTGGTTCGCTGCTGGGCAGCCAGCGCCTTGGCGTCGGCAAGCAACTGATCATTGATGTCGAGCGTCGTCTTCATGCCATGATCATACAGATTTCTGTATCACGACCCCAGGATGCATGGGCACGACTCGCGGTCCAAAGAGGCCGGTTGCAGCCGCCCCAACGGGCGCGTGAAACCGCCCCAAGGAGCAATGGACGGGCTGGCCGGTGGCGGATTCAATTGCCTTGGTCTGGCCCCAGCGGCGGACCCACATCCCCAACAAGGACCCCGTATGAAGACATCTCGATTCACCATCGCAGCCGCGCTGCCGACCTTGATCGTTTCTGCGTGCAGCTCGGTGCAGATGCCTGCATGGCGAGACGGGGGTCTTCAGGAAGGCTTTCATCACCACCCTGGGCATCACCGACAACCACTTCGGCACGACCTCGACCACCGATGACTTGCGCGTCTTCAGCGGGGTTTTCACCGCTGCCAACGCCGCGGCACGGACCTTAACCTTCCGGCACGAGAGCGCCTTCACCGTGTGCGCCGAGACGGTGACGCACAGTTGGACGGCAACTCCTTGACGATGAAGACCACCCTCCGCACTGCGCCAACAACGGCAGCGACGAACCCACGCCACGCCAATCGCGATAGGGCATACATGCTTTGCACAACCGCCTTCTCCCCGCCCAACCCGCACTGCGCCCGCCGGCGCCCGGTGCACGCCGCGCTGACCCTCGGCGCCTGCGCCCTCTCCCTTCTCGTCTGCGCTTGCGGCGGCGGCGGTGCGGGGG
>JANNRI010000195.1:0-85722 GCA_031401195.1 Burkholderiales bacterium
GAACGCGTCGGTCGCGACCTTGGCGACATCGACCGAGCCCGCCTCCAGGATGCCGGCGTCGACCGCCAGATCGTAGAACGCCGCGACCTGATCGAGCGACACCGCGCCGATGCCCTTGGACAGCGCGCCGCCGGCGTCGACGATGCCGAGCGCCTTCATCGCCTCGATCTCCTCGTTCAAGAGCTCCACGGTGTATTCCGGGTTGGCGGCGATGATCGCCTCGTTGCCTAGCGTGGCGTCGCCGTAGAGGTAGGTGTACCAGCCGATGATCGAGGCGTCGACGAAGCGCTGCACCAGATCGGGGTTCGCCTCGACCATTTCGGTGCGTGCCTCGACCGTGGTCGAATAGGTGTTCCAGCCGTAGTCCGCCAGCAGGAAGCTCTCGGGCTCGGCGCCCTCCTTTGCCGCATAAAGCGGCTCGGAGGTGCCGTAGCCCTGCTGCACGATGGTCTTGTCGGTCAGGAACTCGGCGAGGTTGTAGGAATAGGGTCGCACCTGCTCCTCGGTGAAGCCGTGCTCCTTGACCATCCACTGCCAGTAGCTGATCTGGCCGTCGCGGCTGACCAGCACCTTGGGCGCGTTGACGAGATCGGCGAAGTCCTTGTAGGCGCCCTTGTGCGCCATCAGGATCTGCGGATCCTTCTGGAAGAAGGCGGCAACCACCACGGTCGGGATCTCGTTGCGCACGTTGTCGAAGCTCAGCAACAAGTTGCCGGCCATAAGAAAGTCGAGCTGGCCCGCCGGCAGCATCGGCCGGTTGTTCACCTGCGGGCCGCCGGACTGGATGTCGAGTTCGATGCCGAACTTGGCCATCGTGCCGTCGGCGACCGCCTGATACCAGCCGCCGTGGCCCCCTTGGGCGAACCAGTTGGTGCCGAAGCTGACCTTGTCGAGTTCCTGCGCGGCGAGCGGGGAGGCCGCCAAGGCGGCGAGGACGAAAGTAAGTGTTTTCATGGTGGTCATGGTCCCTGTTGAAGTCACGTCCCGGCCATCTCGGCCGTCCATCCCCGCGTTTTCCCCGGATTCATCAGGCCGTGGGGGTCGGCCCGACGCTTGAACGCGATCTGTGCCGCGTCGATCTCCTTCATGCCGCCGTCCTCGATGGTGACGACGTGCGGGTTGAAGATCGTGCAGCCATCGCCTTCGATGCTGCGGATGAGCTCGTACTGATGCGCCTGGCCCTTCCAGCGCGCCAAAACGATGGCGAAGGCGGCGTACTGACCGTACATCTTCGCGAACTCCTGGTGCTGCCAGACGTCCTCGCCGAAGCGCTCGAGCTGGCGCATCACGATGTCGGGGTCGAAGGGCTGCGGGTAGGCGATCTGCAGGTAGGTCCAGCCGCGGTCGACCTTCAGCACCTGCAGCGTGGTGTGGTTGTAGGCGCACTCGTAGGCGGGCGGCAGGCCGGCCGCCTCGGCGCTGGCCTCGTCCATGGTCATCGAGATGGTGCCGCCATGTGATTGCACGAGCTGCGTGAAGGCGGCCATCGAGCTCGGCGCCACCATCGCGAAGATGGCGTGGCGCTCGGGCGGGAAGCGCTGCCCGAGCGTGGTGTAGTAGGGCGCGAAGCGCCGGTCGACGGCCGAGAGCAGGAACAGCTCGAGCGCGGGCGTGCTCGCGGCCACGCAGGTTTCGAGCACCTGGCGGTAGTCGGCGAAGAGCGCGATCACGTGCAGCCAGGGCACCGCGGGGCTGAGCGCCACCTCCACCTCGGTGATGACGCCGTTGGTGCCGAAGGCATGGTGCACCTGCTGGATCTCATCGCCCACGAGCGTGATGATGCGCGGCTCGGCCTCGACGGTGACCACGCGGCAGCTGAGCAAGTTGCCGGGGTCGCGCAACACACCGTGCGCGATGCTGCCCACGCCGCCGAAGCCGCCGCTGATGAAGCCGGCGATGGTGGCCACGCGCCAGGTGCTGGGCCACATGCGCAGGGCCTGGCCGGTTTCACGCACCGCCATCTCGATATCGAACATCTTCGCGCCGCCTTGCACCTTGACGCGGCCGGGCGCGATCTCGAGCACGCGCTGCATGCCCGTCACGTCCAGCACCAGGCCGCCGGCGAGCGGCACACATTGGCCATAGTTGCCGGTGCCGCCGCCGCGCACGGTGAGCGGCAGGCGGTGGCGCGCGGCCACGGCGGCGGCCTGCATCACGTCGGCCTCGGTGCTGACGCGCACCACGAGGTCGGCCACGCACTCGCGCAGCTCGTCGGCGAGCACCGGGCTGTACCAGTAGAAGTCCTTGGACAAGGCCTTGCGCTGGCGTGGTTCGGTGATGACGTTCAGGCCCTGCAGCTCAGCAGTCACACGCGCCCAGTCGGGCGTGGGGTTGAGGCCGTGGTCGGCGGCGCGGTGCGAGGGCGGCGCCGGGATTTCGTGCGCCGCGGTGCTCATGACGTGCGCGGCGGTGCTCATGAAGCGGCCGCAGTGGGTGTTGCGGATGCGGCGAGCGTGGCGAGTGGGGTGAGTGTGGTGAGTGCGGCGAGCGCGGCGAGCGTGGCGAGCGTGGTGAGAGTGCTCCGCGGGGCAGGCGGGCGCGGGACGAGACCGTCGAGTTCCCGGAAATCGGGCGGCACGGCCTCGTGGGCGGCCAGCCGCTGGCCGGCGCGCAGCACCTGGCGGCCGAACTGCGGGCGCGAAAGCACCTCGGCGCTGCTGCGGCCCGGGTGCAGCACCAGATCGGCCAGTGCACCCAGGCGCAGGCGGCCGTCCCCGGCCAGGCCGAGGAAGCGCGCCGGCGTGGTGGTGACGGTATCGATCCAAGCGCTCACGGCGTCGTCGAGCTGGGCGGCGTTGGCCGCCAGCGACAGCGCCTGCAGCAGGTCGAGGTCGCCGCCGGGGAAGAAGACGTCGCGGTGGTTGTCGCTCGCGAAGGCGAGTGGGATGCCGCGCGCGCGGGCTTCGTGCACTGGCAGCAGCCCGCGCCGGCGCGGTGTGCGGCGCGGGGTTGGGTGCGGAGTGTTCTCGACGCGCGCGCTGCCGCTGTCCTGCAGATAGAGGTTGGTGTAGGGCAGCGAGACGAGCGTGAGGCCGCTGGCGGCGATTTCGTCGAGCAGGCGGTCGCGCTCGGCCTCGTCGAGCACGCCCAGCACGCAGGCATGGCCGCACACGGCGCGTGCGCCGAAGCCGCGCTCGTGCGCCAGGCGCGCCACGTGGCCGATGTTGGCCACCGCAGGATCGAGGTGCTCGTCGACGTGGAAGTCGAGCCTGAGGCCGTGGCGCTCGGCCAGATCGAAGGCGCGCGGCAGCCATGGTAGCGGCGCGCCGGGGTAGATGAAGAGGCCGAGCGCGCCGCCACCGGCCGCGAGGTTGCGCGCCAGGGTCTCGGCGTCGGCGGCGTCTGCCAAGCGGTCGATGGAGGCAAGCGAGGTCATCGTCAGTTCGATGCGCCCGGCCCACTCGCGCTTCATCGCCTGCATCACGCGCCAGGCGAGCGGGCCCTCGGGGGCGCCGGGTTCGGGCCAGTCGACATAGGTGTTGAGCGCGCGCGTGCCGTGGGCCAAGGCGGTGCGCAGCGCAAACCCGATGCGTGTGCGCAGCTCGGCCTCGGTCCAGGATGCGTAATCTTCGCGCACGCGGGCCACGGCGGTGAAGAGGTCGCGCTCGGGTCTCAGACCAGCGGCCAGCAGGTCGCCCTTGTCGAGATGGGTGTGCACGTCGACAAACGCCGGCAGGACGAAGCCGCCGTCGAGGTCGAAGGTGGCGGCGCCGCCCGGAGCACGTGGCTCAATCGCGGCGATGCGGCCATCCTCGATGAGCAAAGCGACGGTATCGATGCCGGTGCGGAGGCCAGGACCGAGGCCTTCCGCCACCGCCGCCGGCACGCGCGCGCGCGCCAGCCAATAGCGGCCGGGCAGGCGTTCGGGCCAGCGCGTGGCATCGAAGGGACTCATCAGCGGTCCGGGCGCATCTCGCTCTCGTGCCAGTGCCCGAGCAGCAGCTTGGCCAAGGCAGCGAAGAAGCCGAAGATGACGATGCCCAGCAGCGAGACGAGCAGGAGCGCGGCGAACATCATCGGGATCTCGGTGCGGAACATCGACTCGAGGATGCGTGAGGCCAACCCGGTATTGCGCCCCGCCGAGCCTGCCGTGAACTCTGCGACCACGGCGCCGATGAGGGCCAGGCCGCCGGCGATCTTCAGTCCGCCGAGAAAGTAGGGCAGGGCGCTGGGCACAAGCAGGAAGCGAAAGCGCTGCCAGGGTGACGCGCCATACATCGTGTACAGGTCGCGCAGGTGGCTGTCGGCGCTCTTGAGGCCAATCACGGTGTTGGACAGGATGGGGAAGAAGGCCACGATCCAGGCGCAGATGAGCAGCGCCGCCATCGTGCTGTCGATATAGATGAGGATCAGCGGCGCGATGGCGACGATGGGCGTGACCTGCAGCACCACCGCGATCGGGAAGAGCGCGATCTCGACCCACTTCGAGAGCGCGAAGGCCATCGCCAGCAGCACCCCGCCCAGGACGGCGGCGCCGAGCGCCATCAGCGTGAGCTTGACCGTGAACCACAGCGCCGGCGCGAGATTGCCCCAGTTCTTCACCAGCGTCTCGAGCACGAGCGTAGGCGCGGGCAGGATGTAGTGCGGCACCTTGTTTACCGTGACCAACACCTCCCACAGGATGAGCAGCGCCGCGACGATGAGCAGCGGCAGCACGATGCGCGCCACACCCTCGCGGCGCTGCGCCCGCGCCAAGCGGCGGCCGGGCTCGTTCACTTCGACTTCGAGCGGGCCGGGGCGCGTGGTGGCGCGGCCGGTGACGCGGCCGTTGCCGATGGCGCTCCCGTTGCCGTTGGAGGTGGAAGCGGCTGGCTCCGTGGCTGACTCCGTGGTTGGTGGCATGGCTAGTGGTCCACGGCCACGCCGTCCATGGTGGCGTGCAACACCCGTTGCACGGCCTTCACGTGTTCGTTGTAGCGGCTGGAAACCTGGAAGTCACCGGCATCGCGCGGGTAGGGCTCTTCGATGCGCAACTCATGCACCACGCGCCCGGGGCGCGGCGCCATCACGACGATGCGCTTGGACAGGTAGACGCTCTCGTACACGCTGTGCGTGACGAAGATGACCGTGAAGCGGTGCTCGCGCCAGATCGCGAGCAGGTCGTTGTTGAGCTTGCCGCGTGTCATCTCGTCCAGCGCCGCGAAGGGTTCGTCCATCAGCAGCAGGCGCGGGTGCGTGACCAGCGCACGCGCGATGGATACGCGCATCTTCATGCCGCCCGAGAGTTCGCGTGGATAGACGTCGGTGAAGCGCGTGAGGCCGACCATGGCCAGCGCATCGCGCACCGTCTCGTCGGCCTGCGCGCGCGTGATGCCCGACAGGCGCAGCGGCAGGAAGGTGTTGTCGAACACCGTGCTCCAGGGCATTAGCGTGGGCTCCTGGAATACGAAGCCCAGTTCGCGGTCGGTGCGCGAGGCGCCCAGCGTGCGGTGCGCGGCCCAGGTGAGCTTGCCCGAAGTGGCCGGTGACAGGCCGGCCAACAGGCGCAAGGCTGTGCTCTTGCCGCAGCCGGAGGGGCCGAGAAAGCTGATGAAGTCGTGCTCGCCGATCTCGAGCGACATGTCCTGCAGTGCCAGCGTGCCGTTGGGGAAGCGCTTGCTCACGCGGTCGAGCTTGACCAGCGGGCGAGGCTCGACGGTGTGCAGGGCGCGCGCCGTCTGTGTGGCAGAGAAGGGGGGCATCGGGAGGGGCAGGAACGCAGGCAACTGCGCGGCAGTCTATCGAAACAGCCGACCCTGCGATCGGGCGCGTTTTCCCGTGTTTTCCCGCAACCGGACGAGGGTTTGGCAACAAGGCGTTGCGTACTGCGCCGGCGCTGCGGTGCCTCGGGTGCGCGTGGAACGGGCAGCCATGGCGGCCAGGGCGGCACGCGGGCCGGGACCCGATCGGCGGGGGAACTCAGATGGAACTTGGATGGATAACCGGACTGATTACACTGCCTGCGCCCTTCAGGGGCCCTTTAGACGCCACATCTACGCCCTTGGGATCGACCATGAAGACGACCACGCTCGCTGCCCTTGCCACTGCCGCCGCCCTCCACTGCACGGTGGCCTGCGCCCAGCCGGTGCGCGAGGCCAAGTCGCTGTTGCTCGACCACTCGGCCGAGGCGCTGATCGACACTGACACGGCCAAGAGCATGCTCAAGGAAGGCATTCCCGCCAAGCTGTGGAAGGTGTATCCCGAAGGCAAATGGACCTTTCTGAGCCAGGTCGAAGGTGGCCTCACGCGCGACGGTATCTGTGTCGTGACGGCGCGCGTGGTCTTGCTGCCGCGCACGGACACCGTGCGTGCAGTGCTGTGGCGCCCGGAGAAAAAGGCCACGGCCTTTGACGCCAAGGCTGGCGCCACGGCCGAGCAGTGCAAGGCACTGGCTCGCGAAAAACTCAAGGAGGCGATCGGCGGCGTTGTCGCGTCGCTGGTCAAGACCTGATCGGCCCTCGGCGCGGTCGCGATGCCTCAAGGCCGCACGGCCGGCGTCTCCAGCGCCATGCCGGCGGCGCGCGCGGCGAGGTACACCTCCAGGGCCGTCAGTTCTTCGCTGTCCCAGCCGAAGGGTTCGGCGCGAACGCCGTTCAGGCAGCCGCGCAGGCGCCGCTGCAACGAGCCCATGCCTTGCCACTCCAATCGGTAAATCGGGTAGCCGGTGGCGTGCCCTTGAGGAATGACGCTGCCCGCCAGGCGCCGGCCGGCCAGCAAAACGTGGCACTGCGCGCATGACAGGTCGAGCTGGCCCAGGCGATGCTCGAAGATCGTGCGCCCGCGTTCGCGCCACGGCGCCAGCCGCGCATCGGCCGGCGGTGCGATGGGCCGCCCGCGCGACATTTGAGCGATGAAAGTTTCCAAGGCAATGCGCGCTTCGTTCTCGGGCAACCAGGGCGTGCCGTCGACATGCCGTGCCTGGCAGGCCGCGATCCGTTGGCCCAGCGTGAACGGGCGGCCGGCCTGGGTGTCCCAGGCCGGGTGGCGCACCGCGGCGCCGGCCATCGAGGTGGCGGCGTGACAGCGCGCGCAATCGTTGGCAAAGCGCTGGCGCCCCTCCTCGACCCACAGCCATGCCGGGTTGGCGGCATCGTCGCGCTGCATGGCCTGCGTGGCCGGGCCCATGTCGGCAAAGCCGGAGCGGCGTGCATCGGGAGTGGGAGCCGCGATCAGTCCGCTACCTGGGGCGGCAGGCGTGCCTGCGCTGGTGGTGGTGCTGGCGGTCGTGCTGATGGTCGTGCTGGCAGTGGCGCTGGTGGTGGCGCTGGTGGTGGTGCCCGTGGTCGTGCACGCCAACAGCAGTGCCGCGCAGGCCGCGGCAGCTGCAAACAGGGCGCCTGTTGCTTTCACGGCAATCTGATCACAGCGGATTCGTCACTGCGGTCAGATCAAAGCGGCTTGATCACGGCTTCTTCACAGGGGCTTCAGAGCCACGCTCACGCTGTGCGCAAAGCCGCGGTCGCCCACCCAGCTGACGATCAGCGCCCCATCGCCCTGCACCACCAGCGGAAAGGCGCAGTACGGGTTGGCGGCGACGGCCGGGTGCAGGTCGGCAGCGAAGACCAGCTCGCCGTCGAGCCGGGCTTCGACGCGGCGCACGATGTCGCGCGGCACCTTGTTGCCCAGCGCGTCTACGCGCAACCCGGTCTCCATGGGGTGCGCGACAAGCGCGCGCACCTCGAAGGGCTCGCCGCGGCGAGGCGCCGCGGGCACCAGGGTGACGAGCGCGCGCGCAGCGGCGCGCACCAGGCTGGGGCCGGCGGCGGCGCCGGTGGCCGCGTTGGAGGATGCAGGCGCGCTCGTATCGGCCATGGGTCTTCAGCCTTCGACGCAGGCGGCCAGCGTCACGATGACCTCCATCGTCGCCTGCCAGAAGCTGCCATCGCTCATGTGCGCGACCGCCAGCACTTGTTGCGTAGTGGCCAGGCGCATGCGCGTGGCCACTTGCGCGCGGCCGTTGCGCGGCGAGAGATGGAACACGGCCACGCCGGGCTCGGGATTCAACTCGTTGAAGAGGGCGATGCGGCGGACGTGGTCGGCCTCGGACATCGGGCTTTGCACGCTGACCGTCACCGGCACGGTATTGCCGTTCTCGACGAGTTCGGCAATCTCGAGCCGCACACGCCCGGCGCGCGGCGCCACGCCGCCGGTGAAGGTGGCTACCGCCTCGCGCAGCACTTCTGGCGTGGCCGAGGCGGGCCGCACCACGAACAGTGCACCCGCGGCCACGCCCGCGGCAAGCAACGAGCGGCGGCGCACAACGTGCGGCATGGCTGCGGCTTCGTCGCTGGGGGAGGTGGGCGCCGCGGCGTGCATGGCAGGCAATGGTTTCACTTCAGGGTCAGCAACCAGGCCACCACGTCCTCGATTTGCTGCGCGTCGAGCACGGGCTTGTCCTTCCACGCCGGGCCCACGCGGGAGAGGTCATCGGTGCGGTGGTAGGCCGGCATCAGGCTTGCGGCGTCCAGCCGTTTGGGGTCGGCAATGCGAAGGCGCAACTGTGCCGCACTCCAGCGGCTGCCGGCGCCAGCGAGATTCGTGGCAATGTTGCCTTGCTGGCGCTCCTCGGCAATGGGCGCCTGGTGACACAGCAAGCACAGCCCCGCTTGGCGGCTGGCCACGATGGCGCGCCCACGCGCCGCATCACCCGCGTTCGCACCGGGCAGCGGCTGCGGGATGCCGTCGCCCAGCACGAGAGCGCCTAGAGCGGCCACTGCGGCCGCTGCGGCCAATGCCGTCAGCAGGCCCACCGAGGTGCCCAGTTCCCGGGCCGCCGCGGAAGCGGCCGGTCCGGTCCACGCACAGCGCCCCCGGGGTGGCGGCGGCCGCTGGCCGCTTCGGCGGGCATCACGCCCTCTTCAGGCTTTGCTGCTTCACCGGCAACTCGCGTATGCGCTTGCCGGTGGCGGCGAAGATGGCGTTGAGCACCGCCGGTGCCGCCACCGCGATGGTGGGTTCGCCCACGCCGCCCCAGAAGCCTCCCGAGGGCATCACGATGCTTTCCACCTTGGGCATCTGGTTCATGCGCAGTGTGGGGTAGGTGTCGAAGTTGGTCTGCTCGATGCGGCCGTCCTTCACCGTGCACTCGCTGAAGAGCGCGGCACCCAGGCCGTAGACGAACGAGCCCTCGATCTGCGCCTCGATCTGTTGTGGGTTGACGGCATGGCCGCAGTCGGTGGCGGCCACGATGCGGTGCACCGTGAGCTCACCCGCCGCACTCACCGACACCTCGGCGCAAGCGGCCACATAGCTGCCGAAGCCGTGGGTCTGCGAGAGGCCGCGGAACACCTTCTGCCCGCGCACATCGGGCGCCGGTGTGCCCCAACCGACACGCGCGGCGACCGCCTCCAGCACCGCCAGGTGCTTGGGGTGGCTCTTCATCAGTTCACGCCGCAGCACCAGCGGGTCTTTGCCCGTGGCCTGCGCGATTTCGTCGATGAAGCATTCGACATAGATCGCGTTCTGGTTCAGGTTGACGCCGCGCCAGAAGCCTGGGGGCACGTGCGGGTTGCGCATCGCGTGGTCGATGAGCAAGTGGGGGAAGCTGTAGCCGAACATGGCTTCGCCGCCGCCGTTGTTGAGGCCCTGGAAGACCACCGGGTCCTTGCCGTCGCGAACGTTCTGGGGGAACACGGCCGCCAGGATGCTCTGGCCCGAGATGCGCATGTGCAGCGCGTTGACGTTGCCTTGCGCATCGAGCCCAGCCGTCATCTTGGCCATCGTCACCGGGTGGTAGCGGCCGTGGATCATGTCCTCTTCACGGCTCCACAGGAGCTTCACCGGCGTGCCGGGCATCGTGCGCGCAATGGCCACCGCTTCGCGCACATAGTCGGTCATGCCGCGGCGGCCGAAGCCGCCACCGAGCGCGATCTTGTAGACGTCGCACTGTTCGAGCTTGAGGCCCGCGGCCTCGGCGGTGGCGGCGAGTGCCGCCTCGCCGTTTTGGGTGCTGGTCCAGACCTCGCAGCGCTCGGCGGTCCAGCGCGCGGTGGCGTTGAGCGGCTCCATCGTGGCGTGGTTCTGGTGCGGGTAGGAATACACCGCTTCGATGCGCCGTGCCGCGCCGGCCAGCGCCGCGGGTGCATCGCCGTTGCTGTTGCCGACCACGGCATTGCCCGCGGCCAGGCCCTCGCGCAGCATCGCCTTCACGGTGCTGTCCTGCACCGCAGCGTTGGGGCCGAAGTCGTACTCGATGGGCAGCGCATCGAGCGCCTTCTTGGCGCGCCACCAGGTATCGGCGACCACGGCCACGGAGGCGTCGCCCACCGGCACCACCTTCTTCACGCCGGGCATGGCGGCCACCTTGGCCGCATCGAAGCTTTTGACCTTGCCGCCGAACACCGGGCAGTGGCGGATGGCGGCGTTCAAGAGGCCCGGCATCTTGAAGTCGGCGCTGTAGACGAGGCTGCCGTTGACCTTCTCCACCGTATCCAGGCGCGCCAGGCGCTTGCCGGAGAGCTTCCAGTCCTTGGGATTCTTGAGCGTGATGGTGGCCGGATCGGGCGGCGTGAGCCTGGCTGCCGCGGCGGCGACCTTGCCGTAGGTCGTGCGGCGGCTGCTCGGCGTGTGGGTGATGGCACCGGCTTCGGCGCGGCACTCGCTGGCCGGTACCTTCCACTCGTCGGCGGCGGCCTGCACGAGCATCAGGCGCGCGGCGGCACCGCCCTTGCGCACATAGTCCTGACTCTCGCGGATGCCGCGGCTGCCGCCGGTGGAGAAGTTGCCCCATACACGCTTGCGTGCGAGGTTCTGGCCGGGCGTGGGGTACTCGGTGCTGACTTTGCTCCAGTCGGCTTCGAGCTCTTCGGCGACGAGTTGCGCCAGGCCCGTGAGCGTGCCCTGGCCCATCTCGCTGCGCGCGATGCGCACGATGACGCGCTCGTCCGGCTGCACCACGACCCAGGCGTTGACTTCCGGCGCGGCGCCTTGTGCTTCGGCGCGGGTGCTGAAACCGAAGACGAGGGAGCCGGCCAGGGCAGCCCCGGCGGTGGCGCCGCCGGTGGTGGCGAGAAACTCGCGGCGGTTGAGGCCGGTGGGGCCGGCTTCGGTGGCGTTGTTGTGGCGGCTCATCAAGCGCTCCTCTCGATATGCACGATGCCGAGGTCGGCCCGGGTCTCGCCCGCAGCCATCTTGATGGCGGCGCGCACGCGGTTGTAGGTGCCGCAGCGGCAAATGTTGGTCATCGCGGCGTCGATGTCGGCATCCGTGGGCCGGGGCTTGTCCTTCAGCAGCGCCGCCGCGGCCATCAACATCCCGCTTTGGCAATAGCCGCATTGCGGCACGTCCAACTGCACCCAGGCCTTCTGCAGCGCGTGTGTGGTGGTGGGCGACAGGCCCTCGATGGTGATGATCTTCTGCGTGGCCTGCACGGCCGCGACCGGCAGCACGCAACTGCGCACCGGAGCACCATCGATGTGCACCGTGCAAGAGCCGCATTGCGCGACACCACAGCCGTATTTGGTGCCCGTCAGGCCGAGCTGCTCGCGCAGCACCCACAGCAGGGGCGTGTCGGGCTCGGCGTCGTGCCGCATGACGCGGCCGTTCACGTTCAATTGGGTCATCTCTTCTCCTTCTTTCTAGAGGCCGCACAGGCGCCCGCAGGAGGCGCTGCACCCGCATGGGACAGTGGGTCCGGCCGCGATGATGCCTGTGAATGCGCCATGCCGCGCCTGAGGGTTTTTGCTGCCGTCGCTGCACCTGGGCCGACCCGGGTTGACTGCGGCCGCCGCGGCGCCTCTACTCGCTTGCAATCGCCACGATCACGAAGGATGCAACATGGGACGCGAAGTGAGCTTCAACCGCCCCGACGGCCAGGCCGTGCAGGGCTATCTGGCCGAGCCGGCAGGTCCGGCCGGTGCCCCCGCGCTGGTGGTGATCCAGGAGTGGTGGGGCCTGAACGACCAGATCCGCGGCGTGGCCGATCGGTTTGCCGGGCAGGGCTACCGGGCGCTCGTGCCCGATCTTTACAGGGGCAAGTCGACGGTGAGCGCCGAGGAGGCGCACCACCTGATGACGAACCTGAATTTCGGCGACGCCGCTGGGCAGGATCTTCGCGGTGCCGTCGGTTGGCTCAAGGCCAGTGGCAGTGCCAAGTGCGGTGTCACGGGATTCTGCATGGGCGGGGCGCTCACCACGCTGTCGGCGGTGCACGTGCCGGAGATGGACGCCGGGGTCATCTGGTACGGCTACCCGCCGATCGAGTATGTCGACGCCGCCCGCATCAAGGTGCCGTTGTTGGGTCACTGGTCGACACGCGACGTCCCGTTCCCGATCGCCGGCGTCGACGCGCTGGAAACCAAGCTGCGCGATGCGGGTGTCAAGTTCGAGTTCCACCGTTACGACGCCCAGCACGCCTTCTTCAACGAGACCCAGGTGGGCGAGAAGCGGCTGCTGCCCGTGATCGAGTACGACCCCGCCGCGGCGGCTCTGGCCTGGTCGCGCACGTTGGCGTTTTTTGCACGACACCTGCGCTGAGCGACCGGCAGTGACCGCCGCGCGCTTGATGCCGCGCGTTGTACGTGGTGGGTAGGCACAGCCTCCGCGCCGGGCACCTCAGTGAAGCCCTGCACGCTGCCCGGCGCTGGTGGTGCTGCGCACCCATTGAGGCCGCGCTGCGCATGGGGTAACCTGATCTCCAGGGGAGGCAGTGGGGGCTTGGCACCGATCGCCCTGCGCACCGGGTCTCCACGCTCTGGATCTCCGTGGTGGGGTCCTTTCCGAGGCCGACGAGTTGCCATGATGAACCGCCCAGCATCCCTGCCCGCCCGATTGACTGCACCCGCCGATGCGAGCGACCCACGCACTTCGCGTCCTGGCCATGCAGGCCATGGCGCGTTGCATCCGCAGCGCCTGGTGGCGGCGCTCGCGGTGGCCGCGGCCTGCCTGGGCATGGCGTTCGACGCCGAGGCCGCGCGCCTGGCATTGGTGGTGGGCAACGACAACTATCAGAACGCCACCAAGCTGCGCAATGCACGCAACGATGCCACGTCCATCGGGCGCGAACTCGAGGCGGCCGGTTTCTCGGTGACACGCGTGCTCGACGCCACGCGAGACCAGATGGACGACGCGCTCGGCGGCTTCCTGCGTCGGGTTCAGAAGGGCGACGAGGTTGTCTTCTTCTTCTCGGGCCACGGATCCCAACCACCAAACCTCGGGCCGCACCTGCTGCCGGTGGACATCCGCCCCACCGACAACCGCGTCATCGAGCGCAATGGCCAGTCGCTGGAAAAGCTGACCGACGAGCTCAACCAGCGGGCGCGCTTCTCGCTCATCATCATCGACGCCTGTCGGGACGACCCGTTGCGCGAAACCTCCACCGGCCGCTCGATCGCGCCGGGCTCCACGCTGACGCGCATCGAGCCGCCCAAGGGCTCGCTGGTCATCATGGCCGCCTCCAAGGGGCAGCAGGCGCTCGACCGCCTGAGCAACAACGACCCCGTGCCCAACGGCCTGTTCACGCGCGAGCTGATGAAGCACATGCGCATCAAGGGCCTGTCGGCCGTGGACATGCTGCGCAAGGTGCGCAACAGTGTCGAGGCGACCGCCGAGACGGTGAACCACAAGCAGCGGCCAGCGCTGATGGACGAATCGTCCTCTGACTTCTTCTTCTATCCGGGTGCCGGCGGCGTTGCGGTGGCGCCCGCGCCGGGGCCGGCTCCCGGCCCCGCGCCTTCGCCCCCGCCTGGGGGGGGCGCCCCTGCTCCCGTGCCTGGGCCGGCGCCGGCCCCCTACGTGGCGCCAACGCCCGCGCCCGCGCCCAGCCCCACGCCGACGGCGGCCGACGCGCAACGTGAGTTCGAAGCCTGGGAACAGGCCATGCGGGGCGACTCGCGCGCCTCGTTCGAGGCTTTTCTGCGCACGTTCCCGAACGGCCGCTATTCCGACCGCGCACGTGCCCGCGTCGCGCAGTTCGCGACGCCCGTGCCGGCGCCAGCTCCTGCGCCCGCACCCGGTCCAGCCGCCGCCCCGGCTGCAAACAACCCGGCCGCCGAGTTCGCCCTCTGGGACAAGGCGCAAAGCAGCAACCGGCGCGCCGACTACGAGGCTTACCTGCGCCAGTACCCCAACGGCCGCTACTCCGACCGAGCCCGCGCCGCGATGGCCAAGGCCCAGTGAGGGCCCAGGGCCTGCTGACGGCCTGCACCCGATGACCACCGGAACGCCACCAAGACTTCCCGCAACCTCCACCACGACGACCGCCACCATGAAGATCAAGACCCTCCTGGCCCAGACCGCGCTGGCCGGCGCATTGACGTTCGCCGCCATGGCCCCGGCGCTTGCACAGACGTACACCAAAGAGCAACTGCAGCAGACGTTTTCAGCCTACCTGACTTCGGAGGGCTACAACCCGAACATCACGCAGGCGGGCAACGTGCGTTTCCGCCGCGAGGGCAAGTTCTACATCATCTATGTCGACGAGAAGGATCCGGAGTACTTCCGCCTCGTGCTCTCGTTCAGCGCTGAAGACAAGAGCGCGCCGGCGCGCTTGCGCCGCATCGAAGGCGCCAACCTCGCGACCACCGAGACCAAGGTCGTGAAGGCCTACATCGACAGCGACGGCGACCCCAACTTCGCCTGCGAGTTGTTCCTCATCGTGCCAGGCGACTTCAAGACGCACCTGACGCGCCTGCTGCGCGCCATGGACACGGCTCACGAGAAATACAACAAGAAGATTGCCGATATGCAGCGCTGAGCGGCGCCGATCGTTGCACTGCCCTGGCCATTGGCCGATCGGCCATCGGCCATTGTGGCCATAGGCGCCACGCCTTCAGTATCGTGGCGCCGATCGCATGGGGCCGGTGGCTGCTCCCTCTACTCGCTGCGCGCCGGGTCGCCCACGCGGCCCACGAACAACGGCACACCGCTGGCGCGGTGCATGACCACGAAGGCGAACGCGCGGTCCACCGCGCACGTCGGCGGCGGCGCGGCCAGGGTCTTGGGCTTGACGGTCGCTGCCGCTGCGGCAACGGCCTCGCCGCCCGATTCATCGATGGCGATGCCCGCCGCATGATGAACGTCATCGACATGCGCGCCCGTGGCGGCTCGGCCGAGCATGGGGCGCAGATCGGCCTGTTCGGTGAAGGCCCGCTTCACCCCCAGCTGCTCTAGCGAGGCCTTGATCGAACCGGCCTTCGGCGCGAAGCTGAACTTGGGCATCGCGAAGCTGCAGCGCAGCGGCTGCGCTGCCGTGAGTTCGGTTTGCCAGCGTGCGAAGGTGGCGCCGCTCAGGCCCTTGAGTAGCGCATCAACACCGCCACCGCCACCGCCACCGCCTGCCGGCAGTGCGAGCACGAGGTCGTAGCCGGCGGCGAAAGGCAGCGCATACAACTGCGTGCCGCCGACGACCGCCTGCGCCACCGCGCGCTCCTCGTTGAGTGTCGGTACCGCGGTCTGGCTGCCCGCCGACGTGATGAACGGACGCGGTTCGGTCTGACCGGGGTCGAAGGGCTTGTCCCAGCCCGATCGGAAATGCACTGCGGCGGTGAGCGTGATCTGCGTGGACTTCGAGAGGCTGCCTGCAGGCAGCAACTCGTTGATGCGGCCGGCCGTGTGCTCGGCGGTCCAGAGGTTGATTTGCGAGCGTGCGGCCTCCGTCTCGGTGAACGAGAGCAAGGTGGCATCGGCGCCGTGGCGGCGCGCCAGGCGGCGCTTGAACGCGGCGGACACGTCCTTGGCCAACGCGGTGTCTATCCAGACCCGCGCCGCCAGTCGCATGGCCGAGCGGGGCAATCCGTCGCGCAGCTGAGCCGAGAGTGCGGGCAGTGCCTGCCGCATCGCATATGTGCCTGCCAGCCCGGGGCCGAACAGGGCCTCGATCTCGCGCTCGGTGGCGCCCATGGCACCCGACTGCACCATGCCCAGCACGGTGGCCACGGCCAGTGGCGAAACCACCGCGTTGGGCCCAGGGGCGTCGCGCAGCAGGGCCAGCCCGAGGTCGCCGAGAGCGACGGTGGTGGCCCGTAGCGAGGCCGCATCGATGCGCGTCGACGATGCGGTGGCCGAAGAAGCCGAGTTGGCTGAAGAGGCTGCGCCGGCCTGCGGCGCCGCTGCCGAGACGGTCGCCGCGCCAGCCCACAGCAACACCGCGCTTGCGCAAGCCACTCTCGCACCCGCGCGCGCTGGCATCCCGCACACCTGGCCAGGGGCCCGGTTGCGGCGCGGGCCGCCCGCGCGCAGGTGTGTGCCTTTCACTGCACTTCCCTGATCGCCACCACGGCACTGGCGCCGTAGCGTCCGCTGCTGCCGCCGCTGGCGCCCGTGGCCTCGACGATGAGCGTGCGTGCGGCTGCGGCATTGGCCGTCGTCGATGCGAACACCGAACTTGCATCCATGTCGCGGCCGAGCTCCTTCTTGTTCGGCGAGACGATGGCCAGCAGATAGCTCGTGCCAGCTGGCCCGCTGGAGCGCACGCGCCAGTTGGGCCGCGGGAAGCGGTGTTCACCCACGGCGACCTGGTTGTTGCTGTCCAGTTTGTTGGGGAAGAGCAGGTTGAAGGTCTTGCCGTCGCTGCCCACCTGAAGGATATAAAGGTAGCCCGCGCGGTTGGTGCTTACCGAGAAGTCGAGCAGGTCGTGGCTGATGCGCATGCTGTCGCGCGCGGTCGAGATGCGTACCTCGTAACCGCGGTCGCCTGCCGCGGCAATGTCCTGCAAGGCGCTGGCGGCGCTGACGGCCGACGTGGACTGTGCAGCCGGTTCGGCAGCGGGTGCGGGAGTGGGCGCAGGAGTGGGTGCAGCAGCGGGTGCAGGAGCGGGTGGAGCGGGTGGCGGAGCAGGTGGAGCGGGTGTCGGAACGGGCGCCGGAGCGACCACCGGTGTCGGCGTTGGCGCGGCGGCCACCGGGGCCGGCGCCTGGGCGGCGGGGGCGGGCGCAGGTGCCGGAGCCTGGGCCTGGACCTGGGCCTGGGCCTGGGCCAAGGCGGTGCCGCCCGCGGCGTTGGAGGTGAAGGTCAGCGGCAGCTTGCCGTTGCCTTGGAGCATGATGGTCTGCTTCACGCCCAGACTGTTGAGCCAGCCCTGCGCGCAGGCCTGCAGTTCCTCGCCATTGATGCTGCCGCTCTTGTTGCGGTCGGTGCTGGCGTCGGCCAGACACTGTGCCCAGCTGAGTGTGGCGAAGCTGCCCCTCCTGCTCGCGAAGGACACCTGCGTGTCGGTGCTGGCCGCGATGTAGAGCACCTGCGGTCCGCGCTGGTCCTTCTCCAGCGTTGACAGGCTGCGTGTCATGCCGCGCGTATTGATGGCATCGCCGCAGTTGTAGCCCGCAGCCACGGCGGTGTTGGTCTTGAAATCGGGCGGCAGGAACTTGGCCTTGGCGTCCCCGGCGGCGGCGGGCGCGAGGCTGCGCGTCGCCGCACCGCCCGAGAAGCACGAGTCGTTCATCATCACCACCTGGCTGGCCTTCTGGCCCAGGCGCGTCAACGACTCCTGAAGGTCGGTGTCCATGAACACCCCACCGCGCACGTACATCGCCTCGGTGCAACGTGCGGCGGTGCCGCCGCGTGCGGCCATCTGCGTGCCGTGGCCCGAGTAGTAGATGAAGAGCTTGTCGCCTTCCTTGATTCGGTCGTGCATCGCGGCCAGGGCGGCGCCAACGTTGCGCGGCGTCAGCTGCGCGTTGGCGACCTCGACGACGTTCTTGTCCAACACGCCCATCAGCTTGGCGATCTTCTTGGCGAAGTTGGCGTCTAGATCGATGCCCGGCAGGTCGGCACGTGGGTCACCGTAGTCACCGATCCAGAGAATCAACGCATGGTTCTCCGCCATCGCCGGGGCGCCCAGCCCGCACAGCAAAGCGGCGGCGGCGGCCGAGACCAACCTGCGGACGCGGACGCGGACGCTGCAGCCGCGTGAGCGCGACGCATGGGCGGAGTTTGCGGGCTTCATTCGGGCTCCAGGGGTGTCAGGGGTCGTCGGATGTCGTCGGGCGCGGGCCAGGTTGCCCTACGACGATGTCGGGCTGCGCTGCATTTCGCTGCGCAAAGACACATGGCCACGCATTCAGTTTGCCACGCGGGTTGCGCGCGCTACCCTCTTGATGGAGGACCTTTTGCCCGTTTCGCGGGTTGTTCGACAAGCGCTCTTCCCCTGGGCGCGGAGGGTCCCGCGGCACGGCGCTCGATTCCGCGTGCACAGGCCGATGCGGGCCCGGCAGGAAGGCGCCGCGCCGCCGCGCCGATCTGGGCGACGAGCAGACCGCTCAACAGGGGCATGGCTTGTTCGAGCAGGGGCCCGCGCGGGCGCTGGGCCGAGGTGGCCAGCCAGATCGACGTGGACAGCCGGCGCCCCCCAGCCGTCACGATGGGCCGTGCCGCCAGCGCATGTTCACGCGCGCTGCCGACGATGGCGTTCAACGTCAGCACCGCGTGCAGCGGATGCCGCACCACGAGGTCGAGGATGGCAGGCACGCTTTCCACCTCCAGCACCACGCGTGGCTTGAGCCCGGCCTCGGCCAGCGCCGTTTCCACGCGCATGCGAATGGCATGGGGCCGGCTGGGAATGACAAGCTCGTGCGTGGCCATATCGGCCAGCGGCACTGGCGGGCCCACGAGCTTGCCGTCGCGCCGCGCCGAGACCAGGCACAGGTCTTCGGCGATCACCGGCTGCAACTCGAAGGCCGCCGCCGGCGTCGCGTTGTAGACCAGCGCGCAGTCGATGCGCCCCTGCATGAGCCACTCCAGCATGTAGGTCGACAACCCCTCCACAAGGCTCAACGTCGCCTTCGGAAAGCGCGTGCGGAAGGCCTCCACCAGAGGCGTGGTCAATGTGCGCGACAAGCTGGGAGGCAGGCCGATACAAACGAGGCCCGAAGCCGCGCCGCGCTGTTCGTCCAGGTCTTGTCGTGCGCGCTGGACCTGCTGCAGGATGCCGCGGCCGTGCGCGAGCAGCCGCTTGCCCGCCTCGGTAAGCGTCACGCCGCGGCCGTTGCGGTCGAACAGCGGCTGGCGCAACTCGACCTCGAGCGCGCGCACCTGGCGGCTGAGCGCCGGCTGCGCGACACGCAAGACGCTGGCCGCGCGCGTAAAGCTGCCGAGCTCGGCCACGCGAACGAAATGGTCGATTTGCTTCAAGTCCATACCGCGGCATTGTGACAAGCCATGCTGAAGTGTTCTAGCAGCTATTGCGATATCTCGATTGATGCAGTGCTTGCGGTGGCGAAGAATGCGGCTGGCATGACGACCCCCCTCACCGGCATCTGCTCGATGGCCACGCGCTCGGTGCTGGCCGAACTCGGCCAGGTCTTCGGGCGCCACTTCGGCATCGGGCTGAACATCGAAGGTGTGGGTGGCGTCGACGCGGCGCGGCGCGTGGCTGCGGGAGAGGCCTTCGACCTCGTCTTTCTCGCAGCCGACGCAATCGACAAGCTGCTCGCGGGCGGCCACCTCGTTGCGGGCAGCCGGGTCGATCTGGTGCGCTCACCCGTGGCCGTGGCGATCAA
Organism: Burkholderiales bacterium; assembly: GCA_031401195.1. Lineage (GTDB taxonomy): Bacteria > Pseudomonadota > Gammaproteobacteria > Burkholderiales > Burkholderiaceae_C > Rubrivivax. The sequence continues at coordinate 19,414 of JANNRI010000195.1, forward strand.
GGGGGGCCTGAGCCCCGAGCAGCGCCCTGACATTGGCAGTGAAGAGGCACTGCGACGTGCGGTGATGGCTGCGCGCACCATAGGCTACTCCACCGGCCCGAGCGGTGTGCACCTGGTGAAGCTCTTCGAGCGCTGGGGCGTGGCCGAAGAACTGAAGCCGCGCACCGTGCAGGCTGCACCCGGTGTACCGGTGGCCAGCCTCGTGGCCAAGGGTGAAGTTGAATTGGGCTTCCAGCAACTGAGCGAGATCATGAACGTGCCCGGTGTCGATGTGCTCGGGCTGATGCCCGGGGCCACTCTGTTCATCACCACCTTTTCTGCCGGCCTGGGCCAGAACCGGCCCAACGCTGCGGCGGCGCGCTCGGCGCTTGCTTTCATGAACTCGCCCGAAGGCGCCGACATCAAGCGCCGCCACGGTATGCACCCCGCCTGAACAAGCGGGCCGAGGAGACCCTGCCCATGATCATCGACATCCACGGCCACTACACCACGGCGCCCAAGGCGCTGGAGCTGTGGCGCAACCAGCAGATCGCGGGCATCAAGGACCCGGCGCAGAAGCCACGCGTCGCCGACTTGAGGATCGGCGACGACGAGATCCGCGAGACGATCGAGACAAATCAGCTGAAGCTGATGAAGCAGCGCGGCAGCGACCTCACAGTGTTCAGCCCGCGCGCGAGCTTCATGGCGCATCACATCGGCGACTTCGAAGTCTCTGCCACCTGGGCGGCGATCTGCAACGAGCTCTGCTTTCGCGTCAGCCAGCTTTTCCCGGACCACTTCATCCCCGCGGCGATGCTGCCGCAGAGCCCCGGCGTCGACCCCAAGACCTGCCTGCCCGAGCTCGTGAAGTGCGTCGAGCAATATGGCAATGTGGCCATCAACCTGAACCCCGACCCATCCGGCGGCCACTGGAAGGAGCCGCCGCTGACCGACCGCCACTGGTACCCCATCTACGAGAAGATGGTGGAGTACGACATCCCCGCGATGGTGCATGTGAGCACGAGCTGCAACGCGTGCTTTCACACCACCGGCGCGCACTACATCAACGCCGACACCACGGCCGTGATGCAGCTGATTCAGGGCGACCTGTTCAAGGACTTTCCGACGTTGAGGTTTGTCGTCCCGCACGGCGGCGGTGCCGCGCCTTACCACTGGGGGCGCTACCGGGGCCTGGCGCAGGAGCTGAAGAAGCCGCTGCTGTCGGACCACCTGCTGAACAACGTCTACTTCGACACCTGCGTGTACCACCAGCCGGGCATCGACCTGCTGACCAAGGTGATCCCACTCGACAACATCCTCTTCGCCAGCGAGATGATCGGCGCGGTGCGTGGCATCGACCCCGAGACCGGGTTCAACTTCGACGACACCAAGCGCTACGTCGACGCGAGCACGCAGCTGAGCGCGGCACAGAAGAAGCAGATCTTCGAAGGCAATGCACGCCGGGTCTATCCGCGGCTCGACGCGGCACTCAAGAAGAAGGGGAATTGAGATGCATGAACTCGGGGTCGTCTACCGCAACATCCACCGCACCGAAGCGCACATCGCCAACCGCCTGGGCGAAATGGGCAGTGCCACCGTGCACGAGGCCATGGGCCGCGTCGGCCTCATGAATCCGCAGTTGCGGCCTATCTACACCGGTGCGATGGTGGGCGGCACGGCGATCACAGTGCTGCTGCACCCGGGCGACAACTGGATGATGCACGTGGCGGCCGAACAGATCCACCCCGGCGACGTGGTCGTCGCCGCCATCACCGCGGAGTGCACCGACGGCTACTTCGGCGATCTGCTGGCCACCAGCTTCATGGCACGCGGCGCCAGGGCACTCGTCATCGATGCCGGCGTGCGTGACGTGAAGACACTCACCGCAATGAGGTTTCCGGTGTGGAGTCGTGCCATCAGCGCCAAAGGCACGGTGAAGGCGACGCTCGGCTCGGTCAACATCCCCGTGGTCTGCGCCGGCATGATCGTGAACCCGGGCGATGTGATCGTGGCCGACGATGACGGCGTGTGCGTGGTGCCACGTGCCTTGGCTGCACAGACGATGGAAGCTGCAGCGAAGCGCGAGGCCAACGAAGGCGCCAAGCGCGCCAAGCTGGCCACTGGCGTGCTCGGGCTCGACATGTACGACATGCGCGCCGGCCTTGCCAAGGCCGGCCTCAGGTACATCGACTGAGCAACGCGGGCATCACATGTCGCACATTGCCTTCATCGGCTACGGCGAGGTCGGCCGCATCCTCAGCGAAGACCTGCGCGTGGCCGGCCATGCGGTATCGGCTCACGACCTCAAGCTCGCCACGCCGGGCGGTGCGCCGATGGTGGCGCATGCCCAGCAACACGGGGTATCGCTCGCTGCCTCGCATGCCTCGGCCGTGCGTGGCGCAACGCTCGTGGTGAGCGCCGTCACCGCCAGCCAGGCCGTGGCCGTGGCCGAGGCCTGCGCAGCGGGCCTGGAGCGCGGCGCGTTCTTTCTCGATTTCAACTCCGCGTCGCCCGGCGCAAAGCTCCGCGCCGCGGCCATCGTCAAGGCCGCCGGCGGGCGCTATGTCGAGGGCGCCGTGATGACCTCGTTGCCGCCGTACCGCATCAAGGTGCCGCTGCTGCTGGGCGGGCCCGACGCAACTGCGCTCGAGCCCGTGCTCGTTGACCTCGGTTTCGCAACCCGGGTGGTGAGCGAGAAGCTCGGCGTCGCCAGTGCCACCAAGATGTGCCGCAGCGTCATGATCAAGGGTCTGGAGGCGATGGTCATCGAGAGCTTCACGTCGGCGCGCCACTACGGTGTGGAAGATGCCGTCATCGCCTCGTTGCACGAAACATTCCCCGGCATCGACTGGGAGAAACAGGCCGCCTACTTCTTCCAGCGTGCCATCGAGCACGGCCGTCGGCGCAGCGAGGAGGTACACGAAGTCGCGGTCACCGTGCAGGAAGCCGGCCTGACTCCATGGAGTGCCACGGGCACCGCCGAGCGCCAGGCCTGGATGGCGGACCTCGCCGACGCCGGGCTCTTCGGCGAGCGTGGCGCGAAGGGCTACGCGCGTAGCGCCGACTGGCGCACTGAGGCTGATCGCATTCTTGCGAATACGAGGGCCGACCGCGTGCTTGCAAATGCGAGTGCCGACCGCAGCCGCGCCCACCCGGCCGACCCAGTCCACCGCAAAGACTGACTCGCCATGACCTCCAAGCCCACCACGGGCGCCTTCGAAAAGACCCCCGGCTGGCTTGATTGGTACGCCGGCCCGAGCAAGCCGCGCTTCAGGCTGCCTGCGGGCGCGGTGGACTCGCATTGCCACGTCTTCGGCCCCGGCGCGCTGTTCCCCTACGCGCCCGAGCGCAAGTACACGCCGTGCGATGCCAGCAAGGCCGAGCTCTTCGCGCTGCGCAACCAGCTCGGCTTTGCGCGCAACGTCATCGTACAGGCCACCTGCCACGGTGCGGACAACCGCGCCCTGGCCGATGCCTGCCGCACGAGTGGCGGCAAGGCGCGCGGCGTGGCCACGGTGAAGCGCAGCGTGACGGACGGCGAATTGGCCGAGCTGCACGCGGCAGGCATCCGCGGCGTGCGCTTCAACTTCGTCAAGCGCCTGGTCGACTTCACGCCCAAGGACGAACTGCTCGAGATTGCCGGCCGCGTCGGCAAGCTCGGCTGGCACGTCGTCATCTACTTCGAGGCCGTCGACCTGACCGAGCTCTGGGACTTCTTCACCGCCCTGCCCACCACCGTGGTCGTCGACCACATGGGCCGCCCCGACGTGAGCAAGCCCATCGACGGCCCCGAGTTCGCGCTCTTCCTGAAGTTCATGCGCGAGCATGGCAACGTGTGGAGCAAGGTGAGTTGCCCCGAGCGGCTCTCTGTGGCCGGACCGCCGGCGTTGGGTGGCGAGCAGGCCGCCTACCGGGATGTCGTACCCTACGCGCGCCGGGTCGTCGAGGAGTTCCCCGACCGTGTGCTCTGGGGCACCGACTGGCCGCATCCGAACCTGAAGAACCACATGCCCGATGATGGCTTGCTGGTGGATTTCATCCCGCACATCGCGCGCACCACCGGGTTGCAGGACAAGCTGCTGGTCGCCAACCCGATGCGCCTGTACTGGCCTGAAGAGGCGTGAACAGACGTGAACAGACGTGAAGAGGCCTGAGCCTCCGTGATCCAAGATCCGGGACCGAAGAACAATCACCAAGGACCGAGGACATTCTCGATGCGCCCCCTTTGCAAGCCATGGCTGACCGCACGCGATCGTGCCGCTGCAGTCGCGACAGCTGTCGTCATGGCGGCACTTGCAGCTTCCTGCGCCACTGCGCCCGCCCCGCTGCTCGGTGCAGACCCGAAGTCGGCGTGCGAGTCGCTGACAGGGCTGGAGATCGCGGCGGCGCGCATCGTGTGGCCGGGCCTGACGAGCGGCGCGGCCAGCGTGGGCAGCGCCACGCTGGTGGTGGCCAGCCCACTCGCCGTGGCCGAACGCGCACCCACGCCGTCGGCCGCCATCACGCCGGCCATGCCGGTGCACTGCCGGGTGCTGGGCAGCATCGCGCCGCTCGATCCCAAGGCCGAGCCGATCCGGTTCCAGGTCAATCTGCCACTGCAGTGGAACGGCCGCTCGGTGCAGTTCGGCGGTGACGGCTTCAACGGCGTGCTGGTCACGGGGCTGGGCATCGTGCCGGGCGCGCGCTACGACTCGCCGGCGCCGCTGGCGCAAGGCTACGTCACGGTCGGCACCGATTCGGGCCACCAGAACAAGCCGGGTGTCTCGCCCATGGCCTTTGCGCTCAACGAGGAGATGCTGGTCAACTTTGCGCATGCGGCCTACCCGAAGGTGCGCAACGTCGCGGTGGAGTTGATGAAGCGCGCCTACGGCCGCGGGCCCGAGAAGCTCTACTTCGTTGGCAGCAGCGAAGGGGGCCGCGAGGGCCTGGCGATGGCGCAGCGCTACCCCGCTGCCTTTGACGGTATCTTCAGCCGCGTGCCGGTGATCCACTGGACCGGGTTGCAATTTGCCGGGGCACGCAATGGCGCGGCCACCTTCGGCGATGCCTGGCTCGGCCCGGCGCAAGTCAAGCTTGTGCACGAGGCTGTGCTGGCCGCCTGCGATGCGGCCGACGGCACCGTCGATCGCATCGTGGCGCATACCGAAGGCTGCCGGCGCAGCTTCGACATCGCGGCCTTGATGTGCCCCGGAGGCGGCGCGGGCGACAGCTGTCTTAGTGCGGCACAGGTGCGCGCGGTGCAGACACTGCGCTCCTCCTTCCGCTTTCCGTTTGCGCTGGCCAACCGGCTCGTCGAGTACCCGGGCTGGGGCATCGGTGGCGAGGACACGCCGGCATTCGGCCCCACGGGTGGTTGGCGCGCCTGGTGGACGGGCACCACCGCCCCGACCGTGCCGCCGTTGCCGGCCAACGGCATCAGCTGGTTCTACGGCGCGGGTGCCTTGCAGTATTTCTACGCCCGCGACCCCAACGCCGACCCGCGCCAGATCACACCCGAAGCGACTGCCGCGCGCGTGCGCGAGGTCTCGGCGTTGATGGATTCCACCAACCCCGATCTCGGCGGCTTCCATGCCCGCGGCGGCAAGCTCATCGTGCTCGCGTACCTGAGCGACTACGCGCAGAGCCCGTATGCGGGCCTGCAGTACACCGACGCCGTGAAGCGCCAGTTGGGCCCGGGCCGTGCGGCCGAATTCATGCGCGCCTATGCCGCGCCGGGCGTGGACCACGTGGGCACCGGCGCACCGGCGCTGGTGGACATGCTCGGCGCCCTTCGCACCTGGGTCGAGCGCAGCGAGGCGCCGATCAATCTGCAGCTGGCCGAGCAGGACGCCAGGCCGCCCTTCGCCGTCAGCCGCACGCGGCCGCTGTGCGAATGGCCGAAGTGGGCGCGCTACAAGGGCGGCGACGCAAATGCCGCGGCCAGCTTCGAATGTGTCAACCCCTGAGGCCCGGCTGAACGGATCACGAGGGATCACGAGGGATCAAGAGGACTTACAAGCTTAGAGCAAGAGCAAGAGCAAGAGCAAGAGCAAGAGCAAGAGCAAGAGCAAGAGCAAGAGCAAGAGATCATGGCCCTGAACAAACCCTACACCGATGTCCCCGGCACCACCATCTTCGATGCCGAACAAAGCCGCAAGGGCTACGGGCTCAACCAGTTCTGCATGAGCCTGATGAAGGCCGAGAATCGCCAGCGCTTTCTCGCCGATCCGCGCAAGGTGCTCGACGAGTGGCCGATGACCGAGGCGCAGAAAGAGGCCGTGCTGGCGCGCGACCTCAACCGCTGCATCGCCGAGGGCGGCAACATCTACTTCCTGGCCAAGCTGGGTGCCACGCACGGCAAGAGCTTCCAGCAGATGGCTGGCTCGATGACCGGCATGACCGAAGAGGAGTACCGAGACATGATGGTTGGCGGCGGCCGCCCGGTCGAGGGCAACCGCCGCGTCGGCGAGAACGGCAGCGCCCAGGCACATCGCCAGCCGCAGGGCAGCGCGGCCAAGCCGGGCTTCTGAAGGCAGCGCACACCATGGCCCGCATCACCGCCAGCGTCTATACCAGCCACGTGCCGGCGATCGGCGCCGCGCTCGACCTCGGCAAGACCGCCGAGCCCTATTGGGAGAAGGTGTTTCGCGGCTACGAATTCTCCAAGCAGTGGCTCAAGCAGAACCGACCCGATGTCATCTTCCTCGTCTTCAACGACCACGCCACCGCGTTCAGCCTGGAGATGATCCCCACCTTTGCCATCGGCACCGCGGCCGGGTACCGGCCCGCCGACGAAGGCTGGGGCCCACGCCCGGTGCCCAAGGTCATCGGCCATCCCGAACTCGCGTCGCACATCGCGCAAAGCGTGATCCAGGACGACTTCGACCTCACCATCGTCAACAAGATGGATGTCGACCACGGCCTCACGGTGCCGCTCAGCCTCATGTGCGGTGCGCTCGATCCGGCGCAAGATGCCTGGCCCTGCCCGGTCATCCCCTTCGCCGTGAACGTGGTGCAGTACCCGGTGCCCAGCGGCCGGCGTTGCTTCAACCTCGGCCGCGCCATCCGCAAAGCCGTCGAGAGCTATGACGAGCCGTTGAAGGTGCAGATCTGGGGCACCGGCGGCATGAGCCATCAGCTGCAGGGCGCGCGCGCCGGGCTCATCAACAGGGAGTGGGACAACCGCTTTCTCGATCGCCTGATCAGCGAGCCGGCCAAGCTCGCCGAAGTGCCGCATATCGAATACGTGCGCGAGGCCGGCAGCGAGGGCATCGAGCTCGTCATGTGGCTCATCGCTCGTGGCGCCATGAGCGACATCGCCGGGGGCCCGCCGCCCAGGGTGGCGCACCGCTTCTATCACGTGCCCGCAAGCAACACCGCAGTCGGCCACGCCATCTTGGAGAACACATGAAGACCATCAAGGTGGCGCTGGCTGGCGCCGGCGCGTTCGGCATCAAGCACCTCGATGCCATCCAGCTCATCGATGGCGTGGAGTGCGTATCGCTCGTCAGCCGCGAGCTCACCAAGACGCAGGAAGTGGCCACCAGATACGGCATCCAGCACGTCACCACGAACCTGGACGAGAGCCTCGCGCGGAGAGAGGTGGATGCTGTCATCCTGTGCACACCCACGCAGATGCACGCCGCGCAAGCCGTGGCCTGCATGAAGGCGGGCAAACATGTGCAGGCCGAAATCCCACTCGCCGACAGCCTGCGCGACGCCTACCGCGTGCTGCAGATGCAGGAGAACACGGGGCTCGTGGCCATGTGCGGCCACACGCGCCGCTTCAACCCCAGCCACCAGTGGGTGAAAAAGCGCATCGCCAGCGGCGAATTCAGCCTCCAGCAGATGGACGTGCAGACCTACTTCTTCCGCCGCACCAACATGAATGCGCTCGGCCAGGCGCGCAGCTGGACCGACCATCTGCTGTGGCACCACGCCGCGCACACCGTGGACCTGTTTGCCTACCAGGCGGGCAGCCCCATCGTGCGCGCCAACGCCGTGCAGGGGCCGATCCACGCGAAGCTCGGCATTGCCATGGACATGAGCATCCAGCTCAAGGCCGCCAATGGCGCCATCTGCACATTGAGCCTCAGCTTCAACAACGACGGTCCCCTGGGCACCTTCTTCCGCTACATCGGCGACACCGGCACCTACATCGCCCGCTACGATGACCTGGTGGACGGCAAGGAGCAGAAGATCGATGTCAGCAAGGGCCATGTATCGATGAACGGCATCGAGTTGCAGGACCGTGAGTTCTTCGCCGCCATCCGCGAGGGGCGCGAGCCCAACGCCAGCGCGAAGCAGGTGCTGCCCTGCTACGAGGTGCTGCACGACCTCGATCGGCAACTCGCGAGCAGCTGACCCGGGGCGCGCCGCCACGATCATGGATGCCTTCCGGGTCGAACTCCTGCAGCGCATGCCGGTCTTCGGTGCGCTGAGCGAGCGTGCGCTGCACCTGCTGGTGGCGAAATCTCGCCGCCTCGAGGTCGCGGCGGGCGAATTCTTCTTCCGCGAGGGGGATGCGGCGCTCTCGATGTACGTCATCGAGTTCGGCACGGCCGTCGTGGTGCGCCCATGGTTGGGGCGCGAGGTCGAGCTCAACCGCTTCGGCCCTGGCGACTGTTTCGGCGAGATGGCCTTGATGGACCTGCACCCTCGCAGCGCCTCGGTGCGCGCGCTGGTGCCCTGCGCGGCCATCGAGTTCGGCCACGACGAGATGCTGCATCTGCACGACACCGACCTCGAGCAGTTTGCGCTGCTGCAGATGAACCTCGGCCGCGAGCTGAGCCGCCGGCTGCGTGCCACGGACGAGTTGCTTTTCCGCGCCGCGATGGGCGAGATGCCGACGGCGCCACCGTCCGCCGGCTGCTGAGCGGGGGCCGTCATGCCCTTGGCCGTGCTCTGCGCTCTGCCCGAGGAGCAACAGGCGCTGCTGGCTGACTTGTTGCCCGCGCGGCGTGAGGTGGTTGGTGGCCGTACGCTGCACCACGGGCGCCTGGCCGGTGTGGAGGTGGTGCTCGTGCTCAGCGGCATCGGCAAGGTCGCCGCCGCGGCCACCATCACGCTGCTGCTGCAGCACTGTGGCGCGCGCGCGGTGCTCTTCACGGGTGTGGCCGGAGGTTTGGGGCCGCAGGTGCAGGTGGGCCACGTGGTGGTCGGCGATCACTTCCTGCAGCACGACATGGAGAGCGCGGCAGTCGCCCAGGTGTGCGCTGACTTCGGCCGCCCACTGGCCGTCGTGCGCAGCATCTCCGACCGCGCCGACGACGAGGCGCATGTGGACTTTCCGCGTTTCTTGGCCGAGGTGGCTGCGCCGCTGGCGCATGCGGTGGTGATGGCTGCGCTGCCCGCGCTGGCGGCGCCGGTGGCACGTTAGGCCCCGGGGAGGCTCTTGCCTGGGGCCCGACCCTGTCGGCCTTGTGTTCGTGGGCGCCGGCCCCAGTTGAGATGTTTCGGCTCGAGGGTGAAGAATGGCGCTGACGCTGTGGATCGCTGCCGCGCTGGTTGCGCTCGCTGTTTCGGCGTGGCCGTTCGCTGGCCCGTTGCATGCGCGCTGGCGCCGCGCGCAGCTCGCACGGTCGCCGTTTCCGCCCGAGTGGCGCCGCATCCTGCGCCAACGTGTGCCTTTGCTGCAGCGCCTGCCCGCCGACCTGCGATTGCAGTTGCACAAGCACATCCGCTGCTTCGTGGCCGAGGTGCCTTTCATCGGCTGCGCGGGTCAGGTCATCGACGATGAAGTGCGCGTCACGATCGCCGCGCAAGCCTGCCTGCTGCTGCTCAATCGCGGCGGCCGCTTCGAGGGGCTGCGCGAAGTGCTGGTCTACCCTGGTGCCTTCGCGGTTGACCGTCTGCAGGCCGGGACCGGCGGCGTGCAGCACGAAGAACGGCGCGCGCTCTCGGGCGAGTCACACGGGCGCGGCGCGGTGGTGCTGTCGTGGTTGGACACCATCGAAGGCGCCGCCGACGCCGACGATGGCCAGAACGTCGTCATCCACGAATTCGCCCACCGGCTCGACCAAGACCATGGCCACGCCAATGGGGCGCCCTGGCTCGGGCCCAAGCGGGGGTACGAGGAATGGTCGCGCGTGCTGGGCGCAGAGTATGCCTCGCTGCGCGCCCGCGTCGAAGCCGGCGAGGGCGGGTTGATCCCGGCCTATGGGGCCACCGATGCGGCCGAGTTCTTTGCCGTGGTCTCGGAGCTGTATTTCGAACGGCCGGCCGCGCTTCAGCGAGAGCATGGCGCGCTGTACGAGCAGCTGCAACAGGTCTACCGCACCGATCCGTCGAGCTGGCGATAGTCCGTAGCCAGGCAGCCGCGACGTTGACTTCCGTAGGCGACCGGTCTAGTCTCGACCGTATGAAGCGAGGCCTTGGAAGCCCAACGATCGACAGCGTGTCGAAAGCCAGGCATACAGCGAGCAACCCGGTGCGCAGCCGCAACGAACGCGCAACAGGGCGCGGCGACACCCGGCGGGCGCTGGTCTGGTGTGGCACCGAACTGCTCACCGAACGCGGCTTTCAGGTCACCGGCATCGACGAGGTGCTCAAGCGCGTCGGCGTGCCCAAAGGATCCTTCTATCACTTCTTTGCCAACAAGCGCGAGTTCGGCGAGGCGGTGATCCAGAACTACGTCGGCTACTACGCGCGCAAGATGACGCGCATCTTTGACGACGCCTCGCTCAGCCCTTTGGCGCGCCTGCGGCTCTTCGTCGAAGACGCCAAGCGTGGCATGCACAAATTCGGCTACCGGCGCGGTTGCCTCATCGGCAACCTGGGCCAGGAGCTGGCCAGCCTGGACGACGCCTTTCGCGAACAGCTCGAAGGCGTGCTGCTGTCGTGGGAGAAACGCGTGGCCGGCTGCCTGAAGGAAGCCATCGAAGCCGGTGAGCTCGCGGCCGACAGCGACGCGGCGGCGTTGTCGCGCTTCTTCTGGATCGGCTGGGAAGGTGCCGTGTTGCGCGCCAAGCTCACGCGCAATGCCGAGCCGCTGGACCAGTTTGCCGACCTGTACTTCGAGAAGATCGCGGTGCCGGTGCGCCGCACACGCCGGCGCTGAGGGTGTGTTGCAGAGCGCTGGAGGGCGCCGGGCAGCACCGAGGCGCACCGAGGCGCACCGAGGCGCAACCCGGCGCGCCCCGGCGCACCGTCCGATCAAGGGTTTCCCCGATCGATTATTGAGACGACCGGTCTAGTATTTGCCGATGGGTACCTTTGTGCTGCGCGCTGCGGTATTCGCCCTTCGATCGCAGGGGCGAGTTCATGCCTGAGCCCTTGCTTGCGCTGAACGGGCTGGGCAAGCAGTTCGGCGGCGTGCAGGCCGTCAAGGACCTGAGCTTTGTCGTCGGCGAGGCCGAGATCGTCGGGCTCATCGGCCCCAATGGCTCGGGCAAGTCGACCTCGGTCAACCTGATCTCGGGCACGCTGCCGCCTACGCGCGGCGACATCCACTTCGAGGGCCGCAGCGTGGCGCGCCTGCCGGTGAGCGAGCGTGTGCCACTGGGCTTGGCCCGCACCTTTCAGACCACCAGCGTCTTCCCCGAGTTCACCGTGCGTGAGCAGGTGCTGGCCGCTTGCCATGCGCGCTATCGGACGAGCGCGCTGGGTTCGGTCTTCCGCGGTTCGCGGGCCCGGAAGGAAGCGCGAGAGCAGGGCACGAAAACCGATCGGATCATGGACTTCGTCGGGCTGGCGGCCGTGGCCGATGAATCCGCCTCGGCGATCTCCTCCGCGCAGCAACGGCTGCTGATGATCGCCACCGCGTTGGCCACCGAGCCGCGCCTGCTGCTGCTGGACGAACCCGCCGCAGGTATGGTCGCAAAAGAACGCAAGGAGCTCGCAGGCCTGATCGGGCGCATCCGCGAACGCGGCACGGCGGTGCTGGTGATCGAACACCACATGGGCCTGATCATGGAGGTGTGCTCGCGTATCGTCGTGCTCAACTTCGGCCAGAAGATCGCCGAGGGCACACCGACCGAGATCCAGCAGAACCCGGCCGTCGTTGATGCCTACCTGGGCGGGGTGCACTGATGGCCGGCGCAACGGCCGGCGTGACGGCCGACGTGACGGCCGACGTAACGGCTGGCGTAACGGCGGGCACAACGGCCAGCGTGACCGCGGGCGCGATGCTCCAGGTGCACGACCTCCACGCCGGCTACGGCAAGACCGACGTCCTGCACGGCGTGAGCTTCGAGGTGCGGGCCGGCGAATGCGTGGCGCTGGTAGGTGCCAACGGCGCGGGCAAGAGCACCACGCTCAAGTGCATCTGCGGCCTGGTGGCCGTGCGCCAGGGTCGCATCGAGTTCGAAGGCGTTCGCATCGATGGCCTGCCAGGCCACGCGGTCGTGCGCCAAGGCATCACCATGTGCCCCGAGGGCCGCCAGGTCTTCCCCGACATGAGCGTGCGCGAGAACCTGGAGATGGGCGCGCACACCCGCCGCGACAAGCAGCAGGCCCAAGACCTCGAGGCCATGATGGACCTCTTCCCGGTGCTGCGTGAGCGCGCGAAGCAGAGCGCGGGCACGCTGTCGGGCGGCGAGCAGGAGATGCTGGCCATCGCGCGCGCGCTGATGGCCAAGCCCAAGCTGTGCATCTTCGACGAACCCTCGCTCGGCCTCGCGCCCAAGATCGTGGCCGAGGTCGAGATGACGCTGGCTCGCATCAAGGCCATGGGCGTGACGGTGCTGCTGGTGGAGCAGAACGCGTCGATGGCATTGCGCCTGGCCGACCGCGCCTACGTCTTCGAGGCCGGCGAGATCGTGTTGCAGGGCACCGGCGCCGAATTGCAGGCGCACCCTGAAGTGAGCAAGGCCTACCTGGGGTATTGAGGGGCGGGCCTGTCGTGGCAGTGAAGTCAGTGAAGTCAGTGAAGTCAGTGAACGTACTCAACGTGGAGATGAACGCATGAAACAGATCGTTAGAACCCTGGGCCTCGCCGCGGCGGCATGGGCGTGCTTCGGCGTCACGGCTGCGATGGCCGCAGACAAGGAGCTGCTCATCGGCGTCAACGACTCGCTCACCGGGCCGGGCGCCGTCTACGGCCTGCCGCAGGCGAACTCGGTGCAGATGGCGGCCGACGAGATCAATGCCGCCGGCGGCATCAAGGCCGGAGGCGACGTCTACCGCCTGCGCGTCATCGCCAACGACGACAAGGCCAACCCCACCGAAGCCACCAACAGCGTGCGCAAGCTGATCGACCGCGACGGCGTGAAGTACCTGCTGGGCTTCTGCTGCTCCGGGCCGACCAGTGCGGTGGCGTCATTCATCGATCGCGAGAACGCAGTCATGCTGGTGGGCAATGCCGCTGAGCGCGCCATCACGGCCAAGGGCCTGCCCAACCTCTTCCGCACGCGGCCGCCAGCCGATTTCACTGGCGCCGCGGCCGGGGTATTCGTCGGCAAGCGCGGCGCCAAGGCGGTGGCGGTGATCGGCTCGCTCGACGTGGGTTTCTACACCCAGTACCTCGACGCCTTCGAGCGCGAGTTCGCGAAGTCGGGCGGCAAGATCGTGGCCAAGGAAACCTTCGGCCTGAAAGACCGCGACATGACGCCGCAGCTCACCAAGGTGCGCGCTCTCAACCCCGACGCTCTGCTCGTGCTGGGCTACGTGGAGCCCTCGGCCTTCGTCTACCGCCAGGCCACCGAGCTCGGCATGAAGATCCCGCGCTACGGCTTCACCAGCGGCAGCGAGGAACAGTTCCTCAGGGTCGCCACCAGCGAGCAGATGGAAGGCGTGTGGGACCTGCGCCCCACCGAGCTCACGGTCGAGGCGCTGGCCGATACGGCCAAGGGCTACGTGGCCAACTACACCAAGCGCTTCGGCACGCCGCCTTCGCCCAGCTCGCCTTATGCCTACGACCAGGTCTACGTGCTGAAGCAGGCGATCGAGCGCGCCGGCTCGGCCGACGACCCGAAGAAGGTGATGGCCGAGGTGCGCAAGGTGACGGTGCCCAAGGAGGCGGTGATGAAGTACCTGCCGGTGGGCGGCACCATGTTCGACGTCAACGGCCAGGCCTACACCTCCAACGGCGCCTTCCAGTGGCAGAAGGGCAAGTGGATCTACGTGTCCGACCTGCCGTCCGATCCGGCGCTGTACTCGGAATTCCTGCGCGGCCTGCGCGGCAAGTAATCCCCGAGCAAGCCAGGTGCCGTCGAACACACCACGGGCGGGCGCATGATCCTCGAGATCCTGCAGCAGATGCTGAACGGGCTGGCCATCGGGTCGGTCTATACGCTCATCGCGCTCGGCCTGACCGTGGTCTTCGGCATCTTGGGCATCGCGCACTTTGCGCATGGCTCGGTGGCGATGTCGGGTGGTTACCTGACTTTCTGGTTCGGCGCGCGCCTGGGCCTGGGCTTCTTCCCGGCGATGGCACTGGCCATGCTCGCGGGCGCGGTGATCGGGTTGCTGATCGAACGCCTGGCTTACCGCCCGGTGCGAGACGCGCCGCACATCAACGCCTTCATCATCGCGCTCGGCTTGACGATGATGGTCGAGGGCATCAACCTGCTCGCCTTCGGTGCCGACCAGGTGGTGATCCAGACGCCCTACCGCGGCGTGCTCAACATCGCGGGCGTGGTGGTGGCCGAGCTGCGGCTGCTGGTGATCCTCACCGCGTGCACGCTGATCGGCGTCGTGGCGCTGCTCATCAGCCGCACGAAGACCGGCAAGTCGATCCGCGCCGTGGCCCAGAACCGGCCGGCGGCCGTGCTCATGGGCGTCAACGTCAACCGCGTCTCTGCCATCGTGTTCTCGGTGTCGTCGGCCCTGGGCGCGGCGGCGGGCGCGCTCGTGGGGGCGCTCTTGGCCATCGCGCCAGGTGTGGGCGAAGGCCTTGCGGTGAAGGGCTTCGCGGTGTTGATCTTGGGCGGCCTGGGCTCGATTCCGGGCGCCATCGTCGGCGGCATCGTGCTCGGCGTGAGCGAGTCGCTGGCGGCCGGATTCATCTCCTCGGCCTACAAGGACGTGATCGCCTTCGTGGTGATGATCGTCGTGCTGCTATTCAGGCCCGAAGGCCTGCTGGGCAAGCGGTGAACACGCCATGAACACGCCATGAGCAAGCATGCGCTTCGCATGGCCGGGCTGGCCGCACTGATGCTGGCGGCGCTCGCGCTGCCGCTCGCGATCAAGGTGCCGTACTTCCTGCACCTCATCATCCTGGCGCTGATCTGGGTCGTGCTGGCGCAGGGGCAGAACCTGATCCAGGGCTTCACGGGCTACGTCTCCATCGCCCAGGCCGGTTTCATGGGCATCGGCGCCTACAGCTCGACGCTGCTGAGCGTGAAGATGGGCTGGCCGGTGTGGGGGGCGATGGCCGCGGCGCCGCTGATGACGGCCGTGCTGGCGCTGCTGGCCGGCTACCCGAGCCTGCGCGTGAAGGGGCACTATTTCGCCATCGTCACGCTGGCCTACAACATGGTCATCTTCATCGTGCTGACGACATGGAGCTCGCTCACCGGCGGCGAGGCCGGCATCTCCAATGTGCCCCGGCCGCCCAATGTCGGGCTCGCGGGCCTCACCTGGTCGCTGGGTGATCGGGTGGGCTATTACTACCTGGTGCTGATGGCCGCCGTGCTCGCCACGGCCTTGTGCGCATTGATCCTGCATTCGCGTGTCGGGCGTGTGTTGCTCGCCATTCGCCAGAACGAAGCGCTGATCGAGGCGGCGGGTGTGCAGGCCTGGCGCTACAAGTTGATGGCCTTCGTGGTCAGCGCGAGCCTGGCCGGTGTGGCGGGGGCGTTGTACGCACACTTCATCGGCTTCCTCAACCCCGATGCCTTCGGGGTCGATCATTCGCTCAATGCCATCCTCGCCGTCATCCTCGGCGGCAGCGGCACCCTGGCCGGGCCCGTGGTGGGCGCCTTCGCGGTGGTCTTCCTGCCCGAGTACCTGCGCGTGGCCGAGACGTACCGCCTCGTGATCTACGGCTTCATCCTGGTGGCGGCCACCATCTTCATGCCGCGCGGCCTCGTGCCCTTGGTCGTGCCTTGGGTCGCCCAGGGCTGGCGCGCGTTGCTGGCGCGCTTGAAGGTGCAGCGCCGCTGAGCCGTTGAGTCGCTTAGCCGCTTAGCCGCTTAGCCGCCAAATCCGATGATTGTCCTGACCGCCGAGGAACACCGCGCCGTCGAAGCCGCGAGGGCATTCGCCGACACGCATGTGCGGCCGCAAGCCGCGGCCTGGGCACGAGGCCGCGCGGATTCGCGCGCGTTGCTGCCCGCCGCCGCCGCGGCCGGCCTGCTGGGTCTGGAAGTGCCCGTGGTGCACGGCGGCCGCGGCCTGTCGTTTGCGTGCAAGTGGCGCGTGGCGGAGCTGCTGGCGGCGGCCGACTTCGGCTTCGCGATGTCGCTCATCAATACGCACAACGTCGTCAAGCACCTTGCACTCAGTGCGTCGCCCGAGGTGGCGCAGCGGTTCGTGCCCGAGCTGCTCGCTGGCCGGCGCACCGGGTGCACGGCGCTGACCGAGCCGGGCGCCGGCTCCGACTTCGCCGCTATCACCACGATGGCCCGGCACGAGGGCCCCACCTGGCAGCTCGATGGGCGCAAGGCCTGGATCGTGAATGCCACGCACGCCGACGTGCTGGTGGTGTACGCGCAGACCGAACCCGGCAGCGGCGCGCGCGGCATCTCGGCCTTCGTGGTCGACGGTACGCGCGAGGGCTTCCTGCGCGACGCGGTCGCCGACCCCTCCGCCGACTCCTCCGCAGACACCGCCACCGAGACCATCGCCGAGACCTCCGCTACGACATCCGCCGCACGAGGCATCGACACCGGAGGCTTCCGCCTGTTGGGCTACCGCGCGCAGGCCAATGAGCTGCTGCACCCGCCCGGGCAGGCCTTCAAGGCCGCGCTGGCTTCGATCAACGGCGCCCGCATCTACGTGGCAGCGATGTGCTGCGGCATGGTGGCCGAGTGCCTGCGCCTGGCCACTGAATACGGTGCGCGGCGGCACACGTTCGGGCAGCCGCTGCAATCACACCAGGGCTGGCGCTGGAGCCTGGCCGACGCCGCCATCGACCTGCAGGCCGCGCGCTTGCTGGTGGAGGCTGCCGGGAATCGCATCGACGGCATCGGCGGCATCGGCGGCATCGGCGGCGGCGCCGATGCGCAGACCGCCGCCGCCCAGGCCAAGGTGTTTGCCACACGCATGGCCGGCCGGCATATCGCGGCGCTGATGCATGCCATGGGCGCCGAAGGCCTGCGCGACGCGCATCCGTTCCTGCGCCACCTCGCCGCCGCGCAGGTGGCCACGCTGGTCGATGGCTCCACCGAGATGCTGCTCGAGCGCATCGCCAAGGACCCGTGCCCGCCGAGTCGCCCATCGGCCTAGCGTTTTCATTGAACCGATCCTCCGAACCACACACCGAGCGAGAACGAAGATGCGCGTATTCCAGATCGAAGGCGAATGGGGCATGGACCACCTCAAACTCTCCACCCGCCCCGAGCCCAAGGCCGGCCCCGGGCAGGTGGTGGTGAAGATGGGTGCCTCGTCGCTGAACTACCGCGACCTCGTCGTGCCCAACAAGGGCTATGGCAACCACACGGGCACGTTGCCGCTGATTCCCATCTCCGATGGTTCGGGTGTGGTCACCGAAGTCGGCGTCGGCGTGCGCCGGGTGGCCGTGGGCGACCGGGTCTGCCCCACGTTCTTCCAGAGCTGGATCAGCGGCGAGCCCGATCTCGAGCGCCTCACACAATCGCTGGGCGGCCCCATTGACGGCACGATGGCCGACTACATGTGCCTCTCGCAAGAGGGCGTGGCCAAGGTGCCCGCGCACCTCAGCGACATCGAAGCGGCCACCTTGCCCTGCGCCGGCCTCACCGCGTGGAGCGCGCTGGTCACCTGCGGCAACGTGCGCCCCGGCGACCGCGTGCTGGTGCAGGGCTGCGGCGGCGTGGCACTCTTCGCCGTGGCCTTCGCGAAGATGCTGGGCGCGCACGTGACGGTGATCTCGTCGAGCGACGAGCGCATCGCGCGCGTCCAGCAGCTCGGCGCCGACGCCGGCATCAACTACCGTAGCACGCCCGAGTGGGCCAAGGCCACGCGCGACATCACCGGTGGCCGCGGCTACGACCTGATCCTGGAGCTCGGCGGCGAGAAGACGCTGCCGCAGTCGTTGCGCTGCATCCGCCCCGGTGGCACGCTGGCGATGATCGGCATCCTCTCCGGCAGCGCCATGACCACGCCGCTTGGGCTCATCATCACGCGGCAGGTGCGCCTGCAGGGCGTGACGGTGGGCCACCGCGACGGCTTCGAGGCCATGGTGCGCGCCATCGAGCTGCATCGGCTGCGGCCCGTGATCGACCGCGTATTCGCGTTCGGCGAACTCAAGGAAGCCATGGCGTACCTGCAAAGCGGCGCGCAGTTCGGCAAGGTGTGCGTGGCGCACTGAAGTCGCACTGAAGCCGCACTGAGGCCGCACTGAGGCAGCACTGAGGCCGCCGACCCGCACTGACTCCGCACAGACCGTCCGCCCCGAATTCGAGACCGCCGTCGGCATGCGCATGCTGTTTCCCATCGATTCGCAGCCCGGCGACGAAGAGCGCCTGGCCTTCCAGGTCTGCGAGACCGGCGAGCCCGTCAGCTTCGGCCAGCTTGACGCACGCGCCAACCAGGTGGCCCAGGTGCTGCGGGCCTGCGGCGTCGGGCGCGGCGCGCACATCGCCCTGTTGATGCGCAACCACCGGCGCCTGCTCGAGGCCTGCTTCGGCGCCGACCGCGCGGGTGTGTACTACACCACCATCAGCACGCGCCTGCTGGCTGACGACATCGGCCACATCGTGCGCGACTGCGGCGCGCGTGTGCTGGTGGTCTGCGACGGCCTCGACGATCTCGTGGCGCAGCTCACGCCGCTGCTGCCCCCGGGCCTAAGGTGCTTCATGGTCGGGGCCGCGGCCCCCGGCTTCGAGCGCTGGGAGGCCGCAGTCGACAGCGCGCCCGCCACGCCCATCGCCGACCCGGCGCAGGGCCTGGACATGCTGTATTCGTCGGGCACCACCGGTCGACCCAAGGGTGTGAAGTGGCTCCTGCCGCAGAGCGCGGCAGGCACCCCGACGATGCTGGTGCAGCTGCTGGCGCCGCTCTTCGGCTACAGCCGCGCCAGCCGCTACCTCTCACCCGCACCGCTGTACCACGCCGCGCCGCTGCGCCACTGCATGACGGTGATCAAGCTCGGCGGCAGCGTCTTCGTGATGGAGCACTTCGACGCCGAGCGCGCACTGCACTGGATCGAGCACCACCGCATCACACACAGCCAGTGGGTACCGACCATGTTCGTGCGTTTGCTCAAGCTGCCCGACGAAGTGCGGCTGCGCCACGATCTCGCGTCAATGCAGGTGGCGGTGCATGCAGCGGCACCCTGCCCGGTGGAGGTGAAGCGGCGCATGCTCGACTGGTGGGGCCCGATCGTGCACGAGTATTACGCGGGCACCGAGAACAACGGCTTTTGCTCCATCACGCCGCAGGAGTGGCTGCAGCATCCCGGTTCGGTGGGACGCGCCACGCAGGGTGTGCTGCACATCTGCGACGAAGACGGCCACGAAGTCGCCACCGGCGAGACCGGCCTCGTGTACTTTGCCGACGGCCCGCAGTTCGAGTATCACCAGGACCCGGCGCGCACCGCACAGACGCGCAACGCCCGCGGCTGGACGACGCTCGGCGACATCGGCCGCGTCGACGAAGAAGGCTACCTCACCCTCGTCGACCGCCGCGCCTTCATGATCATCTCCGGCGGCGTGAATATCTACCCGCAGGAAGCCGAGGCGGTGCTCATCGGCCACCCGGCCGTGGCCGACGTGGCCGTGATCGGCGTGCCCAGCGAAGACCTCGGTGAGGAGGTGAAGGCCGTGGTGCAGCTGATGAACCCGGCTTGCGCCAGCCCGGCGTTGGCCGCCGAGCTGGTTGCATATTGCCGCCTGCATCTGGCCGCCTTCAAGTGCCCGCGGAGCGTGGACTTCGATGCCAACCTTCCCAGGCACCCGACAGGGAAGCTGTACAAGCAGTTGGTGCGGCGCCGCTACTGGCCGGATTGAAATGAGCCATAGCGATGGCCGAACACAAGGAGTGCCTGGGAATCGACCTCTGGTCAAGACCAACGTGCACAAAAGCCTGGTCTATGGCGCGTTGGTGCGGTGAGCGGTGACGTCGGAGCGCACGCCTGAATCAGATCAGCGTCGCCGCCGCGCCGGCGCGGCCTTGGCCGCGAGGTCGGGGAGCCCGACCACGCGCTCGCGCATCCAGTCGTCCATCTGCTCCTCGAACCGCATCTCCGCGCGTTTCTGTTTCAGCCAGCGTTGCGCCGCCACCGGCGCGCCGCGCAGCACGCGCTGTTCGCCGGCCAGTTCGGCCGACGCGGCTGCGATTTCGCGTAGCTGATCCTTCAGCAGCGCGCCCAGCTGCTCGGGCTTCAGCCGCTGTTGCACGACGATGCCGTAGCTGCTGCCGAAAGCCACCTGCCGCTCGTCGATCGCGGCCTCGATTTCGCGCAACTGCTCGGCCAGCACCTTGTTGAAGTGCTTCACCTGGCTGGCCGCCACGGTGGCGGCGTGGGCCACGTCCACTTGTTCGATCTGCAGTTGCAGCGTGAGCAGCGCGAGCAGGTCGCCGGCCTCGTAGGCGCTGTTGGCGCGCTGCATCAGCGCCGTGCGTTCAGTGCGCTCGACAGGGGTGGCGTCGGCGCTCGTGCGGTCGGGGTGCAGCACGGCGGCCAGCTTGCGATAGACCTCGCGCACGGTCTGAGAGATGCGCTTTTCGTCTGCTTCGGCGCGGCGCTGCGCCGCGGTCCGGGTCTTCGGTGCCACCTGGCGACGGTGCCGGTCCAGATCCGCCGCATCCATCCAGGGTGCGTCACCGGCCTCACGCTGGCGCGCCATCTCGGCCTGCACACGCTCCATCAACTCGTCCACCGATTGCACCGGATCGTCGCCGAGGTCGATGCCGCTCATCGCCTCGAGCCTCGACTTCATGGCATCCAGTTGCTGCCGGCCCGCGGCGTCGTAGTCCACCTCCGCGTAGCGGTTGTACAAGGCCTTGATCTCCTCGTCGGGCTCGTCGCTGGCCTCCAGCAGAGCACCACACAGGGCGCACAGCATCTGCGCCAGCGTCTTGGCGTCGGGCTTGGACCAGGGGCCGAGCGCGATGTGCTCCAGCTCCAGAGCCCAGGCGCGGCGCGCCGCCAGCAGGCGCTCGCGCTCGGGCTGCACGCGTGCCGCGTGGGCACGCGCGAAGATCGGCAACTGCTCGTGCCAGGCCGCCAGGCGCTGCCGCGCCGCCTCGATCCTGGTCAGCAAGGCTTTGAAGCGGCGGTGCTCGGGGCTGGCCGGCTGCTCGCGCGTGGCGGCGTTGGCGATATGCAAGGAGGTGGGTGGTTTCATCCGGGCGTGGGGCAGGCGGGCGCGGAAGTGTAGGTGCGCCCACGCGATTGGCCGATGCATGTGGCCGATGCATTTGGCCGATGCATGTGGCTGATGCATGTGGCCGATGCAGCGCGTGCGCCCGAGAGGCATGCTGCTATGCTCGTTGCGAGAGGCGCAAGGGCGAGAGGCGCAAGGAAGTGAGCATGAAGTTTTTGCTGATCGATCGAATCATCGCGCTTCAGCCCGGCGTCAGCATCGTGGCCACGCGCGACATCGCGCACGACGAACCCTATTTCGGCGATCACTTCCCTGGGTTTCCCGTGGTGCCTGGGGTGCTGCTCACCGAGATGATGGGGCAAGCCGCCGCCAAGTGCCTAGCCGCGGAGCCCGTGAGTCGAGGCAAGCCCATGCTCGCACGCGTCATGGATGCCACCTTTCGCCAGTGGGTGCGTCCCGGGCAAACGGTGGCGTTGCGGGCGAGCATCACGTCGTCGCAGTCGCGGTTCGCCACCGCCGAGTGTGAGGCGAGCGTCGAGGGCAAGGTCGTCGCGGTGGCGAAGTTGATGTTCGCGTTCGCGCCGGCCGATCAGTTCGTGCCCAATCCACGCGACGACGTGCTCGAGCGCTATCTGGCCGGGCAGCCGAAGTGACAGCGGCCTTCGATGTGATCGGTCGGCACGTGCTCGTCACCGGCGGCACGCGCGGAATCGGTCGCGCGATCTCGCTTCAACTCGCCCGCGCGGGGGCGCAAATCACCGCCGTCTACGTGCGCAACGACAAGGCCGCCGAAGCCCTGAAGGCCCAGGCCACTGCCGAGGGCTTGAATGTCGACATCCTTCGCGCGGACCTGACCTTGTCCAAGGGACTCGATGCCGTCATTGCGTGCGTCGCGGCGCGCCAGGACGCGGTGCCGTCGATCGTCCATTGCGCGGCCACGGGTGTGCATCGGCCGCTCACGGAACTCACGACCAGGCATTGGGATTGGACGCAGGCCGTGAACGTGAGGGCGTTCTTCGAGCTTGTGAAGGGGCTGATGCCCTACCTGGCGGCCGGATCGGGCGTCGTGGCCGTGTCGTCGGCCGGGGCCGTGCGCGTCGTTCCGGGGTACGCGGCGATCGGAGGCTCCAAGGGGGCGCTGGAGTCGCTGTCACGCCACTTGGCGGCCGAGCTGGCGCCGCGCGGCATACGCGTGAACATCCTGTCGCCGGGCAGCGTCCTCACCGAGGCCTGGGACGCGTTTCCAGACAAGGACATCCGGCTTGTACAGGCCGTCGAGCGCACCCCCCTGGGGCGACTGGTCACGCCTGAGGAAGTGGCGCAGATCGCCCAGTTCCTCCTGAGCCCCGCCGCGAGCGGCATCATCGGGCAGACGATCGTCGTCGATGGTGGAGCACGCATCGTCGACTGATCGCTACACGCCTGTTCACTCGTCAGTTGGGTGGGCGGCGATCTCCGCAGGCGCGGGAAGGACGGCTTGAACAACTTACGCTCCACACTGGCGGCCGCCGTCATCGGCGCCGGCCCGGCTGGCTTGATGGCCGCTGAAGTGCTGGCCGCCGGTGGCGCGCATGTCGATGTGTTCGACGCCATGCCCTCGGTGGGCCGCAAGTTCCTGCTGGCCGGGCGCGGCGGCCTGAACCTGACCCATTCGGAAGCGCTCGAAGCTTTCCTCGGCCGCTTCGGCGCGGCGTGCTCCGCACTCGAACCGTCCTTGCGCGTTTTTGGCCCGCAGGCCTTGCGCGACTGGGCACGCGGCCTGGGGATCGACACGTTTGTCGGCACCTCGGGCCGTGTCTTCCCGCAGGAGATGAAGGCGGCGCCGCTGTTGCGCGCGTGGCTGCACCGGCTGCGCAGGGCCGGTGTGGTGTTCCACACCCGCCACCTCTGGCAAGGCTGGGATGAACAAGGCGCGCTGCGCTTCGTGGCGCCCGGCCGTGAGGTGCAACACCGCCCGTTGGCCACCGTGCTCGCGCTCGGCGGCGCGAGCTGGCCGCAGCTCGGCTCTGATGGCAGCTGGTGGCCTGGCCTGCAGCAGCGCGGCGTTGCGCTCGCGCCGCTGCGCCCGGCCAACTGCGGCTTCGACCTGGTGCCCAGCGCCGGTGGCCGCGTCGGCTGGAGCGACTTCCTGCGCGAGCGGTTTGCCGGCCAGCCGGTCAAGCCAGTGGTGGCAAGCACGGTCGATCTGCAGGGCCGAGTGCGCCGGCAACAGGGCGAATTCGTGCTCACCGAGTCCGGCGTCGAAGGCAGTCTCATCTACGCACTCGCGGCGCCCCTGCGCGACACGATCGACGTGCTGGGCTGCGCCACGTTGCATCTGGATCTGCTGCCCGACCACAGCGCCGAACGTGTCGCCGCCGAAGTGGCGCGCCCGCGTGGCACACGCAGCCTGGCGACGCACCTGAAAAGCCGCTTGAACATCGGTGGCCTCAAGCTGGCCCTGTTGCACGAGGTGCTGGGCGCCGCACGCCTGCAAGATGCGGCCACGCTCGCCGCGGCGCTGAAAGATTTGCCGATCGCGCTGGGTGCGCCGCGCCCGTTGGCCGAGTGCATCAGCACCGCCGGTGGCGTGCGCTTCGACGCGCTCGACGCGCACGGCATGCTGCACGCCATGCCCAGCGTGTTCTGCGCGGGCGAGATGCTCGACTGGGAAGCGCCCACTGGCGGCTATCTGCTCACTGCCAGCTTCGCCACCGGCCATGCGGCAGGTGTGGGGGTGCTGGCTTGGGCGCGACAGGTCAACGCCGCTCCTGACATCGCATCGCATCGCCCATGATCCCGCTCCAGCTCGAGGACCTCCGCCACCGCCTGCACTCGCTCGGTGCCAATCAGGCGCACCAGGCGCGTGTGCTGCGCCTGTGGACGCATGCGCTGCCGCAGACCCACGGCAAGCGCCGCCTGGAAGACTTCCTGCCGCGTGTCCTGCGTGAGGGCCTGCCCGCGCTGCAAGCCGACCTCGCCGGCATCGCGCGGCTGCGTTCGGCCCATCCGGGCCTGGAAGGTGAAGAGGGCGAGCGCCTGCTGGTCGAACTGTCCGACGGCCAGACGGTGGAAAGCGTGCTGCTGCCGCGGGGTGGGCTGTGTGTGTCGAGCCAAGTGGGGTGCGCGGTGGGCTGCGTGTTCTGCATGACGGGGCAGGGCGGCCTGGTGCGCCAGCTCGGCAGCGCCGAGATCGTGGCCCAGGTGGCGTTGGCACGCGCACGCCGCGCGGTGAGCAAGGTCGTCTTCATGGGCATGGGCGAGCCAGCGCACAACCTCGAGGCGGTGACGGAGGCCATCGAACTGCTCGGCGCTGAAGGTGGCATCGGCCACAAGCAGCTGGTGTTCTCGACCGTGGGCGACGAGCGCGTGTTCGAGCGCCTGCCGCGAGCCCGCGTCAAGCCGGCGCTGGCGCTGTCGCTGCACACGACCAAGGCGGCGCTGCGCGAGCAGCTGCTGCCGCGCGCGCCGCGTTTCGCGCCGGCCGACCTCGTCGAAGCCGGCGACGCCTATGCGCGTGCGACCGGCTACCCGTTGCAACTGCAGTGGACACTGATCGAGGGCGTGAACGACGGCGACGACGAGGTCGAGGCCCTGGTGCCGCTGCTGGCCGGGCGGCGCGTGGTCCTCAACCTCATCCCCTACAACCGCGTCGAAGGCCTGCCCTATGCCCGCCCTGCGGTGGAGCGCGCCATCGCGATGGCGCGCACGCTGCACCAGCGTGGCGTGCTGACCAAGCTGCGCCGCTCGGCCGCTCAAGACGTGGACGGCGGTTGCGGGCAGTTGCGCGCGCGGGCCGGGACGGCGCGGCGGGAGCAGGGCTCGCGTCGGGTGGTGCCACTGGTGCCACTGGTGCCACCGATGCAGCTGATGCAGCTGACGCCGCCGACACCACTGGTGCCGCTGACGCCGCCGATGCCACTGGTGCCGCTGACGCCACTCGTGCCGCTGACGCCGCTGACGCCGCTGAAGCAAGGGTAGCGGCTTGCCCGCGGCCATCGCGCCGCTTTGACCCCAGGTGGGGTCCGACACAATGCGCGATGAACCGAGTCCTTTCAGACACCGGCGCGCGTTACCCCATCGTCCAGGCCCCCATGGGCTGGATCGCGCGCAGCACCCTGGCCACGGCCGTCTCACGCGCCGGGGCGCTGGGCATCATCGAGACCTCCTCGGGCGAGACCGAGAACTGCCAGCGCGAGATCAAGATCATGGCGGCCAGCGGCCTGCCCTTCGGCGTCAACCTGCCGATCCGCTTCCTCAAGGACGACGCCATGCTGCGCTTCGTCTGCGAGGCCGGCATCCGCTTCGTCACCACCTCGGCCGGCAGCCCGGCCAAGTTCGTGGCGCCTCTGAAAGCCGCGGGCATCGTGGTCTACCACGCGGTGCCCACGCTCGAGATGGCGCTCAAGTGCGTGGACGCCGGTGTCGACGGCCTGGTGGTGGAGGGCTCCGAAGGCGGCGGCTTCAAGAACCCCGAGGAGGTGAGCACGCTCGTGTTGCTGCAGGCCATCCGCGAGCGCGTGGCAGTGCCGCTCATCGCCGCCGGTGGCATCGTGGACGGCCGCGGCATGGCCGCGGCCTTCGCGCTCGGCGCCGAGGGCGTGCAGATGGGCACGCGCTTCGTCGCCAGCACCGAGAGCCCCGTGCACGCCGGCTACAAGCAGGCCATCGTCGATGCAGCCGCTACCGGCACTTGGGTGCTGAATACGAAATCGACGCCCTGCATCCGTGCGCTCAAGACCGAGCGCACGCGCGCCATCCACGAAATCGGGCTGATGCCGGCCGATGCCTTCAAGGGCATCCGGCAGGTCTACTTCGAAGGCGACATGGAGGCCGCGCCGGCGCTGGCCGGCCAGTCGGCCGGGTTGATCCACGAGGTGCTGCCGGTGCAGAAGATCGTGGAAGACATGGTGGCGGGCTTTCATGCCATTGGTGCGCGTTTGGGGGCGCTCGCGGCGGATCGGCGTTTTGGCTGAGTAGGCTCGGGCCGCTCGCCACTGGCCACTCGCCACTCGCCGCGCTCCGCGCCGCCCGCATTTGGCTGCCCGCTTCCCGCACTTGATCGCGCTGCGCTGACGGCGCCTGCGGCCAGGGCCTAGCATGACCGCATGGCCCCTTCCCACGGCGCACAAGCACCCGCCTTGCCGGCCCCACAGATGGGCGGGCAAGGCCTGTGGCTGTCTTACGCCGGCCTGTGTCTGCTCTGCTGGGGCCTGTACGCCATGGCCGGCACCGATTGGCAGCGCGGCGGCTGGCGGCTCTGGGAGGGTGTTTACGAGGCGACCTTGAACCTGTCGGCACCGATGGTGGTGGGCCTGCTGACCCTGCCCTGGGTGCGATGGCTCCAGGGCCGGCCGGCCTCGGGCGTGGCGCGGCTGGGTTTGCACGCCTTGGGTGTCGCGGTCTTCATCTTTTTGTGGCTGGCCCTGGAGGTCGGCCTGGCGTGGCTGCTCTTCGGCACTGAACACGCCAGCGCCTTGCTGGAGCAGCGCGTGCTGTGGCGCGCCGTCTGGGGCGTGTTCGTCTACCTGGCACTGGTGTTCGGCTTCGGTGGCGCGCTGCACGCACGCCGCGCGCAGCACGTGGCCGTGTCGGCGGCGCGGGCCGAAGCTGCACTGGTGCGGGCGGAATTGGCTGCCATCAATGGCAAGCTCAACCCGCACTTCCTCTTCAACACCCTGAACACGCTGCTGATGTTGACGCGCCGCGACCCGGCTGCCGCCGAGGACGCACTGCTGCGCTTTGCCCGCATGATGCGCCACGTTCTCGACAGCACGCGCGCCAGCCAAGACCGCGTGGCCCTGCGCGACGAACTGGACTTCGTGCGCGACTACCTGGCGCTGGAAAGCCTGCGCCTGGGCCCACGCTTAAAAGTGCGCTGGGAACTGGATGACGCGGTGCTGGACGACGAGGTGCCGCCGCTGACCCTGCAGCCGCTGGTCGAAAACGCCGTCCAGCACGGTCTGGCGCCGCAACTCGAAGGGGGCGAACTCCACATCCGCGCCGAGCGTGCAGGCGGCCTGCTGCGCCTGCTGGTGCGCGACGACGGCGCCGGCTGCGAGTGGCCTCCACGCCCGGCCGCGCCGGGCCGCGGCGTGGGTCTGTCGGCTCTGCAACGGCGCTTTGAACTGGACTACGGGGGCCGGGCCCGGCTGCAGGTGCGCAGCGCCCCAGGGCAGGGCTTCGAGGTCGAAGTGCTGATCCCGCAACGAGATTGATCGCGAGAGAGCCCAACGATGCCGCTGACAACCCTCATCGCCGAAGACGAACCTCTGGCCCGCGACGGCCTTGCCGATTGGGTGCGCGCGCTGCCGCAGTTGCAGCTGCTGGGCTGCGTGGGTGATGGCCCGGCTGCACTGGCGGCCATCCGCGCGCAGCAGCCCGACCTCGTGTTGATGGACATCCAGATGCCCGGCCTCACGGGCCTGCAGGTGCTGCGCGCCCTGGCCGCCGACGGCCCACGCCCGGGGCCCGCGGTGATCTTCACCACCGCCTACGACGAACACGCGCTCACGGCCTTCGAGTTGCATGCCGTGGACTACCTGCTCAAGCCCTTCTCACGCGAGCGCTTCGACGAGGCCGTGCAGCACGTGGTGGAGGATTCCGGGCACCGGCACACCGCGTTACCCGCTCTGGAGGCGGCCTCGCAGGCCGCAACGCAGGGCCCGCTGACGCGCTTGCTGGTGCGAGATGTCGGACGCATCGTGCCGCTGCAGGTGGAGGCCATCGAGCACCTGCGCTCGGACACCAAGTACACCGCCGTCACCAGCCAGGGCCGCAGCTATCTCGTGCGGCTGCCCATCGTCAGCTTCGAGCAGCGGCTGGACCCGGCGCGCTTTCTCAAGGTCAACCGCAGCTGCATCGTGAACCTCGACTTTGTCGTGGCCATGACGCCGGACGAGAGCTCGCAGCTCGTGGTGCAGCTGCGCGATGGCACGCGCATCACGGCCAGCCGCGAAGTGTCCAAGCAACTGCGGGCCGACTCGTTATGAACACCCGCCGCATGGCCTGCGCCGCCCTGCTGGCGGGCGCCTTGATGGGCGCGGGGGTTGCGCATGCACAGGCCGGCCCCGGCCGCATCTACACGCCCGGGCCCTTCGACGAGCTGGAGATCCACGGCCACGCCGAGGTGCGCTTCGAGCAAGGCACCACCGACCAGGTGGTGGTCGAAGGGGATGAGGAGCTGCAGCGCGAAGTGCAGCTGGACTTGCACCGCGGCCGGCTCAACATCCGCCAGAGCGGCACCTGGAAGTTCTGGAACAGCCGACGGCTGCAGCTGACCATCACCGCCCGCGACCTGAAGCGGCTGTCGATCTCCGGTGCGGCCGACGTGCTGGCGGCGCAGCCGGTGAGAGTCGGCCGGCTGCTGGTGGACATCTCTGGCGCCGGCGTCGCCCGCTTTGACCGCCTGCAGGCCAGCGAGTTGCGGTTCAGCGTCTCCGGTGCGGGCGACGGCCAGTTTGCCGGCGTGGTGGATCAGCTGAGCGTGAGCGTGTCCGGCAAGAGCGACTTTCGCGGCGAACAGCTGCAGGCGCAGTCCGCGCGGGTCACTGTCAGCGGCCTGGGTGAGGTGAAGGTCTGGGCCGAACAGGACCTGTCCATCACCATCTCCGGCGTTGGCACGGTGGACTACTGGGGCACACCCACGGTCAAGCGCCGCACGTCGGGGTTGGCCACCATCAACGCACGCGGCGCCAGGCCCACGCCTCCCTGACGATGGCCTCCAACCAAATCCACCCACGCGCCCAACGACCGGCTGGTGTCCAGCGCGGTCAATCCACACCCACCGCGAGCAGGGCCCCAGGCCACAGGCCCACCTCGAGTTCCGCTGCGGATGCCAGTGCTTCACCGTCGGCCGCCAGCGGCAGCGCCACATCGGCGGAAACACGCAGCGTCTTGAAACGGTGCGTGTGTACGCGCGGGTGGTGCAAGTGCCAGCCCGCCAGCAGCAGCGGCAGCATGGCCAGCACGCCCCCACGGCTGAAGCGGCCCGCCACCAGCAGGTCGAGTTCGCCGTCGTCGATGCGCGCGTGCGGTGCCGCCGGCATGCCGCTGCCGTAGCTGCGCGTATTGAGCGTGGAGGCAAAGAGCGCCGCACCGTCGTGCACGACTTTGCCGTCGCAGCTCACGCGCATCGATTGAGGCTTCAGCGCACGCAACTGCGCGAGCGTGGCCCAAAGGTATCGCAGCATGCCGGGCAGAAGCGGTGGCGCCCGCAGCGCGGCCTGCGCCACCGCCGCGTCGAACCCTGCCGCCAGGCTCGAGATGAAGGGCTGCTGCGCCTGAGGTCCAGATTCAGATTCAGAGCAGCCCGCGCGCAACCACGCGAGATCGATGCGTCTGGGCGCGCCCTCCAGCGCCAAGGCCAGGGCCTGCGGCCAGGCGAGGCGATGCACGCCCATCGCACGCGCCGTGTCGTTGCCGGTGCCCACAGGGCAGATGCCCAGCACATGCCCCTGCGCGCGCCAGGCCGGCAGCAGGTGATGCAATGTGCCGTCGCCGCCCACCACGGCCACGCGGCTGCCCGGCGCCAGGGCCAGCAGGGCCGCCGCGGATTCATCGATGCTGCTGGCCACATGCAGCCGCGGCCGCTGCGGCTGGGTGCGCGCCCACTGCTCCATGGGCGCCGCCAGGCGCATGGCGCGCCCGCCGGCCGCATTCGGGTTGAGCAGGATCAGCGACTCGGTGGCCACGCCGCCGATTGTCGACCCGCCGCCGCCTCAAGGGGCGGGCATGGCGATGCGTTCGCCGAATGCCGGTAGGGCCAGCAGCACGCCTTGCTGCCGCGCCAGCGCCGTGATGCGCTCGAGCGGCTCGCGCCCCGGGCATACACCATTGCAAGGCGGGCACCTGCGAATTGCATAATGCATACGTATGCTCAGCGCGATCATTCTTCAACGGCGCACAGCGCTCCGTCGTCCCGCATCGCGCTCGAGCGCATCGGGCGGCTGGAAGACGTGATGGAAGCCGTCGTTTATCCGTGCAGCGACGCGGCGGCCCTGGTGACCGGCAGCGCCTTGATGGTGCACGGCGGCTGGACCGCGGCATGATCGCGGACATGAAGTCCACTGTCACCTCCTTCGACGTGGCGCGCCTGGCCCAGGTGTCGCAATCGGCCGTGAGCCGCACCTTCACCCCCGGCGCCAGCGTGTCCGAGGCCACGCGCTTGCGCGTGATGGCCGCGGCGCAGAGGCTCGGCTACCGGCCCAACGCCCATGCGCGCAGCCTCATCACCGGCCGCTCGCGCATCATCGGCCTGGTGCTGTCCTACCTGGAGAACCTGTTCTACCCGGTGGCGCTGCAGCGGCTGGCCGAGCGCTTGCAGCGCGACGGCTACCACGTGCTGCTGTTCGTCAATCAGAACCCCAATGCGGATGAGTTGGTGACCGAGATCCTGCAATACCACGTCGACGGCATCGTGCTGGCAGCGACCACGCTGTCGTCCGCGCTGGCGCGCAACTGCGCCGATGCCGAGATTCCGGTGGTGCTGTTCAATCGCGTGATGGCGGATGCCGGCGCCAACACCACCCAGTCGGTGAGTTCGGTGCGCGGAGACAACGTCGCCGGCGGGCGCGCGCTGGCCGGGTTTCTGGCGGCCGGCGGTCATCGCCGCATCGCCTATATCGCCGGCAACGAAGAGTCGTCCACCAACCTGGAACGCGAGCGCGGCTTTCGTGAAGGCCTGTCGGCGGCTGGCCTGCACATCTGGGCGCGTGCCACCGGCAACTACGACTTCGCCCAGGCGCGCCAGGCCGCACTTACGCTGTTTGCAAGCGGCCGCGAACGCCCTGATGCCGTATTCGTGGCCAGCGACCACATGGCCTTTGCGGTGATGGATGCCTTGCGTTTCGAGCTGGGTTTGCGCGTGCCCGACGATGTCTCGGTGGTCGGTTTCGACAATGTGCCGCAGGCCGACTGGGGTGCCTACCGCCTCACCACCTTCGAGCAGCCGGTGGACCCGATGATCGAGGCCACCGTCGGCCTGCTGCAGGAACGGCTGCGTGAAGAAGGCGCCGGCCCGGCGCGAAACGTTGTCGTGCCGGGTTCGCTGATCGTGCGCGCCTCGGCCCGTATTCCGCCTGCATCCCGAGCACCGGCGGCATCCGCGAAAGCCGCGGCACCGACCCGAACTCCACGCCGAAAGACGATCTCATGAGGCGCCGCCGATGAAAGGCTTCGACGCCGAGTTCCGTGACCTGGACCACTACATCCGCGTCATCACCGACCGCATCTGGGAGGGCCGCCGCATCGACGACATCCGCCGCTACTACGGCGAGGGCTGCGCGGTCGAAACACCGTCGGCGGTGAGCATCGGCATCGAACCCGTCATCGAAGGCACGCGCACGACCTTGGTGGCCTTCCCCGACCGGCGGCTGTTGGCCGAGGACGTGATCATCTCGGGCGACGAGGAGCGCGGCTTTCTCTCGTCGCACCGTATCTTCAGCCCGATGACACACGCCGGCCCCGGTGCCTTCGGGCCGCCTTCGGGGCGGGCGGTCAACGCGCGCACGGTGGCCGACTGCGTATGCGTGGGCAACCGCATCGTGCATGAATGGCTGGTGCGCGACCAAGCCGCCATCGCGCGGCAGATCGGCCGCCATGAGCGCGACGTGGCTCAGGCCTGGCTGGACGAACGCGGCGGCTGGCACAAGCCCGTGATGCCGGCAGCGCCCGGTGGCTATGTCTCGTTTGTCGACACGCAGACGCCGGCGGCGGCCTACGCTGATCTGCTGATTGGCCTGTGGACGGCGGATGACGTCGGCGTGCTGAGCGGCACTCACGCTGCCGGCGCCATCGCCGCGCTGCCAGGTGGCGAAGCCGCGGTGGGTGTTGCTGCGCTGCAGGCCTTCTGGCGTGGTTTGACCGGCGCGCTGAAGGCGGCACGCATCGAGATCGAGCATCTGGTGGCCAACCAACGCCCCGGCCGCGCCACCGCCGTCGCCGCGCGCTGGCGCGTGATGGCCCGCCATGAAGGCGATGGCCGTTATGGCCGCGCCACGGGCCGGCCGGTGGAAGTGATGGGCATCTCGCATGCCGAGTTCGAGGCTGGCCGTGTGGTGCGCGAGTGGCACCTGATCGACGACGTCGCCACCTGGATGCAGGTGCTCGAGCCGAGGACCTGAGCGTGGCGCGTGTGCAGCTGAAGGGTGTGGCCAAGCGCTGGGGCGCCACCACGGCAGTGCAGCCGATGGACCTGGACATCGCCGACCACGAATTCCTCGTGCTGCTGGGCCCCTCGGGTTGCGGCAAGACCACTACCATGCGCATGGTGGCCGGGCTCGAAGACCCGAGCGAAGGCGAGGTGTGGATCGGTGAGCGCCGCGTCGACGATCTGGAGCCCAAGGACCGCGACGTGGCCATGGTGTTCCAGAGTTATGGCCTGTACCCCAACATGACGGTGCGCGAGAACATCGCCTTTCCGCTCAAGATTCGCGGCATGCCGGCAGCGCAGATCGGCCCGGCCGTGCAGCAGGCGGCCGAACGTGTGGAGTTGACCGACTTCATGCAGCGCAAGCCCAAGGAGCTGTCGGGCGGCCAGCGCCAGCGCGTGGCGTTGGCACGCGCCATCGTGCGCCAGCCGGCGGTATTCCTGATGGACGAGCCGCTGTCCAATCTCGACGCCAAGCTGCGCGTGAGCATGCGCGCGCATTTGAAGCACCTGCACCATGAGCTGGGCGTGACCACGATCTACGTCACGCACGACCAGATCGAGGCCATGACCCTGGCCGACCGCGTGGTGGTGATGAGCAAGGCGCAGATCCAGCAGATCGGCACGCCCGAGGCCATCTACAACGACCCGGCGAATCTCTTTGTCGCCGGCTTCATCGGCTCGCCGCCGATGAACCTGATCGAGGGTGAGTTGCAGGCCGGGCGCTTCGTGGCGCCCGGGGTCCGCATCGCCGGTTTCGCCGCGCTGACGCGAGCGGGCGTGGTGCTGGGCGTGCGTCCTGAGGATCTGGCTCTGGCCGACGGCGGCGCGGCGGCCATCGAGGGCCCGGTCTTCAGTGTCGAGCTCACCGGCGAGTCCACGCTCGTCACCGTACGCGCTGGCAAACATCTGGTGGCCGCGCGCGCGCCCAAGGCCTTTCGTGTCGCCATCGATGCGCCGCTGGCGCTGTCCACAGAAGCCGGGTGCTGCTTCTTGTTCGATGCGGCCAGCACGCAGCGCATGCGGATCTAGGTCGCCCAGAAGCCGCCCAGAGTCCGCCCAGAGTCCGCCCAGAAGTCGCCATCAGTCGCTCATGGATCTCCCGTAGTCTCGAGCATGCAACGCCGCCACCTGCTCATGGGCGCGCTCACGGCCGGCGCGGTGCCCGCTGCGCTGGCCGAGCCGCTCTGCCGGCAGGCCGGCCTGCAGGCCCGCGTGGAGCTGGTGGCCAATTCGTTCCCGGTGATGCAGCACCTGGCCAAGAGGGCCACGGCGTGCAATGGCGGCGGCCTGCGCGTCAACGTCAAGCTCACGCCGCGGGTGCAGAGCGAAGTCGAGACCGCCTTCGCCTCGGCCGGCAAATCACCCTTCGACGCCGCGGTGGTGTCGGCCAGCGTCTTCAGCGATCTCTACGCGCGCAGCCAGCTGGTCCCGCTGACCGATCTCGTGCGCAAGTACGGCGCGCGCTACAAGCTCGAAGAGCGCATGCTGGTGCGCATGAACGGCGAGGTGATGGCCATCGCCTTCATGCAGAACACGCAGAACCTCTACTACCGGCGTGACCTGTTCCAGCGCCACGGCATCGCGGTGCCCACCACCTATGAGCAGATGCTGCAGGCCGCGACGCTGTTGCGCGCCCGAGAGCCCGGCATCATGCACCCTATTGCGCAGACCTTCGCCCAGGGCTCGGACCTGGCCACCGAGTTCACCAACTTGTTGTCCAGCATGGGTGGCCGCTTCTTCCAGCCCGGCAGCGCCGAGCCGGCATTCCATGGGCCCGAGGGCGTGGCCAGCGTGGCGCTGATGCGCTCGCTGCTGCCGCACATGTCACCCAATGCCCTGGCCTCGAATTCCGACGATGTGATGAACCAGTTGCAGCAGGGCCGCGCCGCGATGGGCGTGCTGTGGGCCAGCCGCGCCGCGCGCATGGACGACCCCAGCGCCTCGCGCGTGGCCGGCCTGATCGACTTTGCCGCCGCGCCGGCGGCACGGCCCGGCGGCGGCAGCGCAGCGCACATGTGGTGGGACGGCGTGGTCATGCCTCGCAACGGCCCGGCGCAACGCGAAGCCACCTTCCAGGTGCTGATGGAGATGCTGTCCGAAGCCTCGGTGGTCGAGGGCAATCACCTCACCATCTGGGTGCGCAGCAACTACCAACCCGGCCGCACCGGCGTCGGCGTGGCGCTGGCGCTGGCCGGTGGCGCCAAGGTGTGGCCGGCCGAGCCCTTCTTCAGCTTGGCCCACGCCCAGGTGGGCAAGGTGCTGGCCGATGCCATCAAGGGCGTGCGCGAGCCCGCCCAGGCCCTGGCGGGCGCGGCGGCGTCGTACCGCCTGGCGGCGATCGAGAAGGGCTACATCCGCGGGGCCGGTGCATGAAGCGCAAGAGCTTCCTGCAGTTCTCCGCGCCTTCGGTGCTGCTAATGCTGGCCTTGCTGGCCTTCCCGATGCTGATGACGCTGTGGCTGTCGGTGCGCAACTGCACGCCGCAGCTGGAGCTGGTGGCGGTGCAGCAGACCGGCCCCTTCGGCGCGACGACGGTGACCACGCAACGGGCACGGGTGGATGCTGCCGGCCGCGCGCTGCAGAACTGCCGCTTTGCGGGCCTGAGCTACTACCGCAACATCCTCGGACTGGACAAGACAGCGGCCGGCGGCGAGCCAGCTGGAGCACCGGCCACGCCAGCTGCACCAGCCACCTCCGCATCGCCGACAGCGTCGGCAATGCTGGCAATGCCGGCAATGCCGACCGGCGACGGCCACAACGAATTCATCGGCGCGCTCGGCTTCACGCTGCTGTACACGCTGGCCACCACGCCCTTCATCTTGGGTGCCGGCCTGGCCATGGCGCTGGCCATGAACCGGGTGACGCAGCGGCTCAAGGGCCTGTTCATCGCCGCATCGCTGCTGCCCTTCATCATCACGCCCGTGGTAGGGGCGTTGGCCATCAAGTGGTTGTTCCGCGACGACGGCCTGGTGTCCCACCTGCTGCAGCAGGTGGGACTCCAGGTGTTCTGGATGGCCGAAGCCTGGTCGGCGCGGCTGCTCATCATCCTGTACGGCATCTGGCACGTGACGCCGTTTGCCTTCATCGTGTTCTACGCCGGCTTGCAGGGCGTGCCGCAAGATTCGCTGGAGGCGGCGCGGCTGGACGGTGCCTCACGCTGGCAGCAACTGCGCTACGTGACGCTGCCGCACCTGGCGCCACTGCTGGTCTTCGTCACGCTGATCCACCTGATGGACGCCTACCGCGTATTCGAGCCGGTGCTGGTGCTCACGCGCGGCGCCTTCACCACCAGCGTGCAGTACCTCACCTACTCTGTGCTGCTGGAAGAGAACAACCCCTTCAAAGCCAGCGCGGCGGCGGTGTTGACCTTGATCGGCATCGGCGTGTTGTTGATCCCGCTGCTGCGCCGCACCTGGCGCGAGCATCGCGGTGAGCTTTGAGATGGCAATGAAGAAAGCGGGCGCCACCGCCGGCATCGCCTTTCACCTGGGCTTGGCGGCCTGGTTGCTGCTGGCCTGCCTGCCGATCCTGTGGATGGTGCTGATCTCGCTGCGCGACTACGTGGACGCATTTTCGTCGCCGCTGAAGTGGCTGGCGCCCATCACCATCGAGAACTACCGCCGCCTGTGGGTGGACCAGGCCTTCTATCTCAACTTCTTCAACACGGCGGTGGTCACGCTGTCGGTGGTGAGCGTCTCGCTCAGCGTGGGTTGCCTGGCCGGCTACGCCTTCAGCCGCTACCGCGGCAGCCTCGGCTTCTGGCTGCTGCTGGTGGCGCTGGCCTTTCGCGCCATTCCGCATTCGACGCTGCTGCCCTCGTTCTTCGCGATGTTCGACGCCATGGGCATCCGCAACACCACCTTCGCGCTGGTGCTGGTGCTGGTGGCCATCAACCAGCCGTTCACGATCTGGATGCTGCGCTCGTTTTTCATGCACATCCCGGCCGAGCTGGACGAAGCCGCGCAGGTGGACGGCTGCAC
Organism: Burkholderiales bacterium; assembly: GCA_031401195.1. Taxonomy (GTDB): domain Bacteria; phylum Pseudomonadota; class Gammaproteobacteria; order Burkholderiales; family Burkholderiaceae_C; genus Rubrivivax. The sequence continues at coordinate 55,833 of JANNRI010000195.1, forward strand.
GCGCGCGCAGGCTTTCCGCCGTGTCATCGTGCCGGTGATGTGGCCGGGCATCGTCACCACGGGCCTGTTCAGCTTCCTGCTCGCCTACAACGACTTCCTGCTCAGCTCGGCGCTCACCAACGCCGAGAAGATGACCATGCCCGCGGCCATCGCGAACGCCATCAGCGCCGAAAGCGAGGCGCTGCTGATGCAGGGTGTGGCCGGCGCGGTGAGCATCACGCTGCCGCTGATCCTGCTGGTGGCGCTGTTCCAGCGGCAGATCGTCTCGGGGTTGACGCAGGGGGCGGTGAAGGGCTGATGCGCGCCGGCCAGTGGCACCTCCACAGCACAGGGGCACTCGAATGAACAATGAATCCAAGTCCGAGATTGCGCAAGCCGCCGTCGCCCACGGGAAGACTCTGGCTGCTTGCAAAGCCGACGTCTGGCGGCTGGTGCAACGCCTGCCCGGCCCCGAGATGGCCACCGCGTTGCGCGAGCAGGTGGCGCCGCAGGCCCGCTGGCATGTGTTCCACCCGATCAATGAACTGGCGGGCGTGCAAGCTGTGCTGGAGCAGTTCTACGGCCCGCTGCAGGCGGCATTCCCGGATCTCGAGCGCCGCATCGACCTGTTCTTCGCGGGTGAGTGGACCAGCCCGTCCGAAGGCAGCGTGGGCTATTCGCCGCCGGAGGTTCGGGGTGAGGGCTGGTGGGCCACGGCGATGGGCCACTACATCGGCACCTTTCGCCAGCCGTGGCTGGGCATCCCGGCCACCGGGGAGCCCGCGGTGTTGCGCTTCGGTGAGTTCTACCGCTGGCAACCCAACCCCAAGGGCGCGGGTGGCCAGATCACCGAAGCCCGCGTGCTGCTCGACATCGTCGATCTGGCGCGCCAGGCCGGCCGCCAGTTGCTGCCGCCCAGCCGTGGACTGGACTGGTTGGTGCCCGGCCCCGCGTCACGCGACGGGCTGTTGTTGGGCGCCAGCGATCCTGCTCTCGGCCAGGAGAGCCTGCGCCGCACACTGGCCATGTTCCAGGGCCTGTTCGACTTCGACGGCGTGAGTCTCGAGTCGATGGGCATGGAGCGCTTCTGGCACCCGAACATGATGTGGTACGGGCCCTGCGGCATCGGCACCACGCGCGGCATCTCCAGCTTTCAGCGCCACCATCAGCAGCCCTTCCTGCATGCCTTTCCGGACCGCAAGGGCGCGGGCCACCGCGCTCGCTTTGCCGAGGGCCCGTTCGTGGCCTCGACCGGGTGGCCGAGTGTGAGCGCCACGCACGCGGGCGACTACCTGGGCGCGAGAGCCACCCAGCGCCAGATCGGCATGCGCGTGGCCGACTGGTGGCGCTGCGATGGACGCTGGCTGACCGAGAACTGGGTGCTGATCGACCTGCCGCATTTGTTGCTGCAGATGGATGTGGACCTCTTTGCCGCGCTGCGCGACTGATACGGCTTTGCGTTCAATCGCATAGAAGCCGGCGTCGGCTTATGAGCATCCCCGGCGCCTGTCGGCTCCCGGCGTTCGCGCAGAAACAACGGTGAGGTGGCCGAGGGTCTGAAGGCCGGGCGCCGTTGTGGCGCGCGGCCGAGCGCGCCGGGTGGCCGATTCCGCGAATGTCCTCCGACCTCGGCTGGCGCCTCGGTCTCCCCCTTTATTTCGCTCCATCGGCCACCCGGCACCCTCGGCCGCAACCACCGCAGCGGTCCTTGTTCGAATGCCCCACAGGTGCCGGATCAGGCCGGTGGGGCGTACTGCGCACCGAAAAGAAGGGGGGGACCGAGGCCCCCCCGCCGAGGTCGGAGGACATTCGCGGCGCAGTGCGCCCCAACGGCCTGATCCCGCCACAGCAGCATGAGGTCTTGTTTCTCAAGAGAACGAACGCGACTTCGTATGAGAACCGCCAAACGCCGATGCGAGAGCCTCGAAACCAGGGGCCGCGGCGGGCGCGGCCCCTCGGCGCTCAGAAGTTCGAATACGAGAGCTTCAAGCCAAAGGTGCGCGGGGCCGCCGCGCTGACCTGCAGGGTGCCGCCACCGCCCCAGACGAAGCGGTTGATGGTTTGCTCGTCGGACAGGTTGTCGACGTAGGCCTGCAAGGAGAAGCGCTCGTTGAGGCGCCAGTTCAGCTTGAAGTCGGTCTTGACGTACGAGCCCTGCTTCTCGATCTCGGCATTGGTGGGCTGGCCGTAATAGCCACTGGAGTAGGTGGCCACCAAGGTGGGCGTGAGCGTGCTGCCATCGGGCAGGCTGAAGTCGTAGCGGGCAAAGACCGAACCCTGGTACTTCGCCGCATAGGGCAGCCGCTTGCCCGAGAGGTCGCAGCCGAAGGCCGCCGCCGGTTGGCCGGCGCCGCCTGTGCCGGGCACGACGCCGCAGTTGTAGCCCGGCGCAAACACGCGCCGTTGGCCTGCAGGCGCAATGACGATGCCGTTGGCGTCGGTCTGCGGGGCGATCGAGGTCGGGTCGGCCACCAGGATCGTGGTGCCGAATGGCAGCGCCACATCGGGGAAGCTGGTGTACTTGGCGTCCAGCAGCGACAAGGTGCCACCCAGCGCCAGGTCCCGGCTCTGGCGCCACTCCACTTCGGCTTCCAGGCCCTTGGACTTGGCCTTGGCCGCATTGAAGATGACCGAGACCGTGGCCGCGCCCACGGGCACCTGGCGCTGTTCCTGCAGGTTGGTGTAGTCGTTGCTGAAGGCCGCCAGGTTGACCTGCAGCGTGTTGCGCAGGAAGCGGTTCTTCGAGCCCACCTCGAGTGCCGTGACCTCCTCGGGCTGGAAAGTCCGCAGCGACTCGACGGCCTGGCCGGAATTAAAACCACCTGAACGGAAGCCCGTGGCCACCGAGGCATACAGCAGTTGGCTCGCGCTCAGCTTGTAGTCCACCGCCAGCTTGCCGGTGGCCTTGCTGAAGGTGGCGTCGGCATAGGTGGCACCGGTCAGGACGTTGGTGCCGGGCAGGCAGTTGAAACCGGGCTGGGCATTGCTGCCGGTGCAGTTGGTGGTGCCCGCGGCGCCAAAGGCGGACTCGTCCGGATCGGGCGTATCCAGCGTGATCAGCGTGCCGTCGGGTGCACCTGCGACGTTCAGCGGCAGCACCGCGTTGGCGTTGGCGAACCTGAACGACTTCTTGTCGCGTGTGTAGCGGGCCCCGGCGGTCACGCTCAGTGCGTCGGTGGCGCGAAAGGTCAACTGCCCGTAGATGGCAGTGGACTCGGTCTCGGGCCGCTGCAGGTCGAAGAAGCCGGCGCCGTTCTGCGCCAGCGTGATCGGAGCAGCCAGGGCCGGTGAGCGGATGGTGCGCGGCTGCTGCTCGTTGATGAAGCGTCCCGTCAATTCGTCCTTGAACAGGTACACGCCTGCCACGTAGCCGAGCGGCCCCTCGCCTTCGCTGAGCACTTGCAACTCCTGCGTGAGGGTTTTGGCGGAGGTCTTCTGGTAGTCGCGTCCGATGGTGGATGACGAGAAGTCGGTGTCCTGCGTGCGCGTGGCCGTGAAATCGGCAAAGCCGGTGATGGACTTCAGCGTCACCCCCGACAAGCGATAGGTGAGGTCGGCCGTGAAGTTGCTGTCGCGCAGATCCAGGGACGGCCGGTAGTCGTTGTCGATGCGGTCCAGCTGGCCCGGCGCGTACAGCGGTACGCCGAGGTCAACCCCGGTGCCGACCGCATTGGCTCCGGTGCCGGCCCCCGCGCCTTCGGTGCGCGTGCAGTCGTTGACGGCATCGCGGTTGCCGCCGCGGGTGTTCAGCACAAGCCGGTCGGCGTTGAAGAGCTGCTGGCACGAAGGGGTATGCAAGTACGTGCCGGCCAGCTTGTAGCCGAACGCCGAGCCGCCGTTGCCGCCCTGGTCGGTGACGTCGGCGCGCAGCACGGCGTCGAACTCGCGCGTCGGCTTGAACTTGATCGAGGCGCGCAGGTATTTCAGGTCTCTGTCGAAGAGGCCGGCGCTGGTGTCGTAGTCGTTCTTCACCCAGGGGTCGGCCTTTTCGACGACACCGGCCAGGCGCACAGCCACCATCTCACCCAGCGGCAGATTCAGCACGCCGTCGAACCGCTTCTTGCCGAAGCTGCCCAGGCCCAGTGCGGCGCTGGTCTCCAGGCTCCGGAACTCGGGCTCGACCGTGGTAATGACCACGCTGCCACCGAAGGTGTTGCGGCCGAACAGCGTGCCCTGCGGGCCGCGCATGATCTCCACGCGCGCCACGTCGACGAAGCCCAGCATGGCCTGCTGCGCGCGCGACTTGTACACGCCGTCGACAAAGTAGCCGATCGTGGTGTCACCGTTGACGCCCACGTTCTCGGTGCGCACGCCGCGAATCGAAGGCCGGGCATCCACGCCCGAGCGGCTGAAGGTGAAGCCGGCCGACAAGCTCTCCATCTGCGACAGGTCCGTCACGTTGCGCTCGGCCAGCGTGGCCCCGGTGACGGCGGTGACGGAAACGCTGACCTTCTGCTGGTCTTCGGCGCGGCGGTTTGCCGTGACGGTGACGCTCTGCAGCTCGCCCGTGTCGGGCGCGGCGGGGGCGGGCGCGGTCTGGGCCAGGGCAGTGCCGGGCAGGCCCATGACCAGGGCACCAGACAAGGAGCCGAGTGCCACGGCAATGTGACGCGCCAGGCGATGGCGTTGGGGAGCGGTGCGCATGGTGTGAGGTCCTCCAGTGTTGTGCATTGACGAGTGGGTGAATCCGGGCGCTTTGCGGGGCGGGTCTGAGAACAAGATGCAACGACGTGCCCGAGGCGTCGTTGCTCTAGCGCCAGCAACGGCTGCTGGCCAGTGCCGCGCCCTCGGCCATGGCCGCGAACTTGGCGTAGACGATGTCGGCATCCACCGCGCCGAAGCCGGCAAAGGTGCCGAACCCGCAGTCGGTGCCGGCGATGACACGATCGCGCCCGACGATGCCGGCGAAGCGCTCGATGCGTTGCGCCACCAGGCGCGGGTGCTCGACGAAGTTGGTGGTGGAGTCCAGCACGCCGGGGATCAGCACCTTGTCATCGGGGATGCGGTGCTTCATCTCCTGCAGCGTCTCCCACTCGTGGGCATGGCGCGGGTTGGAGGACTCGAACAACAGGCCCTGCGGCTTGGCCTTCAGCACCACGGGCAGGATGGTGGCCAGCGGCACGTCCTTGTGGTGCGGGCCTTCGTAGTTGCCCCAGCACACGTGCATGCGCATGCGGTCGGCCGGTATCGCAGCCAGCGCCAGGTTCAGCGCCTCCACGTGGCGCTCGATGCGCGCCAGGTAGGCACCCTCTTCCAGATCCTTGTACATCATGTGCCGGCCCAGGCCCAGGTCGGGCGAATCCAGCTGCAGGATCAGCCCGGCGTCCACGATGGCGTGGTACTCATGGCGCAGCGCATGGGCCAGGGCTTCGAGATAGTCGTCGTCGCTGGCGTAGTGCCGGTTGGGCTGAAACAGCGACACCACACCGGGCGAGGCCGCATTCATGAACACCTGGCGCGCGCCGTGCTTGGCAGCGGCGGCCCTGACGTGGGCAATGTCCTTGCGCAGCGGCTCGGTGTCCTTCACCGCGATGGGGCCGGTGCAGCAGGGCCGGCGGTAGGTGGGCGTGCCGCCGCCTGCGGCCAGGCGCTTCAAGAAGCCGGGGTAGTCCAGCAGGTCGGCCGGCGTGCGGCGCGGGCTGTCGCCGTCGAAGCCGGTGTAGCGGTCCTTGATGTAGGTGGCGTAGCTGATCTTGCTCATCTCGCCGTCGGAGACAATGTCGATGCCGGTCTGCACTTGGCGGCGCACCACGTCGTCCACGGCGGCGGCCATGATGGCGTCGAAGGTGGCCTCGTCGACAGGCTCGCCCTTCTCGCGCGCGAAGATCTGGTCGACCACGGGCTGCGAGCGCGGCAGCGAGCCGACGTGGGTGGTGAGAAAGCGCGCGCCGGAGGATGAATGTGGCTGCATGGTCAACGTGCAGGTCACTGCTGCGCGCGGTCGACGAAGGCCTTGGGGGCCACGAAGCCACTGGCATCGCGGGCCAGGCCCGCACGGGCTGCAGCCGCGACCACCGCATCGGCCCAGGTGATGCGCTTGCGGTGGTCACCGGCGGTCATGACGATGGCCAGGGCTTCGTGATTGCCGGCATTGCGCAACGTGCGCCAGCAGCCTGGCGGCACGGAGAACGTATCCCAAGCGGTGGTTGTACCCACCAGCGTGTGGACCACCGGCCCTTCGGTGGTGTCCACCGACAGCTCGATGCGGCCAGCCTTGGCAATCAGCACCTGCTTGTCGTCGAGCAGGTGACGTGACACGCCGCCGCCGGGGGGAACGCGCAGCCACTCGATGGACACACCATGCGCATTGGCCACAGGGGCCTGCAGGTTGCGGTCTTCGGTCATGCCCAGCCCCACCGCGGCGGCCATTTGTGCACCGCAGCCGGGCAACGCGGAATCCAGCAATCCGTGGCTGGACCAGCGCAGGTCGGCAAAGCGCACGATGCGGCCCAGCATCTCCTGCGGCGACCAAGCGCGCAACTGCGAGATCTGCTGTGCCGTCATCGGCTGGAACAGCCGCGTGCCTGTGGGCACCACCTCGCCGCGCGTGGTGTCGATCATGCGGTAGTCGTCGGTGAGGTAGACGCCGTGGCGCGCCGCCGCCTCCACCGTGGTCGGGCCCCACAGCACGCCGCCGGTGCGGTCGCCACCCAACGCGGTGAACATGAAGCCATCGTCGACGCCCACGTTGGTGAAGCCGCGGTAGACCCATGTGGGCACCGAAACGATGTCGCCCTCGCCGATCTCGGCGGCGCTGGGCTCGGGGTTGAAGCCCCACTGGATGCGCCAGTTGCCCCGCGTGCAGATGAACACCTCGCAGGTGAAGTGCATGTGCGCAGGGTTGACCTTGCCGTGCGGCAGCGACACGCCGCCCACCTGAAAGCCATGCGGCTCGCGCAGGTTGACAGGTTGGTTCGGGTTCTGCGCCACGCCCGGACCGATCAAGGCGTAGTTCAGCTTGGGCTTGCACTCGGGCAGGCAATAGTCGATGAACGCCTCCGTCGTCGAGCGCAGGCTCGAGAACGGAATGAAGCGGGCGGCCAGGCCGGTGGGATTCATCGGCGTTGCCGACTCAGGTTCACGGCGCATACGTATGCAATCCTAGCAACTGTCGAGCGCAGCCCGCTACGTGATTTCCCGCAACGGGCGCTCAAAGCGGCGGAGGCCGGCGCTTCGATCCGCCATGACTAGGTATGCAGTCGCGCAGCACCTTGCCCGGCGCCCGGCGCCCGGTGCCCGGTGTGGTGTGTTCGCGACTGGCTCGCGATCAGTTCGCGACAATGCGCGCGCCATGAACACCAAACCCACCGCGGTCTCGCTGCCCACGCGCCGCATCGGCCCCTTCTCCGTCTCGGCCATCGGCCTGGGCTGCATGAACTTCAGCCATGCCTACGGCGTGCCGCCGCCGCCCGAACAGGCCGAACGCGTGCTGCTGGCAGCGCTGGACGCGGGCGTGACGATGTTCGATACCGCCGCGCTCTACGGCTTCGGCCACAACGAAACGCTGGTGGGCCGCGTGCTCAAGCCGCACCGCCAGCGCGTCACGCTGGCAAGCAAGGGCGGCATGGCGGGCGTGATGTTCGAGGATGGCGTGAAGCGCGTCATCGACGGCCGCCCCGAAGCCGTGCGGCGCAACTGCGAAGACAGCTTGAAGCGCCTGGGCACGGAAGTCATCGACCTGTACTACCTGCACCGTTGGGACAAGAAGGTGCCCATCGAGGAGAGCGTGGGCGAGATGGCGCGCCTGAAGGCCGAGGGCAAGATCCGCGCGCTCGGCCTTTCCGAGGTGTCGGCCGCAACGCTGAAGCGCGCGCACGCGGTGCACCCCATCGCCGCGGTGCAGACCGAATATTCGCTGTGGACGCGCAATGCCGAAATCGCGGTGCATGCGGCCTGCCGCGAGATTGGCGCCGCCTTCGTTGCCTTCAGCCCGGTGGCGCGCGGCTATCTCACAGCCGAGCCGCCGGACGTGACGAAGCTCGACGCCAAGGACATCCGCCGCAGCATGCCGCGCTTCATGGAGCCGGCGCACTGGCAGGCCAACCTGCGCCTGCGCGAGGGTCGCGTGGCGCTGGCCGCCGAGGCCGGCATCACGCCGGCGCAACTGGCGCTCGCCTGGCTGCTGGCGCAGGGTGAAAACATCGTGCCGATCCCGGGCACGACGTGCGCCGAGCATCTGCTCGACGATCTCGGCGCCGCGGCATTGACGTTGCCCGCAGCGGTGATCGAGCGCGCCGGCGCGCTCATCAACCAACGCACCGTGATGGGTCCGCGCTACAGCCCGCAGTCTTCGGGTGAGGTCGACACCGAGAACTTCGGGGCCTGATATCGACAGTGCACCGCGTCGGCCATCAACTCAGAAAAGCACGCCGCACCCTTCGATGCGATCGCACCCCGCCGCCAGCCGACACCGGCGTCCAGGCGATTGAACGCAAAGCTGCCTGAGCTGAACGCCTACTTCTTGCTCGCTTCGTAGCGCGCCTTGTTCTCCGCATTGGGCGGGTAGAGGCCCGGCAGCAACGCGCCGCGGTCCACCTCGGCCATGATCCACGCCTCGAGCCGCTCCTGCTCGGGCGCCAGCACCAGCATCTCGTCCAGCAGGTTGGCGGGGATGAGCACCGCGCCGTCGTCGTCGACGACGACCACGTCACCGGGGAATACGGCCACGCCGCCGCAGGCGATGGGCTGTTGCCAGGCCACGAAGGTGAGGCCCGCGACCGAGGGCGGTGCAGCGGCGCCACGGCACCACACGGGCAGGCCGGTGGCGAGTACGCCGGCCACGTCGCGCACGACGCCGTCGGTGACCAGCGCCGCCACGCCGCGGCGGGCCATGCGCGCGCACAGGATGTCGCCAAAGATGCCGGCGTCGGTGACGCCCATTGCATCGGCCACGGCGATGCAGCCTGCGGGCATGTCTTCGATGGCGGCGCGCGTGGAGATTGGCGAGGCCCACGACTCGGGCGTGGCAAGGTCCTCGCGCGCCGGAACGAAGCGCAGCGTGAAGGCGCGCCCCACCACGCGCGGCTGGCCCGGCCGCAGCGGGCGCGTGCCGCGCAGCCATACGTTGCGCAGGCCCTTCTTCAGCAGGATCGTGGTGAGCGTGGCGGTCGTCACCTGGGACAACACCTCGATTGCCTGCGGATCGAGGTGTGTCGGGTTGGCGCTGGTCATGGCGGACTCCTTCGATGCGCGTGGCTGCGGTCCGGTGCCATCGGATGTGGCCGGGTGCCGGCATTGTCCACAGTGCCTCGGCCTCGCGGCGTGCGAGCGGCCGCGCCGTTTTGGATCTACGATGACGCGTGCGGCCGACACGTGGCGCAGTTGGCCGCATCTGAATCCGAGGGCCGACCCGTGGATGTCCATTCCTCATGACCAGCAATCGTCGGCACGGGCCCGGTCCGCACCAGATCGGTCCGCACCAGCCCGGCCCGCACGAGCCCGGCCTTGCCGCCGCGCATGACGGGCCGATACCCTATCTCGAGCGCACCCGCACCTACTATCAGGCGCTGGGGTACGGCGCCCCCTACGTGTGGGCGCACTATGCCGAGGTGCCGTTCCAGGCGCTCGGCAAGCCGCTGTCGCGATGCCGTATCGCGCTCATCACGACCGCGGCGCCGTTCCGGCCCGAAGCGGGCGACCAGCGGCCCGGGGCGCCCTACAACGCGCGCGCCAAGTTCTACGCCGTCTACTCGGGCGACACCGCGGCCGACCACGATCTGCGCATCGCGCATGTCGCCATCGACCGCCAGCACACGACGGCCGAAGACATGGCGAGCTACTTCCCGCTCGCGGAGCTGCGCCGAAGCGCCGCCTCGGGCCGCATCGGATCGGTGGCACCGCGTTTCCACGGTGCGCCCACCAACCGCAGCCAACGCGCGACGCTTGAAGTCGATGGCCCGGAGATCGTGGCGCGCTGCCAGGCCGACGCGGTCGATGCCGCCATCCTGGTTCCCAACTGCCCCGTCTGCCACCAGACCGTGAGCCTCGTAGCGCGCCTGCTGGAACAAAACGGCATCGCCACGGTGGTGCTGGGCTGCGCCAAGGACATCGTCGAGCAGGTGGGTGTGCCGCGGCTGCTGTTCTCCAACTTCCCGCTCGGCAATGCGGCCGGGCGGCCGAACGACAAGGCCTCGCAAGCCTTCACGCTCGAGCTCGCGCTGCGTCTTCTCGAGACGGCCCCAGGCCCACGCACAACGGTGCAATCGCCATTGCGCTGGAGCGACAGCCCCGACTGGAAGCTCGACTACTGCAATATCGAACGCCTCTCGAGCGAAGAGATCAGCCGCCGGCGAGCTGAATTCGACCTCGGAAAGTCGCAGGCGAAGCAGTTGCGTGAGTCGCCCGCAGTGGCTCGGCGCGACGATGATCGACCGGGTTGAGGTCATGCGCGAACCGACCCGAGTCGCCACCTTTCGCCAAGGAAACCAAGTCCGGCGAGCGTCCAAGCGGGCTTGGCTCTGCGAGGCTCTTGGGTAGCCGCCGATGAGTTGGGCGCTGCCATGGATTGTCGAAGGAGGAAGAGTCATGAGGAGTCTTGCGCTGCTCTGCACGGCGCTGCTCGCAGCCCTGTCGCCCGCGCAGGCCGCGGAGCCTGAACGGGCCGGCACGGCCGGGCGAGAAGCACAAGCCCATACCGAGCTCGCGGCTGGCATCTACCGTCAGCCCGCACTGCGTGGCGAGACCGTCTTCTTCGTTGCCGAAGGTGACCTCTGGCGAGTCGCCATTGCCGGCGGCCGTGCCGAACGGGTGACCACCCATGCCGACCAGGAGCGCAGCCCGGCCGTATCGCCAGACGGCCGTTGGCTGGCATTCAGCGCCAGCTACGAAGGCGTGCTGGAAGCCTACGTCATGTCCGCCGCAGGGGGCACGCCTCGGCGCCTGACCTGGAGCGCCCAGCCGGCGGGGCTGATCTTCTCCGGGCAGGGGTACGAGATTCAGGGCTTCACGCCTGCCGGCGAGATCCTGGCCACTTCGGGCACCGAAGCCGGCCGCCGCGGCACCCAGCTGTATGCCATCGACCCGGCCACCGGCGCGCGGCGGACACTTCCGGTGGCCGATGCCAGTGACGGCGCGCTGTCGGCCGATGGCCGCACGCTGTACTTCACCCGCGGCGCGCTGCACCGCGGCGACAACGTGCGCCGCTATCCGGGCGGCGCGATGTCGCGCCTGTGGGTGCTGGACCTGGCCGCGCAGCAAGAGGCGCAGCCCCTCGTGAAGATGCCCGCCAACGCGCGCCGGCCCATGCCCTACACCAGCCAGGGCCGCGCGCGCGTGGCTTTCCTATCCGACCGCGATGGCTGGTTCAACGTCTGGTCCGTCGATGCGCGGGGTGGCGACCTGCGCCAACATACCCGCCACCGCCAGTGGGACGTGCGCTCGGCCTCCATCGATGGCGCGCGTGTCGTCTACGCGCTGGGGGCCGATCTGCACCTGGTGGATCTGGTCAGCGGCGCTCAACGCATGCTGCCCATCACCCTGGGCAGCGACTTCGCGCAGCGGCAGACGCGCTGGGTGGCACCGGCGCCGTTCGTGACTGCGCTGCGCCTGTCACCCGACGGCGAGCGTGTGGCCGTCACGGCCCGCGGGCGCATCGCGATCCAGGGCACGGGGTCGGTGCGCCGCGTGGAACTGCCCATTGCCGCCGGCGCCGCGTGCAGGGCCGGCACCTTCAGTCATGACAGCCGGCAGGTGTTCGCCCTGTGCGACATGAGCGGCGAACTCGAGGTGTGGCGCTTTGCGGCTGACGGCAGCGCGCCGCCCACACGCCTGACGCACGACGGCCGCACGCGCCGCCGCGGCCTGTTTCCTTCGCCCAACGGCCAGTGGCTGGCGCACACCGACAACCAGGGCCGCCTGTGGCTCACAGCCCTGCAGGGTGAAGGCGCCGGCCCCACGCAACTGCTGGAGGGCCGCTTCCAGGAGCTTTGGTTCCAGCGCCGGGTGTGGTGGTCGCCCGACGGCCGCATGCTGGCCTTCGATGCCCTGGACGCAAAGACCCGCCGTGTGGGCCTGTTCCTGCACGAGCCGGCCGCCGCTGGTGGCGGCAAGACCGCTGCGCTGGGCAGCGACCGGTACAACAACTATGCCCCGGCCTTTTCGTCCGATGGGCGCTGGCTGTACTTCGCCTCCGAGCGCACCTTCGACTCCACCGTGCCTGCCCCTTGGGGTGACCGCAATTTCGGGCCGAACTTCGAACGTCGCGGCCGCATCTATGCGGTGCCCCTGCAGGCCGGCGCGCGCTTCCCGTTCAAGCCGCGCGACGAACTGCAGGCGGCCGCCGGCAGCGCATCCGCGGCGCGCAGCAGCCTGCCGGCGCCCGGCGCCATGCAGCACGTGGTGCCCGGCGTGACAGGCGATATCTCCGAGCTGCGCACCGACGGCAAGCGCCTGTTCTTCCTCGAGGCAGAACCGGCCAGCGGCAAGCGGGCGCTGAAGTCCTTGCCCATCGACGACAGTGGTGCTGCGCCCGAGATCCTGGCCGCCGACGTGGCCAGCTACGACATCACGCCCGACGGCCGGCGAATGATGGTGGTGCGCGCCCCAGCCGAGGGTGCGGGTGGCGCGCTGCGGCCCCGCGCCGGCGAGGTGCTGCTGTTGGACACCGCGGCGCGCTTGCCTACCGACACCGCACGCGCCCAGGTGCGCTGGGCCGATTGGCGCATCCGTGTGGACCCGCCGGCCGAGTGGCGACAGCTGTTCCACGACGCCTGGGCGCTGCAACGCGACACGCTGTGGGATCGCAACATGCTCGGTGTGGACTGGGAAGCGCAGCGCCGCCAGTTTGCCGCCCTGCTGCCCCGGGTGACCGACCGGCACGACCTGACCGAGTTGCTGGCCCAGATGGTGGCCGCGCTCGGCACGCTGCACAGCCGCGTGCAAGCGCCGGACACCCGCGTGCAGGCGCCCGATGCGGCGCCTGCGATGTTGGGCGCCCGGCTCGCGCGCGTGCCGCAGGGTTGGCGCGTCGAACGCATCTATGCGGGCGACCCCGAACTGCCCGAGCAACTTTCGCCCCTGGCCGCGGCCGGTGTTCTCGAAGGCGAGATCATCTTGGCCGTCAACGGCCGCCCGGCGCAGGAGCTGCCGGCCATCGAAGCCGCGCTGCAGGGCCAGGCCGGCCGGCAGGTGATGCTCAACGTCAGCGCCAGCGACGGCGCCAACCGCAAGGTGGTGGTGCTGCCCATCAGTGCCAGCCGCGAGGCCGATCTGCGCACCAGCGACTGGGAATGGGGCCTGGCCCGCCGCACGCTGGAGCGCACCCAGGGCCGGGTGGGCTACCTGCGCCTGCGCGCGATGGGCACGGCCGACATCGGCACCTTTGCGCGCGAGTTCTACAGCCACTTCTGGCGCGACGGTCTGATCATCGACGCGCGCGGCAACTGGGGCGGCAATGTCGACGAGTGGGTGCTCGAAAAGCTGCTGAAGCGCGCCTGGATGCATTGGCAGCCACGCTCGGGCGATCTGGCCGACGCGCATCCCAACATGCGCCAGAGCTTCAACGGGCACCTGGTGGTGCTGATCGACGAGCACACCTACTCCGATGGCGAGGCCTTCGCCGAAGGCGCGCGGCGGCTGGGCCTGGGCACGCTGATCGGCACACGTACCGCGGGCGCCGGTGTCTGGCTGGCCGACACCAACCCGCTGCTGGACAACGGCATCATGCGCGCGGCCGAGTACGCGCCGTTTTCACCCGAGGGCCAATGGCTGGTGGAACGTGTGGGTGTGGCCCCCGACATCGAAGTGGACAACCCGCCGCGGGCCAGCGCAGCGGGCGGTGATGCCCAACTCGACGCCGCCATCAGCCATCTGCAGGAGCTGATCAGGCGGCGACCGATGAAGGCGCCGGTTCTGCCGAAGTACCCGACCCAGTGACCGTCAGCGGCCCGGGCCGGCCGCCACCGTGACCCAGCGGCCCTCGCGCTGCGAGGCGAGGCAGGCCTCGATGAAGGCCATGGTGTGCGCGCCGTCCTCGATGCGCGGGTAGGGATAGGTGGGCGCCGGCTCGCCCAACTCGAGCGCCATGCGTTCCTGCGCCAGCTCGGCATAGATGTTGGCAAACGCCTCGCGCAGACCTTCGGGGTGGCCGCGCGGGCTGCGGCCGGCGGCGATCACCTCGGGCGGCAGATAGGGGTCGCCGCGGCCGATGAGGCGTGCCGGCTCGCCTTGCAGAGCCAGCTTCAGATAGGCGGCCTCGCGGTGGTTCCAGTCAAGCATGCCCTTGTCGCCGTAGACACGCAGGCGGATGTCGTTCTCGCCGCCGGCGGCGGCCTGGGTGACGGTGAAGGTGCCGCGCGCGCCGCCGCTGAATTCGATCAGCGCCGAGACATGGTCCACCACCTCGCGCCCCGGCATGAGTGCGCCGACATCGGCCATCAGGCGCGCCACCGGCTGGCCGGCAACGAAGCAGGCCAGATGCTGCGTGTGGCAGCCGATCGCGCTCATCACCAGCGCCTGGCCGCTGCGCCGCGGGTCGAGAATCCAGCGAAACCGGCCCGCCCGCGGGCCGTCTTCCACCCGCGTGGCGAGGCCGGACTGGATGTACTCCACCTGCACCAGCCGCACCGTGCCGATCGCGCCTTCGCGCACCAGATGCCTTGCGTGGCGCGTCATCGGATAGGCCGAATAGGCATGGGCGATGGCGAAGAGCCGCCCCTGCTTGCGCGCGCGCGCCGCGAGATCGCAGGCCTCGCGGTGATCGTGCGTCACCGGCTTGTCGCAGATGACGTCGAGACCCGCATCGAGCGCCGCGGCCGCGTAAGCGTAGTGCGTATCGTTGGGCGTCATGATCGCCACTGCGTCGATGCCATCCGCACGCTTGCGCTCGCCCTGCAGCATCTCGGCCACCTCGCCGTAGCTGCGCGCCGCATCGAAGCCGAGCTGGACGCCCGCGGCGCGCGAGCGGGCCGGGTCGCTGGAGAACACGCCCGCCGTCGCGCGAAACCAGCCGTCCATCTCGGCTGCGCCGCGGTGCATCGGGCCGATCCAGGATTCGGGACCACCACCGACGAAGCCCAGGCGCAGCGGGCGGCCGTATCGTTCACGCAGGTTCATCTTGTGCTTTCTAGAAGATGCTTGCGGCGCTTGCATGCCACTTGTTCAGGCTCAACCGCTCTCATAGGGCCGGCGGCGGAGCCTGGCTCGGATTCTTGCGCATCGCCTGCATCGCCAGCGCGGCTGCCACCAGCCCGAATCCGACGAGGTCGGCGATGGCGCCCGGGTACACCAGAGCGAAGCCGGCCACGATGAACATCCAGCGCTCGAGCAATGTGGTGCGCTTCAAGGCCCAGCCCTGGAAGCCGCCCGCCAGCGCCGCGATGCCCACCGCGGCCGTGGCCGTGACCTGCGCGATCGACCACCAGTCCGCATTCGCCAGCGCCTTGGTCGAGCCCATCAGTAGCAGCCCCTGGCCGGCGGGGTCGAGCACGAACATGAAGGGCAGCAGGAAGGCCGGAACCGTGTACTTCCAGGACTGCAGCGTCGTCTTGTACGGGTCGCCGCCGGTGATGGCCGCGGCCGCGAAGGGCGAGAGCGCCGTCGGTGGCGACACCTCGGAGAGCACGGCGTAATAGAAGATGAACATGTGCGCCGCGAAGTCCGGCACTCCCAGCTTCTGCAGCGCGGGTGCGGCGATCACGGCGCAGATGATGTAGGACGCCGTCACCGGCACCGCCAGGCCCACGATCCACACCACGAGCGCGGTGAAGATCGTGGTGAGCAGCAGCGAGCCGCCGGCGTAGTCGATGACGATGCTGCTGAACTTGAGGCCCAGCCCCGTGAGCGTGACGACGCCCACGATGATGCCGGCGCCAGCGCAGGTGGCCGCGACATTGAGCATGCCGATCGAGCCGCCTTCCATGGCCTTGACGAAGGGCGAGCGGAAGAGGTTCTGCGCCCATGAGCCGTCGCGCCACCCCTTGCGCTGGAACAGGTCGTAGGAGAAGAGCGCCGTATCGCGCCGCAGGAAGCTGGTGGCGAACGACACCACCGTGGCCCAGAACACCGAGAGCACCGGCGAGTAGCCCCACATCATGAAGGCCACGATGGAGAACAGCGAGAGGAAGTGGAACCAGTAGTGGCGCGTCAGGTTCCACACCGTGTCGACCTTGTCGAAGGTCGTGGCGCCCATGCCGTACTTGCGCGCATCGATCTCGACCATCAGGAAGAGCGCGAGGTAGAACATGATGGTCGGGATCACCGCCATCAACAGCACGTCGAGGTAGGAGATCTTCAGGAACTCGGCGATCAGGAACGCCGCCGCGCCCAGCACTGGCGGCGAGATGATCGCGCCCAGCCCTCCCGCAGCGAGCAGCCCGCCGGCGGCGTTCTTCTCGTAGCCGGCCTTGGCGAGCATCGGGTAGGCCACGGCGCCCAGCGTCACCGTGGTGGCCACGCCCGATCCCGAGGGCCCGCCGAGCAGGAACGACGCCAGCACCACCGTGCGCCCGGCACCGGTGGGCTTGCCGCCCATCGCCGAGAACGAGAAGTCGATATAGAACTTGCCTGCGCCGCTGTGCTGCAGGAAGGCGCCGAAGATCGTGAACAGGATGATGAGCGAGGAAGAGACGTCGATCGCCACGCCGTAGATGCCCTCCAGCGTCATGTACATCACGCCGACCAGGCGGCCGACCTCGTAGCCCTTGTGCGTCCACGGCGCGGGCAGCCAGGGGCCCGCGAGCGCGTAGGCGATGAAGGCCAGCGTGATGATCGGCATCACCCAGCCGGTGCAACGGCGCATGGCCTCGAGCACGAGCGCGATGAGCGCGATGCCGAAGGCGATGTCCCAGGGCATGGGCTGCGTGTTGCGGTCGGTGAAGTCGTCGCCGCCCTGGATCAGGTAGACGACGATGGCGATCGACAGCGCCGCGGCCAGCCAATCCCACCACATGACGCGGTGCCGGAATCGCCTGGCCACCGGAAACACGAGCATGCTCAGGAAGAGCACGAAGCCCACGTGCACCGGCCGCAGCGTCTGCGTCGGCACGATGGCGTAGGCCGTGTAGAGGTGGAACGCCGACATCACGAAGGCGACGGCCACCACGATGGCGCCGAGATAACCTTCGAGCTTGTTGGCCGCGCCTTCCTCGGCCTCGATAAATTCTTCCGCCTTGTGGCGGGCTTCTTCGCCGACCACGACCTCGGGCGTGCCCGGCGCTGAGGACATGGCGCGCGAGCTCAATTCAGCTTCACGCCCTTCTCGGCGAAGTAGCGCACGGCGCCCGGGTGCCAGGGGATCGGCGTGGCGCTGGTCTTCTGGCTCTCGAGCCTGAAGTTGGCGGCTTCCTTGTGCACCGCGATCAGGTCATCGCGCTTGTCGAAGATCGTCTTCACGATCGCATAGGCGGTCTTGTCGTCCATGCTCTCGTGCGCGACCAGGATGTTCATCACCGTGGCCTGCTTGTTGTCGGCGCCCATGCCCTTGTAGGTGGCCATTGGGATCGCATCCTCGACATAGAGGTCGCCGTACTTCTTGTTCATCGCCGCCACCACCTCGGCGTGGTCGATCATGACGATCTTCGTATTCGGCGTATTGGCCAGATCGGTCACGGCCGCGGTGGGCAGGCCACCGACCCAGAAGAAGGCGTCGATCTTGCCGTCCTTCATGGCGTTAACGGACTCGGCCACGCCCAGGCGCTCACGCTTCAAGTCTTTGTCCTTGTCCAGGCCGGCAGCCTCGATGATGCGAAACGCCATCACCTCGGTGGCGCTGCCGGGCGAGCCGGTGGAGACGCGCTTGCCCTTCAAGTCGGCCATCTTCGTGACGCCGCGGCCCTCGACGCTCACGACGTGCATGCGGTTGGGGTACAGCACCATCAGCGTCTTCACGCCGACCTTGCCGCTCTTGAACTTGTCCTCGCCGCGATGGGCGTCGAGCGCCGCATCGGCCATCGACAGCGCGATATAGGGCTTGCCGCTGCCGATGAGCTTGAGGTTGTCGACCGAGCCGCCGGTGACCTCGGCCGTGGCCTGCATGCCGGGCACATGCTTGGAGAGCACTGCCGCCATGCCGCCGCCGAGCGGGTAGTACACGCCGCCGGTGCCGCCAGTGGCGATGGAGATGTTCTGCGCGTTCGCGCCGAACGAGAGCGCCAGGCCAGCCAGGCAGATACCGACAGCGATCCCGATCTTCTTCATGCGAGCCCCCGATGTGCAATGTGCGGACAAATGCGACCTGGTGCGACCTGGTGCGACCTGGTGCGACCTGGTGCCCCAATGCGATCCGGCACGACGGCGCTCGGACCATGCATTTGATTCTGGCATCGGCGGGTGCCCGGGCCGCTACAGACTTTCCATCACCGGGCCAGCCCCGCCTGGCGGCTTCGCCTGATACGCTGTGCTCAGCCATCGGACCCGGAGGGCCAACGATGAACGATCAATCAGACCCACCCGCCGAGGCACCCACCGGCATGCGTCAGGGCCTCACGAGCTATGGCGATACCGGCTTCTCGCTCTTCCTGCGCAAGGCCTTCATCAAGGGCGCCGGCTACACCGACACGGCGCTGGAGCGCCCCGTGATCGGCATCGCCAGCACCGGCAGCGCCTACAACCCCTGCCACGGCAACGCGCCGCAGCTCATCGAGGCGGCCAAGCGCGGCGTGATGCTCGCGGGCGGCCTGCCGATGGAGTTCCCGACCATCTCGTTGCACGAGAGTTTCGCCGCGCCCACGAGCATGATGCTGCGCAACCTGATGGCGATGGACACCGAGGAGATGATCCGCGCCCAGCCGATGGACGCGGTGGTGCTGGTGGGCGGCTGCGACAAGACCGTGCCGGCGCAGCTCATGGGCGCGGCCTCGGCCGGCCTGCCGGCGATCCAGCTCATCACGGGCTCGATGCTCACCGGTTCGTTTCGCGGCGAGCGCGTGGGCGCCTGCACCGACTGCCGCCGTTGGTGGGCGCGCTTTCGCGCGATGGAGGTCGGCGAGGATGAGATCGCCGAGGTCAATCAGCAACTTGTGCCGAGCGTGGGCACCTGCTCGGTGATGGGCACCGCCAGCACCATGGCCTGCATTGCCGAGGCGTTGGGCATGACAGTGCCGGGCGGGGCCAGCCCGCCGGCGGTGACGGCCGAGCGGATGCGTGTGGCCGAGGCCACCGGCGCGATGGCGGTGCAGATGGCGCGCCAGCGGCTGGGCATCGGGCAGATCCTCACCGCGCACGCTTTCGAGAACGCGATGCGCGTGCTGCTGGCCATCGGCGGCTCGACGAATGCGGTCGTGCATCTCACGGCGATTGCCGGGCGCGCCGGCTTCGAGGTGAACTTGCAGGCGCTCGACCGCATGGGCCGCGAGACGCCGGTGCTGCTCGACCTCAAGCCGAGCGGCGCGCATTACATGGAAGACTTCCACGCCGCCGGCGGCATGGCCACGCTGCTGCGCGAGTTGAAGCCGCTGCTGCACCTCGATGCACTCACCGTCACCGGCCGCACGCTCGGCGAGGAGATCGAACCCATGGAGACGACCCGCCCGGCCTTCGCGCAGGATGTGGTGCGCCCGCTATCGAATCCGATCTACCCGCAAGGCGGCATCGCGGTGCTGTGGGGGAACCTGGCGCCGGGCGGCGCGATCATCAAGCAGTCGGCGGCGAGCCCCGCGCTGATGGAGCACGAAGGCCGGGCGGTGGTGTTCGAAGATGCCGCCGATCTCGCGCTTCGCATCGACGACCCTGCGCTCGACGTCAACGCCGGCGATATCCTGGTGCTCAAGCGCATCGGCCCGAAGGGCGCGCCGGGCATGCCGGAAGCGGGGGCGTTCCCGATTCCGCTGAAGCTGGCGCGCGCGGGGGTGAAGGACATGGTGCGCATCAGCGACGGGCGCATGAGCGGCACCGCGTTCGGCACCATCGTTCTGCACGTCACGCCCGAGGCGGCGGTGGGCGGGCCGCTGGCGCATGTGCGTGGCGGTGACCGCATCCGCCTGAGTGTCGCGCGGCGCGAGCTCACGCTGTTGGTGTCTGCCGAGGAACTGGCCGCCCGCGCCAGCGCGAACCCGGTGCGCCAGCCGACAGCCGAACGCGGCTACCGCAAGCTCTTCCTGCAGTCCGTGCTGCAGGCCGACCGTGGTGTGGATTTCGACTTCCTCGTGCCTCCCGGCCCGATGCGCCGCATACCGGACCCCGGATGAGGTGAGCGGGCAAGCTGCTGCAAACCCCGCCGCGCCTGGCCACCGGTGGAAAATCCCAGTTGGCGCGAACAGCAAAGGTCCAGTGTGAACGAGCTTCGATCCTGGGTCGGTCGTTGCGAGACGGCCACCGACATCATCGTCCCCACGCCGGTGCTCGCGCTTACCGCCACACTCGACCACGCTGCGGTGTCGGTGCCGCCAGGCACGCCCTTGCCACCGCTATGGCACTGGCTGTACTTCCTGCCGATGCACCGGCAAAGCGAGATCGGCGCTGACGGCCACGCCAAGCGCGGCGGCTTCCTGCCGCCGGTGCCGCTGCCCAGGCGCATGTGGGCCGGCAGCCAATTCGAGTTCCGTGCGCCCGTGCGCGTGGGCGATGTGGTCGAGCGTACGTCCACCATCGCCGACGTCACAGTGAAGCATGGGCGCACGGGCCGGCTCGTGTTCGTCACGGTGCGGCACGAGCTGCGATGCAACGGCGCCACCGAGCCAGCGCTGGTGGAGTTCCACGACATCGTCTACCGCGAAGCGAAGAAGCCCACTGACGTGGAGCCACCGCCCGTGAAGGCGCCGGTGCCAGATCAACGCGCGCCGGGGGCGTGGGAACGCACGATCATTGCCGATGATGTGCTGCTCTTTCGCTACAGCGCGCTCACGTTCAACGGCCACCGCATCCACTACGACCGCAGGTACGTCACGGAGGTCGAGGGCTACGCCGGCCTCGTCGTGCATGGCCCGCTGATCGCGACGCTGCTGATGGACCTGCTGCGCCGCCATGCGCCGGACGCGGATGTGGCCAGGTTCCGGTTCAAGGCCGTGCGGCCCACGTTCGACCTGCATCCGTTCAAGATCCATGGGCTTCGACAAGGCGATACCGTCAAGCTCTGGGCGCAGGACCACGAAGGCTGGCTGACCATGGATGCGGTGGCCACGCTGCGCTGATGACAGGAAACGAACGCATGCAACCGCTCCAGGGCCTCACCGTCGTCACCCTCGAACACGCCATCGCGGCGCCGTTCGCCACGCGCCAGCTCGCCGATCTCGGCGCACGGGTCATCAAGATCGAGCGCCCGGGCGTGGGCGACTTCGCGCGCGGTTACGACCAGCGTGTGAAGGGCCTGGCCTCGCACTTCGTGTGGACCAACCGCAGCAAGGAGAGTCTCACACTCGACGTGAAGCACCCGCGCGCGGCCGAGTTGCTGCTCAAGCTCATCGTCGACAAGGCCGATTGCGTGGTGCAGAACCTCGCTCCCGGTGCCGCGGCGCGGCTGGGCGTGTCGTGGGAAGCGCTGAAGCAGCACCGCCCCGACCTCATCGTGTGCGATATCTCGGGCTATGGCGACGACCCGAACTCGCCCGGCCCCTACCGTGACAAGAAGGCCTACGACCTGCTGATCCAAAGCGAAAGCGGTTTTGTTTCCGTCACCGGCACCCCCGATGAACCGAGCAAGGCCGGCATCTCGATTGCCGACATCGCCGCCGGCATGTACGCCTACAGCAACATCCTCGCAGCCCTGCTGCAACGGAATATCGATGGCCTGGGCCGCCGCATCGATCTCTCCATGCTCGAGGCGATGGCCGAATGGATGGGCTACCCGCTGTACTACGCGTTCGACGGCGCAACACCGCCACCGCGCGCGGGCGCAGCGCACGCCACCATCTACCCCTATGGCCCCTTTGCGGTGGGCGCTGCGGGCGATGGCAAGACCGTGATGCTCGGGCTGCAGAACGAGCGCGAGTGGGTGCAGTTCTGCGACAAGGTGCTGCAGCAACCGGCGCTGGCCAAGGACGAGCGCTTCGCGGGCAATGCCAAGCGCACCGCGCACCGCGAGGCGTTGCGTGCGCTCATCGTGCAGGCCTTTGCCACGCTGACCTACGAGCAGGTGGTGCGGCGGCTCGACGACGCGCAGATCGCCAATGCCGAGCTGCGCGACATGGCGGGTCTGTGGCAGCACGAGCAACTGGCGGCGCGCGGCCGCTGGCGCGAGGTGGCCACCTCGGCCGGCCCCGTGCCCACGCTGCTGCCACCCGGCAGCTGGGGCTCCGAGCACGGCGGCGACCCGCAGCTCACTGCCGTCCCTTCGTTGGGCCAACATACCGACGCCGTGCTCACCGAGCTGGGCGTGTCCGCGTTCGAGATCGCTGCGCTGCGAGCCGAACAGGCCATCTGATCGACCCGCACCAACCGCACCAGCCGCGCTGGCGCGCGCTCGCGCATCCTGCCCGCGCATCCCGCCCGCCTCTGAATCGTCACCCCGACCCACCGGAGTTTCGGACATGGCCTCCACGATCATCGACAGCTCCATCTTCCAAGGCATCTTTTCCAGTGACGCCATGCGCGCCGTGTGGAGCGATGAGAACCGTACGCGCAAGTACATCGATGTCGAGCGCGCGCTGGCCAAAGTGCAGGCGCGCCTCGGGCTCATCCCGCAGGAGGCGGCGGACGAGATCGTGAGTCACTGCGAGCTGGAGCAGATCGACATGGTGCGCCTGCGCGAGCAGACCGAGCGCATCGGCTACCCCATCCTCGGCGTCGTCACACAGATCAACCAGCTGTGCCGCGACAAGCTCGGCGAGTACGTGCACTGGGGCGCGACCACGCAAGACATCACCGACACCGCTACCGTGCTGCAAATCCGCGAGGCGCTGGCGCTGGTGGAGGCCGACCTGGCGACGCTGGCCAAGGCGCTCGCCAAGCTTGCGAAGGAGCACCGCCTCACGCCGGTGATAGGCCGCAGCAACCTGCAGCAGGCGATTCCCGTCACCTTCGGCTACAAGATGGCGGGCCTGCTCTCCGCGGTATTGCGCCACCAGGAGCGCCTCGCGCAACTGAAGGAACGCGTGCTGATGGGAGAGTTCGCCGGCGCCGCGGGCACGCTCGCCTCACTCGAGGCCGGCGCGATGGAGACGCAGGCGAGCCTCTGCGCCGAGCTGGGCCTCAAGCAACCGGTGATCGCCTGGCACACCCTGCGCGACAACATCGCCGAGTGCGGCACCTTCCTGGGCCTCGTCGGCGGCACGCTGGGCAAGCTCAGCATGGACGTGAAGCTGATGATGCAGACCGAAGTGGTCGAGGTGTTCGAGCCTTACCACCACGGCCGCGGCAGCAGCAGCACCATGCCGCAGAAGCGCAACCCGATCGCCAGCTGCTACATCCACGCCTCCATCAGCGTCGTGCGACAGCATGCTGCGGCGCTGATGGATGCGATGGTGGCAGACCACGAGCGCAGCACGGGCCCCTGGGAGATCGAGTGGATCGTGCTGCCCGAGGCCTTCTGCCTGATGGCTGGCGCGCTCAAGCAATCGATCGCTGTCGTGCAGGGGCTGGAGGTCGACGCGAAGGCGATGCTGCGCAACATCGAGATGACCGGCGGCCTCGTGATGAGCGAGGCGGTGATGATGGGCCTCGGCAAAGTCATCGGGCGCGAATATGCGCACGATCTCGTCTACGACCTGTGCCGCGAGTCCCTCGCGAAGAAGTTACCGCTCATCGACCTGCTCGCGGCGCACCCCGAAATCGCGAAGCATGTGGACCGCGCCGCGCTGGCGCGTTTGCTCGACCCGGCCAACTACCTGGGACAGAGCGGCGTGATGGTGGACCGGGTGCTGGCAAGCATGAGCGCCTGACGTCCTCGGCCCAGCTGCGGGCGCAGTGCGTACCAGGGCCTCCGACCGGACCGCTCCTTCAGGCGATCTTCACCACCAGCGACAGCATCCCGACTCGGCAACTGCCCACCTCCACATGCACGGTGCCCGTGCCCGCGGCGACCAGGGTCACGAAGCGCTCGTGCCCGTTGCCCCGGGTCCAGGGCGCAAAGACGCTCGGCCCGCCGTACAGGCCTCCGCCCCAGCCTTCGAGGTGACCGATCTCGACCACCGCCTCGGTGGGGGCAAGCAGCTTCACGCCCTCGGCGCGCGCGGTCAGGCGCAGCGGCTCGGAGTGAGGAAGCTCTTTCGCTGAAGGCACACCACAGGTGCCCAGATAGCCGTGGTTGGCAATGCGCAGGTCGATGCGCGTGTGGCCCTCGACCTTCTCCTGCTTCACCACCGTGAGGCTCACGCGCGGCGTGAGAGCGGCCACGCGCAGGAAGGCGGCGCTCTGCCCATGGCAGGTCTCGGCCAGGCGCTCGTACGGTGGGTTCCAAATGCCCACGCGCGGGTCGAAGCCGTTCACCTCCACCTCGCCCAGTTGCGGATGCTGCACCTTCTTCCAGGTGCCAAAGATGCGGCCGGCGTTGTGCTGGCGGTCGAACTCGGCCAGTGCGCGCATGTCCTTGCGCGAGAACTTCGAGTAGTGGTCGACGAAGGGCTTCTTGCGTTCGATGCCGAGTTGCTTGAACAGATCCCACAGCTCCACCACATAGGCCAGCGCGCCGCGCTGGTGATAGGCATAGTCGGAGAGGTCCCCATGCAAGGGCTTCTCGGGTTCGTAGAGGAACTCGTGGAAGCCACTCACCGCGGCGTAACCGGTGTGCTCGGTCATCCAGGCCTCCACCTGTTCGAAGATTCCGAGATCGCCGGGGTCCATCTTCGAGTCGGGCTTGTCGCCCAGCGGCCGGATGAGCACGCCACCAAAGGTGTGCAGGTTCAGCCACACCATGATGTTGGGGTGCCGCGTCGCAAAGTCGAGCACGGCACGTGTCTCCGGCGCGCTGCCGGGGTAGTGGCCGGCGCCGACCTGCTGCGGCTCGGGCGCCCAGGTGTAGGGGAAGTTGCGGTTGAAGTCGTACAGGTTGTCCGAGAGGAAATGCGGCGTGGGGATGTTGCGACCATCGAAGTTGGCGATGTGCCCTTCGGGGTAGAGGCGGTAGCAGGGTCCCTCGTCTTCGGGCAGGCGAGCCACCATCACGGCGGGCTGGAGCACGCGGCCATCGTCGCCGCGCAGTTCGACGAGCTCGCCCTCGGGGTCGAGCCGGCGCATGCTGAGGGCCATGCCGTCACCGTCGATATCGCCGGCCATCCAGCGCGCATGGCCCTGCGCGACGCGATCGTCCAACGGGCTGGAGCGCACATAGCGGCCGCGCTTGAGCACCTCCTCGGCGCCGTCGGGCGAGATGCGCGGCACGACATAGAACAGCGTCGCGCGGATGGCGTCGGCCATGTGCGCGGGCAGCGGCTTGCCGCCGGCCACGTTGGCGCCCTGGTGGATGGCCAGGATGTCCTCGGCGATGGCCAGCGCCACGCTCGAGCCGCAGACTTCGCTCGCGTGCATGTTGCCGTCGATCCAGACGGCCGGGCGCGCTTGCTCGGGCTCGCGGCCGATGGTGAGCAGCGGGATGTCGCGGCCGGCGGCGCTCTGGCCGAGGTTGCTGACATGCGCCAGGCCCGGGTGCTGCGCAGCCCAGGCCTGCAGTTGATCGACGAGCTCGGCGTGGTCGAGGTACTTCTGGCGGAACATGCTGTCTCCAGGGTTCACGACCCAAGGCTGCGCAGATCGTCAGCGTCGAGTTCGAGCTTTACGAATGCTTCGGTGTTGCTGCCGGTGCCGGCGCCACCGGCTTGCCCTGTGCGGGTGCGTGTGCCGCCCACATACACCCGCGTGCCCGCGCTCAGGCGCCAGGCGTAGGTGAGCGACTCGGTGCGCGAGAGCGACTGGCCGGCAACCACGCCGGGCTCGGCGCGGCGGTCGAGCACGCTGCGCTGCACGATGGTGCGCAGGTTGTGCCGCGCATCGAAGTGCCACACCGCCAGCCACTGCTGGGCGGTTTCGCGGTAGGTGAGGGCACCTTCGCGCTCCAGGCGTGCCGTGTTGACGCGGGGTTCGAATTCGAGCGCACGCAGTGGGCGCAGGCGTGCACTGACGTTAAAGCGCATGCCGCGCCGCACCTCGCCTTGTGGCACACCGCCCACCACGGCGCCCGCCGCGGTGTCGGTCAGGCGGCCGATGTCGGTGGAGGTCTCCAGCAGTGGGAACCAGGTGGCTGGAGTGATCATCAGGCCGGTGTTCACATAGCGCTCGGCCAGGAGTGGGGCGGCGGCCGAGGTGCGCGTTCTCGCATGGCCAAACAGGTTGATCCAGGCCTCGAGGTTGCGGCTGGAGGTGAACCAGATGCCGGGGCGCACGGTCTCCTGCACCAAGGCGCCGGTGACGCGGTCGCGCACGTGGGTGAGCTCGACGTTGACGTAGAACTCGTTGAAGGGTCCGAGGCCCTGCCAGCCGACACTGTGGAAAGCATCGAACTTGCGCACGCCGGTCTGGTTGACAAAGCCCGTGTCGTGGCGGAAGCCGGCGCCGATATCGTCGATGCCGATGGCTGTTTCTCCGCTGCCGCTTTGCCGCAGTGCGCGCAGGTACAGCCGGTCGCCGTCTTCGGCCGGGCCTTTGCGCAACTCGCCATTCACATCCACCACTGCCGTGCTGCGTGCGTGCAGCCATTGGCCGCGCAGGCGCCAGGCATCATCGATCTGCCAGGCCACATCCGGCCCGAGCACTTCATTCGCGCCACGCCCTTCGTCATAGCGGCGCGTGATGGCAATGCCGCCATACGCCAACGCCCCGGTATCGCTGCGCGCGCGCAGCGCCACGCTGTCGGAGCCGGGCTGCTCGGCGAGGCCGGTGCCATAGGGCCCAGGCAGCAGCACCAGTCCCTTGCCGCGGTCGCGGATGGCGAAGGCCGTACCCGCCCACTCGGGCCCGCGCCAGGTGCTGCGCAGCCCGCCGCGCGGCTGCGTGAAGCTGCGCGTGTACAGCGCCTCGGTGGGCGTGCGCAGCAGGTCGGCGGACTCAAAGAAGAAGGGCCGTTTCTCGGCCAGGAGCAGTGCGAAGCGCGAGTTGCCCGCGAGCTGCGGCACGTCGAGCGCCACCTGCGAGAAGTCTGGGTTGAGGGTGCCATCCACCACCAGCTCTGCGCGTGGCCGCCATTTCATATCGAGGCTCGCGTCGGGGGTGCTCTTGTTCACCCCAAGCTCGCGCGTGCGGCGCAGCGTGAGGCCCGGGCGCAGCGTGAGGAAGTTGTGGCTCTCAGGCAGCGCCACGCCGGCGAGTGGTTGCAATGTGGCGATGAAGCTCGCGGCCTCGCGCGGGACCAGCACCGAAGTGAACAGGTGGAACTGGTCGCGCGGCATGCGGCGCGCGACCATGATGCGCCAGTCCTGCTGCCCTTGAGCGAAACGCAGCGTAGCGAAGGGCAGGCGCATCACCGCCGTCCAGCCTTGCGGGTTGCGCGCTGCGGCGCCGTCCCAGTCGTAGTCGGGCGAAAAATCCTCGCTGTCGTCGGCCGCGGTGTGCAGCCCGTCGGCCGTGCTGCCCGCGGCATTGACGCGAAAGAACTGCGCCGAACTGCGCGTGCCGATGGCGTCGACATACACGACCACAAAGTCCTGCGTGCGGTTGACACCGTCGTGCCGCACCACCTCGTCGCGGATCCGCTCGTGTGTCGTATCCAGCGCCGTGATACCGACGTACAGCGCCTTGTCGTCGAACAGCACCTGCACGCGCGTTTCTTGCGCGGGTGGGTCACCGGTGGCCGGCCACTTCTCGACGAAGCGCTGGTAGGTGGGCGCACGCTGCCAGGCCGGATGCGACAGCGTGCCGTCGATCTTGATCACCTCGCCAGCTTGCAGGCGCACAGCCTGCATCGTGAGCTCCGATGCGGTTTGGGCGGTGGCCAGGCCGCTGGCCAGGGCCAGCCCGAAGACCGCACAACCCCGCAGCATCTCTTGCATCATCGTCTCGGCTCGTCCTTCTCGAGGGCCGAGATTCTGCATGCAAAGCGTGACTGCGCCGTCGCAGTAAGCCTGCGGCCCTCAGGCGGGCCGGCAGACTCAGGGCTTGCTCAGCTCTTGCCGAAGTACGACTTGGCCGTCGCGATGCACGCGTCCTTGGCGCCACCCGACATCGCATCGCATTTCTCGACCGCCGTCTTGTAGTCGGCATCGCGCTTTTCCTGGGCCGCATCCGTCCGCGCCTGGCCGATCTGGCGGCCCATCTTGGCGTCGGCCAAGGCCTTCAATTCGGCCGCCTTGGCTTGCTGGACGCAGACATCCTTGGGGTTGCCGGCCAGATCGTCGCACCGTTCCTTGGCCGCGGCATAGATCGACTCGGCCCGCGCCACCAGCGCCTTGTTCTGGTCGGCAGGCTTGCCGCTGAAAGCGTATTCGAGTTCGGCATGCGCGACCTTCTCCTTGCCCTTGGCTTCTTCGACGCAGATGTCCCTGGTGTTGGCGCTGAAGGAGGAGCAGGCCGCTTTGTCAGCCTTGGAGGCGGCGCCGATGCGCGTCTTGGCCGCCTTGTATTCATCTTGGGTCAAAGCCGCTGCCTGGGCGAGGGGCCACGCCAGTAGAGCGGTGACGACGATCGAGGCCTGGAGGATAAAGGTCTTATTCATGAGAGTCCTTTTGGAAAGGTTTGAACGAACAAGTGGCGCTGCAGACCTCTACTTCGTTTCGAAGTTGGCGCCATCGAGGTCGGCGAGATCCAGCCACTCGGCGCCCACAGCGGAAACGGCGAACCAGATCCAAGTCGCAAATCCGATCGAAGCGAGCACTGCAACGATCGCAAAACACAAGGCCAGGATGTTGATGGTGATCCCTTCGGGTGTCAGTGAATCGGATGCGACGAGTATTGCCAAGCGTGGTGGCCGGCGAACAGCGGACGCCGGCGTGTGTCGCTGTAGTTGCCGTCCTACGAGGTACGACGCACTCATGGTGTCCTACAGCACCTCGAGCCATCGTCCCCGGCCCTGTGCGGCCGCGTCCGGCAGCCGCGTGTGAGTCAGGTGCCTATGCTGACCTTTTCCGCCAACCGATAACCGAGGTCACCCATGCACATCCGCCCCATCAACGCCCACCTTCCCGCGCTTGCCCTGCTGCTCTGGGCGGCCACGGCCCCTGCGTGGGCCGCACCCCGCGGCGAGGCCGCCGAGTTCGCCGAGCGCAACCGGCAGGAACGCGCGGTCTGCATGAAGATCGAACCTGGAGCCGTTCGCGACGACTGTCTGCTTGATGCTTTCGGTGCCTACCTGAGTGCCAGGCGGCACACGCTCGACGACGTGATGCCGGAATATGCGCGCAACGCCCTCTACCGCTGCGACCCGTTGACCAGCGATCTGCGCCAGAGCTGCTGGGCCCGCATGCGAGGTGAAGGCACCACCTCGGGCAGCGTGAGCACCGGCGGCATCTATCGCGAACTGGTGACCATCGAGCAGGCACCGAGCGACACACAGGCGCCATCGAACGCCGCCGCCGCGACGACGAAGCAGTGATCCCCTGGGGCAGGCGCTCGCTGCGACGCGACGCATGCCCTGCCTCAACCACCCCCAACCACCCGATCGGAGATCCACCATGTACATCCGCACTTCCCTTGCCGCCGCCGCGGCCGCGATATCCCTGCTCACCCTGCCCGGCTGTGCCGTCACGCGCGGCCAGGAAACGGTGGGCGCCTATGTCGACGATTCCGCCATCACCACTGCGGTGAAGGCACGCTTCGTCGAAAACAAGCAAGTCGACGCCACGAGCATCAGCGTCGAAACGCTCAACGGCACCGTGATGCTCTCGGGCTTCGCCAAGAGCACCGTCGAGCGCAGCACCGCCGCAGCACTGGCCATGAAGGTTGGCGGCGTGAAGTCGGTGCGCAACGAGATCGCCGTGCGCCCTTGATGCGCGTTGTCGACCCGCTCGAGCAGGTCTGGCTCCTCCGGGCCTGCTCGTACCAGCGCCAGGCGCTGCGACACTGCCGGATCACCACTGGAGAACACGCCATGAATTCAATCCGCATCGCTGCCATCGCACTCATCGTCGCCGGCGTCCTGGGCCTGGCCTATGGCGGCTTCAGCTATGACAAGGACACCACG
>JANNRI010000196.1:0-23440 GCA_031401195.1 Burkholderiales bacterium
TCCGGTGGCGCGAAGTGGGTCTCGGCGTCGCCGACCTCGAACACCTCGATGGGGTCGGTGAGCCCCTTGAGCGCCCAGTGTCCGTGCGAGGTGGTGGCCCAGGCGGCCAGGGCACCGCCGCCTGCGGCCGCTTCGTCCAGACCGGCGCGTGCCTCCGGCGTGAGCAGCACCTGGCCGCCCCGGGCCATCGACATCACGCGCGCCGCGGTGGGCTTGGCCAGCCCGTCCACTTCGATCGGCTTGGCGCCACGTGCCACGTCCTCGGCGCTGTTCTCGCGCAGGATCACCGGCCCCACGTGCAGGCCGGCTCGAGCCAGCAGCGGCGTGGGCAGCGTGGCCAGCGCGCGGTGGTAGGCCAGCGCATAGGCCACCGCCAGCGCCGCCGAGTCGAACATCAGCAGCATGCCGTCGGTCTTGTCGATCTCGCGCCCGCCGTGTTGCGGCAGAAGGTCGCGCGCCACGCGGTCGTGCGCGGCCCATAGCGCCGCCATCTGCGCGTCGCCGATGCGTGCTGCCATCTTGGTGCTGTCCACCACGTCGGTGAGCAGCAAGGCGCGTTGTTCAGTCTTCATCCAGGGTGCGAATCTAACGGCTATGCAAGACGGCGACGCCACCGTGCCGCGGCCAACTTACATCCGGAGAGGCACGCGTGGCCGCGGCGCCCGGTGGCCAGGGGATAAGCGGCCAGAATATGGCCTTGCCCATCATGCCGTCTCGCGCACCGGCGCCCTGCGTCGGGCCCCGCACGGGATGCACCAAGATCGTTGGATGTGACTTCCGCCCGCGCGTTGGCGCAACACCACCGCTGCCGGCTGCTCTGGGCGGCCGCCGCCGCAGCGCTGTCCGCCGGTTGCGCCGGCGTGGCTGCGCCGCCGGCGGCCGGTGGGGCCCAGGCGCCCACCTCCCGGCCCACCTCCCGGCCCCCTGCGCCGGACTCGGCTCCATCGGCCCCGACCACCTCGGCCCCGGTGTCGGCTCCTTCCTCCTCCGCCGCCCCGGCACCGGTGTCGCCATCGACAGCCCTGCCGCGTGAGGCCCGGCCCCAATACGACACCGACGGCCGCCTGGTCGGGCTGGAGGTGACGCCGTCGGGCACGGCAGGCAACGTGCTGCTCAGCGCGGGCGAAGCGGCGCAGGCCGGCGGCACACTCGGCGTCACGGTCGACGTCGTGGCCCCCACCGCGCTGAAGGAACTGCTGGAGAAACATCTGGACGTGGTGCGCCTGGGGCGCATGGCGCGCGACGAGGTCGACGAGGCCGAGTGGTCGCGCCTGATCGATGCTGCCCCGGCGCAAGCGCGCGAGTTGCTGCAGACCGAGGGCTACTTCAACGCCCGCGTCGTGCTGCAGCGCCAGCCACGGCGCACCGCCGGCGCCGCCGACCTGGTGCGCATGACGGTAGAGCCCGGCCCGCGCGCACGCATCTCGCGCCTGAACTTCGAATTCGAGGGCGACCTCGAGCGCACCGCCTCCGAAGGCGAGGCTTATGCAACCACTGTGAGGGACGATCTCCGCGCTGCCTGGGCACTGCCGCAGGGCCGCGAGTTCAGCAACACCACCTGGGGTGAGGCCAAGGCCGCGGCACTGGCCAGGCTGCGCGCCGCCGGTTATGCCACCGCCACCTGGAGCGGCACCGCGGCGCAGATCGACCGCGAGCGCAACGAGGTACGCCTGTACATCGTGGCCGACAGCGGGCCGCTGTTCCGCCTGGGCAGCATCACCATCGAGGGCCTGCACGCCCACGACGCGACCACCGTGCGCAACCTTCTCGTCGCGCGCGAGGGCGCGCCCGTCACAGAGACGGTGCTGCTCGACTTCCAGGAGCGGCTTCAGAAGGCCGGCCTCTTTGCGAGCATCAATGTCACGCTGGACACCTCCGACCCCACCACCGCCGACAAGGCCAGTGTGCTTGTGCGCCTGGGCGAGTCGGCGCTCCAGGACTACACATTCGGCATCGGCGTGAGCGCCAACACTGGCGCACGGGCCTCCGTCACGCATGTCTATCGGCGCGTCTTCGGTTACGCCGCCACGGCGCGCAACAAGGCCGAGATCGGCGAAAAACGCCAGGCCTGGGATGGCGAGATCAGCACCCACCCCGGTCCCGATCTCTACCGCAACCTCATCGGCGGCACCGTGGAGTGGCTCAAGGGCGACGCCGACGTCGTGCTCTCGCAACGCGTTCGCCTGGGCCGCACGGTAGACGCCGGGCGCATCGAACGCCTGTACTTCGCCGAGGTGGAACGCGCGAAGCGCGAGACCGACCTCGAGACAACACGATCGATTGCCTACTCGATCAACTACCACGGCATCTGGCGTGATCTGGACAGCGCCGTGCTGCCCACGCAAGGCTTCAGCGTCTCGGGGCAGATCGGACTCGGCCGTTCCCAGGCTACGAACGCCGAGACGGGCCCGTTCTCGCGCCTGTACTCGCGCTTTACGGGTTACCTGCCACTCGGCCAGTCGTGGTACGGGCAGGTGCGGCTGGAACTGGGCCGCGTGCTCAAGGACGGCAACGTGGTGGCGCCAGACTCACAGCGCTTCCGGGCTGGTGGTGACGACTCCGTGCGCGGTTACGGCTACCGCAGCCTGGGCCCGGTGAGCAGCGGCGTGGTCGGCAGCGGCGACTCCTTGGTCACCACCAGCATCGAGCTCGCCCGGCCCTTCAGCGCCGGCCTGCCCTCGGTGTGGGGCGCGGTGTTCCTGGACGCGGGCAATGCCGCCAACAGCTTTTCCACCCTCGACCCGGTGCTGGGCTACGGCGTGGGCGTGCGCTGGCGCAGCCCGGTCGGCCCGCTGCGGGTGGATTGGGCCTACGGGCGCGAACTGCGACGCTCGCGTCTGCACTTCAGCGTGGGTATCGCGTTCTAGGCCGCATGGATCCGGAACGCTCTCCAGGGCCAGCGCCCATGTCACCACCTCCATCACCACCTCCATCACCGCCTCCCCCACCGCCGGCGACGACAGCAGCGGCCGGCGCAGCTCGGCCGCTGCGCACGGGGCTGGGGCTGTTGACGCCGTTGGTTTGGGTGCTGCTGATCGGGTTGGCCACTGCCGGCGCGCTGGTCGCGGCCGCGCGCTGGGTGTTGCTGAGCGAGGAAGGCACGGCCTGGCTCGTGGCGCGCATGCCGATGGTGACCGAAGTGCGCGGCCTGCAAGGCGCACTGCTCGGACCGCGCTGGCAGATCGAGCGCCTGCGCGTGCAATGGGCCGGCGGCACGCAATGGCTGGTACTCGACGGCCTCACGAGCGAGGGCATGGTGTGGACCTGGCGGCCACAGGAGCCGCGCGATGCGCAGGAACGCCCCCCCACCACGCTGTGGCTGGCGTGGCATGTGCAGAAGTTGCAAGTGCGGCGCCTGCAGATCGTGACCGGCCCGCCGGGGCCGCGGCCGATTCCGCTGCCGGACCACCTGGCGCCACCGGTGCGGATTTCCGTGGCCGCCGTCGAATTGGGCGAGCTGCGCGTGGACGGATTGGAGCCCGCCAACGAGGTGAAGGCGGCAGACCTGCTGCTAGACGGGCGCCCCGGGGCATTGCACCGCATCGAGCGCCTTGTGGGCCGCGCCTATGGTGTGCAAGTGCAGGGCGGCGCGAGCCTGGGCAATGCGCGGCCTTTCGAGTTGCGGGCGCAGGCCACGGTGGCGCCTGCCCTCTTGACCGAAGCCGACGCGCCGCCCTGGGCCGCGGCACTGCGCGCGGCGGGTCCGCTGGCGGCGTTCGACCTTCAAGCCACGCTGCGTGGGCGGCCACCTGCGGGCAGGCCAGGTAGGCCGGTCCATGCGGGCAATGCGGGCAATGCGGGAAAGGCGGGCACCTCCGCGACGGCCCCCGCCGCTCCGGCGCTCGACGTCAAGGCGCTCGTGCGCCCGCTGGAAGCCTGGCCGGTGCAGAAGCTGAGCGCCACGACCGAGGGGTTGGATCTCTCCGTCTTGCAAGCCGGCGCACCGCAAACGCAACTGGCCGGCGAGGTGCAGGTGCAGGCGGCGGCGCGCAATGCCCCGCTGTCTGCCCAGGTGCGGTTGCTCAACCGCCAGCCCGGGCTCTGGAACGAGCAACGGCTGCCGGTATCGCGCCTGGAGTTCGACATGCGCGGTGAACTGGCCCGGCCCGAGCGCCTGGAGCTCACTCGCTTTGAGCTGCAATTGGCCGCCGCCCCAGAGGCTGCAACAGCAAGGCCGAGCCCCGCCCCAGCCCTCGGCGCAGCCAACGTCGGTGGAGGCCAAAACGCGGGTCGCATCGAAGGCCGTGCCGTCTGGACGCAGCACCAGATCGAGATCGACGCGCGCCTGCTCGAACTGCGGCCACAGCGGCTCGATGGCCGCGCGCCGGCCATGGCACTGGCCGGGCCGCTGAAGCTCACGCTCGGCGGCCTGCCCTCGCCCGACCCGCGCGCCAAGTCGGCGCAGCTGCCCTGGGCCGTCAGCGGCCAGCTTCAACTCGAAGGCCGGGTCGACGGCGCGCCGCGCCCGGTGAGCGTGCGCGCCGAAGGCAGCGCGAGCGCCAAAGGCCTGGATCTGCGCCACCTGCAGGTGAGCGCCGGCGAGGCCCAGGCGGTGCTGCGCGCCACCGTGGCGCGTGGCGCGACGCGTGAGTGGGCGCTAGCAAGTGAAGGTAGCCTGGCCGAGTTCGACCCCCTGCCGTGGTGGCCCGGCGAGGCCGGCTCGGCTTGGCGACAGGGGCCGCACCGCCTCAACGCGGGCTGGCAATTCGAGTTGCGCGCACCCGCCGATGCCGCGCAACTGGCGCCGCTGACCCTGCTGCAGCGACTCGCCGGCAACGGGCAGCTGCGGTTGCACGACTCGGTGCTCGCGGGCGTGCCCCTGGCGGGTGAGGTCACACTGGGCTATGGCGTGGGCGCGAAGGCCGGCAGCCTGCGCGCCGATCTGCAACTCGGCGGCAACAAGCTGCTCATCGAAGGCCAGGGTGATCCCGCCGGCACGGGCCCGGTTGCCGGCACCACGGACCGCTGGCGCGCGGAACTGCGCGCCACCAACCTGACCACGCTCGCACCCTTGACGCGGCTGCATCCAAGCCTGGCTCAGTGGGTGCCTCGCCAAGGCAGTTTCGACGCCGACATCTCGGCCCAGGGGCGCTGGCCGCGCATGGCCAGCCAGGGCCAGGTGCGCAGCATGGAGTTGCAGGTTGGAAAGCTTTCGATGGCACGTGCCCAGGCGGGCTGGCGACTGGACCTCACCGACCCGGCGGCGGCCGAGGCCCCACTCGCCTTCGAGGGTCGCGCCAACGGTCTGCGCTTGGGCGAACAGCGCCTGGACGACCTCACTGCCGAACTGCGCGGCACACGCGCCGAGCACCGCATCGAACTCACGGCCATGTTGCCGGTGGCGCCGGGGGCGGCGGCGACGAAGCTGCTGAACCTGGCCGCCTCGGGTGGCACGCGTGCTCACCTGCTGGCACGGGGGCAATGGCGGCCAGATGCGGCCGGTGGTGGCCGCTGGCTCGCGGGTGTCGAGGAACTGGACCTGGGGCCAGCAGGCACCGCACCAGCAGCGGCGTCCAGCGCCGCGGCGGCACCCACGCCGCCTGCCGCGTCGCGCTGGGCCGAGGCCCGCAACCTGCGCGCCCAGCTGCGGTTCGACGCCCAGGGCCACCTGCAAACCGTGAGCGCCGAACCCGGCCGCCTGCGTCTGGCCGACTCCTTCTTCCTGAGCTGGGACGCCGTCAAGGTCGACCTCAAGGAGCCGCGCGCCGACTTTGCCTTGCGCGCCAATGTCGAACCCTTCGCACTGCCGCCGTTGCTGGCGCGGCTGCAGCCCTCGTTCGGCTGGCAGGGCGACCTGCGTCTGGCCGCGCGCGTGGACGTGCGCGCCGCCGAGCGCTTCGAGGCGGACATGTCGTTCCAGCGCGTCGATGGCGATCTGCACCTGGAGACCCAGGGCGAGCTCCAGTTGCTCGGGCTCACCGACTTCCGTCTTCAACTCAAGGCGCGCGACGGCCTGTGGACCTTCGAACCGGTGTTCCGCGGCCGCGGTCTTGGCGAAGTGCGTGGCCGCCTGCTCGTGCGCACCACGCCCGAGCGGCGCTGGCCCGAAGACGACGCGCCCATCGAAGGGCAGATCCAGGCCCGCGTGCCCGACATCGGTGTCTGGGGCCATTGGGTGCCACCGGGCTGGCGCCTGGCCGGCGAGTTGGCCACCATGGCCCAGGTGGGGGGCCGGTTTGCGGCACCGACCTACACGGGTGAGCTCACCGGCAAGGGCCTGGGTGTGCGCAACCTGCTGCAGGGCGTGAACGTGAGCGACGGGCGCCTGCTTGTGCGCCTGGCCGGCAGCAGTGCGCGGATCGAGACGTTCACGCTGCGCGGCGGCGAGGGCCGCGTCGAGGTGACGGGCAGCGCAGAGCTCGGCGCGCAGCCGAGCGCCCGGCTCAAGCTCACCGCAGAGCGCTTCCGCGTGCTGGGGCGCGTGGACCGCATGCTCACCGCCAGCGGCCAGGCCGAAATGGCGCTGGCCGGCGATTCGAGCCGGTTCGAAGGGCGCTTCCGCATCGACGACGGCCTGTTCGATTTCACGCGCGCCGACGCGCCCAGCCTCGACGAAGACGTCACCATGCGTGGCAGCGAAATCTCCGCCACCGACAGCGCGCGCGCCGAAGCCGGGGCCGCGCCACGCGCGCGCCAACGTTTTGTGCTGGGCGTGGACGTCGACCTCGGCGACCAACTGCGTGTCAAGGGCCGGGGCCTGGACACCGGTCTCACCGGTGCGCTGCGCATCACGAACCCCGGCGGGCGGCTGGCCGTGCGCGGCAATGTCGAGTCGGTGCGCGGCACCTACGCGGCTTACGGCCAGAAGCTCGAACTCGAGCGCGGCGTTATCACCTTCAACGGCCCGGCGGACAACCCGAGGCTGGACATCCAGGCGCTGCGGCCCAATCTGGACCTCCGTGTCGGCCTCCAGGTGAGTGGGCCACTGCAGGGGCTGCGCGTGCGCCTGTTCTCCGAGCGCGAGATGTCAGAGACGGACAGGCTCTCGTGGCTGGTCCTCGGTCGCGCCAGCGACGGCCTCGGCCGCAACGACACTGCCCTGTTGCAACGTGCCGCCGTGGCCCTGCTGTCCGGCGAGGGCGAGGCGCCTACCGATGCCTTCATGAGGCGCCTGGGCATAGACGAGCTCTCGCTCAAGCAAGGCGATGGCGAGGTGCGCGAGACGGTCGTGTCGCTGGGCAAACAGCTCTCGCGGCGCTGGTATCTCGGCTACGAGCGCGGTGTGAATGCCACCACCGGCACCTGGCAGCTCATCTACCGTGCAGCGCAGCGCTTCACGCTGCGGGCACAGAGCGGCCTGGAGAATTCGCTCGATCTCATCTGGACCTTGCGGCTGCAACCGCCGCCCGCAGAAGAGGGCGTGAGAAAATCGCTGCCCGCGTTGCCACCATAAGCCAAGCTGGTTGGCGAGCAACAGGCCAGGATCGGACCTCCACCCCGCCGTAGTTCAATGGATAGAACGGGCGCCTCCTAAGCGCCAGATACAGGTTCGATTCCTGTCGGTGGGACCACATGAACAGCCCGATCTGCGTCACCCCAGCCTCAGCCCAGCCCGGCGAACTTGCCGAAGCTGGTCCACCAGCCGTCGCCTTGCGGATCGTTGCGCTGCTGGACATTGAATTGCGCCAAGCGTTGCAGTTCACGCACGACGGGCGTCGGGAAGCCGCGGCGGCCGCCGCGGCGGTCGTGCAGCAGTTCGTCGAGCAGCTGTGTGGTGAGTTCCGGGTCGCGCCAGCACCACGCAACGCGGTTGGCCACGCGGGGGTAGAGCTGGCACAGCCGCAACGGCCGCCGGCGAGAGGGCAGCTCGCGCAGCCAGCGCCGCGCCGTGCCGCTCAGCGCTTCGTCGTTGGCACGCGGCGCGCGGCGCTGTGGCGCCCACTCGAGCCCGTCGGTGGGAAGTTGGTCTGAAGGCTTCATGCGCCGTGCCTCATGGAGATGCATCTTCGGTGGCGGAGTGCGCTCACGCACAGACCACGTTCCCGGGGGTTTTCGGCCAAGCAGCGCTCGAACTGAAATGCGCCGTGCCAGCCTTCACGCGCCCTCGCCCGGCCGCGCGGCGCGCGGCGTGCGGCGTGCGGCACGCGGCGTGCGGCGCTATGGAGTGGCCCGCGGGGCCCGCAGGGCCTGGCTCAACAAGAGCACTGGAATCAGGCCCACGGCGACGATGGCCAGCGAGGGCAAGGCGGCTTCCGCGAGCCGTTCGTCGCGGGCGAAGTTATAGGCCACCACGGCGAGCGTGTCGCTGCCGAAGGGCCGCAGCAAGAGCGTCGCCGGCAGTTCCTTCATCACGTCGACAAACACCAGCAGCAACGCGGAATACACCGAGCGCCTGAGAAGCGGCAGGTGCAGCCGACCGAACACACGTACCGGCCCGCTGCCCAGCAGCATGGCAGTGTCGTCCACTGCGCCCGGGATGCGCGCGTAACCGGCTTCCACCGACTGCAGCGCCACCGCGCTGAAGCGCACCATGTAGGCGTACATCACGCCGAGGATGGTGCCCGTGGCCAACACGGCGGGCCCGCCCTCGGGCCAGCGCTGCTGCAGCCACGCCAGCGGCAACAGCACGCCGATGCCGACCACCGCGCCGGGCATCGCGTAGCCCAGCGAGAGCAGACGCGCCGAAGCCATCAACCACCAGCCCCGGCGGCGGCGCAGCACGAATCCGAGCATGAGCGCCAGCAGGGTGGCCGCTACAGCGGCAAAGGCCGCGAGCTTGAAGCTGGCGAGGCCCCAATGCGCAAAGCGCGCCAGCGGCAGCCCGAACTCCGAGGTCCGTGCCTCCTGCCACAGCAGCCACAGCAGCCAGGCCACGGGCAGCACAAAGCCCAGCAGCACCGGCAGCGCGCACAGCAGCCAGGCTGCGGCGGCAGCCACCCCCTCCAAGCGCAGCGGCCGCGCATCGCTGGCGTGCTGCGGACCGCTGCGGCTGCCGGCAAAGCGCAGGTGGCGCTGCGCGTGTCGCTCGGCCAACAACAGCAGCGCCACCAGCAGCAGCAGCAGCGAGGCCAGTTGCAACGCCGCCGCGCGGTCGTTCATCACCAGCCACGCCTTGTAGACGCCGGTACTGAACGTGGCGAGGCCGAAATAGGCTCCCACACCGTAGTCGGCCAGCACTTCCATCAGCGCCAGCGCGGCGCCGCCGGCGAGCGCGGGGCGCGCCATCGGCAGCGCCACCGCCAAGATACGCCTGCGCAACGGGGCGCCGAGCAGGCGCGCGGCCTCCATCATCTGCACGCCTCGCTCGCCCAGGGCCGCCCGGGTGAGCAGATAGACGTAGGGATACAGGCACAGCACGAACAGCACCGCCGCGCTCCAGGCGTTGCGCACGTCGGGCCAAAGCGCGCCGCGACGGCCAAGCAATTCGCGCAGGGCCGCGTGTAGGGGGCTCGCGAACTGCAAGGCGTCGGTCCACGCATAGGCCAGTACATAGGCCGGCATGGCCAGTGGCAGCAGCAGCGCCCACTCGAACACGCGGCGCCCGGGGAAATCGACGAGCGTGACGGCGGCCGCAGTCGCCGCGCCCAGCACCACCACGCCCAAGCCCACGCCGAGGGCGAGCGCCACGGTCTGCACCACGTACTCCGGCAGCACAGTGGCCGCTTGATGGCGCAGAACGGCGGCTGCGGCATCGTCGAAAGTGAGCCAGGAGCCCAGCACGGCCAGCACCGGCAAGGCCAGCGCCAGGCACACCAAGGCCAGGGCGCCGCGGGCCAGACGATACGTCCAGGGGCCAGTAATGCGAACAATGCTCATTTGCGCTTGGCCATTATCATCGAGCCATGTTCCTCAGCCTGGCCGGCCTGACGCTGCGCTACCCCCGCGCGCCCACGGGCCGCGCGGCGGTGGAAGCGGTCTCGCTGGCGCTGGGCGCCGGAGCCATCGGCGTGCTCATCGGCCCATCGGGTTGCGGCAAGACCTCGCTGCTGCGCCTCGTGGCCGGGCTCGAGCGTCCGGACGCCGGCCGCATCACGATCGAGGACGAAGTACTCTCGGACGCCGTCCGGCGCATCCACTTGGCGCCCGAGAGACGGCGCATCGGGATGGTGTTCCAGGACTACGCGCTATTTCCACATCTGTCGGTGGCGGACAACGTGGCCTTTGGCATCGACGAGCTGCCGCGCAGCGAGCGCGCGTCCCGCGTGGCGCAGATGCTCGACCTCGTGGGTCTGGCCCACGCCGCGCATCGCGCGCCGCACCAGCTCTCGGGAGGCCAGCAGCAGCGGGTGGCGCTCGCGCGCGCGCTGGCCCCAAAGCCGCGCCTGCTGTTGCTCGATGAACCCTTCTCCAGCCTGGACGTCGACCTGCGCGAACGCCTGGCCCAGGAAGTGCGCACCATCCTCAAGGAAAGCGGCACCACGGCACTGATGGTCACGCACGACCAGCTCGAGGCCTTCGCTGTGGGAGACGTGATCGGCGTCATGAACAAGGGCCGCCTGGAGCAATGGGACGACGCCTATTCGCTCTACCACCGCCCGGCCAGCCGCTTTGTCGCCGGTTTCATCGGGCACGGCGTATTCGCGCCCGCCCGCATCGTGGCGTGCGCGCACGGCCACTGTGTCGAAACCCCGCTGGGCGAGTTGCACGACGTGACCGACTGCCCGCTGCCCGGCGCCTATCCCGAGGGCCTGTGCGACGTGCTGCTTCGCGCGGACGACATCGTGCACGACGACGCGAGCACGGTGCGCGCGCTCATCGAGCGCAAGTCGTTCCGCGGATCCGAGTTTCTTTACACACTGCGGCTGGCCGGCGGCGAGCGCGTGATGGCCCATGTGCCCTCGCACCACGACCACCAGATCGGTGAGTGGGTGGGCATCCGCGCCGAGGTCGACCACGTCGTGACCTTCCCCCGGGAGACGCTTGCCCTAACGGCCGAGGCAGGCCGGTCTTGAGCCCAAGGCACGAAGTCACCGAGCCGACTCGAGAGACCTTTGAATCAGCGTGCAACTTTCCGTGGTGATGCACCCTCCAAGCTGGCGCCGGTCCTATACTGGTGCCATCCCGCTCAACGGCGGGCTTTCCCTCGAAAGTGCAGGCCATTTCAAGGGCGCAGTTACAGCGCAGCAAAGGCGAAATCGCGATGGGTGCCAAGCTCAAAATTGCCGGCCTTCTCGCCGTGGGTGCCATGGCCGGCGCACTCACCACGATGCAACTCACCGCGGTGGCGCGAAGCACGCTCGCACCCCTGCCGCTGGAAGAATTGCAACAACTCGCGGCCGTGTTCGGCATGGTGAAGAGTGAATACGTCGAGCCGGTTGACGAGAAGAAACTCATCTCGGATGCCATTGGCGGCATGGTCGCCGGCCTGGACCCGCATTCGCAATACTTCGACAAGAAGAGCTTCCGTGAGTTTCGCGAAAGCACCGGCGGCAAGTTCGTCGGCATCGGTATCGAGATGGGCATGGAAGACGGCGTGGTGAAGGTCATCTCGCCGATCGAAGGTTCGCCCGCCTTTCGCGTCGGTTTGAAGAGCGGTGACCTGATCACGCGCGTCGACGACACACCCGTCAAGGGCATGACGGTCGACCAGGCCGTCAAGCGCATGCGTGGCGACCCCGGCACCAAGGTCGTGCTCACGGTCTTCCGCCGCAGCGAGAACCGCACCTTCCCGGTGACCATCGTGCGCGAAGAGATTCGCGTGCAAAGCGTGCGCGTCAAGATGGTGGAGCCGGGTTATGCCTGGGTGCGTGTGAGCCAGTTCCAGGATCGCACCGTCGACGATTTCGTCGCCAAGGTCGAGGCCTTGTACAAGCAAGATCCCAGTCTCAAGGGCATGGTGCTCGACCTGCGCAACGACCCCGGTGGCCTGCTCGATGGCGCCGTTGCCATCTCGGCGGCGTTTCTGCCCAGCGACGTTGTGGTGGTTTCCACCAACGGCCAGTTGGCCGACTCGCGCGCCACCTACCGCGCCGCACCCGAGTACTACGCGCGCCGCGGCGGCGGCAACGACCCACTGCGCCGCCTGCCCGCCGCACTGAAGAAGGTGCCGCTGGTGGTGCTGGTCAACGAGGGTTCTGCGTCGGCCAGCGAGATCGTCGCCGGCGCCTTGCAGGACCACAAGCGCGCGACCGTCATGGGCGCACAGACCTTCGGCAAGGGCTCGGTGCAGACCGTGCGCCCGCTGTCTGCCGAGACGGCGTTGAAGATCACCACCGCGCGCTACTACACGCCGACCGGCCGCGGCATCCAGGCACGCGGCATCGTGCCCGACATCTTCCTCGACGAAACCGCCGAAGGCAACGTGTTCGCTGCCCTGCGCGTCCGCGAGGCCGACCTGGATCGGCATTTGGCCAACGGCGCCAATGCCACCACTGGCGCCGCCACCGGCGCCGAAGGCGAGAAGGACCCGGCCCGCCAGCGCGAACGCGATGCAGCCCGCGCGCGGCTTGAAGCCGAGCAAGCGCGCACCAACCAGCCCCCCAAGCCGCTGCCGGAGTTCGGCAGCACGGAGGACTTCCCGCTCGTGCAGGCGCTGAACCAGTTGCGTGGCCTGCCCGTTGTCGCCAGCAAGACAGCCGCCGAACGCAAGGCCGAGGCAACACCCGCCAGGTAAGCGGCCGGGATGTGGGCGAGCGCCGCACCGGCGCTCCTGCCGCGCAGCATTCCTCACGGCCCGCCTCGGCGGGCCGTGGCACTTGTGGCCCGCGTCGCTGCAGCACGACTATGCTTCGCGCCCCGACTCGCCTGCCACACATTCGCCGATGGACGCCAAGAACTCGCGCCTTGCGACCCGCAACTTTCCCTCTGCCCAGGAGGAAGCCGCTTCGGCCGCCCAGCCCTCGCGCTACGCCGGGCCCGAGAGCGCCTATCGCCTCGCCTTCACCGACGCGGCCTTCCTGCTGCGCGAAGAGTTGCGCCCGGTACGCATGCAACTCGAACTGCTCAAGCCCGAGCTGGTGCAGCAGGAACAAGGCATCGAGAACACGATCGTCATCTTCGGCAGCGCGCGCATCCTGCCGCCCGACGATGCCCAGGCGGCGCTGGAACGCGCGCGCGCCATGGGCGAACCGCAGCCCTTGCGTCAGGCCGAGATCGCGCTCGAGATGAGCCGCTTCTATGACGAAGCACGCCGCTTCGCTGCAATGGTCACCGAGCGTTCGCGCGAACACGACACGCCCATCTACGTCGTCACCGGCGGCGGCCCGGGCATCATGGAGGCGGGCAACCGCGGCGCGCACGACGTGAAAGGCAAAAGCATCGGCCTGAACATCGTGCTGCCGCACGAGCAGGCGCCCAACCCCTACATCACGCCGGAACTGTGTTTCCAGTTCCACTACTTCGCGCTGCGCAAGATGCACTTCGTGATGCGCAGCATCGCGCTGGTGTGCTTTCCGGGCGGCTTTGGCACCCTGGATGAACTGTTCGAGACGCTGACGCTGGTGCAGACCGGCAAGAGCCGCGCCCGCCCGATCCTGCTCTTCGGGCGCGAATTCTGGGATCGGCTCATCAACTTCCAGCATCTCATCGACAGCGGCATGATCAGCCCTGGCGACGAGAAGCTCATCCGCTTCGTCGAAACCGCCGAGGAGGCGTGGGAGGTGCTGGCAGCGCACTACGGCTTCGACCTGCCGCCCACGCAAACCGGCGAGTTTGCGGACGATGTCTGAACCATCGAGATGAACACACGCGTCTCGCTCATCGGCGCGCCCACCGACATCGGCGCCGGCACACGCGGTGCCAGCATGGGGCCCGAGGCGATGCGTGTCGCACAACTCGGCCCCACGTTGCAAGGCCACGGCGTGCAGGTGCTGGACTG
This sequence comes from Burkholderiales bacterium, assembly GCA_031401195.1. Taxonomy (GTDB): domain Bacteria; phylum Pseudomonadota; class Gammaproteobacteria; order Burkholderiales; family Burkholderiaceae_C; genus Rubrivivax. The sequence continues at coordinate 13,757 of JANNRI010000196.1, forward strand.
CGGCAACCTCACCGGGCCCGCGAACCCTTGGCTACCGCCGGTGGACGGCTACCGCCACCTCGCCGAGGTGGTGGCGTGGAACCGCGCCGTGCACGAAGCCGTGCATGGCGAGCTGCGCCGCGCCCGTCTGCCCATCCTGCTCGGCGGCGACCATTGCCTGGCAGTGGGTTCGATCAGCGCGGTGGCGCGCCACTGCCGCGAGGCGGGCAAGAAGCTGCGTGTGCTGTGGTTCGATGCGCACGCCGACTTCAACACCAGCGCCCTCACGCCCAGCGGCAACCTGCACGGCATGCCGGTAGCCTGCCTCTTCGGTCACGGCCCGCGCGAGCTCGTCGAGCTTGGCGGCACCGCGCCGGTGCTGCACGCCAAGGCCATCCGCGAGATCGGCATCCGCAGTGTCGACCCAGGCGAAAAGCGCCTCGTGCACGAAGCAGGCCTCGAGGTCTTCGACATGCGCTTCATCGACGAAATGGGCATGCGCCACACCATGGAGTTGGCGCTGGCCACGCTGGATGAACACACTCACCTGCACGTGAGCTTCGACGTCGACTTCCTGGACCCCGAGATCGCCCCCGGAGTGGGCACCACCGTGCCCGGCGGCCCCACCTACCGCGAAGCGCAGTTGTGCATGGAGATGATCGCCGACACCGGCCGTCTGGCCAGCCTGGACGTGATGGAGCTCAACCCGGCCCTGGACGTGCGCAACAAGACCGCCGCCCTCGCTGTGGACCTCATCGAGAGCCTGTTCGGCAAGAGCACACTGATGCGCGAGCGGAGTTGAGCGGTCTTTCGGCCCGAGGCGCCTACGAGAAACCCCACGGCCCGCCTGCGAGCGTCGCCAGGGCTGGGCTCGAAGGTGCAGCGACGCTGGAGTGGTCACCCTATTCGCAAGCGACGCCGGGGGGGTTGCCGCGGCCGCATGCGGCCACAATCGAGGCATGGAATTCGATTACGTCATCGTCGGCGGCGGCAGCGCCGGCTGCGTGCTCGCCAGCCGGCTGAGCGAAGATCCCGCCATCACTGTCGCCCTGCTCGAGGCAGGCGAGCCGGACAAAAGTGTGCTCATCCACTGCCCCGCGGGCCTGGCCGTGATGGCCAAGCAGACGGGCGCCGTCAACTGGGCCTTCGAGACCACGGCGCAGGCAGGCCTCAACGGCCGCCGCGGCTTCCAGCCCCGTGGCAAGGTGCTGGGCGGCTCGAGTTCCATCAACGCCATGATCTACATGCGCGGCCAGCCCGAGGACTACGACGGCTGGGCCGCGGCCGGCAATCCCGGCTGGGGCTGGGCCGATGTGCTGCCCTGGTTCAAGCGCGCCGAGCACAACGAACGCGGGGCCGACGCGTTCCATGGCAGCGGCGGGCCCCTGAACGTCATGGACCTGCGCAGCCCCAACGCCATCCTGCCCGCGTTTGTCGAGGCAGGCAGGCAGGCAGGCCACGCGCTCAACCGCGACTTCAACGGCGCCACGCAGGAGGGCATCGGCCCCTACCAGGTCACGCACAAGAACGGCGAGCGCTACAGCGCCGCCAAGGCCTACATCACACCGCATCTTGCGCGCCCGAATCTGAAGGTCTTCACCGGTGTGCGCACCCTGCGCGTGCTGCTCGAGGGTCGACGGGCGGTTGGCGTTGAAGCCCTGCGCGGCCACGAACGCATCACCGTGCGCGCGCGCGCCGAAGTGCTGCTCTCAGCCGGCGCTTTGCAGTCGCCGCAGTTGCTGATGCTCTCGGGCATCGGCGCACCTGCAGAACTCCAGCGCCACGGCATCGCCTTGCAGCACGCACTGCCCGGCGTCGGCCTACACCTGCACGACCACATCGACGTGGTACAGGTGGTGCAGGCGCCCCAGGCCACCTCCACGTTCGGGCTCAGCCTGAGCGGCATGATGCGGGTGCTCAAGGGCATCGGTGAGTGGCGCCATCAACGCAGCGGCATGCTCACCACCAACTTCGGCGAGGCCGGTGGCTTCCTCAAGAGCCAACCCAGCGAAGCCACGCCCGACATCCAATTGCACTTCGTCATCGCCAAGCTGGTAGACCACGGCCGCAAGACCACGTTCGGCCACGGCTACTCGTGCCACGTGTGCGTGCTGCGCCCCAAGAGCCGTGGCAGTGTCACGCTGGCCAGTGCCGACCCACTCGCCGCACCGTTGATCGACCCCAACTTCTTCGGCGAGGCCGAGGACATGACACGCCTGGTGCGCGGCTTCAAGATCATGCGCACGCTGCTCAGGCAGCCGGCGCTGGCCGCGCTGGGCGGGCGCGAGTCGCCGACCTCGACCGGCGCCACAAGCGACGCGCAGATCGAGCAGTTCATCCGCGACTACGCCGACACCATCTACCACCCCGTGGGCACCTGCCGCATGGGCCCTGACGCGAATTCCGACGTCGTCGATGCCCAGTTGCGCGTGCACGGCCTGCAAGGCTTGCGCGTGGTGGACGCCTCCATCATGCCAAGCATCGTGAGCGGCAACACCAATGCGCCGACGATCATGATCGGCGAGAAGGCGGCCGCCATGGTGCTGGCGGCTCGCCAGCGCGCGCAGCAGCCGATCGCCGTCACCGCCTGATTCCAGACCGCCCGATCCCGGGCCGGCGATCACGGGCTGGCGATCACGGGCCGTGCTGCGGACGACTCAGGCCCAGCGCTCGTAGGCCCGCGCGGCCACGGGCTCGCCCCAGAGGTCGATGCTCACCGGCGTGCCCGCATACGCAGAGTTGGCCGCCACGCCGCGCACATAGCCCAGGCCCACGCAGGCGCCTGCCTTCGGGCTCCAGCCCGCCGAACTGAGCTCACCCACCGTCTCACCGCCGAGCGTGATGGCCTCGCCACCCCACGCATACGCAGCAGGGTTGTCGAAGACGAAGGTCAGGACCTTTTTGCGCAGCGGTTGCCCACGCGCAGCGAGCAGCGCCTCGCGGCCGATGAAAGGGCTAGGCTTGTCGAGCTTCACGCCCACCGTGAGCCCGGCCTCGAACGGCGTTTCATCCGGCCCCAGCTCGGCGCCCCAGGCGCGGCGGCCGGCCTCGATGCGCAGCGCGTCGATGGCGTAGTAGCCGGCGTCGCGCAGACCCTGGCCTCCACTGAGGCCCTGCCCCGCCGCATGCAGCGCAAGGTAGACGTGGCGCGCCATCTCCACCGGCACGTAGAGTTCGTAACCAGGGCCGCCGACATAGCTCATGCGCGCGGTGCGCACGCGCGCGTGGTCGAGGTCGATTTCCTTCGTGTGGCTGAATTTCAGGCCCGCAGGCGACACATCATCCGGGCTCACACGGGCGATCAGCTCAGCGGCCTTCGGGCCCATCAGCGAGAGCACGCTCCACATCGCGCTCACGTCGGTGAGCACGGCGAACTCGTCGGGGCCGATGTGGCGATTGATCCAGTGCGCATCACGCACCGGCTGCGCTGAACCCGTGACGAGCAGGAAGCGCTCGGCACCGAGCCGCGTCACCGTGAGGTCGCTCTCGAAGCCGCCGCGCGCGTTCAGCATCGCCGTGTACACCAGCCGCCCGACGGCCACGTCCATCTCGTTGGCGCACAGGCGCTGCAGCACGGCCAGTGCATCGCGGCCTTGCAGCAGCAGCTTGCCGAAGCTCGTCTGGTCGTAGACGGCCACCGCTACGCGTGTGGCGCGTTGCTCCTCGACCATCCAGGCCAGCCACCCCGGGCGGCCAAGCGTGTGCTCGGGGCGGGGTGCACCCGCGGGCTTGAAGTAGTTGGCGCGCTCCCAGCCGTTCTTGCTGCCGAACTCTGCGCACCAGGCCGCGGCCGCGCCTGGCGGCCGTTGCGACGACAGCAGGTCATAGAGCGGCGAGGTGCGCAGTGGTCGCATCGTCTCCAGCTCCTGCCGCGGCCAGCGCATCGCGTAGTGCAGGCCCAGCGTCTCGCCGGTGCGCACGGCGAGCGCCTTGCGATTGCCCATGAAGGGCGCGAAGCGGCGGATGTCCACGTCCCACAGATCCACCGGCGCTTCGCCGCCCGCGATCCACTCCGCGATCAACCGGCCCGCGCCGCCACTGTTGGCGATGCCGGCGCTGTTGAAGCCGGCGCAGACGAAATAGCCGCGCATCTCCGGCGCCTCGCCGAGGATGAAGTTACCGTCGGGCGTGAAGCTCTCGGGGCCGTTGAGCAGCATCTTCACCTTCGCCGTCTCCAGGCACGGCGTGCGGTGAATGGCGTTGATCATCAGGATCTCGAACTGGTCCCAGTCTTCGCCGAGCAACTGGAACTGGAACGTCGAGGGAATGGGCTCCATGCGCCAGGGCTTGGCCACCGGCTCGAAGCCGCCCATCAAGAGCCCGCCGACCTCCTCCTTGAAATAGATATAGCCGTCGGCGTCGCGCATCACCGGCATCATCGGGTGCACTCCTTCGATCTGGTCGGTGACGATGTAGAAGTGCTCGGCGGGGTACAGCGGCACCGTCACGCCCGCGAGCGCGCCGAACTGCCGTGCCCACTGCCCGGCGCAGTTGACGAGCACTTCGCAGCGCACGTCGCCCTGGGCGGTGCACACGCCGGTGACGCGCTCGCTGCCGCCACTGCCGCCACTGCCGCCAACACCGCCGGCACCGCGCTCGCTCAGCACGCCCGTCACCTCCACGCCTTCCACCATCTTCACGCCGCGGTTGCGCGCGCCTTTGGCCAGGCTCATGCACAGGTCGGCCGGGTTCGCCTTGCCGTCACCCGGAATCCAGAGACCGCCGTGCAGGTCGTCGGTGCGCAGCACCGGAACGCGCTCACCCACCTCGCGCGGCGAAATCAGCTGCACGTCGACGCCGAAGCTGCGCGCCAGCGAGACCTGCTTCTTCAACACTTTCAACCGCTGCGGCGTGGCCGCCACGTTGACGCTGCCACACTGCTTCCAGCCGGTGGCCAAACCCGTTTCAGCTTCGAGCGTCGCATACAGCTCGATGCCGTACTTGCTCATGCGCGTCATGTTGCGGTTCGGCCGCATCTGCCCGACCAGCCCGGCGGCGTGCCAGGTGGTGCCGCTGGTGAGCTTGCCCTGTTCGAGCAGCAGCACGTCGGTGACGCCGAGCTTGCCCAAGTGGTAGGCGGTCGAGCAGCCGGCGATGCCGCCGCCGACGATGACAATGCGGGCTTGGGTGGGCAGGGGCATGGCGGCGAGGGTTGCGAGCGCGGCGCCCATCCTAACAACGCCGCCTCGGTGTCATGCGGCAGGTCGACAAGGTGAAGTCTCGCCAAGCTGGGGATTGGCCGAGCAAGGCCGGGCGAGCAATAATCCGTGGTCGCCTCTGCGACAAGGAGCCCGCGCCATGAACTATCGCGACATCATCACGCTCGAGCCAGGAAAGCGTGGCGGCAAACCTTGCATTCGCGGCCTGCGCATGACGGTGTATGACGTGCTCGAATGCCTCGCCTCGGGAATGTCCTCTCAGCAGTTGCTCGACGACTTTCCCGATCTGACGATCGAAGACATTCAGGCGTGTCTCGCCTTCGCGGCCGACCGCGAGCGTTTGCAGTTCACGCTGGCAGCGTGAAACTCCTGTTCGATCAGAACCTGTCACCGCGCCTGATTGCGCAATTGGGCGACGTGTTTTCGGGCTCATTGCAGGTTCGACAAGCGGGGCTGGATCGGGCAGATGACGACACAATTTGGCGTTTCGCCCGCGACAATGGTTTTGTCATCGTAACCAAGGATTCCGATTTTCAAGAACGCAGCCAACTGGCCGGGGCGGGGCCGAATGTGGTTTGGGTTCGACGTGGAAACTGATCGACGCAGGATATCGAAATCATGCTGAGGACGCATACCCTGCGCATCGAAGCTCTGGCCGATGAAACCGAAGCTGGCTGCCTGATCCTTGTCTAGTGGAAAACAGGCACCTGCCGCCAAGACAGATCGTTCAGGGCCACGCGCATGGGTGGGATTAGGTGCGGAGCGTCACGGCGCGCATTCCGCAAGGAACTCGAGCCGCAATATCGTCACCTCGGTGCAGCCAAAGATGGCCTGGCCGGTCAAATCGCGCCCGGGCGGGCCGGACGAGTCGATCAGGCCCATCTCCACCGGTACGACCACGCCGCCGTACACGATCGGTATGGTGCGTGTGGCTCGTACAGCCAATGTCGATCCTCGATCCACCCTTTCTTCGCCAGTGCAACGACCTGATGGCGTTCCGGCAACGGAATTGCACTTACATCTCCGAGAGAGAGCAAGCCGATGCGTTTGCGCGGTCCCGACTTTTGCGGGCAAATTGTGGTGCCCCGCAAAGTCGATGAATGGGCGAACATTCATCCCCGCGACGGCACCCATTTCGATCAGCACGTCGGCGGTCTAGGCCTGACTTTCGGCCAGCAATTCGGTCTCAGGTGCGAGCTTGCGCTGAGATACCGCGCGGCACCGGCCCTTGCACCTGGGTTCAATCGATTGACGCCGCTTCCACACGCGAGGATAGTCACGCTGTTCGCACCATCGGAGGTCACCATGCCGCTTCGAACCGCGACCCTGAGACACCAGCTCGAACTCAACGGCGCGAGGCTGCACGCCGCGATGCTGGCCCGCGCGTTGTCGCGCGGTGCCGATCAGCCGCCCTCCGACAGGGAGCAGGCCTTGCTCGACGAGCGCCGAGCGCTGCAGGAAGCGCGGGCGAAGCGTCAAGCGCAGGCGCTGCTGCCCAAACCGAAGGCGGCGAAGGTGGTCAAGGCGCCCGCGCCGCCCAAGGCACCCAAGACGGCCAAGCCGCCCAAGGCACCGAAGGAGCACGCGAAGCCGGCCAAGGACGCGAAGTCCGCCAAGCCGCATCTGTCGCGCACCGAATTGCATGCGAAGAAAGCCGAGGCCGTCGCGGCGGCAAAGCAGGCGGCGAAGAAATCGGCCAAGACCTGAGCGGTCCCGACGGCGCGAACGCCCTCGAACCGATCGAAGGCCCGCATCAGCGGATTCAACGCGCTGCGATCCACGCCTCGATTTTCGCCTCCAGCACCGCCATCGGCACGCTGCCCGTCTCGAGCACCTGGCGATGAAAGGCGCGAATGTCGAAACGTGCACCCAAGGCCTGCTCGGCGCGCTTGCGCAGGCGCTGGATCGTCAATGCGCCGACCTTGTAGGCGAGCGCCTGGCCAGGGTCGGCGATGTAGCGTTCGACCTCGGCGGTCGCGTCGGTGACGCTCATCGCCGAGTGCTTCAGCATGTAGGCTATCGCGCGCTCACGCGACCAGCCATACGCGTGCAGGCCGGTGTCGACGACGAGCCGTATCGCGCGCAGCATTTCGTCGTTGTAATGCCCGAACAACTGGTACGGGTCCTGGAACAGGCCCAACTCGAAGCCCAGGCTCTCGGCGTACAGCGCCCAGCCCTCGTTGTAGGCGGTGTTGCCGCCGAAGCGCAGCAGCTTGGGCAGCGCCGTGGCCTCGGCGGCCAGCGAGCCTTGCATGTGGTGCCCGGGCGTGGCCTCGTGCAGGTACAGCGTCTCCATGCCCCAGATGTGCCGGCTCGGCAGGTCGAAGGTGTTGTAGTAGAAAACACCGGGCTGGCCGGTGTCGAGCGAGCCGGGGTTGTAGCGGGCGCCCGCGTCGGTGGCGGCCTGATACGCCGGTGTCGGCCGGATCGCCAACGGCGTTTTCGGCTTGACATCAAACAACCGCGGCAGCGCTGCGTCGACGCGCCGGCCGATGTCGGCGTAGCGCTCGGCCAACTCCTGCGCGGAGGCCGGCGCGAAGCGGGGCTCGATGCGCAGGTGCTGGAAGAATTGGGCGAGCGTGCCTTCGAAGCCCACCTTGCGCTGCACCTCGGTCATGCCGGCGGTGATGCGATCCACCTCGGCCAAGCCCAGGCGATGCACTTCCGCGGCGCTCAGCGTCGTGGTCGTATTGGAGCGGATCAGGAAGTCGTAGAACGCCGCACCGCCGGGCAGCGCCGACAAACCCACCGAGGCGCGGGCCGATGCAAGGTAGCTCTGCGCAAGATAGGCGTGCACGCGGCGGAATGCAGGCCGCAGTTGTTCTTCGATGGCCGCCGCATAGGCGCGCGTGAGCCGCTCGCGATCGGCCGCGGAAAAGTCGGCCGGCAGCTTGCGGATCGGGCCGTAATAGGGTGAGTCGTCCAGGCCCTGGCCGGCAAAACGCTCGAACTGGGCAATCACCCGCTCCACCACCACGCGCGGCAAAACGACCCCGCTGCGCTGGCCCTCGCGCATGCGCTCGACGGCCCGGTCCAGATAGGCAATGAAGCCGGCGATACGCGCCAGGCCGTTGTCGTAGTCGGCCACGCTGCGGTACGGCGCCACGCCGTCGCCCGACGACAGGTCGGGGAAGAACAGGTGCCAGCCGTTCATCTGGTCGAGTTTCAGCAGCGGCCAGATCGATGCCGCCGGTGGCGAATGGCGTTCACGCGCGTCTTCAAGCGTCCAGCGAAACGTGTCGTAGGCGGCGCGGTCGCCCGGCGACAGCGAGTCGCGGGGTATCTGCGCGAGTTGGCTCAGGTCACTCTGCGCGGCGTGACGCTCGGCCTGCACATAGGCCGGCGAGAGGTAGTCGCCATGCTGCGCGGCGCGCCGTACATCACCGCGATACAGTGCGTCGATCGGGTTGCGATCGAGGAGGGCTTCGTCGCTGGTGGCGAGCAGGTTGCGCAGGCGCGCGGTGGCGTCATTCGACGCAGGCTCGGTGGGAAGTGTTGGTGCCGCGCAGGCGCCCACCCCCGCAGCAAGGATCCAACTCGCAATGCGGTACAGCACCATGGTGCGCTCCTGGCCCGCCCGTGCGCGCCAGGATCGGGTTATACGCTGGTCGGCGATTCGAACCATGGCCCGAACAGTTCATCGCCCCACCGACCCTGGAAACATGGAAGTTCTGTCCGGTCCGGCGCGCGCCTCTGGCCGGCGAGTGCGGCGTCAGATCGGCATACGCGCCGCAGACGCGGCGTCGAGCGCGCCCTCGCCCCGCGCGATCGCGGCGTCGAACATCGCGGCCACGGCGGGCATCACGAACAGCTCCACGCCACCGCGCTGCGCCTCTTCGATCATCAGCCGCACGTCCTTGCGCGCCATCGCCACTTCGAACGAAGGCTGCGTGAACTGGCCAGCTTCGATGCGCGCCGCGCGTGCCGGCAGCGTCTGGCCCGGATTGAAGTGCTTGAACAGCGAAAACGCGTCGCTGGTGCTGATGCCCACCGAATGCGCGAGCCGATTCACGTCGCCCAGCACGCCCAGCAGGCCGATCAGCGTCAGGTTGCCGAACAGCTTGAACGCCGCCGCGCGCTGCGGCGCTTCACCCATGTAGACCACGTTGCCGGTCATCTTCTGCAGATCGGGCAGCAGCGCCTCGTGGCGCGAGAACTCGCCCGACACCAGCATCAGGCCGGTGCCGTCGAGCGCGTTCGCCGGGCCCATGAAGACCGGCGCATGAACAAAGGTGCGGCCGCGCGCGTCCCAGCGCGCCACCCGCGCCGCAGTGGGCGTGACGGCGGTGGTGGTGTGGTCGACGATCCAGGTGCCGCTGGGAATCAGCTCGGCGATCGGCTCGAGCAGGGCGTCGACCGACGCGTCGTCCGACAACGACAGGTGAATGCGCTCGGCTCCGGCCAGCGCCGCCGCCGGGTCGTCGAACGCGCGCGCGCCGCAAGCTTCGAGCGCAAGCGCCTTCGCCGCCGTGCGGTTCCATACATTGACCTCGTGACCGTTGGCTCGCAGGCGGCGCACGAAGCCCGAGCCCATCAGGCCGGTTCC
>JANNRI010000197.1:0-4376 GCA_031401195.1 Burkholderiales bacterium
CAAGCCGGTGGGTGTATTCCGCACCCACGTGGATGCACCTCGTGTGCTCATCGCCAACAGCAACCTGGTCCCCAAGTGGAGCACCTGGGAGCACTTCCACGAGCTCGACCGCAAGGGCTTGATGATGTACGGCCAGATGACCGCCGGCAGCTGGATCTATATCGGCAGCCAGGGCATCGTGCAGGGCACCTACGAGACCTTTGTCGAAGCCGGGCGCCAGCATTTCAACGGCGATCTGGCCGGCCGCTGGATCCTCACCGCCGGCCTGGGCGGCATGGGCGGCGCGCAGCCGCTGGCCGCCACCTTTGCCGGCGCTTGCAGCCTCAACATCGAGTGCCAGCAAAGCCGCATCGACTTCCGCCTGCGCAGCCGCTACCTCGACGAACAGGCCAGTGACCTCGACGACGCGCTCGTCCGCATCAAGAAATACACGACGCAGAAGCGGGCGGTATCGATCGGCCTGCTGGGCAACGCGGCCGACCTGCTGCCCGAACTCGTGAAGCGCGCGAAGCTGGCCGGTTCTGCCGGCGGCATCAAGCCCGACCTCGTCACCGACCAGACGAGTGCGCACGATCTTGTCAACGGCTACCTGCCCGCGGGCTGGAGCGTGGAAGCATGGAAGGCGGCGCAGGCCGATGACACTCAGCACGCTGCGCTCAAGGCCGCCGCCACGCGCAGTTGCGCCGTGCATGTGCAGGCGATGCTCGACTTCCAGGCCCTGGGCATCCCCACGGTCGACTACGGCAACAACATCCGCCAGGTCGCCTTTGACGCTGGCGTGAAGAACGCCTTCGACTTCCCGGGCTTCGTGCCGGCCTACATCCGCCCGCTCTTCTGCCGCGGCAAGGGGCCGTTCCGCTGGGTGGCGCTGAGCGGCGATCCGGAAGACATCCGCAAGACCGACGCCAAGATGAAGGAGCTGTTCCCCGAGGACAGGCATCTGCATCGCTGGCTCGACATGGCCAGCGATCGCATCGCCTTCCAGGGCCTGCCCGCGCGCATCTGCTGGATCGGCCTCGGTGAGCGGCACCGTGCGGGCCTGGCCTTCAATCAGATGGTGCAGAGCGGCGAGCTGAAAGCACCCATCGTCATCGGCCGCGACCACCTCGACAGCGGCAGCGTGGCCAGCCCCAACCGCGAGACCGAGGCCATGAAGGACGGCAGCGATGCGGTAAGCGACTGGCCGCTGCTCAACGCGCTGCTCAACACCGCGGGCGGCGCCACCTGGGTCAGCCTGCACCATGGCGGCGGCGTCGGCATGGGCTACAGCCAGCACAGTGGTGTGGTCATCGTCTGCGACGGCACGCCCGAGGCCGCCAAGCGCATCGAGCGGGTGCTGTGGAACGACCCCGCCACCGGTGTGATGCGGCATGCGGATGCGGGCTACGATGTCGCGGTGCGATGCGCGCGCGAGCAGGGCCTGAATCTGCCGATGATGCGGCGGTGATGGTGGTGGTGGAAGGGTCCGCGATGCGCCTGAGCCCGGGCAAACTCTCCCTCGAAGAGCTGCAGGCGCTGCACAGCGGCGGCCAGCGCATCGAGATCGACCCCGCGTCGGCCGGCGCCATTGCCGCCAGCGCTGCGGTGGTGCAGCGTGCCGCCGCGGGCGATGCGCCCGTCTACGGCGTCAACACCGGCTTCGGCAAACTCGCCTCCACACGCATCAGCAGCGACGACCTCGCCACGCTGCAGTGGAACCTCATCCGAAGCCACAGCGTCGGTGTCGGCGAGCCGCTGGCACCCGCGGTGGTGCGGCTGATGTTCGGCCTGAAGGCGGCGAGCCTGGCACGCGGGCACTCCGGCGTGCGGCCAGTGGTCATCGACACACTCGTCGCCGCGTACAACGCCGGCCTCGTGCCCGTGGTGCCCAGCCAGGGCTCCGTGGGCGCCTCGGGCGACCTCGCGCCGCTGTCGCATATGACGCTGGCGCTGATGGGTGAGGGCGAGTTCATGGTCGATGGGCAAAGGCGGCCCGCGGCGCCCGTGCTGCAGGCCGCCGGCATCGCGCCGCTTCGGCTGGAGGCCAAGGAGGGCCTGGCGCTCATCAACGGCACGCAGACCAGCACCGCGCTGGCGCTGCACGCCTTGTTCACCTTCGAGCCCGTGCTTGAAGCGGCGCTCGTGGTGGGCGCGCTCACCGTCGATGCCGCGCGTGGGAGCGACGGGCCCTTCGATCCGCGCATCCACGCGCTGCGCGGCCAACCGGGGCAGATCGACGTGGCGCAGTACTACCGCGAGTTGCTCGCCGGCAGCCAGATCCGGCTGAGCCACCTCGAAGGCGACGACCGCGTGCAAGACCCCTACTGCCTGCGCTGCCAGCCGCAGGTGGTGGGCGCCTGCCTCGACCAGCTGCGCCACGCCGCCCTCGTGCTGCTGCGCGAAGCGAATGCCGTGACCGACAACCCGTTGGTCTTCGTCGGCAACGGCGAGTCAAGCGGGGGCCAGATCATCAGCGGCGGCAACTTCCACGCCGAACCCGTCGCGCTGGCCTGCGATGCCATGGCCTGCGCCATCGCCGAGGTGGGCGCGATCGCCGAGCGGCGCATCGCCATGCTCATTGATGCGGGTGTTTCGCGCCTGCCGCCCTTCCTCACGCCCAACGCCGGCCTGAACAGCGGTTTCATGATCGCGCACGTCACGGCCGCCTCGCTGGCCAGCGAGAACAAGAGCCTCGCCCACCCAGCGAGCGTCGACAGCCTGCCCACCAGCGCCAACCAGGAAGACCATGTCAGCATGGCCACGTTCGCGGCACGGCGCTTGCAACCGATGATCGTCAATGTGGCCCACATCCTCGGCATCGAGCTGCTCGCGGCGGCGCAGGGCATCGACTTTCTGCGCCCGCTCACGAGCAGCACCACGCTGGAGCAGGTGCATGCGACGCTGCGCGAACGTTGCCCCGCAATGATGCAAGACCGCTACCTTGCGCCGGATATCGAGGCCGCAAGTGCACTCGTCGCCGATGGCACCTTGGCGCGCACACTGCGCACGCTGGAGCGCCTGCCGCGCCTTTGGGTGCCGGTCTGACGTCGGTGCCATTTGACAAGGCCGTGCTTGACAGCGTTGGCCGCCTGCCCGACAACTGCGCGCTGTACCCACCGGGTAGAGTCTGTGACATGTCACTGATCCGATGCGCCGTTCGTCTCACGTGGTTGTTGGCCGCGACGCTCGCCGGCTGCGCGCTGCCGCGCAGTGACGCGACCTGGTCGGCCTTGCCGCCGATGCAGGTGCCGGCCGACAACCCGATCACGCCGGCCAAGGTGGCCTTGGGCAAACAGCTCTTCGCCCACACGCGCCTGTCGGGCAGCGGCAAGATGGCCTGCCAGAACTGCCACTACCACCAGCTCGGCTGGACCGATGCGCTGGCGCTTTCGCGTCGTGACGACGGTGTGGTGAATACGTGCCACACACCCACTCTCTACAACGTGGGCCACCAGACCATCTGGTATTGGGACGGCCGCTCCGCCACGCTGGAGGGTCAGATCCTCGCCGCCTGGCGTGGTCAGACCGGCGCCGATCCGGCGAAGGTGGCCGCGATCCTCAACGCCGTGCCGAGCTATCGCAGCCAGTTCCAGAGCAACTTCGGCAGCGAGGCCTCATCCGAGATCATCGTCAAGGCGCTCGCGAGCTTCATGCGCTCGCTCACCAGCGACCAGGCCCCTTGGGACCGCTACGAGCGTGGCGACAAGGGCGCCGTCTCCGCCGCCGCCGTGGAGGGCCACGCGTTGTTCACCGGCAAAGCGCGTTGCCACCTGTGCCACGCACCGCCGCTCTATGGCGGCAGCAACTTCTTCAACATCGGTCTCGAGCACGGCAAGGGAAAGCCCGACCCCGGCCGCTTCAATGTCACCCGCAACGAGGCCGACCGCGGTGCCTTCAAGACGCCCACGTTGCGCACGGTGCAGCGCTCGGGCCCCTATTTCCACGACGGCAGCGTTGCATCGCTCAAGGAGGCCGTGCGCCTGATGGCCAGCGGCGGCAAGCCCGACCCCCACAAGGCGGCGCTGCTGCAAGACACCGGGCTCACCGAGGCCGAGATCGACAAGCTCGTCGCCTTTCTCAATTCACTCACCAGCACGGAGAGCTGGCAAGCGCCGGCCGTGCCCTGATACCCCACGTCCATTCACCGAGGAGATTCCTGTATGTCGTCCGCACTCAATTCCACACTCCGTTGCGCACTCACTGCCGGCGCCTTGATCGTCGGCGCCGCCCTCGCCGCGAGCGCCCAGGCGCAGGAGACCAAGGTCGGCATCGGCATCAGCGGCTGGACCGGCTTTGCGCCGCTCACGCTGGCCAAGGAGGCCGGCATCTTCAAGAAGAACGGCCTCGACGTCTCGATCAGGAAGATCCCGCAGAAAGACCGCCACCTCGCCATCGCC
>JANNRI010000198.1:0-7566 GCA_031401195.1 Burkholderiales bacterium
GGCCAACCACGCGTTTGATTCCGCGGCGTCCACTTGCCGATCGCACGGCAGCAGCAACGTGGCTGCCACTGGGCAAGGCGGCGGGCGGTAGCGCCGGCGCATGATCATCACGGCCACCGGCAGCCGGTGCGTCAGCACGGCGAGCCGGCCGCCACGCGGCAAGCCGAGTTCCCAGGCCTTCCGCAACGCACGCTCAGGTGCGCGCTCGACCAGGCAATTTACGGAAACCGCTGTGGCCGGCGATTGCCGATGGGGCAACACTTCGACCCGGTGCGGCGATGTCGGAGCGGCCCGCCGAGTCGGGAACTGAACGCTGTGGTGAACGAGTCTTTCGCGCGCATCATCGGATTGGGATCCACGGCCATCAAGCGCCGAACCGCGCGTCGATCTTGCGCGCGCGGTACTCGAAGATGCGCTCGCGATCGCTGGCCACCACGCTGCCACCGGCCCGGGCACCGAGCCAGCCCGCGGGCAAGCGATCGCGAACGGTGTCACGCAACAGGGTGCCGGCTCCGAGCGGAGCGAAGTCGTGCGTGTGATGCCACAGCGCGTACGGCCCCTTCGCCTGCAGGTCGATGAAGCGTCGCGGCGGATTCCGGGGCGAGCATGGCGGTGAGCCGTGGTTGCAGCGGCATCGGCGCAAGGCCAGCCAGACTTCGTTGCGCCGCAGGAACCACGGCGTGAACGGTGCGTTGTAGCGCGCCAGCACGGGTTCGCCTTGCGTGGCCACGCCCGCCTTGTCGAGCGCGGCCTTCAGTAGCGCGAGATGCTCTTCGTAGTTGGACTGCGACCATGTACCCGAGTACCGGATGGCCGCCCACTGGCTGGCCGGCACGAGGCGCAGTTGCACCCGGGCATCCAGCGGCTCGGGCGCGGACACCAAGGTCAATCCTTTGGGCAAAACGCACTGCACCTGCATGCCACCCGGCACGGCGGCCTGGGTCACCGGTGCGGTCATCGCGAACTTCTTCTCGCCCTTGTTCTTGCCGAAGATGTAGCCCGCCAGGATCGGAAAGGCCTGGTTGCCCGCCTCTTCGGCCGTGGCATTCAGGACCACCTCCGCCACGACATGGAGCGCGTACTGGCGCAACTCGATGTTGTCGAGCTTGCGGATGACTTCATTGTCGGGCTCTTCAATGGTGTGGCTCCACACGGGGATGGCGGCGAGTGTGACCAACAGCCAGTGGCGAAGCAGGGTGGCAGACAAGTCGCGGTTCATGCCGAGGGTTTGTCGAAGCTGGCGATGCGCAGTCCCCGCAGGTCGGCGTCCGGGTGCCCGAAGCGCTGCGCTGCTCGCACTCGGCGCTGTAGGCCTCGAAGTGCGACAGTTGCATCAGCAGCTCGTCCACGTGGCGCGGGCACTCGCAGGCGATGGTCGACGACAGGCCTGCGAAGGCGGCCAGCGCCTGCGCCACCGTCACAAAACCAGCGACAAATTCAAACCGACCAATTTGTGCCGTCTTCAGCCCGCTGCCCACAGGGACAGCAGTCGCCGCAGCGCAGGCCGTTGCAGCCGCGCGGTCAGCGTTGCACCGATGACCGCCACGCGCCAGGGACGCTCGGGCGGCGGGTTGTCCAGCGCCGGATCGCCGGTGTGGTGGGCGGCCAGAACGCTGGCGTGCGTGCTCGCGACCTGCTGGAGCTGCTGCATGTCCAGCCGTGCCAGGCTGCCGATGGCATGGCCCATATCGGTCAGCTGCTTCAGCAAGGCCAGGCGCCGCACGTCGTCGGCCGAGTACAGGCGCTGCCCGGTGGCCGACAGCACCGGCTGGGTCACGCCACAGCGACGCTCCGACACGCGCAGCGTGGCCACCGACATGCGCAGCATGCGGGCGACGGCGCCGCTGCGGTGTCGCGCAGGAGCTTCGCCTTTTGCCGGTACGGTGGGTGACTTGCTCATGGCCTAGAGGGACCTTTCGTGAATCGTTATTGACGCCGAGTATTGGACATCAATGCGGGTTAATAGACTCATTGAGCTCATAATGACCCCAAATGTATTACCATTTTTATCATGGCAGATCATATTCCGCTTCAAGTTGCCGTAATCGGCACGGGCAGGGCCGGAGCCATCTGCGCGCGTGCCCCGTCGACCTGCCTGTGCCGGACCTGCCGGCACCGTGTCGCGGGGGGCGCCGATGGCTGCTGCGCACCACACCGCCTGAGCTGATCTCCCACCCGTCCCACTCACCCTTTTCAAGGAGTCCTCCATGTACCAGCCGATCCAACGTCGCTTCTTCCTGATGGCAATCGCCGCAACCACCACCGCGGTCACGTCGCCGGCCCACGCGCAAGCGCTCGTCGACGAGAAGGACGCCCAGGCCGCGGCGCTCGGTTACGTTGCCGATGCCAAGCGTGTAGACACCAAGAAGTACCCGAAATTCTCTGCCGGTCAAAACTGCACCAACTGTGCGCTCTACCAAGGCAAGCCCGCCGACAAGGCTGCCGGCTGCCCGCTGTTTGCCGGCAAGCAGGTCGCCGGCGCGGGCTGGTGCAGCGCGTGGGCCAAGAAGGCCTGACGGTGCACGCCGCGGGCCGGGTGTCATCGTCGTGACGTCCACGCGCGGCGCCGCATTCCGCGGCAACAAGGCCACGCTGCCGAGCAAGCCCTGCGCGGGTTGCGGCCGCGCCATGACGTGGCGCAGGCACTGGGCCCGGAGCTGGGCCGAGGTCAAGTACTGCAGCCAGGCATGCCGGCGCGGCAAGGCGTCGCGTGGCTGAGTTGCGCGCCCTGGTACTGGTGCTGGGAGACCAGCTCGATCGCGAGGCATCGGCCTTCGACGGCTTCGACGCAAATGGCGACGCCGTCTGGATGGCCGAGGTCGCCGAAGAGTCAACCCACGTGGTGTCGAGCCAGCCGCGCACTGTGATGTTCCTGGCGGCAATGCGGCATTTCGCGCTGGAATTGCAAGCCGCCGGTCGTGCGTTGCACTACATGCGGCTCAACGCTCCAGGCAACCGCGGCAGCCTGGCCGCGCAACTGCGGGCCGACATCGAGCGCTTGCAACCGGCCCGGCTGGTCATGACTGCGCCGGGCGACTGGCGCGTGCTGCAGGCCATCAAGGCGGTGGCCCTGGCTCGCGGCGTGCCGCTGGACATCCGCGAGGACCGCCACTTCTATGTCAGCGTGCTCGAGTTCGGGGCGCATTCGCGCGGCCGCAAGGCGCTGCGCATGGAGTTCTTCTACCGCGAGCAGCGCAAGAAGCAGCGCGTGCTGATGGAGCCGCAGGACGCGGATGCGCCGCTCGGCGGCCAGTGGAACTTCGACGCCGAAAACCGCGAAGCCTTCTCTGCCGCCGGCCCGGGCCTGGTGCCGGCACGCTACACCTTCGAGCCCGATGCGGTCACGCGCGAAGTGATCGCGCTTGTCGAGAGTCGGTTCGCGCAACATCCCGGCCGCCTAGCCGGCTTTGCCTGGCCGGTGACCCGTGCCCAGGCACTGCAGGCCTTGCAGGTTTTCGTCAGCGAGCGCCTGCCACGGTTCGGCCGCTACCAGGATGCAATGTGGCCAGGCGACCCGTGGCTGTACCACGCGCACCTGTCGGCAGCGCTTAACCTGAAGCTGCTGAACCCGCGCGAAGTGGTGGCTGCGGCTGAAGCGGCGCACCGCGACGGGCACGCACCGCTGGCCAGCGTCGAAGGCTTCATCCGCCAGATCCTCGGCTGGCGCGAGTACGTGCGCGGCATCTACTGGACCCTGATGCCGCGCTACGCGGAACGCAACGCGCTGAATGCCAACGAAGACCTGCCCGCGTGGTATTGGACCGGCGCCACCGACATGGCCTGCCTGCGCGACGCGCTGGCGCAGACGCTCACGCACGGATACGCCAATCACATCCAGCGTCTCATGGTCACCGGCCTGTACGCGCTGATGCTCGGCGTGCAGCCCCGGCAGGTGCACGCCTGGTACCTGGCGGTGTACGTCGACGCGGTGGAGTGGGTCGAACTGCCCAACACCCTGGGCATGAGCCAGTACGCCGACGGTGGCGTGATGGGCAGCAAGCCCTACATCGCCACCGGCAAGTACATCCAGCGCATGAGCCCCCACTGCAAAGGCTGCCGTTACGACCCCGCGCAGCGCAGCGGCGACAGCGCGTGCCCGTTCACCACCCTATATTGGGACTTCCTGATGCGCCATGAATCGACGCTGGCCAGGAACCCGCGAATGGCGCTGCAGGTGAAGAACGTGGCGCGTCTGAGCGACGCGCAAAAGCAGGCGGTGAGCGAACGCGCGGCGGCAATCCGGCGTGGTGAAGTTGGGGTGGCGCATGAGTGAAGCCTTCGCGCCGACACTCGCCGCCGCACAAGCCCGTATCGCGGCCGTGCGGCCGGCCGCCTACGCACGCACGCGCAACGCGCTCGACGGTGCCGTCAGCGGCCTGTCGCCGTACATCACGCATGGCTTCGTCATGCTCGCCGAGGTGCTGGCCGGCGTGGCCGCGCGCCACGCGCTGGACGTGCAGCACAAGTTTGTTTTCGAACTCGGCTGGCGCGCCTACTTCCGCCACGTCTGGCAGCACCGCGGCGAGGGCATCCTCCAGTCGCTGCACGAGGGCCCGCTGCCCGACGACGCTTACGCCCGCGAGTTGCCGGCCGACATCCGCCAGGCCCGCACCGGGGTGCCGGTGGCGAACGAAGCCGTGCGTGCGCTGTATGCCACTGGCACGCTGCACAACCACGCGCGCATGTGGCTGGCCAGCTATGTGGTGCATGTGCGCAAGGTGCACTGGCGCGTCGCCGCCGATTGGCTGTACGGCCACCTGCTCGACGGCGACCTGGCCAGCAACCACCTCAGCTGGCAATGGGTGGCCGGCACCGGCAGCACAAAGCCGTACCTGTTCAATGCGGACAACGTGGCCCGCTATGCACCCGCGCCGTGGCACAGCCCGGGCAGCGTGATCGACACGTCCTACGAGGCGCTTGACCGCATCGCCAGGCAGCCGCCGCGGCAGGGTCGAGGCGAACCCCGCGTGCGGCTCGACGGCCCATCGTTGATCGAACCACGCTTGACCGCCGAGCCGCCGGACGAACTTGGCTTGACGGCCCCCGAAGCCGCTGCCGTTGCCGGCCGCGACGTCTGGCTGGTGCACCCTTGGCGCTTGGGCGAACTGCCGGCCGCGCTGCCGGCCGAGACGGTGGTGCTTGGCGTCTTTGTGGCCGACTTTCACCGTGCCTGGCCATGGAACGAGCGGCGCTGGCACTTCGTCGCCAACCGCATGGCCGAACTGACGACACACCGCTGGCACGCTGACGCAGCCGCCCTGGGCGCCGCCCTGCAGGGCGCAGGCAGGGTGCGCAGCATCGATGAGCCGCACTTGGCGCCCTGGCTGCCGCGCTGGGCCGAATGCCGCGCGGCAGCCATGCTGTTCCCGGCCCTCGACAGGCGCTGCGATTCCTTTACGCAATGGTGGACCCGCGCCTCACGCGGCCTGAACTCGGCCGCAGACCTGTTGGCCGTCAACGAGGTGCCTGCATGGTGACCGAGCTTGTGAACGAACCCGTCAAGGAAGCACGCCCACTGACCGTGCTGTACGACGGCGCGTGCCCCCTGTGCCGCCGCGAGATCGGCATCTACCGCGGCCTGAAGCCGCTGCGGTCGGGTTCGCCGGTGCGTTTTGCCAACGTCAGCGACACAGCGTTGCCGCTGCCGCCCGGCACCACGCGCGAGCAACTGTTGGCGCGCTTTCACGTGCGCGGCCGCGACGGTGAACAGCTCAGCGGCGCGCAGGCCTTCCTGGCGCTGTGGGCCGCGCTGCCCGGCTGGCGCTGGCTGGCCCTGGCCGGCCGCCTGCCGGGCGTGGCCTGGGCAATGGAGCGCGGTTACAGACTCTTCCTGCGCTGGCGGCCGACGCTGCAGCGCTGGGCGTTTCGGTTGGACCCGCCCGGACTGGCCCAGACTGGACCGGCCGAATCTCCACGACAACGCACCCCGTTGATTTCACCCACTGCACCCTCGGAACCCACACCATGACGAACATTGCCCTCATCACCGGTGCCAGCGGCGGCATCGGCCGCGCCCTGGCGCGCCAGCTGCATGCGCAGGGCTACCGCATCGTCGCGGTGAGCCGCGACGCCAACCGCCTGGCCGATGTGGAGGCCACCGTGCGCATCGCCGCCGACACCACCACGCCCGAAGGCGCCGCACTGGCCATCGCCGCCTGCCAGGAAGCGCTCGGCGCCGCACCGACGATGCTGGCGCACTGCGTGGGCAGCACGCTGATCGCGCCGCTACACCGCACCCGCACGGACGCCTACCGCGAGGTGATGCGCGTCAACCTCGACAGCGCGGTGTTCATGCTGCAGGCCTGGATCGCGGCGCTGCAGGGCGGGCCCGGCGCCGCCGTGTTCGCAAGTTCGGTGGTGGCGCGCATCGGGGTAGCGAATCACGAAGCCATCGCGGCGGCCAAAGGTGGTGTCGAAGCGCTGGTGCGCAGCGCTGCGGCCACCTACGCGTCGCAAGGCCTGCGCGTGAACGCCGTGGCGCCGGGCATGACCGAGACGCCGATGACCGCCGGCATGCTGAAGATGCCTGCCATGCGCGATGGCGCTGCGCGCCAGTACCCGCTGGGCGGCGTGCAGACGGCCGACCAGGTGGCCGATGTGATGGCATGGCTGCTCGGCGATGGCGCGGCCCGCCTGACCGGCCAGGTGATTGCGGTGGACGGCGGCTTCACCACCGTGCGGCCCCTCGTGAAGTAGCCCTGAAACGGCCGTGTAATCGCTTGAAGCGACCGCCAGCAGCTCCGAATGAGCGAAGACCGACGGTGCTGCGGCAGCGGCACCTGCATCATCGACACCGAAGGCCGCTGCTGGTGTGGTCAGCGGCGGGATGGCGAAAAGCTTTGCCCCCCTGCCTCAGGGAGCTGGTCCGAAGCGACGGCTCCGGAACCGGAGAGCCGCTGCCCCAGCAACGAACGGACATGCGCAGGTGTTGGCCAACTCCGCGTATCGCTATTCGGCCGGTTCGGAGCAGGCTGGCTGCCCCACCAACGTGAAACGGCGGCGCCACCCAAAGCGGTGTCGTCGCGTTGACCCGCTGAACTTGGCTTCCAGCCGCTTGTCGTTCACAGGTCACGGGAACCGGCCGAACTTGGCTGTTTGGCCCACGGCTCGACACCCGAGCGCCGCGCACGAAGGGAATCGCCCCGGAGCGTTCACCCCGGAGCGCCATTCAAAGCGAAAACGCGCCCTACCGCACCGCGCGGAACTCGATGCTCCTGGCCTTCAGCAGGTTGCCCACCGGCAACTCGTCGCCACAGGCCTGGATGATCTTGCCGTCCATCAGGTCGGCGGCGGTGCCGCCGGTGAACGTGGCGGCGCCGGCGTCGACCGTGAAGCCGTAGAGCTTGAAGTTGCTTACCGACTGGTGGTCGTAGACCATCGCTTCGAGCTTGAAGGCCTTGCAGTCTTCGTTGCGTTCGCGGGTGAACACAATCGTCTCGGCCGCCAGTGTGCCGTTGCGCACCCGGGCCGTGACGAGCACCCACTTGCCGGCCACCAGGTCGGCCACGGTGCCGCCGATGTAGCGCGTCGCGGGTGACGTCGTCACGTCGCTGCCGTTGAGCTGGA
>JANNRI010000199.1:0-2291 GCA_031401195.1 Burkholderiales bacterium
GGTGGACGATTTCCACGCCGGCGATCTGTACCCCGTGCTGCGAGGCCTGGCCGCGTTTGCGAATGCCGAAGTGCGTGTCTTCAACCCGCTGCTGGTTCGCTACGGCACGCCGATCCGTCGCATGCTGATGTCGCTGAGCGAATTCGCGCGCGTCAACCACCGCATGCACAACAAGCTTTTCGTCGCCGACAACCAGGTCGCCATCTATGGCGGGCGCCATATCGCCGACGAATACTTCTCGCGCCACGGCGAGGCCAACTTCATCGATCTCGACGTCCTCTCCACAGGCGCCGTGGTCCGCGAGCTGTCGGCGAGCTTCGATCGTTACTGGAACAGCGAACAGGCGTGGGCGCTGGAGCAGAGACTGCACGCCTGGGAACGGGGCCTCGAGCCGGCCGAGCGCCGCGCCGACTTCGACCTGCGGCTGAAGAAGCTCGCCGGACCCCCGCCTGACGTGCCGCCGCTCGACCCGCTGCGCCAGAGCACGGTGCGCTTACAGATCTCGCAAGGCCGTCTGCAGCTGCTGGCGTGCAGCGCCCGCGTGCACGACGACCCGCCCGACAAGGTGGGCGGCCCGGTGGTCCTGAACCAGCCCAGCGCGGCGATGCGCGCCAAGCTTGATTTGATCGCCGCGGCACGCGAGGAGGTGGTGATCGTCAACCCGTACTTCCTGCCCGGCGAGATCGGCATGAGCATGATGCGTGAGGCCAAGGAACGCGGCACGCGAGCGCTGATCGTGACCAACTCGCTCGGCTCCACCGACGAGCCTCTGGTGCACCGGGCCTACTCTCGTTACCGCGCAGAGATGCTGCAGCTGGGCGTGCAGGTGTACGAGTTCGGTCCCGAACTGGTGCGGCGCTCGAACGCCTTCGGGGCCTTCGGCGCATCCACGCCGCGCCTGCACGCTAAAGTAGCGGCCGTGGATCGGCGCTGGACCGTGGTGGGTTCAGTCAATCTCGATGCCCGCTCGGCGCTGCTGAATACCGAACTGGGTGTCACCATCGACTGCCCGGCACTCACGCTGCAGGGGCTCGGGCTGCTGCGCGCGGATGCCTTCGCCAGCATGTATCAGCTGCAGCTGGGCGCCGACGGCCGCTCGGTCGAGTGGCATTCGCGCGGTGACAACGGCAAGGTGCAGGTGCTGCGCGTAGAGCCGCACGCCAGCGTGTGGCTCGATCTTTCGCTGTGGCTGCAGTCGTTGTTTGTCTTCGAGGACACCTTGTAGCCGCGGCGGCCGCGGCCTGCAATGCGAGGACAGCGTGGACAAATCAAGGACGCCCACACCCAGCGTCGCCACCCGCGAGCCTCGTCCCGAGTCGTCGACATCCGCAATCATCGGTCAGACCGTCCTCGATGCCGTCGGGCGCATTCCCCACGCCCGAGCGCGCAAGAGCCCCGACCCCGAATCGCAAGCCGGGCGCCTGGCCACCCGGGCCTCGATGCGCGCGGCGGTGACGGCAGGCTCGCTGGCGCTGCCGACCGGCCCGCTGGGCTGGCTGACCCTCCTGCCGGAGCTTCGTGCGGTGTGGAAGGTGCAAGCGCAACTGGTCGCCGACATCGCGGCGCTCTACGGCAAGACGAGCCAGCTCACGCAGGAACAGGTCCTGTACTGCATGTTCCGCCACAGCTCGGCTCAGGTGATGCAGGAGCTGGTTGTTCAGGTGGGCGAGCGCTTTCTCGTCTCGCGCGCCTCGGCGCAGGCGCTCACGCTCATCGCGCGCAAGCTGGCCGGCAACCTGACCCGGCGTGTGCTCGGCAAGGGTGTGTCGCGCTGGCTGCCCGTGGCCGGGGCTGTGGGCGTCGGCGCTTTCGCCTACTACGAAACGTCGCGCGTCGCGGCCGCGGCGATGGAGCTCTTTGGCGGCGAGGTCGAGATGGCGCCGCCAGCTCTCGAGAGCGCGGTGCGAGAGAATCGATCCGGGTTGTTGAAGCCATAAACCGTACCGACCCATGAGACGCTGGTTGACCGCCCTCTTCGTGCTGCTGCTGCTGGCCGGCTGCACGACGCTGCCCGAGCGCATCGCGCCACCGGCCAGCAGCGCCATGGCCGATACCGGCGGCACGCCGCTCGGGCGCATCGCCGCGGCGAGCCTGGCGGCCGATGCGCCCGGCGGCGACTCGGGCTTCAGGCTGTTGCCCAGCGGCGAAATGGCCTTCGATGCGCGCATCGCGCTGGCCGAGGCGGCCACGCGCTCGATCGACGCGCAGTACTACCACGTGCATGCCGATACCGCCGGCGCGGCCTTCCTGGCCGCGCTGCGCGATGCCGCAGTGCGCGGCGTGCGCGTGCG
>JANNRI010000200.1:0-2804 GCA_031401195.1 Burkholderiales bacterium
TGTTGTCGGCGGTGGATGCGCGCTTTGCCCCTTACTACCCGGCGCTGGGCGCGTACTTCCCGGCCGACCGGCATGCGCTGTTTGCGATGGTGGCGCCGGCCTCGCTGACGGCACTGCGCGCGCGGGTTCAAGCCCACGGCGGCATCGTCTCGCTGGCCATGAGCGAGAACGAACTCGAAGCCGCCGGCCTGCCGCCAGCCTACGAGTGCGCCTACAACCACACCACACTGCAGGTACTGAAGGCCGACCGGCGCTGGACTTATCTGCAGGTGGCCTATCCACAGCCCTTCGATGCGGCCATCGTCCAGCGCCACATCGAACGCTTTGGCGACGATGTCTGGCAGCACCAGGAGTTTGCAAGGATGCATGGCGAGTGCGCCACCTTCGCCATCCTGCTGGTGCGCTGGAAAGGCATCGAACACCAGTACGAAATGATGCGCAGCATCGAAGCCGACGGCTGCACCATCTTCAACCCGCACACCGTGACCATCGAGGACGGCGGCATGAAGACCATCGACACGGCGCAGATCGAATTCAAGAAGCGGGCCGACCCGCTCGGACTCATGAACCCCGGCAAGACGCGCGGCTGGTCGCCCTCGATGGCACGCGCGGTCTGAGCCGCCCTTTCCCCTTTCCCCTGCATCCACGCACCCATTCAATCCCAGGAGGTCTTCGATGAGCAGCTTCACTTCACTCGCCCGGCGCGCAATGCTGGCCACCGCATTGGCCGCCACCGTTTGGCCCGCTCTGGCGCAAGACAAGGTAATCTTCGGCACCAACTGGCGTGCGCAGGCCGGCCACGGCGGCTTCTACCAAGCGCTGGCCGACGGCACCTACAAGCGCTACGGGCTCGACGTCGAGATCCAGCAAGGCGGCCCGCAGGTGAACAACCGCCCCATGCTGCCGATCGGCAAGCTCGACTTCCTGATGGCGGGCAACCTGCTGCTCACCTTCGACCAGATCAAGAACGGCGTGCCCATCGTGGTGGTCGGCGCCATCTTCCAGAAAGACCCGCAGGCCATCATCGCGCACCCTGGCCAGGGCTACGAGAAGTGGGACGAACTGAAGAAGGCCAGCACCGTGCTCATCAGCAAGGACGGCCAGTTCAGCTTCTGGCAATGGATGAAGGCCGAACACGGCTTCAAGGACGAGCAGCTCAAGCCCTACACCTTCAACCTCGGCCCCTTCCTCGTCGACAAGAAGGCCGTGCAGCAGGGCTACTCGATCGCCGAGCCGATCAACGTGCGCAAGCAGGCCGGCTTCGACCCCGTGGTGCACCTGCTCGCCGACCAGGGCTTCAACACCTACAGCACCACCATCGAGACGCGCGCGCAGCTCGTGCGCGAGAAGCCCGACCTCGTGCGCCGCTTCGTGGAGGCCAGCATCGTCGGCTGGAACAACTACCTCTACGGCGACCGCAAGGCCGCCGATGCGCTGATCAAGAAAGACAACCCGGACATGACCGACGAGTACATCGAGGGCTCGATCGCGCTCATGAAGAGCCTGGGCATCGTCGACAGCGGTGAGGCGCTCACCAAGGGCATCGGCACCATGGACGAGGTGCGCATCAGGAGCTTCTTCGACAAGATGGTGAAGGCTGGCCTGTACAAGCCGGGCGAGGTGGATCTGTCGAAAGTGGCCACGACGCAGTTCGTCAACAAGGGCTTGGGGCTGGACGTGAAGAAGAAGCTCACGGGCAAGTGAGCAAACGATCCGCGCCGCTGAGCGGGCCACGCGATGCGCGTGCTGATGGTCTATTGCCACCCGGTGGAGGGCAGCTTC
Organism: Burkholderiales bacterium; assembly: GCA_031401195.1. Taxonomy (GTDB): domain Bacteria; phylum Pseudomonadota; class Gammaproteobacteria; order Burkholderiales; family Burkholderiaceae_C; genus Rubrivivax. Next base: position 1,783 of record JANNRI010000200.1, read on the forward strand.
AATGCGGCGGTTCGAGACCGCGCCGTGGCCGCGCTGAAGTCGGCCGGGCACGAGGTCAGTCTCGTGGACCTCTACCGGGAAGGATTCGATCCGGTGCTGAGCAGCGCCGAGCGCGAGGCCTATCTCACCGACACCGCCTGGGTGGTGGCGCGCGTTCAGCGGCATGTGGAACTGATCCAGCGCGCCGAGGGGCTGCTGTTCGTCTATCCGACCTGGTACTACGGCCCACCGGCGATGCTGAAGGGCTGGCTCGAGCGCACCTGGCTGCCCGACATCGCGTTCACCGTGCCGAAGAAGAAGGGCGAGAAGCCGGGGCCGGGGCTCACGCACATCCGCTGGCTGTGCTGCATCACCACCTCGGGCTCGCCCTGGTGGTGGCTGCAGTTGATCCGCGACCCGGGGCGCATGCTGTTCGTGCGCGGATTGCGGGCGCTGATGGCCAAGCGCTGCAAGGTGACGTGGCTGCAGTTGTTCAGCATGAACAACGTGACGGAAGTCGATCGCTCGAAGTTTCTCGGGCGGGTGGAGCGGGTATTGGTGGCGGTGCGATGAGGGGCCTTGTCGGTGGTTGATCGCGTTCGGATATTCCTGCGAGCAAGGCCGTGGGCGGGAGCCCGGCGGGGTGCATATGCGGCGGTCGGCCCCGGGGGGCCGACTCCCTTGCGCTGCTCGGGTTGGGGTCGCGCTCACAACTCGCTTCACTCGCTGCGCTCGTTTCGCTCAGACAATGTTCGCGAGTCAGTCTACGAAGCGCGCGAGTACGCGCGCCGACCCCGACCCTGCGCTGCTCAGCGCCGCATGTGCGCCCCGCCGGGCTCCCGCCCACGGCCTTGCCGGCAACCGGGTTGGCGTGCAACGCCGTCGAATGCCAACCTGCTTGCCGCAAGGTGGCATGTGTGCGTTGCAGGGGTTTGCGAGAGCCACTCGGTTTCCGCAAAGGGCTGTGCGGTCTCGGTGCGGCGCGCATCTGCGGCGCTGAGCAGCGCAGGGCTGCTGGCCGCGCGCGTACTCGCGCGCTTCGT
>JANNRI010000201.1:0-14798 GCA_031401195.1 Burkholderiales bacterium
CTTCCAGGTTGGTGCGGGTGGCGGTTTCCTCGATGTCGCTGCCGCGCGTGCTGCGCGCCGAGTTCACGTCGACGCTGACCAGCGCCTCGGTGTGGTCGATGACGATGGCGCCGCCGCTGGGCAGGTTGACGGTGCGGCTGAACGCGGTCTCGATCTGGTGCTCGATCTGGAAGCGGCTGAACAGCGGCGCATCGTCGCGATAACGCTTTACGCGATTGGCCGTCTCCGGCATCACGTGGTTCATGAACTGCTGCGCCTGCTCGAAGATGTCGTCGGTGTCGATCAGGATCTCGCCGATTTCCGCCGTGAAGTAGTCGCGGATGGCGCGGATGACGAGGCTGCTCTCCTGGTAGATCAGGAAGGCGCCCTTGCCGGCCTTGGAAGCGCCGTCGATGGCGTCCCAGAGCTTGAGCATGTAGTTCAGGTCCCACTGCAGCTCTGCCGCGCTGCGGCCGATGCCGGCGGTGCGCGCGATCAGACTCATGCCCTTGGGGTACTCGAGCTGGTCGAGGTTCTCCTTCAGCTCCTCGCGTTGCTCGCCCTCGATGCGCCGGCTGACACCACCACCGCGCGGGTTGTTGGGCATCAGCACCAGGTAACGGCCGGCCAGGCTCACGAAGGTGGTGAGCGCCGCGCCCTTGTTGCCGCGCTCTTCCTTCTCGACTTGCACAAGCAGGTTGTCGCCTTCTTTCATCACATCCTGGATGCGGGCTTCGCGCGCGCTCACGCCTTCGCGGAAGTAGTTCTTGCTGATTTCCTTGAACGGCAGGAAGCCGTGGCGGTCTTCGCCGTAGTCGACGAAGCAGGCCTCCAGGCTGGGCTCCACGCGGGTGATCACCGCTTTGTAGATGTTGCCCTTGCGCTGCTCGCGACCCTCGATCTCGGTTTCGAAGTCGAGCAGCTTCTGGCCGTCGACGATCGCCAGCCGCCGCTCTTCGGGCTGCGTGGCGTTGATGAGCATTCTCTTCATGTGCACTCCAATCGTGCCCACGCGCGGGTTTCTCAATCCCTGCGCGCGGGACATCGCACACCCGCCCGGCCGTGGCCGGATGGGTGCCTCTGCAGATGCACGAGAGTCGGCGCGAGAACCGTGAGCGCGAAATGCCCTGGACTGTGCGCTCTGATGCCCCGCCTGAAGCGGGGTCAGGCGCGCAGCGTTGGCGCGTGCGTGCCGGCGGGGCCTGAGCTGACCGATGGCCCAGCGGCTGCACCCTGTGGCCGGACGCGCGGTTTGCTGCGCGCGCAGGGCCAGGCAGCGGCCGCGCCGGCAGGGGTCTGCCAGGGCCGGGTGCCAGGGGTGGAGCAGGGGAACATGGGGCGCTTTGGCCTTGCCGTACGCAGGTGCCCGAATGCGGCGGGGGTTGAACCCGGCGCGCGCCGTGCACCTTGAATCTTTCGTGTCCCCGGGTCTCGGATGGGAGACGACGGGGCGGCGGTTCTATGGTTTCCGAATCTCTGCCACCGGGTGGCCTGAGCGTTCGGGTCGCTGTGGCGACCTCGATCCGTTCATACCCACCGGCGTTGCATCACCTGGGTTTGCCGCTCGGGGTGGGCTCAAGGCCCGTTGCAGAACGCGCGGCAGTTCCATGATCACACCTGCAGCACCCGCTTAAACTCCGAAAAATCAAGCAAATACGGTGCAAACGTGGCGCAATCGTGGACCGGCGCAGTATAGCGGGCAAAGATCCCGGCGCCGGGCCCTTGGTGCCAGCCAAGGCAGGGCCGCCGAGCGCGCGCCATCTCACGGTGGATGCCGAATCGGCGGGGCAGCGGCTCGACAACTACCTCATGCGCTTCCTCAAGGGCGTGCCGAAGACGCACGTCTATCGGGTCATCCGCTCGGGCGAGGTGCGCATCAACAAGGGCCGCGCCGGTGCCGACACCCGCGTGGCCGAGGGCGACCTCGTGCGCGTGCCGCCGGTGCGCATGGCTGCGCCCGACGAGGCGGCCGCCGCGGCCGTGCCGGCGCGCGAGTTCCCGGTGTTGTTCGAAGACGAGCATGTGCTGGCGCTGAACAAGCCTGCCGGCGTGGCGGTGCACGGCGGCAGCGGTGTGAGCTCGGGTGTCATCGAGCAATTGCGCAAGGCGCGCCACGGCGGCGGACAGCCTGCACGCTTCCTGGAACTCGTGCACCGGCTCGACAAGGAGACCTCGGGCGTGCTCCTGCTGGCCAAGAAGCGCAGCGCGCTCACCGCGTTGCAGGATCAGTTCCGCGAGCGCGACACGCACAAGGTCTATGCCGCCCTGGTGTGGGGCCAGTGGCCGAAGAGCCTCAAGGTCATCGACCAGTCCTTGCTCAAGACCACCGATGCCGAAGGCGAGCGCCACGTGCGCGTGGTCTCGCCTGCAGGCCCGCAATCGGCGCAGGCGCGTCGCTCGATCACCCTGGTGAAAGTGGGGCGCCAACTCACCACCGCCGCGCTGCTGGACGTGACCTTGAAGACCGGCCGCACACACCAGATCCGCGTGCACCTGGCCCACGCGGGCCACGCCATCGTCGGCGACCCCAAGTACGGCGACTTCGCCGCCAACAAGGCGTTCTCACGCCACTGGCGTTTCGGCCGCATGTTCCTGCACGCCCGCGAACTGGCATTCGATCACCCCGCCACGGGCGAGCGCATCACGCTCCAGGCGCCGCTGCCTGCGGAGTGCGAGACACTGATGGCCGCACTGCGTTGAGCAACCACCGTCCACCATGACCCGTCCGCGCCGCTTCGACCTCATCGCCTTCGACTGGGACGGCACGCTGTTCGACAGCACCGGCCTCATTTCGCGTTGCATCCAGGAGGCCTGCCGCGATGTCGGCGTGGCCGTGCCCAGCGACGCCGACGCGGCCTACGTCATCGGCCTTGGCCTCAATGACGCGCTGCGGCATGCTGCCCCGGGGCTGGAACCGCAGCGCTATCCGGAACTGGGCCGCCGCTACCGGCATCACTACCTGGCGCGCCAGCACGAGCTCTTGCTGTTCGAAGGCACACTGGCCATGCTGCATGAACTGAAGGCGCTCAATCACTGGGTCGCCGTGGCCACGGGCAAGAGCCGCAGTGGGCTCGACGACGCGCTGGCCACTTCGCAACTGCACGGCCTGTTCGACGGCTCGCGCACCGCCGACGAGACCACCTCCAAGCCGCACCCGCAGATGCTCCTGGAGCTGATGCGCGAGTTCGGCGCCGAGCCGCAGCGCACGCTGATGATCGGCGACACCACGCACGATCTGCAGATGGCGCGCAATGCCGGGGTGGCGCGTGTGGGCGTGAGCTTCGGCGCGCACGACCACGCGTCTTTCGCCGAGTTCGAGCCACTGGTCGTGGTTCACAGCACGCGTGAGTTGCACGATTGGCTGGTGAGTCATGCCTGACTCCGGGTTGCCGGACACCGTGGCGGAAGGACCCCCCGCAGAGGAACGGCTCTGTGACACCGCCGACCTCCCCGAGCGCGGCCGCGCCGTGGTGTGGGATGTGATCGTGTGGGGCCGTCCCGCCCGCGCATTTGCATTGCGATTCGACGGCAAGCCCGTGGCCTACCTCAACCGCTGTGTGCACGTGCCCACCGAGATGGACTGGCAGGAGGGCCAGTTCCTGGACATCGACAAGCGCTGGATCCTGTGCTCCATCCACGGTGCTGCCTACGAGCCGGCCGACGGCCGCTGCGTCGGCGGCCCCTGCGGCCGCGGCCAGCTGACCACCGTGCGCGTCGAGGAACGTGACGGTCAGGTGTATTGGTATCCTTCCCGCTACATCGCGCCCGTGCCCTTCGACGAGCCGGCGCCTGCCGCGGATACAGCGGTCCCCGCCGCGCCCGCAGCCGACGACCCTGCGCCACCATGACCGAAGACCACCCACCCACCCAGCCGATGACCGAGGCGCGGCAACTGCCCTCGGGGCCGCCCCCTCCGACCCCCGCGCCGAATCCGCAGGCAGCGGACGCGCCTGCGCCAGAAGGGACGGCTGCGCCCGCTGCCCCCTCGCCAGAGCGCTCGCGGGCCCCTGCACCTGCCACTGCGGCGGCCACTTCCTCGGCCGAGGTGTCTTCGGGCGGCCTGGCCCGCATCGAGTCCACGCTCGAGCGGCTGGCCACCGGTTTCGTGCGCCACCAGCGCAGCGAGCGGCGCTGGCGCAACTTCTTCCGTGCCTGCTGGTTCGGCCTCGCGCTGGCCGTGGTCTGGACGCTGTTTTCCCGCAGCGGCGGTCCGGCGCCGAGCAGCGCGCCGCACACCGCGCTGGTCGAATTGCGCGGCGAGATCGCCGCCGACAGCGAGGCCAGTGCCGAGGCACTCGTCGGCGCATTGAAGCTCGCGTTCCAGGATCCGGGCGCGGTGGCGGTAGTGATCCGCATCAATTCGCCCGGCGGCAGCCCGGTGCAATCGGGCATCGTCAACGACGAGATCCGGCGCCTGAAGGCCAAACACAACAAGAAGGTCTACGCCGTTGTCGATGAGATCTGCGCCAGCGGCGCCTACTACGTGGCCGTGGCCGCCGACCGCATCTTCGTGGACAAGGCGAGCCTGGTGGGCAGCATCGGCGTGCTGATGGACGGCTTCGGCTTCACCGGCGCGATGGAAAAACTCGGTGTCGAGCGTCGCCTCATCACCGCCGGCGAGAACAAGGCGATGCTGGATCCGTTCAGCCCGCTCAGCGACAAGCAGCGCGCCTACGTGAAGACGATGATCGAGCAGATCCACCGCCAGTTCGTTGATGTCGTCAAGGCCGGGCGCGGTGATCGTTTGAAGAAGGATGCGCCCGAGCTCTTCTCCGGCCTCGTGTGGAACGGCGAAGAGGCGATCAAGCTCGGCCTCGTCGATGGCCTGGGAAACCTCGAACACGTGGCGCGCGAGGTGATCAAGGCCGAGGAGATCGTCGACTACACGCCGCGCGACAACGTCGCTGAACGCCTGGCCAAGCGCTTCGGCGCGGCCGTGGGCCTGGGAGTCGTCCGCGCGCTGCGCGAGATGGCCCCGATCAGGTAACCCGTGCCGGTCGCGCAGGAAGGGGAACGGGCCCCGCTGGCCGAGAGGCTGACGGTCGCGCTGCAGTACATGCTGCCCAAGCGGGCACTGACCCAACTGATGGGCGCACTCGCACGCACCGCGGGCGGCGCCGCCACGACCTCGGTCATCCGCTGGTTCATCCGCCGCTATGGCGTGAACATGATGGAGGCGGCGCAGCACGACCCCGCCGCCTACCGCAGCTTCAACGAGTTCTTCACGCGGCCGCTGGCCCAGGGTGCGCGCTGGATCGAAAGGGGCGTCGACCTGGTGTGCCCGGTCGACGGCGCCATCAGCCAGTTCGGCCCCATCGACGGCGACCAGGTCTTCCAGGCCAAGGGCCACCGCTACAGCACCGCGGCGCTGCTCGGGGGCGACAGCGCCCTGGCAGCGCACTTTCAGGGCGGGCACTACGCCACGCTGTACCTCTCGCCGCGCGACTACCACCGCATCCACATGCCTTGCGCCGGCCGTTTGCTGCGCATGGTGCATGTGCCGGGCGCGCTGTTCTCGGTGAACCCGGCCACGGCGCGTGGCGTGCCCGGGCTCTTCGCGCGCAACGAACGTGTGGTCTGCGTCTTCGAGGGCGAGGGCGCGATGTCGGGCCCGTGGGTGCTGGTGCTGGTGGGGGCCACCATCGTCGGCAGCATGGCCACCGTGTGGCACGGCGTGGTCAACCCGCCGCGCTCAGGGCGCTTGCGAGAATGGTCCTACGAAGGGCAGGGCGTGGAGCTGAAGCAGGGCGACGAGATGGGCCGCTTCCTGCTCGGCTCCACGGTGGTGATGCTGTTTCCGCGCGGGCCGTTCAAGTGGAACGCCGGATGGCGCCCGCAGGGCGCCATCCGCATGGGCGAGCACATGGCGGACCGGCGTTGAGCCATCACGATGGCGTGACGACGCCGCATCCTGCCGGCGCAGCCCGCACGGCTGCGGCTGCAACGGCCACAGCAACGGCGGCGCTCACGCACCACGCGCCCTTGTGGGCGCAGGGGCTGCTCTTCCTGGTGCCGGCGCTGTGGTCGTCGAATTACCTCATTGCCCGCCTGGCGCGCGACGTCATCCACCCGCACAGCCTGGCCTTCGGGCGCTGGGCGGTGGCGTTGGCGCTGCTGTTGCCGTTTGTCGGCGCCGGTCTCATGGCGAGGCGCGGCGCCATTCGGCGCGAGTGGCTGCACCTGCTCGTTCTGGGTGCGCTGGGCATGTGGATCTGCGGCGCCTGGGTCTACATCGCAGCGCACACCACGAGCGCGGCCAACATCGCGCTCATCTATGCGGCAGCCCCGGTGGCCATCGCCGTGGCCGGGGTGAAGGTACTGCACGAGCGCATGGGGCGTCTGCAGTGGGCCGCCGTGGCGTCGGCGCTCGCCGGTGTGCTCTTCGTCGTCGCGCGCGGCGGTCTGCACAACCTGCTGGCGCTGCGCCTGGCCCCGGGCGACCTCTGGATCGTGGCCGCCGCCGTCGCCTGGACGGCCTACTCGGTGTTGCTCAAGCACTGGCCGTCGTCGCTCGGGCCGGGTGAGCGCCTGGCGGCCATCATTGCCGGCGGCCTTATCGCCATGATGCCCGCCACGGTGTGGGAGTGGATGACCGCAAGCCCCTTGCCGCAGCCGTTCGGGGCGCGGGCGCTCTTGCTCGTCGTGCTCGCCGCCGTGCTGCCGGGCGTGCTCAGCTATGGCGCCTACTCGCTGCTGCAGCGCGAGCTGGGCGCGGCGCGCACGGCGCTGATGCAATACCTGGCGCCCGTGTACGGCGCCCTCGGGGCGTGGTGGGTGCTGGGCGAGGTGCCGCAGTGGTACCACGCCGTTGGCGCGGCGTTGATCCTGCCGAGTATCTGGCTGGCCTCGCGGCGCGGGCCGTTGCGCTGAGGCTCGCCGCACGCCGCGCCACCGGCCGCACCCCGCGCCGCGCCGCGCCACCGGCCGCGCCCCGTGTGGCCTGGCCGCCGCTCAGCGCCGGATGCGCGCCAGCGCGCGCACGAAGCCATGGTCGCTGCGCCAGCGCTCGCGGCTCTCGTGCAGATGGTCGTTGAAGACCTCGACACGGCGGATATCGCCGAGGGCGAATTTGGAGCTGGCCACCAGTTCCTCACTGACCCAGATCTGGTCGAGCAGTTCGGGCCAACCCTGGTGCACGTGCGAATAGGCGAGGTCGCGTTTGAGTGCCGGCTCGGTCGCCACCTCCAGCGCGTGGTACAGCGCCACATCGCGCGCGCCGCGGTCGTAGGCGGCGGCGTGGTGGGCCGCGATCATCTGCGTGGTCACCGCGTGCGGGCCGTCGTTCATGTCGCCCAGCAGCACGAGCGGCTCGCCTTGGTGATCGCCGCCGCGCCCGGTGATCGCGACGACGATGCGCCGCAGCGCCGCTGCCTCGGCTGCGCGCTGCAGCAACGAGCGCAGGGTGGCACGCGCGGTGACGGCAGGGTCGTCGCGTTCTTCGAGCGCATTGCCGGCGTCATCCTGCAGGTACTTCGGGCGCTTGCTCTTCAGGTGCACGACGAGCACGTGCAGCGCCAGGCCCCAACTCGTGCGCAGTTGTGCGAGCAGCACCGGGCGCTCGAAGCGCGTGAGCGGGCCGATCTCGGGCAGCTGCACTGCATCGCCCGCGGCAAAGTTGGTGATCGACTCGAGCCGCTCCACCGGCAGGCGTGTCACCAGCCCGACGCGCGGTGTACCCATCGCGCCGCCACCGCCCTCGGCGGTGTTCTCGGCACCCGGCACGTGCACGCTTGCGTGGCGGCGCCCGCGCGCCACGGCCGCCTTGAGCGCGGCCTCGTCCCACACCTCCTGCACACCCAGCACGTCGGCTTCCAGGCGCTCGAACATGCCGCCCAGCCAGGCGACCTTGCGCTCGTGCTCGGCGGCGCTGTAAGGGTCCTGGTTGGGGTAGTAGCGGCGCCCTGGCAGCGCGAGATTCAGCAGGTTGGCGCTCGCCAGCTGCAGCGTCTGCCACTGCACGGGGGCCGTGGCTGCTCGGGAATCGGGTGCGTCTTGCATGGGCGCAGTATCGCAAGCGCCGCTAGATCTGCAACCTGCCGCCGGCGGGCAGCGCTATCCGCGCGCGCGCCGATTGCCGCTGTAGGTCGCGCGCCGCTCGCAGCCCGTACGCCGGTCGCCCCAGGCGTTCTCCAGCTCCAGTCGCTTGATCTCCTCCACCGCGCCCTCGTCGGCGCCGCCGGCCTTGCGGGCCTGCGCGCGTGCCAGCCGCTCCATCAGGCGCAGATCGCGGTCGGTCAGTCCCATGGCGCTGTCGGCCCAGAGCCTGACGATCTGAAGCAGGCTCTCGTGTCGCACCGGTGCCGCGATGCGCTGCGCCTGCAGGGCGGCCAAGGTGCCGCGCAGCCGCGGATCGACCTCGCGCACGACGCGCTCGAGCATGGCCTCGCCCTCGCCGGTTTCGGCCACCACGTCGACGAGGCGGCGGAAGTGCAACTCCTCGGCGGTGTACAGGCGTCCGGAGAGGATCATCTCGTTGGCCACCGCGAAGCCGCCCTTGCGAATCGTGAAGTCCCAGGCGCCCATGCCCGGGAAGAGGTTGAACAGCACCTCGGGGAAGCCCGCCTGCGCGCCGCGCTCGAAGATGACCTTGTGGAAGGGCAGCACGCTCTCGAGCCCACCGCCGAGCGTGTCGCCCTGGGCGAGCACGGTGGTGTGGATGCCGAGGTTGGCCGCGTTCTCCATCCACCACACGAGGTCGACGCAGCGGCGGGCATAGAGCTCGAGCGATTCGACATCGCCGGCGCGCACGAGCAGCACGAACAGCGCCAGGTCGCCGCCGAAATTGAAGACATTCGGCACGTCGGAGGTCATGACGAAATGGCGCACCAGGCCGGGGTTGGCGCTGATGTCGTCGAGCATCTGCTTCAACTCACCCATCGCAGCGAGGCTGTAGCACTGGATCGGGCGCACGCACATGCGCACGCGCAGCAGTCGCAGGTCCGAGCTCCACTCGAGTCGGATCGTCTTGTACGGACGGCCGAGCAGACCGGCCACGCCCACGGCCGCGGGCACGCCGGAGGCGTCTGCGTCGGTCGGGTTCACGCGATCCTCGGAAGGTGTCGGAGGGGGGGGTGCCTCAGACACCTTCGACGATGCGGGTGAGATGATGGAAATTGACACGGACGGACTCCACGATGGCGGCCTGCGCGGCCGCGTCTTTGATCTGATTCAGCACTTGGCGCAGCTCCGCCATGTGCTTGGCGTCCATGGTGGCGTGGGAGTCGATAAACGACACCCCACGGTCGCCATCGAGCAGCAGCGATTCGCGGATAGCCGACGCGAACGGACCGCCGTAGACGCTGGCCACGACCTCGAGGGCATAGAGCATGCCCAGCACCGAGCAGGGGTGGCGCCGGTCGGCGGCCCAGTAGTTGTAGCCATTCAGGCTGAGCGTGGCGATCGAGGGGGCGTGCGCGCGCGCGTCGGCAGGCGCGACACCGACCGCCTCAAGGTCATTGAGCACCCAGTTCTCGTGCCCGGTCTCCTCGTGCATGTGCTCATAGAGGAAGTGCCGGATAGGCTGCAGAGCGTCGTGGGCCGGTGTGCCCATGCGGCTCGCTGCCGCGGCGCACACCGGATTGAAGTGCCACACCACGTGATACAGCTCGAGCAGCAGCGCGCGATAGCGCTCCACCGCCATGCCCTGGGCCACGGCATCCATGACCACTGGGTGGGTTTCGAATCCCCTGCGGTCTTCGTCCGTGCGGCCGACCAGGTCGGCAAAGAACGTCGGCATCTCGCTCATCCCTAACGAAGGCGGCCCGTTTTTTGGCGCGACTGGCCCAATGCAACAACGAGGCTGCGAGAGGCACGCCCGCATGGGCTCTGACCAGGGCACGAGTCTAGGCGCTGTCGGGTGCTCCGCAACCGACCGTGGACCCATGTGAGCCCCCTAGAATCTTTTCATGAACTTCGAGCGCCAGGCCTCGGTGCGCCGCATCCGCGAACTGCCCGACGAGCTCGTGAGCCAGATTGCTGCTGGCGAGGTGGTGGAGCGGCCCGCCTCGGTGGTGCGCGAGCTGGTGGACAACGCGCTCGATGCCGGCGCCACGCAGGTCACGCTGCGCCTGGCCGCAGGCGGCGTGCGCTCGCTGGTGGTGGAGGACGATGGTCACGGCATTGCGCGCGACGAGCTGGCTCTGGCGCTGAAGCGCCACGCCACGAGCAAGATCGCCAGCCTGGCCGACCTGGAGTCGGTGGCGACGATGGGCTTTCGCGGCGAGGCCTTGGCTGCGATTGCCTCGGTGGCGCAGTTGAGCCTCGTCAGCCGCACGGCTGCCGACGAGCACGCCTGGCGTCTGGAGGCCAGGAGCGGCGTCATCGCACCGGCGGCACGTGCCCGAGGCACGACGGTGGAAGTCCAGGAGTTGTTTTACGCCACACCCGCGCGGCGCAAGTTCCTGAAGAGCGACGCCACCGAGCTCGCGCATTGCACCGAGGCCTTGCGCCGCCATGCGCTGGCGCGTCCTGATGTGGGTTTCGCCGTGTGGCACGAGGGACGGCTGGCGGCGCAGTGGCGTGCGGTGGAGTCCGCGGCCGGCGCAGGCGCAGGTGCGGGTGCAGGTGCAGATGCACGGCGCGCCGATGTGCTGGGCGCGCAATTCGTGGCCGCCAGCGTCGCCATCGAGGCCAGGCTCGGCCCGCTCACGCTCGAGGGGCTCGTCGGCCGGCCCGAAGCGGCGCGAGCGCGCGCCGACACGCAGTACCTCTTCGTCAACGGACGCTTCGTGCGCGACCGCCTGCTCGCCCACGCCGTGCGTTCGGCCTACGAAGACCAGCTGCATGGCAGCCGGCAACCTGCCTACGCGCTGTTTCTCACCATCGCTCCCGAGCTCGTGGATGTGAACGTGCACCCGACGAAGATCGAGGTCCGTTTTCGCGACAGCCGTGCCGTGCATCAGGCGGTGCGGCACGCGTTGGAGCGGGCGCTGGCGCCCACGAGGGCCGTGTTGGCGGTGGGGGCTGCGCAGATGCCCGCCACGGCGGGGGCGGCGTTGGTGCATTCCGCAGACTCCGCCGGTGCCGCCGCCGGGCCGGGCCTGCCATTGCCGCCGGGTGCCGGCGAGCGACCCATGCATCACGCCTCTGAGGCCTCGGACGCCTCCGCGCGCTTTGCGCTGTGGCGTCAACCGGGCCTGGCGCTGGTCGAGGCCACGCTTGAGCTGTCGGCGCCAAGCTACCGGGTGGCCGAGGCCGCGCCGCCCTGGCCACCCACGGTACAGCCAGGCGGCAACGCGCCACGCGGCGCGGGCCTCGCCGCCTGGGCGGCGCTGCGCACGCCGGCGGCTGGCGAGGCCGGTGGCCATGCCGGCGAAGACGCAGACTTGGGCGCGGCCGACTGGCCATTGGGCCGGGCGCTGGCGCAGATTGGCGGGGCCTATGTGCTGGCCGAGAACCGGCAAGGCCTGGTCATCGTCGACATGCATGCGGCGCACGAGCGCATCGTGTACGAACGCCTCAAGCGCGCAAGCGCCTTGATGCCCGACGGCGTACTGCCGACGCAGCCGCTGTTGATTCCGGTCACGCTGCCGGCCACGGCGGCCGAACTCGCAGTGGCCGAGAGCGAGCAGTCGACGCTCGAAAAGCTGGGCCTCGACGTGGCCCGCCTTGCCGGCAGCACGTTGGTGGTGCGCAGCCGTCCGGCCGCCTTGCCCGACGCCGACGTGGCCGAGCTCACCCGTTCGGTGCTGGCCGAGTTGGCCGCCGCAGAGGGCGGTGGCAGCAGCCGCCTGGTCCAGCGGGCACGCGACGACATCCTGGCCACCATGGCCTGCCATGGGGCGGTGCGGGCCAACCGGCGTCTGACGCTGACCGAGATGAATGCCCTGCTGCGCGAGATGGAGGCCACTGAGCGCGCCGACACCTGCAACCACGGCCGCCCCACCTGGCGGCAGCTGACGATGAAGGAGTTGGACGCGCTCTTCCTGCGCGGGCGGTGAAGACGCCTACGCGGCGAGGAGCTGCCGCAACACGAACGGCAGGATGCCGCCGTGCTTGTAGTAGTCCACCTCGATCGCCGTATCGATGCGCAGCGTCACCGTCACTTCGCGCCGGGTGCCGTTGGCCCCGGTGATGACAAGCCTGGCATCGCTTTGCGGCTTGATCTCGGCGCCCAGCACCACGTCGACCGACTCGTCGCCCTTGATGCCGAGGCTCTCCCACGAATCGCCGGTCTTGAACTGCAGCGGCAGCACGCCCATGCCGACGAGGTTGCTGCGGTGGATGCGCTCGAAGCTCTTGGCCACCACCGCCTTGATGCCGAGCAGCTGCGTGCCCTTGGCCGCCCAGTCGCGGCTGGAGCCGGTGCCGTATTCCTCGCCGCCGAAGACGATGGTGGGCACGCCCGCTTCGATGTACTTCATCGCTGCGTCGTAAATCGCCAGCTTCTCATTGCCGGGCTGATAGAGCGTGTAGCCCCCTTCCTCGCGTGAGCCGTCGGCCTTGGCGGGCAGCATCAGGTTCTTCACGCGCACGTTGGCAAAGGTGCCGCGCATCATCACGTCGTGGTTGCCGCGGCGCGCGCCGTAGCTGTTGAAGTCGACCTTGCCCACGCCATTGGCGACAAGGAATTTGCCCGCTGGGGTGCTCTCCTTGAAGCTGCCGGCCGGACTGATGTGGTCGGTGGTGATGCTGTCGCCAAAGAGCGCCATCACGCGCGCACCCGTCACGCCGGCCTCGAGCGCGGCCGGCTTCATCTTGAAGGTATCGAAGAAGGGAGGCTTGGCGATGTAGGTGCTCTTGGGCCAGGTGTAGACCTGCCCCTTCACGCCCTTCACCTGGTCCCACAGCTTGCCGGGCTTGCCCTTCACCTTGGCGTAGTTGGCGCGGAAGGCCTTGGGGTTCATCGCCAGCTTCATGAGCTTGTAGACCTCGTCGCTGGTGGGCCAGATGTCCCCCAGGTACACGGGCTTGCCCTTCTTGCCGCCCTTGGTCGAATATCCGACGGGCTCGGTCATCAAGTCGCGCGTGACATTGCCGGCCAACGCGTAGGCCACCACCAGCGGCGGGCTGGCCAGGAAGTTGGCCTTCAGGTTGGGGTGGATACGCGCTTCGAAATTGCGGTTGCCCGAGAGCACCGCGGCGCAGATGAGGTCGTTGTCGGTGATGAGCTTGTTGAGCTCGGGCGTGAGGTCGCCGGCATTGCCGATGCAGGTGGTGCAGCCGTAGGCCGCCACGTTGAAGCCGAGCTTCTCGAGGTACGGCAGCAGCTTGGCCTTGGTGAGGTATTCAGTGACGATGCGCGAGCCAGGCGCCAGCGATGTCTTGATGTGCGGCGCCACCTTGAGGCCCGCCTCCACCGCCTTCTTGGCCAAGAGGCCCGCGGCGAGCAGCACGCCGGGGTTGCTGGTGTTGGTGCAGCTCGTGATGGCGGCGATCAGGATGTCGCCGTTCTTCACCTCCAACCCGCTCTCGCCCTTGAACACTTTGGCGAGTTTCTCGGCCGGCTGGTTGAAGCCGTTCTCAGCGGTCGGCTGGCTGAACAGTTCGGTGAATTTGCTGGCCAGATGTGTGATCTCGATGCGGTCTTGCGGGCGCTTGGGGCCGGCGAGGCTGGGCACGACGGTGGCGAGGTCGAGCTTGACGACGCTGGTGAAGTCAATCTCGCCGGCCTTGGGCACGCCGAACATCTTCTGCGCGCGCCAGTAGGCCTCGAAAGCCTCGATCTCGGCCTTGGTGCGGCCGGTACCTTCGAAGTACTCGACGGTGCGCTCGTCCACCGGGAAGAAGCCCATCGTGGCGCCGTACTCGGGCGCCATGTTGGCGATGGTGGCGCGGTCGGGCAGGGCCAGCGTGCGCGTGCCCTCGCCGAAGAATTCGACGAACTTGCCCACCACCTTGTGCTTGCGCAGGATTTCGGTGACGGTGAGCACGAGGTCGGTGGCGGTGACGCCTTCACGCAGTCGGCCCGTGAGTTCGAACCCCACCACATCGGGCGTCAGGAAGTACACCGGCTGGCCGAGCATGCCAGCCTCGGCCTCGATACCGCCCACGCCCCAGCCGACGACGCCGATGCCGTTGATCATCGTCGTGTGGCTGTCGGTGCCGACGAGGCTGTCGGGGTAGTAGACGCCGTCACGGCCCTTGAACACGCCGCGCGCCAGGTACTCGAGGTTGACCTGGTGCACGATGCCGAAGCCCGGGGGCACGACGCCGAAGGTGTCGAAGGCCTGCATGCCCCATTTCATGAATTCATAGCGCTCCTGGTTGCGCTCGAATTCGAGCTTCATGTTGAGATCGAGTGCCTGCTTGTTGCCGAAGTGGTCGATCATCACCGAGTGGTCGACCACCAGGTCCACCGGCACCAGCGGCTCGATGGTCTTTGGGTCCCTGCCCATCGCGGCGGCCACGTTGCGCATCGCGGCCAGGTCGGCCAGCAGCGGCACGCCAGTGAAGTCTTGCAGCACCACGCGGGCGACGACGAAAGGAATTTCATCCGTACGTTCGGCGTTAGCTTTCCAGTTAGCGACCTGCGTCACATGTTCGGCCGTGACCTTCTTGCCGTCGCAATTGCGCAGCACGCTCTCGAGCACGATGCGCATCGAATGCGGCATGCGCGCCACGCCGGCGTGGCTCTTGGCCAGTGCGGGCAGTGAATAGAACTGGCCTTCTTGGCCCGAGGGCGGGGTGAAGGTTTTCAGCGTCTGGGCGTAGGCATGCGCCGGGCGGGTGGTCTTGGCCATGGGGTTCCTTGGGGTGGGCGTTGATGAGGTAAACGGATACAGACGTGGGTGCGGTGGGTTGCGCTACTGCACGCGCTGGACTTTGGGTGAACGGTTGGTGCCAACCAGTTCGAGGTAGAAGGCGCCGAGCATGCCGCG
>JANNRI010000202.1:0-13939 GCA_031401195.1 Burkholderiales bacterium
GCATGAAAGTCGAGGTCGACAACGACACGGCCGGTGCGTTGGTGCGCAAGGTCCAGGCCGGCGAGCCGTTCGATGTGCTCGTGCTGCCACCGAACGGTCTGGCCTTGCTGGGCAAGGAGGGGCTCGTCGATCCCGGCAGCACCAAGCCGGTGGCACGGGTGGGCATCGGCGTGGCCGTGAAGGCGGGAAGCCCGCGCCCGGCGCTGGAGACGATGGAACAGTTCAAGGAGGCCGTGCTGCGGGCGCGGAAGGTCGCCTACATCGATCCGGCGTTAGGCGGCTCCAAGATCAGGTCAGCGAGATCCTGCCGATGCGTGGCGTGGAACTGGGCCGTGAGTCGGCGCGGAACCACGAGCTACCCCAGGTAGACTTGTCTTCCTAGCGCAATTGCCGAGGTCGCGATGGACTGGAAGCCGTACATCACTGCCGATCCTCAGATCATGCATGGCGCTGTGTGCTTCCGTGGCACTCGGGTGCCGGTCTCGGTCGTCCTGGACAACCTGGCCGCCGGGGAGACCGCGGCAACGATCCTCGACGAGTACCCGTCGCTCGAGCCTGAGCACATCCCCGCGGCCATTGCCTACGCTGCCGACCTGGCGCGAGAACGGATTGTTCCGTTGCCAGCGTAGGCGCAGGTGTGAGCATCCGGTTCAAGCTCGACGAGAACCTTCCAAGAAGGGTCGAGCCCGCGCTCCGTGTGCTCGGCCACGACGTGGAGACCGCAATCTCCGAGGGCCTTGCCGGATCCCCCGATCCAAGCCTGCTCTCCGCCTGCGACACAGAGAACCGGATCCTCGTCACCCTGGAATTGGACTTCGCGAACATCCGCGACTACCCGCCAGGGAGCCACAAGGGAATCTGGGTGCTTCGGCCCACCACGCAGACCTTTGATGCTGTGCTGCACCTCGTGCTTTCCGGCGTCAAGCTCGCGACGGCGGAGCGGACGGCTGGTCAGCTGTGGGTCATCGACGAGCGGCGCGTGCGCATCCGCGAGTAAGTGCTGCAAACGCTGTCAAGCCCCGAAGCCGTGGACGTGATTCGAGCGAAGGGCATGACGCCTTCGCCGTGGGCACCTCGAGCCGAAGATCGCCTGCGGTCGGCTCGACGCGAGCGCTTCGTCAGCGGTAGTCGTGTTCGTGCGGGTCCCTCGCGGCGAGCAGCACGACGTCGAGGTCGCGAACAGCGAAGAGCACGACACACCCGCCATGACCAAACGGGACGATGAGCTCCCGAAACTCCCTGCCCTGCTCGGATCGACGACAGGTGTGCGGCGCGAACGTGAGGATCCCGAATGCGCGCTCGACCGCTTCCTGGAATCGAAAGAGGCAGGTGTCGTCAGGGGTGTTGCTGTTCAGCTCGCGCTGAACGATGTGTTCCTCGAGGCGCTCGATGTCCTGCACGAACGTGGTGGTGGGGACAACCCGATAGCCGCCATTCACCTCGTGGCCCGCTTGTCCTTGGCCGCCTCCCTGGCCACCACTGCCGCGCGGATGCGCCGTTGGGCGGCCGTGGCGCGCTGCCGCATACCGGCCAGGAACTCATCCGCCCTCATCAGGCCCACACCCCTGTCGGCCGAGCGCAATGCCTTCGCGGCTCGGGCGATAGCGGCACTCTGCTCGGCGCGGTACTCCGCCTCGCGACAAACAGCGTTTTCGATGAACTGTGTCAGCGATTCGCCTTCGCGCAGCACAGCCTCGAGGCTGGACTTCGTCTCGGGAGCGACACGGATGGGAGGCAGGGTGGCGGAGCGGCTCGGGGCCGCCCGCACCGCCTTGATGGCGCGCTCGGGTTTACCCTGATGACGTTGTCCCAGGCAAGCGCCCAATTCCGCTCCAACTTGCAATCTGTCGGTTCCGACAGGAGGGTCTGACACGGACGCATCTGGCGCGGCAAGACTTCTCGCCACGGGCTTGACCGCACTTGCTCTCACGAGCGCGATCGGACAGGTCCCTCTCACTTGTAAACCGCGACGGGTTAGCGCAAAAAAGGAAGAATCCGCAGACTACGAAATGGGGAGTAACGATAAAACTTTGAAGTAGCTATCGGAAAAACTGTTTGTCCGAAACCAGACCATGAACCAAGGAGGTTCAATATGAAAGCGCTCGTTTTCACAATCCCGCTGTTGATAATGTTGTCGTCCGCGTCGGTCAACGCGCAACAGGGGGTTCCGTTCGCGGGTGACCGCGTGGTGACGGTCATGACCCAGAACGTCTATAACGGCGTCGATGACAAGCTCGACGCTGTCGCCACCGCCAACAGTTTCCCCGACCTGCTCCAGAAGGTGGCGGCGGTATACCAAGGCTACTTCGCTAGAAACTTTCCCGAGCGAGCAGCAGCCTTCGCCGCCGAGATCGAGGCAAAGCGGCCCGACCTGATCGGCCTCCAGGAAGCCATCCTGTTGCGGACGCAGTCCCCGCCGGACGGCCCAGCCACTCCGGCCACGACCGTGGTGCTCGACTATGTACAGATTCTCCTGAACGCCCTGGCTGCGCGCGGGTTGCACTACGAGGTCGTCGTGCAATCGCCCAACTTCGACGGTGAGCTGCCGAGCGCGCTCGGCTTCGATGTCCGCCATACCGACCGCGAGGTGATCCTCGCCCGAGCAGACCTGAAGACGTCCGATCTCAAGCTCTCCAATGCGCAGGCGGGGAACTTCGTCACCAACTGCACGATTCCCAATCCGATCGTCGGGCCGACAACGATCCGGCGGGGGTGGGTGGCAGTCGACGTCAAGATCCGCGGCAAGTCCTTCCGGCTGATCAGTACGCACTTGGATTTTGCTTGCCTACCGTTCACGTCCGCCATCCAGCAAGCGCAGGCGGCCGAGGTGCTGAGCGGGCCTGCCGCCACCAGGCTGCCGGTGGTCCTCGTCGGCGATTTCAACTCGTCGGGCGACGGCACCGGCGTGACGTACAACAACTTGATCGCGGCGGGGTTCGCCGACGCTGCGCTCGCGAGGGGTCTTGGCGGCATCCTGACCTGCTGTCAGGCGGCCGATCTCCGGAACCCCGTTTCGATGCTCAACAGCCGAGTCGATTTCGTCCTCTTCCGTGGCGCTTTCACAGTACTCGGCGCGGATGTGGTCGGAGACAATCTGGCTGACCGAACGCCATCAGGACTCTGGCCCTCCGATCACGCTGGGGTCGCGGCCACGCTCAGGCTTCCACACCCGTAACTCGGCCTCGGGTCAGGCACGACTAGAGACGGTTTTGCCTAACAACCGATTGGAGAGGGACGCGGCATAAAGCGCCATGCCCCTCAAGCGGAGCGCAAGGGAATCGGCCCCCCAGGGGCCGACCGCCGCAGCTGAGCGCCGCACCCTGCCCGCTCAATCACGTCAAGCACGGCGAGACGATAGCCCTCGCCTTCTGGTGCGCGCCAGACAGGTTGCTGGACGAGCGCCCACGCACCGAACAAGACCGCGATCAGAAACCGATACGCAACCCCACCGCCGCCTCCACCTGCGTCAGCGTATCGGCGCGGATGGCCACCGTGCAACCGCCCG
Organism: Burkholderiales bacterium; assembly: GCA_031401195.1. Taxonomy (GTDB): domain Bacteria; phylum Pseudomonadota; class Gammaproteobacteria; order Burkholderiales; family Burkholderiaceae_C; genus Rubrivivax. The sequence goes on from JANNRI010000202.1 coordinate 3,506, forward strand.
AGCAGAAGAAGGCGCCGTCGCTGCCGATGGCCACGATGTGCGCGCGCAGTTCCAGCCGCAGCGCGAGCGGCTTGGCGAGCGCCCATTCGTGGCCGATGCCCAGGTTCATCGATGCGCGCACCTTCGCGCTCGTGCCGGGCAGGCGCGGCGTGAGCTGTGTCAGGCCGAGGCCACCTACGACGTAGGGGCCACCGCCCACGGGCCCGTCGAAGTAGTTGACGCCGCCCGCGTGCAGGTGCGTGAGGCGCAGCGGCATCTCTTGCGCCGACCCCAGCGAGGCAGCAGGGCCGACCGCGAGGCGCGTGCGCTGGTGCGAGGCCAATACCTGCCACAGCCGGTGCTCGTCGTAGTTCCACTCGACGGCGAGCGAGAAGGCAGCGCCGCTGCCCAAACGCAGTTCCTGTTCGTTGCCAGTGGACGACTCGAACCCGCTGCCGGCGCGCACACCGCCGTGCACGACGAGGCCGGCATCGGCCAGCGCCGGCGCCGCCGGGCCGAGCCCGGCCAGCAGGGCCAGGCACGACAACACTCCGCGTAGGGCCAGACTCCTGATGCGCATGGGAGCATCGTAGACCCTCGCGCTCGTGCGCGTGCGTCAGGTCGACCGCGGCATACGAGTTGGCGAGCACCTGGGCCTGCGCCATCGCCGCGTCCAGCCGCACCAGCCCTGGCGTTCGTGCCAAGTGCCGCTCGCGATCAGCGGCATTCGGGTGCATGCTCGAGGCTCTGGGCCGGGCGCGCTGGCCCCTCACGCGCGCTCGTGCAAGCTGGCAAAGCTCAGCAACCCTTGCGCGCTGGCCTGCGCCACGGCCTCGGCGCGGTTGGCCGCGCCCAGGCGCACGAAGATGATGCTCAGGTGGTCCTTCACTGTGCGCTCTGCCACCCCCAGCCGCACCGCGATCTCGCGGTTCGACTGGCCCTTGCCGACTTCACGCAGCACCTCCAGCTGCCGCTGCGTCAGCAGCGGCGGCGGCGCGACACAGCCACGCGGAAACCACACCTCGCCGGCCATCACACGGCGCAGCGCCAGCAGCATTTCGTCGGGCAACAGGGTCTTGGGCATGAAGCCCGTGAGCCCAGCGGCACGCGCGCGGTGAACGAGCGCGGGCTCGTCCTGCCCGCTGAGCAGCACGCGCCGCGGCACCTGGCCAGCCAGCTCGGCGAGGAACTGCAGGCCGTCGCCATCGGGCAGCCGGTGGTCACACAGCACCAGCGCGTGCGGGCCGAGTTGCGCCAGCAAGCGGCGCGCTGCATTCACGCCCGTCACGGCGCGGCATTGCACGCCCAGCCCGGCGCGCTGCACGGTGTGCGTCAGGGCCTCGCTGTACAGCGGGTGGTCTTCCACCACCAGCGCCAGCAGGGCTGAGTTCGGGGTTGCATACGCGCCTGTATCTGTACGCGCGGTCGGGCCTTGAATGGAATTCATGACCCGATCATCGGCTGCACGGCCCGTGAATTCGATGGGCGGCTGGCGGCGCCCGCCTCTGCCGCGAAGAACTGCACAAGCCTACGCGCAGCGAGGCCGCAGGCACCGGCCGGCCGGCCGGTGGGCCAGGCACAGCCGGGTCCGAGACTGGCGTTGCGCCGCCGCCCTCTGAGGCGGCACGGGGCGCGACCTTCTGCGCACCCGCCCCGGCTCTTGTTGCGAGCGCCGGGGCGCGCGCGCCTAGGATGCGCGTCCGCCTGCCCTGACCCGACCCGCTGCCCCCATCTGCAACGCACATGTTTGCAGCCCCCATATCTGCAGCCTGTATTTGCAGCCCGCGTTTGCAGCCCGCGTTTGCAGCCCGCGTTTGCAGCCCGCGTTTGTAGCCCGTATTTGCCGCCCCATATCTGCAGCCCCATATCTGCAGCCCCATATGCCCGCAAGTTCCCACGCCGACGACAGCTTCGAGGCACTGCTGCTGCCGGCTTGGACGGCACTGGCCGTGGACGCGAGTCAACTCGGCGCTGCGGCCGCGGACCTGCGGCAGGCGCGCGATCGCGTGGCCGCTGCACAACGCGGCCGGCTCGATGCCTTCGCCACCATGTTCGAGGCGCGCTGGCAACTCGCGCTCGGCGAGCTCGCGACCGCGCGGGCGCAGAATGAACAGGCACTTCGCCTGGCGCGTGATGCAGGCACCGCTGATGCCGCTGACGCCGAAGCCGCCTGCGTGGACCTGCGTGCCTTCATCGCCATCGCCGAAGGCCGCCACGACGATGCCCGGCGTGATGTGGAGCCTTGGCTGCTGCGCATTGAACGCATGCCCGAGCCGCTGCCCACGACCTGGGCCATCGTGCGCTACCTCATGCTCACGCGCAGGACCCTGGTGCTGGAACGTTCCGGCCGGCACGACGATGCGCTCGGCCCCTCCTACGCCTATCTCGCGGCAGCCCGCGCCTGCGGGCAGACGCCCTACCTGGCACGCGCTCTGGCCACCGTCGGCGGCCTGCACGCCAGCCTGTCCAACTTCGAAGACGCATGGGAGTTGTGCAGCGAGGCGTGGGCGCTGTGCGAGCCGCAGGGCTGGATCGGCTGCATGAGTGCAGCGGGCCCGAACCTCATGATCGCCCTGTGGGGCCTGGGGCGAGCCGACGAAGCGAGCGCGATGGCGCACACCCTGCTGGCGCTGGAGCCGCGGATGGCGCCGGGGCAGCGCAACCAGCGCCACTTCATGTGCGCGATCGCCCTCGCCGCGGCGGGCGAGCATGGGCTCGCACAAGAGTGCCTGGACCGCGGCATGGCCGCACAAACGCCGGGCACGCCAGCACGCTGCGAGTGGGTCTGGACACAGGCCAACCTGTGGATCCACGCGGGCCGCCCGCGAGAGGCGCTGCAGTCGGTGGTGGAACAACTGGCCCGCGACGATGTCGTGATCTCGCGCTTCCCGGTCGACCTGATCGAGCTGCACCGGGCAGCCGCCCGGTCGTGCGAGGCACTGGGCGAATTCCGGCAGGCGCTGGACCACGAACGCAAGGCCTCCAGCGCCCGCGAGCAAGCCAATCGCACGGCGGCCCAGGCGCGCCAGCGCTCATTGCAGATCCGGCACGAACTGGCCACCGCGCGCCTGCAGCGCGACCAGGCGCTGAGCGAGCAGCAGCGCCTGGCCGCACTGAATGCGCAGTTGCGCGAGGCTGGCGAAGCCAAGACGCGCTTTCTCGCCGCCGCCAGCCACGACCTGCGACAGCCGCTGCACGCCCTCACCTTGCAAGCCGCGGCGCTGCAGCCGCACGTGCAGGGCGCTCAGGCGCGGCACCTGCTGGGCGGTGTGCAGCGGTGCGCGGCCTCGCTGGCCGCCATGTTCGAAGCACTGCTCGACCTCGCGCGCGCCGACACCGGCACGCTGGTGCCGCAACGCCAGGCGCTGAACATCGCCATGCTGCTGGCCGACCTCGTGGACGAACACCGCGATCAGGCCGCCGCCAAGGGCCTGCGGCTGGCGTTCCGGGCCGCGCCCCGCGATGCGATGGGTTACGGCTGCGACAGCGATCCGCAGTTGCTGACGGCGCTGCTGCGCAACCTGCTGGTCAACGCGGTGCGCTACACCGATCAAGGCACGGTGCTGCTGTGCCTGCGCCGTGTGCCGGGCACGGCCGGCAGCTGGCGCGTGCAAGTGCGCGACAGCGGCATCGGCATCGCACCCGAACACCAGGCCCGCGTGTTCGAAGAGTTCTACCAGGTCGGCAACGCCGAGCGCCGCCGCGAACAGGGGTTGGGCCTGGGGCTGGCCATCGCGCAGCGCCTGGCCCGGCTGCTCGAGCACCCGATCGCGCTGCGCTCGGCGCCCGGGCGCGGCACCTGCCTCGAGTTGCGTCTGCCCCGGGCCCACAACCCTGCCACGGTGCGCGACCTCGCCACCCCCACGCCGCATTTCGATGGCTTGCGAGTGGCCGTGCTCGAAGACGAGCCCGAGGTGGCGCAGGCCCTCGTGGGACTGCTGCGGCAATGGGGCTGCGAGGTCGAGCACTTCGAGCATGCGCAGGCGCTGCTGCGGCACTACGAGCACGACAGCCCACCTCAAGCCCTGCTGGCCGACCACCGCCTGCCCGGCGGCATCAGCGGGGCCGAAGCCATCTTGCGCTTGCGCGCGCAATGTGGCCGGCAGGTGCCCGCGGTGATCCTGACCGGCGATGTGGCCCCCAACACGATGGCAGGCTTCCAGGCCGCGCAGCTGGAGTGCCTGCCCAAGCCGGTGCCCATACCTGGTCTGGCGCTGTGGCTGGCCGCGGTCGCCGCCCATGTGGCTGCCCATGCGGCTGCCCATGTGGCTGCCCATGCGGAAGGCGCTGGCCACGCCAGCCATCGCAGAGAGTTGGGCGGCGTCACCTCGGCGGCGTTGGCTTCAGGGGCTCCATCGGGATAGCGACCCTGCCGGCCGCACTGGCCGCACTGGCCGCAACACCGGCCGCAACACCGGCCGCAGCATTGACCGCGGCATCGACCGCATCGGCGCACGGTCCGCGAGAGAGCCTGGCCGCGACTCGGCACGACAATGGCTGCCGCGCCCTGTTTGCGGCAGTCCATCGTCCACGGCACCGGGCCGACCCTCGAATGAACGACCTGTCCCCCGTAGCGAAACGCGGCGCCGACCTGCTCGTGCACGCTCTTCAGCGCGCCGGCGTAAAGGCGCTCTTCACGCTTTCGGGCAACCACATCATGCCGGTGTACGACGCGCTCATCGGCAGCGGCATCCGGCTCGTGCACACGCGCCATGAAGCGGCCGCGGTGCACATGGCCGATGCCTGGGCGCGCCTCACGGGCGAGGTGGGCGTGGCTCTGGTCACGGGCGGTCCAGGACATGCCAACGCCGTGGGCGCGCTCTACACCGCGTTGATGGCCGAGGCGCCGGTGCTGCTGCTGTCGGGCCACGCGGCCAATGCGCAGTTGGGCATGGGCGCCTTCCAGGAAATGCGCCAGGCCGATATGGCCGCGCCCGTGTGCAAGGCGGCTTGGACCTGCAGCGGGCCTGCGGCCGTGGCCGGCGATATTGCCCGTGCCGTCAAGGCCGCGCGCAGCGGGCGCCCGGGCCCCGTGCATCTGAGCCTGCCCAGTGATGCACTCGAAGGCACGGCGCCGAGTGCGTCGGTGCCCGAGGCCGGCGCTTTCGCCCCGACCGCCCTGCCCCTGGCCGAAACCACCGCACGGGATCTTCTGGCCTGGTTGCGCGGCGCCGAGCGGCCGCTCGTGCTGGCCGGCCCGGGCGCGCTCACGCGCACGGGCCGCACGCAGGCCGCGGCACTGGAAGCCGCCTGCGGCGTGCCGGTGGTGGGCATGGAAAGCCCGCGCGGCGTCGCCGACCCGAGCCTGGGCGCTTTTGCCGAGATGCTGGCCCGCGCCGATGCTGTGCTGCTGCTGGGCAAGCGGCTGGACTTCACGCTCAAGTTCGGCCAGGCGCCGGCGCTGAGCACGGCCTCGCGCTGGGCACAGGTGGACGCCGAGATGGGCGAGCTCGACCGCACGCGCCGCGCCGTCGGCGGGCGGCTTGCGATCACCGCGCTGGCCGACCTGGGCTCGGCCTTCGAGGCGCTGCGCCGGGCGTGCGCGCCACGGACAGCGTTGCCGCCGACGGCACGATCTGCCGCGCCTGCGCGCTCCGCGCGATCCACAGCTTCCGCGCCACACGCAGCATCGAGTCAGCACGTGGATTGGCTGGCTGCCGTGCGCACCGCAATGGCCTGGCGCCCGCCGCAATGGGCCACAGCCACCTCGACCCAGCCCGGCCGGCTGCACCCGGTGCAGATGCTGCGCCCCTTGCAGGCGCTGCTCGACAGCCACCCCGATTCGATCGTCATCTGCGACGGCGGCGAGATCGGCCAATGGGCGCAGGCGGTGCTGCACGCGCCGCAGCGCATCGTCAACGGCGTGGCCGGCTCGATCGGCTCGGCGCTGCCTTTTGCGCTGGCCGCGCGTTGCGCGCTGCCGCCCGAGGTGCCGGTGGTGGCGGTGATGGGCGACGGCACCTTCGGTTTCCACCTGGCCGAGATCGACACCGCAGTGCGTTACGCCCTGCCGCTGGTGGCAGTGGTCGGCAACGACGCACGCTGGAACGCCGAGTACCAGATCCAGCTCAAGGACTACGGCGCACAGCGCCTCATCGGCTGCGAGCTCGCGCCCACGCGCTACGACCAGGCCACGGCCGGCCTCGGCGGGTACGGCGAGCTCGTGGAACGGGCCGACGATTTGCCCGCCGCGCTGCGGCGCGCGCTGGCCAGCGGCCTGCCCGCGTGCTTGAATGTGATGATCGAGGGCTTGGCGGCGCCGCAGATCAGGCGGTCTGTTGTTTGACGCACGACACGACGTTCAGCCGAACAGCAGCCGCACGAGCCACAGGCTCAACGCCGGGAACAACAGCAGCACCACCACGCGCAGCGCATCCCAGGCGAGGTAAGGGAACACGTTGCGGTACGTGTCGCCCATCGGCACTTCGCGCGCCAGGTTGTTGACCACATACACATTCAGCCCCACCGGTGGCGCGATGAGGCCGATGCCCACCGTCATCAGCATCAGGATGCCGAACCAGATCGCCTTCTCCTGCCCCTGCAGGCCCCACAGCTCCAGGCCCATGATGGCCGGGAACAGTACGGGGATGGTGAGCAGCAGCATCGAGAGCTCGTCCATCACGCAGCCCAGCGCCACGTAGAAGAGCAGCACGGCAGCGACGATGAGCAGCGGCGCCACCTGCAGGCCACTCACCCAGCCGGCCAGCGCCGCGGGCATGCCGGTGAGCGCGAGCGTGGCGTTCATCATGTCGGCGCCGAGGAAGATCATGAACACCATCGCGCTCGTCTCGGCGGTAGCAGCCAGGCTCGTCTTCATCCCGGGGATCGTGAGTTCGCGCTGCGCGAGGCCGGCCATGAGCGTGGCGATGGCGCCCACGGCCGCGCCCTCGGTGGGCGAGAAGAGCCCGCCGTAGATGCCGCCGAAGACGATGGCAAAGATGATCACGATGGGCCACACCCCGAGCAGCGCACGCCAGCGCTCGGGCCACGCAGCGCGCTCGCTCGGCGGCGCCAGATGCGGGCGCGCGCGGCACACGAGGCCGAGCACGGCGATGTAGCCCAGCATGGCGAGGATGCCCGGCAGCAGCGCCGCGGCAAAGAGCTTGGCGATGTTCTGCTCGGTGAGGATGGCGTACACCACCAGCGGCACCGAGGGCGGGATGAGGATGCCCAGCGTGCCGCCGGCGGCGAGCGTCGCCGTGGCCAGGCCACCCGCATAACCATGGCGCTTCATCTCCGGATAGGCCACCTGGGTGATGGTGGCCGAGGTCGCCACCGAGCTGCCGCACACCGCACCGAAGGCGCCAGCCGAGAGGATGCTGGCCATGCCGAGCCCGCCGCGCACATGCCCCACCCAGGCTGCCGCAGCATGAAAGAGCCGCCGCGAGAGCCCGCCCTGCGTGGCGAACTGCCCCATCAGCAGGAACAGCGGAATGACCGAGAGGTCATACACGGTAAGCCGCGCCACCGCGCTGCCCTTGAGCAGGTTGACGAGCGAGGTGCTGTTTGAAATCGCCATGTAGCCCAGTGCACCGGGGATGAACATCGCCGCGGCGATGGGCGTGCGCAGCGCCATCAGCGCCAGCATGGCGGCGAACATCCACAGGCCGACGAGCGTCGGGCTCAGCGCCGCGCTCATTGACCGTGTCTTGCGCCCTCTTCCGCAGGGCGGGAGAGGGATGGGGTGAGGGCGGAGTCGGGCGGCTCTTCGACGAAGGCTTGCGTGAGCGCCAGCGCCGCCGCCAGGGCCAGGCCCGGCGCGAGCGAGGCGTAGGCCCACCACATCGGCAAGCCGAGAATCATGGTCGACTCGTGCGCTTCGCGCACCGCGAAGGCGCCGGCCGCGCTGCGCCAGGCGAGCAGCGCGCACATCAACGCCAGCAGCAGTGCACCAGCGCCGTCCAGCCAGCGCTGGGTGTGTGGCGTGGCGCGCTGGGTAAAGAAGTCGACGATGATGTTGGCGCGCCGCGCCTGGCACCACGGCAGGCCGAGCGAGATGGCCAGCGCGATGCCGAACTGCGTGAGCTCCACGTCGCCCGGGACGGGCAGCCCGAAGGCGGCACGGCCCACCACACTCACGACGACCATCAACGCCACTGCCAGCGCCATCGCGGCACCGACGATGGCGAAAGCATGTGCAAGGCGCGCGAGCCGTGCAAGCAGCGTGGACGGCCCCCTCTCCCGCGCCGCGGGAGAGGGAGAGACGCGCCGAATCACTTGCGGTACTTCGTGAGCAGATCGCGCGCGTCCTGCAGCATCTGCTTGCCGGGCAGCCCGCGCCTGTCCATGTCGACCACCCACTCGTCGTAGATGGGGGCGCTGGCCTTGATCCAGTTGTCGGTCTCGGCGGCGGAGAGCGTGATGATGGTGTTGCCGCGGTCGGCGGCGACCTTGCGGCCGGGTGCCTGGCTCTCGTCCCAGATCTTGCCGATCTGGCGCGACAGCGCCGCGCCGCTGTTGTTGTCGATCACCTTCTTGAGATCCGCCGGCAGGCTGTCGTACTTGGCCTGGTTCATCGCGAAGACGAATCCGGCCGAGTAGAGCGCGGGGCGGCCCGGGTCGGTCTGCGTATGGAACTTCGTCATCTCGTGCAGCTTGAACGCCGGGATCACCTCCCAGGGCAGCGCAAAGCCGTCGATGGTGCCCTTGCTGATGGCGTCGGCGACGCCCGTCACCGGCATGCCCACCGGCGTGGCGCCGAGCTTGGCCAGCAGCTTGTTCGTCTGGCGCGTGGGCGCTCGCATCTTCAGGCCCTTGAAGTCGTCAAGCGTCTTGACCTGCTTGCTCGCGGTGTGGATGTAGCCCTCGTCATGCACCCAGGTGGCAAGGATCTTGGTGCCCGGGAACTCCTTGCTCGCATGCTTGCCCAGGTAGTCCCAGGCGGCGGCAGCGGCCACCTCGGCACTGTTGGTCATGAAGGGCAGCTCGAACACCTCCATCGCCGGGAAGCGCCCGGCGGTGTAGCCCGGCAGCGTGATGGTGAGGTCGTCGACACCGTCCTTGATGCGGTCCACCAGCTGCGGCGGCGTGCCGCCTCCGCTCATCGCCGGCAGCAGCTGGCACTTGATGCGGTTGTTCGATTCGGCCGCAACCTTGTCGCACCAGGGCGCAATCACGCGCACCGGCGCCATCGCCTGCGGCGGCCAGATGTGGTGGAACTTGAGGGTGACTTCCTGGGCCGCTGCCGGCAGCACGGCGGCGGCGAGAAGTGATGCAACGAGTGAACGCTTGAACATGTTGTCTCCTTGGACGGTTGGCTTTGTATCGCTCCCTCTCCCACTCGTGGGAGAGGGAGTAAGACCTCAGGCCCAGACCTCCTGCGCGGTCTCGACGACGAGCTGCAGCTTGCGCCGCTGGTCTTCGACGGCAATATTGTTGCCATGCACGGTGCTGCTGAATCCGCATTGCGGGCTCAGGCACAACTGATCGAGCGGCGCGTACTGCGCCGCTTCGTCGATACGGCGCTTGAGCGACTCCTTGCTCTCGAGCTGGCCGAACTTGGTGGTGACGAGGCCGAGCACCACGACGCGGCCCTTCTTGAGATAACGCAGCGGGCGGAAGTCGCCCGAGCGGTCGTCGTCGTACTCCATGAAGATGGCGTCGAGGTTCATCTCCGACAGCAACGCCTCGGCCACCGGCTCGTAGTTGCCCTGCGCGGCAAACGTGCTCTTGAAGTTGCCGCGGCACAGGTGCATGGCCAGGATCATGCCGGGGGGCTTCTTCGCCACCACCTTGTTGATGAACAACGCATAGCGGTGCGGCAGTTCGTTGGGATCGTCGCCGCGCTGGCGTGCCGCCTCGCGCATCTTCTCGTCGCACAGGTAGGCCATGTTGGTGTCGTCCATCTGCACATAACGGCAGCCGGCGTTGTAGAGCGACAGAAGTTCCTCGCCGTAGGCACGGGCCGTGTCGTCGTAGAAGGCGGGGTCGAGCTCGGGGTAGGCCTCGCGGCTGATGCCGCCGCGCCCGCCGCGGAAGTGCAGCATGGTGGGGCTCGGGATTGTCACCTTGGGTGTGCAGCCGGGCGCATGCGCGGCCACCTGGCGCTTGAGGTACTCGAAGTCGGCGCGCTGGATCTCCTTGGTGTGCGTGACCTTGCCCACCACGCGGATGGCCGGCGGCGCGAGTTCCTCGGTGCCGTCGGGGCGCTTCACCGTCACCGGAATGTCGGTCTTCACGCCACCGAGTTGATCGAGGAAGTCGATGTGGAAGTAGGTGCGGCGGAACTCGCCGTCGGTGATGGATTGCAGCCCGCACTCGCGCTGGAACTTCACGATCTCGGCGATGGCACGGTCTTCGACCACGCGCAACTGCACGGGCGTGATCTCGCCCTTGGCCTTCTTCTCGCGCGCCTCCAGCAGGTAGGCCGGGCGCAGAAAGCTGCCGACATGGTCGGCGCGGAAGGGCGGGGTGGTGCGGGCGGTCATGGGCGGCCTCGGGGCGTTTGGGTCGGGT
>JANNRI010000203.1:0-12856 GCA_031401195.1 Burkholderiales bacterium
TCTTCATCGTCCCCTCCCTACCGACCTCGCTGCGGGTCGGCGCGCCCGACTATCGATCTGGTGGCGCCCGTGCGGCGCCCCCTCATTCGCGGGGGGTCGCGCGAGCACGGCATCGCGGGGCCGCTGGCGCCGTGGGCGCCCAGGGCGCTGCGCCCGGCGCCGGAGAAACGGGTTGAAACCTGCCCGAATCCGGGCATCGGCAAAGCAGCCGCTGGCTACGCTGACAAGCCCTCCCGGAGTCCGTGCGATGCCCCCGTTGCCTGCCCCTGCCCAAGAAAAAGCCCGCGCGCTGGCCGGCGCCCCGGCCCCGTTGACGCGCCTGCTGGCGCGCCCCGAAGACGCCGATGCCCACGCCGGCAAGCCCTTTGCACACCTGAAGTACTGCGTGCGCTGCTGCATCCCGCAGACGCAGGAAGGCGTGGTCTTCGACGAACTGGGCGTGTGCCAGGCCTGCCAGAGCGCCGAGCAGAAGATCCACATCGACTGGACCGCGCGCGAACGTGCACTGCGCGAGGTGCTCGACACCGCGAAGGCCAATGCCGGGCGCAACTACGACTGCATCATCCCCATCAGCGGTGGCAAGGACAGCACCTTCCAGCTGCATGTACTGACGAAGGTCTACGGCATGAAGCCGCTGGCCGTGACCTTCAGCCACAACTGGTACAGCGAGACGGGTTGGTACAACCTGCAGAACTCGCTTGAGCAGTTCAACGTGGACCACATCATGTTCACGCCGAACAGGAAGCTCGTGAACAAGCTGGCCCGGCATTCGATCTTCGGCATCGGAGACTCATGCTGGCATTGCCACGCGGGTGTCGGCTCGTTCCCGCTGCAGGTGGCGGTGCGCTTCAACATCCCGCTGCTCATCTGGGGCGAGAGCATCGCCGAGAGCTCGGGCCGCGCGAGTTATCTCAACCCGGTACGCAAATTCGACCGCGAGTACTTCACCAAGGTCAGCGCCAAGCTCAGGCCCGACCAGATGGTGCGCGATGACAAGGAACACGGCGGCGAAAACAGCGTCACGCTGAAGGACCTCGAGCCCTTCCAGGTGCCCAGCGCCGAGGACTGCGAGCGCGTGGGCGTGTTCGGCATCCACCTCGGCGACTACATCTTCTGGGACGACGAGCGCCAGACCGAATTCGTGCGCGACAACTACGGCTGGCGCGAGACGCAGGTGGAAGGCAGCTTCAAGCGCTACAAGAGCGCCGAGTGCATCATGCCCGGCGTGCACGACCTCGCGTGTTATCTCAAACGGGGCTATGGCCGCGCCACCTTCCACGCCAGCGTCGACGTGCGCGCCGGGCTGCTCTCGCGCGACGAGGCCTTCGACCTCATCCGCGAGCACGACGCCGTGCGGCCCGAGGGACTGGATTACTTTCTCAAGATCACGGGCCTCACCGAAGCCGAGTTCTATGCGGCGCTGGAGAAGCAGCGCCGGCCGGAGCTGCAAGGCAAGGTGATTCCGATTTACGAGAAGCAGGCGCCCAACGAGGAGCGGCTGCTGCCCCACCCGTTGCAGGTGATCGAGAAGCTGCAGGCGACCGGCGCGCCGGCCTCAGCACAGGCCACCAAGACCAGGGCCACCACCACGGCCGCCACGCCGGCCACTTCATCGGGGGCCCGCGGCTGCGGCAATTCCGGTTGCAGCAGCGGTGGATGCGGCAGCCGGGCGCCTGCCGTTGCCGAGGAGACCGCACCATGAGCCCGACCCCCATCGACTTCCGCCGCCACGGTGCCTGCGAGCTTGTGGCCGGTTTCACGAGCGGCCGCTTCACGCCCGCATCGGTGGCCGAGGCTTGTATCGCTGCCGTGCAGGATGACGAGAGCCAAGCACAGGCCTGGGTGGCTTTCGACCCCGCGCTGTTGCGCGAGGCCGCCGCCGCCACCACCGCGCGCCTGGCGCGGGGCGCACCTGTGCGTGCGCTCGAAGGCGTGCCGGTGGCGGTGAAAGATATCTTCAACACTGCCGACTTTCCGACCCAGATGGGCAGCCCGCTGTGGGCCGGCTTCACGCCGGGCAACGATGCGCGCGCGGTATTCCACCTCAAGCGCGCCGGTGCGCTGATCCCGGGCAAGACGGTGACGGCAGAGTTCGCCGTGCACACGCTGGGCAAGACGCTCAACCCCTGGGCGAGCGAGCGCACCCCCGGCACCAGCAGCAGCGGCTCGGCCGTGGCGGTGGCCACAGGCATGGTGCCGGTGGCCCTGGGCACGCAGACCGCGGGCAGCATCGTGCGCCCGGCCAGCTTCACAGGCGTGTGGGGCATGAAGCCGAGCTTCGGCCTCATCCCACGCACGGGCATGCTGAAGACCACAGACAGCCTCGACACCGTGGGTTTCTTCGTCGGCCACGCGGCCGATCTCGGCCCGGTGCTCGACGCGCTGCGTGTGCACGGCCGCGACTACCCGAAGAGCCACGCCGCGTTCACCGATGCAGCGCGGCAGGCCGCCCCCGAAGGCCGCCCGTGGCGCGTGGCGCTGCTGCGCCCGCAGGTGTGGTCGCATGCGCCGGGCTACGCGCGGCAGGCCGTCGAAGGCTGGGCCTGGCTGGCGCGCCGCACGATGGGCGCGCGCCTCGAGCTGATCGAGCCCGAGTTGCCGTTTGAGTTGGCCGAGTGCCACCGCGTACATGCGACCATCTACAACCGGGCGCTCGCTTACTACTTCAAGGCCGAACACGAGCGCGCCGAGCTGGTTTCGCCGGTGATGAAGGGGCTCATCGAGGCCGGCCTGCGCATCACGCCGGCGGCGTACGAAGCGGCGCTCGAGCGCCAGGTGGAGCTGGTGCACGTGGCCGAGCAGTTCATGCGCGGCTTCGATGTCGCGGTGACGCTTTCGACCGCCGGCGAGCCGCCGCTGCGCCAAGTGGAAGAAGCACCCGATTCGGCGTTGATGTGGACGCTGGCGCAACTGCCGGCGCTCAGCGCGCCCGTGTTCCGCTCTCCTCGCGGCCTGCCGTTCGGACTGCAGCTCGTGGCGCGCCGCTACAACGACCCGCTGCTGCTCAAGTTCGTGGCCGAGGCGGTGCAGGCCGGCGTGTTGCCCGCACATTCCTTCGCCCAGACCTACGGCGCACGGAGCCTGGAAGCACCCACTGCGGCCGCTGGCGCCGAACTGATGGCCTGAGCCATGAGCCCACTCCACCACCATACGCAGCTGCGCGTGCTCATCGTCGGCTGCGGCAACATTGCCGGCGGTTTCGACGACGAGCGCCCGGCGAGCGCACCCCCGCTCACGCATGCCGGGGCCTACACGCGCCACGGCGGATTTCGGCTCGTGGCCTGCGTGGAGCCCGATGCGGCACGGCGCGAGGCCTTCATGCAGCGCTGGCTGGTCGAGAAGGGCTTTGCCGGTATCGACGCCGCCGCGGCGGCCGGCCCCTTCGACGTCGTGAGCCTGTGCTCACCCACGGCACTGCATGCGCAGCACCTGGCCGCGGTGCTCCCGCTGCATCCGCGGCTCGTGTTCTGCGAGAAACCAGTCACTGGCAGCGCGGCCGAGACGGCCGCTGCGGTGCAGGTGTGCGCAGCCTCTGGGGTGAAGATGGCGGTCAACCACAACCGCCGCTGGGCACCCGACATCGTGCGCCTGCGCGCCGAGCTGGCTGCCGGCGCCCAGGGGCCTTGGGGTGCCGTGCGCTCGGCCGTGGGCATCTACAACAAGGGCGTCCTCAACAACGGCAGCCACCTCGTGGACCTGCTGCAGATGCTGCTCGGCCCGCTGGAGCTGGTTGCCGCCGGGGCACCCTTGTTCGACCACTGGCCCGACGACCCCTCGGTGCCCGCATTGCTGCAGACGCGCCTAGGCACTCCGGTGACGATCAACGCCGCGCATGCCGCCGACTACGCCATCTTCGAGCTGCAGCTGTTCACCGAGCGCGGCACGATCGCGATGGAAGAGGGAGGCAGCGGCTGGCGCGTGCGCCGCGTGGTCGGCAGTGCGCACTTCAAGGGTTACACCGTGCTCGACAACGGCCAACGCGTGGCCGGCGAGTACAACGCCAGCACGCTGGCAGCGGTGGGCAACATCCACGATGCGCTGACGCGCGGCGCCGAACTCGCCAGCACCGGCGAGACCGCGCTGGCCGCACAGCGCCTGTGCGATGAGATCGGCAGCCGCTCATTGGCCAGGTTGGCGGCCCGGCAGGCGATGGCGGAGTTCGAGAGCAGCACCGCACGTGCCACTCTTTCCCACGCCTACATGAGCACGCGCTTGCCGGCCACGCTGCGGACGCTGACCGAGGTGCAAGCCGCGGCCGGCGGCACCTGACGGGCCCTTCGCCAGTTCGCCAGTTCGCCCATTCGCCCATTCGCCCGTTCTCCCGCTTCCCGCACCGCACCCTTGCAGGATCTTCCGCCCATGAACCGAGACCTCCCCGCCTCGCCCCTGGCCCTGTTCGGCGGCCCGCCTGCCATCACCAGATCGCTGCCCCCCGTGGTCACGATGGGTGAGGACGACGTCACCGCCGCCAGCGAGGTCATCCGCAGCGGCGTGCTCTCGGGCTACATCGGCGCACCGGGCGAGGCCTTCATGGGCGGGCCGCGTGTGCGCACCTTCGAGGCGCAAGCCGCCGAGTACTTTGGCGTGCGCCACGCGGTTGCCGTCAACTCCTGGACCTCCGGCCTCGTCGCCGCGGTGGGTGCCATCGGCATCGAACCCGGCGACGAGATCATTACCACGCCGTGGACGATGGCGGCCACGGCCACGGCCATCCTGCACTGGTGCGGCATCCCGGTCTTCGCCGACATCGATCGCGACACCTTCAACATCGACCCCGCCTCGGTGGAGCGCCAGATCGGCCCGCGCACGAAGGCCGTGATCGCGGTGGACATCTTCGGCCAGAGTGCCGACATGGTGGCGCTGCGCGAGATCTGCACGCGCCACGGCATCAAGCTGCTGGGCGATTGCGCGCAGGCCCCAGGGGCCAAGGTGTTCGACCGCATGGCCGGCTCGCTGGCCGACATCGGCGGCTACAGCCTCAACTATCACAAGCACATCCACTGCGGCGAAGGCGGCGTGATCGTCACCGACAACGAGCGCTACGCCAGACGCCTCGCGCTCATCCGCAACCACGCCGAGGCGGTGGTGCAAAGTGAGCGGCCGGCGGACCTGGCCAACATGCTCGGTTTCAACTTCCGCATGGGCGAGATCGAAGCCGCCATCGCCTCGGTGCAGCTGGGCAAGCTCGCCCCACGCGTGGCCGCGCGCCAGCGTGCGGCGGCGCAGCTCGATGCGGGGCTGGCCGGCCTGCCCGGGTTGAAGACTCCGCGCGTGGCGGTGGGCAACACGCACGCCTACTACATCTACGGCCTGCAGATCGACGTCTCCGCGCTCGGCCTGCCGCGCTCGCGCATCCTCGAGGCGTTGAAGGCCGAAGGCGTGCCGGGCCTGGTGGGCAGCTACCAGAACCTGCACCTGCTGCCGATGTTCCGCCACAAGGTGGCCTACGGCACCGGCGGCTTTCCGTGGGCGAGCGAGTACTGCGAGCGCACGATTCACTACGGCCCGGGGCAGTGCCCGGTGGCCGAGCAGCTGCACGCGCAGACTTTCCTGGGCCTCGCGCTCGGGCAGTTTGCGCATGGGCCCGAGCAGATTGGCCTCGTCGTGGCGGCGTTCCGCAAGGTGTGGGCGCACCTCGATCAGCTGCGGCCGGGCCCGACGGCGGTGCCGTTCTTGCACCTGGCGCCGACCGTGGAGCGTGTTGGGAGCGACGCCTTGCCTGCCGCCGGCGACACATGGCGTGTCGCGGCCAGCGTGACCCACTTCCCTGAAGAGTGAGCCGACTATGCAAACGATGCTGGCGATCCCGCTCCCCACTCTGCTGCAAGGGCCGCGCGTGCGGCTGCGGCCCTTCACCGCCGCCGACATCACCGAGGTCTACGTCGGTTGGCTCAACGACCACGAGGTGGTGCGCTACAGCAACCAGCGCTTCGCTCGCCACACACGCGAGAGCTGCGAGCGGTACCTCGCGGGCTTCGTGGGCGGCGCCAACCTGTTCGTCAGCTTGCGCGTGGCTGCCGCTGACGGCACGGAACAGCCCGTGGGAACGCTCACCGCCTACCGCTCGCTGCCGCACGGCACAGCCGATGTCGGCATCCTGCTCGGCGCGCGCGCCGTGTGGGGGCAGGGCGTCGGGCTCGAAGCCTGGAAGCTCTTCACCGACTGGCTGCTCGCCACGCCCGGCATGCGCAAGGTGACGGCCGGCACGTTGTCGGTCAACCGTTCAATGCTCGCGGTGGCTGAACTCTCCGGCATGCGGCGCGAAGGTGTGCGGCGCTGCCAGGAGGTGGTGGAGGGTCAGCCGGCTGACATCGTGCACTTCGCGCGTTTTGCCGCCGAGCATGGCTGCGAACGCGCCTGAGCTGCGCCCGCCTCTGGCGGTGGTGTGCCACGACGCTGGGGCCTGCAACCTGATCCTGCCCTGGCTCGCGCCGCCCGGGCATTCACCGCCAGCGTGGCAGCGGCCGGTGATGCAGGGGCCTGCGGCGCAGATGTTCAGGGCGCGTTTCGGACTGGCATCAGCGGGCGCACCAGGCTCGGCACCTGAGCCGAGACCCCCTGCGGCCCAAGAGTCGGTCCTGGAGTCGGCCCTGGCGTTCGCCGTGGAGTCAGCGTTGGACGGCGCGGCCATGCTGCTCAGTGGCACCGGCTGGGCAAGCGACCTCGAGCATCGCGCCCGCAGGTTGGCGCGGCAGCGCGGCATCTTCTCGGTGGCCGTGATCGATCACTGGGTCAACTATCCAAATCGCTTCGAGCGCGCGGGCGAGGTGATCTGGCCCGACGAGTTCTGGGTCACCGACGACCAGGCGCTGGCGCTGGCCCGCCAGGCCTTCGCCGGAGCCACGGTGCGCTGCTTCGACAACCTCTACCTGAGCGCCGAAGCCACGGCGGCGGGGCCACTGCCGTGCGCGGCGGCGCAACTGCTGTACGTGCTGGAGCCCATGCGCAGCGACTGGGGCCGTGGCGTGCCGGGCGAGTTCCAGGCGCTTGATCGATTTGTGCGGCTTTGGGCCACGGGCGGTGTGGCCGGCTTGCCAACGAAGGTGCCACTGCGTCTGCGGCCGCACCCTTCGGACCCGCCGGACAAGTACCGAGCCTGGATCACGGCACAACGCGGCCGCCGCCTTGACGTGGGGCTCGATACCCACGCCACGCTGGCCGAGGCCATCGGCGCCAGCGCCTGGGTGGTGGGCTGCGAATCCTTTGCACTGGTGGTGGCGCTCGCCGCCGGTCGGCGCGTGTGGACCTCGCTGCCGCCCTGGGCACCGGCCTGCCGGCTGCCGCACCCGGGCATCGGGCGGCTCGCCGCGCCTGCAGTCGTGTCCGCTGTCGTGTCCGCGCGCGTGCCTGCGGGCGTGCCTGCGGACATGCCTGCGGTCGCACGCGCGTAGCCCGCGCCGGCTGCGCAGCGGGCGCACGTCCGCACGGGCGCACGGGCGCACACTCGCCGCCTGGAGGGCCTCGATCCAGGCCGCCACCCGTCGGCCAGCAACGCGGCCGGTCCGACCGCTGCGGCCGTTCGTCGGGAACTGGTGGCCCGGGCGCGAGCGCGGAACTACCGTTCGGGCACGGCGCCAGCTGGGCTGATCGCCGCCCGCGCTAGTCGCCCATTGGAGAAAGCCGCATGGCAAGTTTCTGGACCCGTTGCTCTTCGGCCTGGCTGACGGCGCTTGCTTCGCTCGCCAGCTTCGCGATCCTCGCCGCCTTGGCCACCACGCCGGCGCTGGCCGCCGAAGGCATCCAGGGTCATCTGGTGAATGCGGGCTGGCTCGCGCAGAACCTCAAGAGTGCCGACTTCCTGATCCTCGATGCACGCCCAATACCGATGCACCGCGCGGCGCACCTGCCGGGCGCGATCGGCGCCGACCTGTACAGCTACGGCGCGCTGGAGACACCCGCGGCCGAGGTGGAGCGGCGTTTGCAGTCCTGGGGCGTGAGTCCCGGGCGCAAGATCCTCATCGTGGACCAGGGTGGCAGCTACAACGCCACCAAGCTCTTCTATGACCTGCATTACCACGGCCTGCCGACGGCCGACCTCTTCGTGCTCGACGGCGGCATGGCCAAGTGGAAGGACGTGGGCGGCCCGGTCACCGCCGAGCCCGCCCCGGCGCCGGCACGCGGCAGCTTCCGCCTGGCCAAGCTCAACGAGGACGTGCGGGCGCGCCTGCCGGAATTTCTCTCCGCCTCGGGCGACCTGGCGGGCAACGCGCTCGTCGATGCACTGGAGGCGAACACGTACTTTGGTGAGATGGCTTTCTTCGACCGCGCCGGGCACATCCCGAACGCTGTCCTGTGGCCCACGAGCGATGTGTTCAATGCCGACAAGACCTTCAAGTCGGCCGATCAGATCCGGCGCATGATGGACCACCTCGGCATCCGCCGCGAGCAGCAGGTCTACACGCATTGCGGCGGCGGCCTCGCGGCCACCGTGCCGTACTTTGCGCTCAAGCACATCGCCGGCTACCCCAAGGTCAAGGTCTTCAACGAGTCGCAGATGGGCTGGCTGCAGGATGAGCGCGGGTTGCCCTTCTGGACCTACGGCGCGCCGAACATGATGCGCGACTCGGCCTGGCTCAAGGGCTGGAACAGCCGCATGATGCGTTCGTTCGGCGTTGCGCCGGTCAGCATCATCGACGTGCGTCCGGCCGAGGCATACAAGCAGGGGCACCTCCCGTTCGCGCTCAACGTACCGGCTGAGATCTTCAAGGCCCACCTGGATCGGCCCGAGCGGCTTGCCGAACTGCTCTCGCAGGCGGGCGTGAACGTCGCGCACGAGGCGGTGGTGGTGTCCGAGTCAGGCTTGGACGGCCCCGCTGCACTCGCCTTCCTCGCGCTCGAGAAGCTGGGGCAGAAGCGCGTCTCGGTCTTCATGGATCCGCTCGAGCGTGCCGCCGAGCTCGGCATGGAGGTCGTGCGCGAGCCCACGTTGGTGGGGCCGAGCAAGCGCCCTGGCGACATGTCAATTCCGATCGTGCCTTATCAGGCCAAGCCGCGTGGCCACGCGCTCGCCGGTGAGATCAAAGGGGTGGCGGGTGGCTTCCCGAAGACCTACATCGCCCCTGGCAAGCAACCCCCGGCCAAGCTGCCCGGCGGCGTGCCCACGGGCGCCAAGGTCGTGCACCTGCCCTACACCGAACTGCTCGCCGCCGACGGACGGCCCAAGGCAGCCAAGGACATCTGGAATGCCATCATGAAGGCCGGTGTGCCTCGCTACGCCGAGATCGTCTTCGTCACCGAGGATGCGGGCGAGGCCGCCGCCGCGATCTACCTGTTCAGGCTGATGGGGTTTGCCGACGTCAAGGCGCTCGCCGCGTCGTCGTAGCCACGGCGGCGCGCCGGCAGCCCGACGATGCGCGGGCATGACCGAAAGACTCTCCAGCCGCATGAGAGAGAAGACCTTGTCTGCAGTCACGGGATCAGGCCGGTGGGACGCACTGCTGCGCTCATGTCCCCCACCTCGCCCTTCGGCCTCGGTCTCCTCCTTTACTTCGCTCCGCAGTGCGCCCCACCGACCTGATCCTGCAAGCAACGTGGGCTGCTCGAAGATCAAGGCAACACTGCCTGCAACCGAGGGTGCCGGGTGGCCGACGTAGCGAAGTAAAGGGGGAGACCGAGGCCGAAGGGCGAGGTCGGAGGACATGAGCGGAGTCGGCCACCCGGCACCCTCGGTCCGTGGCACTGCGGTCCAGCCTTCGGTCTTTGCCCGCCTATCCACCATCATTCCTCCGCGAACGCCGCGTCCCGACAGGGGCATGGGATGCTCTCAGTCGGCCCTGCATGTGGCCGGCGCCGGAACGGATCAAGCGGGCCGCGCGACGAACCGTTCGCGGATGCCTGCGAACGCCTGCAGGTACTCCGGCCAGCCGGTATCGCGCCAGGCGCGCTTGAGTGCATCGCTCACGAACGCCTCCTGCGGAAACTCGCGAAAGCGCGAGACGCTCCAGCCGAAGCCGAAGGGGTCGTGCGGAACGCTGCGCCAGCGCGGCTGCGTGGCCAGCAGCAGCGAGGCGGTGCGCTCCATCATGAATACCTTGCGCGGTGCGCCGCCGCCGTAGTTGGTGCGTTGGGTCAGCAGCGCCTTCAAGGGCGAATCGGGCCCCTCACAAATGGCGAAGAGCGCTTCGTTGAACGCCAGCCACTCGCGCCAGAAGGCTGGCCGCGCGACGAAGTAGTTGGAGAAGCAGACTTGCCGCGCGTCCATCACCATCTGGCGCAGGGGCGCCGGCCGGCCAAGGTGGACGAGCAGGTGCTCCCAGGCTTCAATGAAGCCGGCATCGAAAGTCTCGCCCTGCTCGAATACGTTGAGAAAGAACGCGCCCATGTCGGGCTGAGGGGAGAACAGCAGCACGTCGGCGTTGGCCGCATGCGTGGCCACAAATCGCGTGACCGCGGCCGCGTCCAGGCCCGTCTTGGCGCTGAACTTGGGCGAGAAGAAACCATAGAAGGCCGCCTCGTCCAGTGCCTCTTCGCGCAGGAAGCGGCGGATGGGCCAGTACTCGTACCAGTCGGGTCGCGGGTTGGCGAGATTGTCGAGCACGCGCCAGGGCCGGCCGGTCGGGCCGTTCGAGCCGTTCGAGCCGGCCGGGTCGGCCAGGGTGCTCGCGGGGGCCCGGTTGGCCGCGTCGATCGTGGCGCGCGTGGCCTCGTTGTAGGCGATGAGGTGCAGGTGGATTGGCGGGGTCGGCTCGGCCATGACAGCGGCAGGGCCGGGCGAAGGAGCCCGGGCCGTGGCGTACCTTAGTGCCCTGCGCTCGCGCACCAAACCCCGAACAGCGCCGCCGGTGCGGTGTTGTTCGGGGCCCTGGGCCCTGGGCTTGGGGCCGTTCGGGCCGGCCCGCGCGCTCAGATGAGCGGCGTGTTGCGCCAGTCGTCGTCGCTGTGGCGCACCGCCGCCGTCACCGTCGTGAGTCCGGCGCTGGCCACGGTGCCCTGGTTCGCACCGCCCGCGGCAGGCGCCACCCCACCGAGCAGTTCGGCCGGGGCCTCGGCCAGCAGGTCGCCGAGGGCGGGTGGCGCGGCCTCCCGGGTGAACCACACGTCGGCCACGTCACGCGTCTGTCCGTCGGTCGTTGTGTAGTTCGAGGTCAGGCCCAGCAGGTTGCCGTTGTTGACCTCGCTGCCCACGGCATGGTCGAGGTTGATCTCGGCCACGCCCGCGTCGATGAGGCCGCGCAGTTCGCCCGCATCGGTGATGCCGTCGCCGTTGCCATCCACCCAGACGCGCAGCTGGTCGAACTTCGCGTCGCCCGCGTTGATCACGCCGTCGGCGTTGCTGTCCAGTTGCGCCAGGGCGTTGAAGCCGTGTCCTGCGCGTTGGCCGTTGGCCAGCTCGGTGGCCGCCCCGAAGAGCTCGCGCCCGTCGTTGATGCGCCCGTCGCCGTTCAAGTCCATCGCCAGCAGGCCATCACCGCGGCCGACCCAGCCCGACTGTTGTGCCACGCCGGTGCCACCCAGGTCGAAGCTCACGCCCTGGTTGGCGCTCACGGTCTGTACGCCGTTGCCGTCGAGGTCGAGCACGATCGGCGTCATGCTGATCAGTGCGTTGATCTGCGAGGTGGACATGCTGGCGATGTCGGCCGTCTCGAAGGCATGGATCTGCGTCGTCGTCATCGCGGCGATGTCGGCGGTTTCGATCTCCACCACCTGCGAAGTGGTGAGCGCCACGATCTGCGCCGTGCTGAGCGCGCGGATCTGGTCGGTGGCAAAGGCCGCGATCATGTCGGTTTCGAGCGCGGCGACCTGCGCCGTGGTGAGCGCGCGGATCTGGTTCGTCTCCAGGGCTTCGAACTGCGTCGTCGACAGCGCATTCAGGTCCGCGGTGCCGAGCGCCACGATCTGCGCCGTGGTGAACGCGGCCATCTGCGCCGTGCTCAGCTCGACCAGTTGCGAGGTCTCGAGTGCGGCGATCTGGCCGGTGGACAGCGATGCGATCTGCGTCGTGCCCAACTCCACCAAGGCGCTGGTCGTGATGGCTGCGATATCGGCGGTGTCGATGGCCCGCAGTTGCGCTGTGCTGAGGGCGGCGACTTGCGCCGTGCTCAGATCGTCGATCTGCGAGCTGGTCAGCGCCGCGATCTGTGCCGTGCCAAGCGCGCGGATCTGGTTGGTGCTGAACTCGACAAGGTCGGTGGTCTCCAGGCCCGCGACCTGCGCCGTGGTCAGGGCCGCCACCTGCTGGGTGCTCAGCGCGACGAACTGGCCGCTGTCGAGCGCGGCAAGATCGGAGGTCGTGAGCGCCGCGAGCTGTGCCGTGCTGAGTGCAGCGATCTGCGCTGTCGTGAGCGAGGTCAGCTGGGTTGTGCCGAGCGCATCGATCTGGCCCGTGCTCATGGCCGCGAGCTGTGAGGTGCTCATTGCGGCGAGATCGGCGGTGTCGATGGCGGCGACGTCGGCGGTCTGCATGGCGCGTACTTGCGCTGTGCTGAGCGCGGCGATGTGCGTGCTGCTGAGGTCGGCGACCTGCGAGGTGGTCAGCGCCACGATCTGGCTTGTGGTCAACGCGCGGATCTGGTTGGTGCTGAACTCGACGAGGTCGGTCGACTCGAGCGCCGCGACCTGGGCCGTCGTGAGCGCCGCAACCTGCGCCGTGGTGAGTGCGACGAACTGGCCGCTGTCGAGGGCGGCGAGGTCGGCCGTGGACAGCGCGGCCAGCTGCGCGGTGCCCAGGCTGGCGATCTGGCTCGTGGTGAGCGAAGTGAGCTGGGTCGTGCCGAGCGCGTCGATCTGGCCGGTGCTCATGGCCGCGAGCTGCGAGGTGCTCATTGCGGCGAGGTCGGTGGTGTCGATGGCGGCCACGTCGGCCGTCTGCATCGCCCGGACCTGGTTGGTCGACAGCGCAGCGATGTGGGTCGAGCTC
>JANNRI010000204.1:0-2542 GCA_031401195.1 Burkholderiales bacterium
CGTGGCGGGCCGCCCTGGGGCCGCGCTGGGCTGTCGCAGGCTCCATTGTCCTGCGCGGCCCAAGGGCGCCCCACCTCGCGGGTCGCCTCAGCTCGAACGTTAGGCAGCAGAGCGCGCTCTTCCATCGAACCCATCGTGCCCTTCGACGCAGCGCGCAACAGCCATGAAGTGCGGCTTCGCCGAGTCTATCGTCGCGGCTTCTTGGGAGTCGGTGCCACCAAGCCTCACAGTCGCGCCCTACATGGTCAAGGTTGCCGCCAAGTCAGCCCCACTCGCGCGCACGGGCTAGGTGCGGAGAGACCGTGCCAGCGCTTGTTCGGACCGCTCGCCGACCAGGACCAAAGACGGCCGGGCGCTCACGAGCCCTTGTGAGCGAGAGCAACCGTGCGCTTCTTCCACCAGCTCGCTCAGGGAACCCAGCGCCAAAGACGGGGCAGGTCAATGGAAGCAGCGGCGGAGTACCGCCCCTGCTGCGCGCGCCCGCCCCGCCATCGACCCGGGGCCGAAGCCAGGACGCGCCGGCGGAGTACCGCCGCCGCTGGTGGTTCGGTACGGTCTTCTCGAGGCATCGCCGGCCGAAATCCAGGTCAGCGGCGAGCCAACCCATATGTGGCCCCAACGTCCTAATGTCCCCTGAGCCCCAAGTAGAAGCGTCCCCTGCCGATGGTGGCAAGGGGAGCGAGGATGGGGCTGGAGGATGGATTGATGAGCCAGGGCGAGGCGCGGCGGCTGGTGGTGATCCAGGCGGTGATGCGCGGGGTGCAGGTGCAGGCGGATGCGGCCCGGGCGCTGGGGCTGTCGGTGCGGCAGGTCAAGCGGCTGTGCCGGGCGGTGCGGCAGTCGGGGCCGGCGGGGTTGATCTCGCGGCGGCGCGGGCGGCCCAGCAACCGGCGCGTGCCGCACGAGGAGCGCTGTGGGGTGATGGCGTTGGTGCGGCAGCACTACGCGGACTTTGGCCCGCAGCTGGCCAGCGAACAGCTGGCGCGCGAGCACGGTTTCGGGCGCAGCGTGGAGACGCTGCGGCGCTGGATGATCGAGGACGGGCTGTGGCAGCCGCGGCAACGGCGCGCCAAGCGGTGGCACCCACCGCGGCCGCGGCGAGCCTGTCGTGGCGAACTCGTGCAGATCGACGGCAGCCACCACGACTGGTTCGAGGCGCGCTCGCCGCGGTGCTGCCTGATCGCGTTCATCGATGACGCCACGGGCCAGGTGCTGCAAGCGCGGTTCTTCGATCAGGAGACGACGCAGGGCTACTTGCAGCTGCTGCACGCGCTGGTGCAGCGCGACGGCGCGCCGCTGGCGCTGTACAGCGACCGCCATGGCATCTTCACCAAGGCCGATCCCGAGGACCTCAAGCCCACGCAGTTCGAGCGCGCGCTGATGCAGCTGCACATCGAGCCCATCTGCGCGCGCAGCCCGCAGGCCAAGGGGCGCGTGGAGCGGCTGTTCCAGACGCTGCAAGACCGGCTGTGCAAGGCCATGCGGCTGGCCGGCATCGACTCCGCCGAGCAGGCCAACCGCTGGCTGGCGGCGTACCTTGGCGAGCACAACGGGAGGTTTGCGGTCGTGGCGCAGCAGCCCCAGGACATGCACCGGCCGTGGCGCGGCAGCGCGCAGGCGCTGGCCGACATCTGCTCGCTGCACCACCAGCGCCAGCTCAGCGCGCAAGGGGCGTGCAAGTTCGCGGGCCGAGTGCCCCAGCTGTTGCCCGGCCAGACGCACGCCCCCAAGGCGCGCGCCATGATCGACATCGCCCAGCACGGCGACGGCAGCGTGCACCTGAGCTACCGCGGCAAGCCGCTGGCGCACCACGGCCATGGCCTGCACGAGCCGCTGCCCCATCGCGCCGCGGCCGACGCGAAGACGGTACACGCCACAGTGGACAAGGCCTGCCAAGCCCATCTGAGCAAGCTGCAACGGCTGCGTGCGGAGCTGGCGTTCCAAGACAGCCAGCGCCAGCGCGGCATCTACCGCCCCGATAGCCCGCCCATCGTGCCGCCGCGCTCAGGGGCCGGCCGCAGCGGCTCCAGCCGTTCGCAGGCCGCGTGAACAAGCCCAGGCTGTGGACATGTGGACGATGCGCTGACGCGCACCGGCACCGGCCCGTGGACAACGTGAGTACACGTTGCCCACCGTCCGGCGCCTTCGCCCACATGACCACAGCCAGCCCCACCACCACGTTCAAAAAAACAACCAAAGACCAACACCCCGCGCCCAGCGTGACCCTCCTCAGGGGACATCTGTACTTTGCGTACGAGGGGACATCTGTACTTTGGGTTGACAGGCGAGCCAACCCATAGCGCGCGTGGCTACACTGCTGCCTAACCCCTCGCTCGAGCGGCGACCCCTCGAGGCAGGCCGCCTTGGCCGCGAAGCAGCCAGGGAATATCATCTGCTTCGCGGCCAAGGCGTCCTGCCTCGCGGGTCGCCTCAGCTCGAACGTTAGGCCTCACACCCATGCATCCCTCTGTCGTAGTGAAGCCCTTGAGTCAGCATCGGGCACTCACGGCACTGGTTGAAGGATGGCTCTTGTCAGAGTGGC
>JANNRI010000205.1:0-20583 GCA_031401195.1 Burkholderiales bacterium
AAGGTCAAGTTCACCCTGTCCGGTACAGTTTGGATTCGGCATCGCCCGCTCGCCTATCAAGATTCGACACCTCGATAAACGGGCACTCCAAGGGCGGTGCCGTCCTCGCTTCTACGGGGTACCGTGAAATATCCGGGTTAGCTGCGGCGGCCCGCGTCGCGGGCTTCCCTGCGTTCCTGGGTAGACCGTCCTTCTGGCGGCGCGACAATCTCGGCTCAGAACAACGCCCGGCCCACGCGCCGCTGGGGAGGACTCGATGCACGAGGCTGCGCGCCACGCCAGCGACGAAGAGACGCCCTACGATGTCTTCGTGAGCTATGCCCGCCGCGACAACGCCAGCGGCTGGCTCTCCGCACTCGTGCAGCAACTCGCCGCGCTCGAGCCCCCCGCGGGAAGCGGACCGCTTCGCATCTTCTTCGACATCGAAGAGATCTCCAGCATGGACCTGTGGCGCCAGCGCCTCGAAGGGGCGTTGCGGCGTTCGCGCGTGCTGCTCGTGTGCCTGTCGCCGAACTGGCGCGACAGCATCACCTGCCGCTGGGAGTGGGCGGCCTTCCATGCGGCACGGGCCGGGCGGCGTGCCGGCACGCCCTCGGGCCTGGGCATCGTGCATGTGGTTGAGGTCAAACCCGACGATCTCGGCAAACCAGCGGACTTCACCGAAGCGGTGCTGACCAAGATCCACGACACGCAGACGCTGCTCGATCTGCGGCCCGGCTCGCCCGCCGCCACCGCGGGCCTGGCCAACGCCAACGGTTGGCCGCAGCCGCCCGGCCAGGCCGAGGCGCAGCGCATCGCCAAGGCCCTGTGGGCCCACGTCGGTCGCGAGCGCGAGGCGGCGCGCGGCCAGGGCAACCTGCGCGGCGGCAACCCGCACTTCGTGGGCCGCCGGCGCGAGCTGGGCGAACTGCACCGCGCGTTGGCGCTCGGCCGCGCCGGCGTCATCTCGGCCGTGCAGGGCCTGGGCGGCATCGGCAAGACCGAGCTCGCGCTGCAGTACGCCTACGAACACGCCTGGCACTACACCGCGGGCATGTGGCAGGTGGGCGCCGAGGGCCACGCCCAACTGCTGCCGCTGCTGGCGTTGCTGGCGCAGGACTCGAACTTCCTCACGTTGCACGGTGCGCGAGGCGAGCCGCTGAGCTTCACGCCGCAGGAGCGGGCCGACGCGCACGCCCTCGGCCGCGCCGTGCTGCACGCCATGCTGCGCCGCGCCCAGCGCCTGCGCGACGACGAGCGGCACCGCCTCGCCGAGGCCGGCTACACACGTGAGCCCCGCGGCGGCGGCGCGGTGCTGGTGATCCTGGACAACGTCGACCAGGCCGCGCTGCTGGCGCAGCGCGACCTGGTCACCTTGCCCGAACTGAACGAAGCCCAGGAGCGCATCCGCTTCCTCGCCACCAGCCGCATCGGCCGCGACCAGCTCACGGCCGATGCGGTGCAGGTGGTCCCGCTTGACCGTCTGAGCCCGGACGAAGCGCGCGCGCGCTGATGCTGACGCACCGCGGCGGGCAGCCCTACCCGGACGACGCCTACGCCGCCGCGGTGGAGCGGCTGGTCGTGCTGCTCGACGGTTTCACCCTCACTGTCGAGCAGGTGGCCGTATACCTGGCGCTGAACCCTTCGGTGCACGCCGAGGTGCTCTTGCAGGCGTTCGAGGCCGAGGGCCTGACGAAGACGGACTCGCTGGTGGCTGCCGACCCGCGAATCCACGGCGAGATGCTTCACCGCGAACGCCTCTTCGACATCGTGCTCGGCCAGATGCTGAAGTCGCTCGACGCGCTGCCGCTGGCCCGCGCCACGCTCGACCATGCCGCCTGGCTGGCACCTGACCACGTGCCTTGGACCTGGCTCGAGAAGCTGGCCAGAGAGGCGCAACCCGAGGGCTTCGTGCACGACGCCTGGCAACCTGATCCCTGGCAACAGGCGCAGGCGCGATTGGGCGCGACGCAGTTGCTCAGCGACGTTGCACCGGGCGTCGCGCGGATGCATCGCCTTGTTGGGGACCACCTGCGCCGACGCGCTGCTTCATTTGGTGAGACTGGAGCGCAGATTCGGGTCGAGTCATTTGCCGGAACGACCGCCTTCGCATTGGAACGTGAGTACCACGGTGCACCGACCCAATGGCAGAGCGAACACACAGCGTTGCGGGAGCTGGCTCAACACTGGGCGCTGAGCAAGCGCGCCGACCCGAGGGCTGGCATCGTGGCCGGTATCGTGGCATCCATTGAGTTGGAGGAAGGGTCCTTTGCCCGGGCCGGCACGCTCTCGGAGTTTGCCCTGGCTTGCCATGAAGCAGTTGCTGCGAAGGCCGATCAGAATGCCGTCAATGCACTGGCTGCCTCCCTTCAGAGGCGCGCCCAGTTTCTCGACCGGCGCGGCCAAGACGGCGACGCCAAACGAGCGCTGGGCTTCTATGAGCGCAGCCTGGAGATCAGCGAGACGCTGCTTGCTGCGAACCCAGGTTCCGCTCAAGTCGCCCGCAATCTCTGCGGCACCCTCCAGCGGTTGGCCGACTATCTCACCAAGCGCGGCCAAGGCGGCGATGCCGAGCGCGCACAGGGCTACTACGAGCGCAGCCTGCAGGGGTCCGAGGCGCTGTGCGCCGCGAACCCAGCCTCCGCTCAGGCCGCGCGCGAGGTTACCGTCAGCCTGAACAAGCTCGCCAGATTTCTCGCCGAGCGCGGGCAGAGCGGCGACGCCGAGCGCGCACTGGGCTTGTACGAGCGGAGCTTGAAGGTCAGCGAAGCACTGAATTCCGCGAACCCAAGCTCCGCTCAGGCCACTGGCGATGTCTCGTTCAGCCTGAGCGGGCTCGCCTACTTTCTCACCCGGCGCGGCATCGGCGTCGACGCCGAGCGCGCACTGGGTTTGTACGAGCGCAGCCTAGTGATCCGCGAGACACTGCTTGCCGCGAATCCCGGCTCCGCTCAGGCAGCGCGCGACGTCGTCCGCAGCCTGGCCGGCCTCGCCAACTTTCTCGCCCAGCGCGGCCAAGGCGGCGATGCCGAGCGCGCACTGGGTTTCTTCGAGCGTGGCCTGGAGGTCAGCGAAACGGTACAGGCCGCCAATCCAGGCTTCGCTCAGGCCGCGCGCGATGTCTTCGTCAGCCTGAGCAATCTCGCCATCTTTCTTGCCCGGCGCGGACAAGGCGGCGACTCCGAGCGCGCATCGTGCTGCTTCGAACGCGCCCTTGAGATCACAAAATCGCTGCTGGCTGCCAACCCAGGCTCCGCTCAGGCCGGGCGCGATGAATCCGTCGGCCTGAACAATCTCACCGGCTTTCTCGCCCAGCGCGGCCAAGGCGGCGACGTCAAGCGCGCTGGATTTCTACGTGCGCAGCTTGGAGGTCCAGGAGTCGCTGCTGACCGCTAGTCCAGGCTCCGCGCAGGCCCAGGTCGAGCGCCAGGCGAACGACGGCGTAGCCGCGCTTGGGCGAAGGCAGCGCATCGGTGAACGAGTTCAACAGCCGGTCGACTTCCTCGGGCTTGAGGCCTCGGGGCAGCGACGCCATGCTCCAGTGCGCAGGCGACGCGATGACGGCCAGCAGCGGCTGCACCGCGTCGCCGCAGGTGGCGCGATACCGCAGGTAGGCACGCAGCGTGGATGCGATCGTGATGGCGTTGCTGGTGGTGCCCAGCGCCTGCAACTGATCGACGATGAATTGGCGCACGTCCTCTGGCAGCAGCGAATTCACCGCGACGGGCCGCCCGGCAAACTTGGACAGCAGCAGCCGCTCGACGATACGCAGACGGCCGCGCCGGGTTCCGGCGGCCAAGCCCCGAGCGCGGCTCATGTGTGCGTCGTAACGACTGAGCTCGTCAGCGATCGGACCGGTCGGCACCGGGGCACAGGCGATGACGCCTTGCTCCCGCAGGATCTCCAGCACCGGCATCAGCGCGGCATGCACTTCAATCGGTGTACGCAGCGCACCACCCAGGCAGTCGCAGCGCGGCAGGTAATAGCGCAGGAACTGATCGATGCAACCCACATCGAGCATGTGCACGGGCAGGTGGCACATCGACATCCAATGCGCGAAGTGCGCCACGCCGTTAAGGCAACGGCTGGAGGTGTGGGTGGCGTACCGGCCGCGCCGCAGGCGATCGACGTAAGCGGGAACTTGGGCAGACAGCGGGCCTTCAAGCAGCCAGGCTTGAAGCATGGGGTTGAGCGCAGGGATCTTGGGCATGACGGTCTCCGGTGGTGGAGCCGTCAGTGCTGCACGGGCAGCGAACTTATGTCCAGTGCGGTGGACCGTCGCACCCCGGATCACCAGAGCTGGCGCGGCCTCCCGGCCTATGCCTGACCAGAACTTCTCATAACTGGGGTCTTCTCATAATGGCCGTCCAGCGACGCACAGGTACCGCGTCCGAACGCTCACTGCGCGCACATCGCGAACATTCAGCACGCCGAGTGGACCGTGGCCATTGCAGCACGACCGATTGTTCAGGCCACGCGTGGCCGAGCATCGTTCTCTGTTCGATCCCCACTCGCCAGACAGCCATCGCCTCCGCAAGGCAGCGGGCCCGAGGGCGGTGGCGCGCATCTGCGGCGCCGAGCAGCGCAGTGTCTTGTGGCCTGCGAGCGAAGCGAGCCTCCCCCTCTGACTCGCGCGGCTGTTCGAGTGGCACGAGCGAAGCGAGTGCAACGGGTTCCGCGCGCAGGCCACAAGACCGAGCAGCGCAGGGCAGCCCGAGCGCCAGCGAGGGCCGCCGCAGCTAAGCGCCACCGCCCTCGGGCCCGCTGCCTTGCCGCGCCTATAGTGGCGCACTGAACGCAAAAGGGGCCCCGGCCCCTCAGTTCACACTCGGCAGCCAGGTCGCAATCGCCGGGAACAGCAGCAGGATCGCCACCGCCACCAGCTGCAGGATCATGAACTGCACCATGCCGGCGTAGATGTCGCGCAGCTCCCACTGCGGCACCACGCCCTTGAGAAAGTAGGCCGACAGCGCCACCGGTGGGCTGAGCCACGCCGTCTGCAGCGTCACCGCCACCAGCGTGCAGAACCAGATCAGGTCGATCTTGGCCGCGGTGACGATGGGCAGCACGATCGGCAGCACGATCAGCACGATCGGCACCCACTCCAGCGGCCAGCCGAGCACGAAGATCACCGCCAGGATGACGATGAGCATCAGCATCGGCGGCAGCGCCAGCGAGGTGAGCCCCTGCGCCAGGAAGTCGGCGCTGCCCAGGCGCGAGAAGACCGAGCCGAAGAGGTTGCTGGCGGTGACGAGCAGCAGGATCATGCTGCTGATCTCCAGCGTGGCGAGGCCCGCGCGCTTGAGCTTGGCCCAGGTCATGCGCCCCGAGCCCATGGTCAGCACGAAGGTGGCGGCGCAGCCGATCGCACCCGCATCGGTGGGCGTGGCGATGCCGGCAAGGATGACGCCGAGTGTGGCGAGGATCACTACCACCACGGGCACCACGCCGAGTAACAGGTCCTTGATCACAGGGCCGAGCGACTTCGGCCGCATCTCGGGCGGCAGGGCCGGGCCGAGCGCGGGGTTCAGCCAGCAGCGCACCAGCGTCCAGACGATGAAGATGCCCGACAGCATCAGCCCCGGCAGCACCGCCGCAGCAAAGAGATCGGTGGCCGGCACGCCCACCACCGGGCCCATCACGATCAGCATCACCGACGGCGGGATCAGGATGCCCAGCGTGCCGCCGGCGGTGATGGCACCGGCGCTCATCTTGACGTCGTAGCCGCTCTTGATCATCGACGGCCCGGCCATCACCCCGAGCAGCGTGACCGAGCTGCCGACGATGCCGGTGGCGGCGGCGAAGATGGTGGCGGTGATGAGCACCGCGAGATAGAGCGAGCCGTTCAGCCGCGACAGCAGCTTCTGGATGCCCGAGAAGAGCCGCTCCATGATGCCGCTCTGCTCGAGCAGAAAACCCATGAACAGGAAGAAGGGGATGGCGGCCAGCACCGTGTCCTTCATCACCGAATAGGTCTGCAGCACGGCCAGGTCGTAGACCACCGGCCCGAGCGCGATGAAGCCCGTCGCGAGCGCCACGAAGCCGAGCGTGAAGGCGATCGGGAAGCCGATGAAGATGGCGCCGAACAGCACCGCCAGGGCCACGAGGCCGAGCACTTCGTTGCTCATGCCGTCACGCCCACTTCGACCGCTTCCGTGGTCGGTCGGTCGGGCCACTGCCCGGTCTTCAGCGTGTACAGGCATTTGAGGCACTCGCTCACCCCCTGCACCATCAACAGCACGCCGGCCACCGGCATCGCCAGCTTGAAAGGCCACGTGATCGGTTGCCAGGAGCTGCTGACGAAGGTCTCGTTCGTGTCCCAGGCCTTGACGAAGTAGCCCCAGCCGACGAAGGCGAACACGGCCACGAAGGGGAAGAACATCACGAGGTAGGCCACGAGGTCGACCGTGGCTTGCCGCCGCGGTTTCCACGCCGCATAGAACGAATCGGTGCGCACATGCCCTTTGCGCTGCAGCGTGTAGGCCGCGCCCAGCATGAAGAAGCTGCCGTACAACATGAAGGTCATGTCGTAGGCCCAGATCGTGGGCGCGTTGAAGACGTAGCGCGCCACCACCTCCCAGCACAGCGAGAGCACCATCGGCGCGATGAACCAGGCCACGGCGTGGCCCGACCAGACGGCCAAATGATCCAGGCGCCGGGCCCAGAGGACGAGGGGGTCAGCGGATTCGTTCATCTTGTGGTGGCTCTTTCCCCCTCCCCCCGAAGGGCCGGAGAGGGAACCGAACACCTCACCCCTTGGCGTTCGGGGAATCCATGCCGAGCTGGAAATAGAGGCCGTTGATCTTGTTCCAGTACGGCACCACCAGCTTGGCGAACGTGCGCTGCGACTCCAGCGCCTCCTTGAAGAACGCGTTCTTGCCCGCTTCGCGCTCGTAGATCAGGTTGGTGGCCTTGATGAACGCGGGGAAGATATCGCGCGGCGTGTCGTGGATGTTCACCTTGTGCTCGGTGCGCAGCTTGTGCAGCGCCTGCGCATTGCGGTAGACGTTGTAGGTGTAGGTGTCGGTCATGGTGCCCATCGCAGCATCTTCGACGATGGCTTTCAGGTCGGCCGGCAGCTTGTTCCATGCCGTCTTGTTGATGAGCAGCTCGCCCACGTCGGTGCTCTGGTGCAGCCCCTGCAGGTAGTAGTGCTTGAAGACGTTGTGGAAGCCGAGCGCCATGTCGTCGGCGGGGCCGATCCACTCGGCCGCGTCGAGCACGCCGCGCTGCGCCGCGGGCACGATCTCGGCGCCGGGCATGGCCACGGCATTGACGCCCATCTCCTTGAAAATCTCGCCCACCAGCCCCGGGGGCGAGCGGTACTTGAGCTTCTTCATGTCTTCCAGGCTGTTGATGGGCGCCTTGAACCAGCCGAGCGGATCGGGCCCCATCGGCTGCACCATGAAGGGCTCGATGTTGAGCTTGAGCGCATCGCTGAAGAACTTCTTGTACAGCGCATAACCGCCGCCCTGGAACAGCCACGCCACGTGCGAGAGCTGGTCCATGCCGGTGCCGCCGCCGGCGGCCGGGTTGGAGAAGAGGCCCGCGGCCGTGTTCTTGCCGCTCCAGTAGTGGGTCCAGGCATAACCGCCGTCGACCACGCCCTTGTCCACCGCATCCACGATCTCGAACGCGGCCACCACCGCGCCGTCGGGCAGCATCTCGAACTTCAGGCGGCCGCCGGACATGCGGTCCACGCGGTCGGCGAAGCGCTTGTTAAGCTCGAAGTAGATGCTCGAACTCGGCACCGCGGTCTGGATCTTCAGGCGCGTCACGTTCTGCGCCAAGGTGGGCGCGGCAAGCATCGCGCCCGCACCGGCCACGGTGGCGGCGCCGGCCCCCAGCGCCAGGCGCCGGCTCGGATTGGTCAGGGTTCGTCTGGTCACAGCAGTCTCCTTCGTTGCAGTTCGGTTCCGTTCTGTCCCGTTCACACCTCGGGGCGCAGGCGCACGGCCCAGGCCCCACCCGTCGTACGACGCCGCTTTAGGCAGCGCTAGGCCGCTTTAGGCACGGCGCGTATCCTCGCGCATCATCACTGCGGCCTTCTCGGCCATCATCACCGCAGCGGCGTTGGTGTTGCCCGATACCAACGTGGGCAGCACCGAACAGTCCACCACGCGCAAACCGGCCACGCCATGCACGCGCAGCCGCGCGTCCACCACCGCGCCCGCCGCTGCGTCCGGCCCCATCGCGCAGGTGCCGCTGGGGTGGAAGATGGTGGCACCCTCGTCGCGGCAGAACTCCAGCAGCGCGGCATCGTCGGCCGCCGCCGGCCCGGGCTTGACCTCGCGCTTGACAAGGGGCGCAAGCGCCGGCGTGGCCGCAATCGCCCGGGCGGCCTTGATGCCGGCAACCACGGTGCGGCGGTCGAGCTCTGTGCTCAAGTAGTTGGGCACCATCGCCGGCGCGTCGTTCACGTCGGCCGAGCGGATGCGGACATGCCCGCGCGAACTGGGCCGCAGCTGGCACACACTCATCGTGAAGCCCGAGAACGGATGCACCTTGCCGCCGGCCATATCGGCGGAAAGCGTCGCGACATGGAACTGGATGTCGGGCCGCACCGACTCGGGCAGCGCGCGCATGAAGCACCCGCCCTGGTTGATGCCCACCGCGAGCGGCCCGCTGCGCTGCACCAGCCATTGCAGGCCGATCTTCACCTTGCCCCACGTTGAATTCAACTGGTCGTTGGTGGTGATGGGCTTGCTGCATTCGACGATGAGACGAACCTGCAGATGGTCTTGCAGGTTCTCGCCCACGCCCGGCAACGGATGCACGACTTCGATTCCCTTGTCGCGCAGCAGCGCCGCGGGCCCGATGCCCGACAGCTGCAGCAACTGCGGCGATTGCAGCGCACCCGCGCACAGCACCACCTCGCCGCGGCAGCGCGCTTCCTGGGCCGCACCACCGCGGCGCCAGCGCACACCGGTCGCGCGCCGTCCCTGCAGCAGCACGCGGCTGGCCATGGCACCGGTGAGCACCCTGAGGTTGGACCGCTTGCGCGCCGGCCGCAGATAGCCACGCGCCGTGCTCCAGCGCCAGCCGCGCCAGGTGTTGAGCTGGTAGTAGCCGACGCCTTCCTGCCGCGCCCCGTTGAAGTCCTCGGTGCGTGGCACGCCGCACGCACCGGCACCGGCGATGAAGGCCTCGATGAGTTCGTGGCGCGCGCCGATATCGCTCACGCGCAGCGGGCCGTCGGCACCGTGCCAGGCATTCGCGCCGCGCTGGTTGCATTCGCTCTTGCGGAAGTAGGGCAGCACGTCGTCATAGCTCCAGCCCGGGTTGCCGGCCGCGGCCCAGCCATCGAAATCCTCGCGCTGGCCGCGGATGTAGATGAGGCCGTTGATCGAGCTCGAGCCGCCGAGCGTCTTGCCGCGCGGCCAGTAGATGCGTCGCCCGTTCATGCCGGGGTCGGGCTCGGTATGGAAGCACCAGTTCACGGCCGGGTCCCACATCGTCTTGCCGTAGCCGATGGGCAGGTGGATCCAGGGGCTCGTGTCGGGCGGGCCGGCCTCGAGCAGCAGCACGCGGATGGCCGGGTCCTCTGACAGACGCGCGGCCATCACGCAGCCCGCGCTGCCAGCGCCCACGACGATATGGTCGTACTCCTCGATGGACACCGGCTTGCGCTGCGGAGAGCTTCGTTGGGCGGAACGAGTGTTTCCGCGAGTCGCCGGATGCTAGGGTGCGAGGGCCTCGGAACACCACGCTGGGGTGCCCGAGGTTTCCCTAAGGCAGCGGGTTCGCGCAATGGTCCCAGAGCGAACACATCTTCGCGGCCTCGCCAGCCGAGCGCGCCTCAGCCGATCGCCTTGCGGTACTGCACGAACCCGCTCTTGTCCGCGATGCGGTCGTAAAGCTGCATCGCATGCGTATTGCTCTCGTGCGTGAGCCACCACACGCGCGTCGACTTCGCCTTCGCCGCTTCGGCGTAGACATGCTCGATCAGCGCGCGGCCGACACCCAGGCCGCGCGCCTCCGGCACGGCGAACAGGTCCTGCAAGTAGCAGCTGTGATTGAGCATCCAGCAACTGCGATGGAAGATGTAGTGCACCATGCCGACGAGGTGGCCATCGTCTCCTTCGGCCACGGCGCAGAACATCGGTTCTGCCGGGTCGTGGAAGCGCGACCAGATGCACGCCGTCACCTCGTCGCCGAGGTCCACCTTGTAGAAGGCCTGGTAGCCGCGCCACAAGGGCAGCCATTGATCGTGGTCACTCGGTTGGGCGATGCGGATGTTCATGGGCGTGTGTCTCCTCGCGCGGCAATCGCCGTTCAATGGATCTGGTGCAGTTCGGGCTTTCTGCGGCGCGAGTGTTCGACGGCAGCGATGACGAAGGCCGGCGCCAGCGCCAGCGCCGGCAGCGCCCAGGCCAGCGGCAGCCCGGCGGCCACCGCGGCCACCACACCGGCCAGCAGCGCCAGCGCCGCGGCCCACACCGGCCCCATGCGCAGTTTCAGGCCGGCCACGTGGGTGGTCATGATCCACATCGAGGTGAGGTAGATCGCCACCGCTGCCGCGACGAGGCCGATGACGAGAGTAGGCGCGAGCGCGGCGTGGCCCGCCGCCACCGCGGTGCCAGCGCCCGCAACCTTCAACTGATCGGCCACCACGCCGAGGAACGCGCCCATTGCCGCCAGCGAGGCGAAGACCACGAAGTGGCCATAGCCCCAGCGGAAGGCCCGTTCGCGGTGGTGGTGCAGGGCCTCGCCGAAGGGCGCGAGGAAGTACACCCACCACAGCGAGAGCACGAGCGCCACGCTGCCGAAGCCGACCCCCACCAGGTCCCAGGTCCAGCCGCGCGCTTCGATGAGGCCCGCCACGGCATTGGTGGCCCCCAGCACGCACTCGCCGAGCACGATGATCGTGAAGAGGCCGTAGCGCTCGGCGATATGGTGGGCGTGCCACGGCGTGTGGCCTGCGCGCGCCGCCCACATCGGCACGGCCATCTCAAACAGCAGGAGCACAGCCCAGGAGCCGTAGATCCACAGCGGCCCCCAGGTCAGCGGGAAGGCCAGCCGCGCCACCCACAGCGACTGCACGAAGAGGATGCCCCAGACGTAGCGCATCGCGGTGGCCCGCCGCTCGGGGTGCTGGCGCGCGGCGCGCCACCACAGCGCCACCATGCCCACGCGCATCACCACATAGCCGAGGGTGAGCATGGTGAAGTCGCCCTCCGAGGCCTTGGCCACACCGGCGGCGAGCACGAGCACCCCCACCATCTGCACCATCGTGCACAGGCGGTAGTGGGCGTCGTCGGTGTCGTAGGCGCTGGCAAACCAGGTGAACGCCATCCAGGCCCACCACACCGCCGCGAACGTGGTGACGAACCCGAGCAGGCCCTGCGCGAGATGGTGCCCGGCCACCGCGTGGTGCAGCTGCGCACCGGCGAACGCGATCGCCACCACGAAGGTGAGATCGAACAGCAGCTCCAGCGGCGTGGAGACGCGGTGCGCTTCGCCGATGTCGCGGCCGGCCATGCGGCGTCGCGCGGGACGCGGGGGCGCCGGTGGGGTGGAATGTGCGGGTGAATTCACGATGCCAGTCTAGGCCGCTTTCAGCCCTGCTTTGGACACCACTCGGCATCCCGATGTCAGCCGGTCCCATCCAGCAACTTCAGCCGCTGCACCTTGCCCGAAGGCCCGCGCGGCAGCTCGGCCACGAAGCGCAGCACCTTGGGTGTCTTGTAGCGGCCGAGGTGCTGTTCGCAGAAGGCGCGCAGCGCCGGCTCGTCCACCGTCATGCCCTCGCGCAGCACGACGCAGGCCATGATCTCCTGGCCGTAGTGCTTGTCGGGGATGCCGACCGCCGCCGCATCCAGCACCGCGGGATGCCCGAGCAACACCTCGTCGATCTCGCGCGGCGCGATGTTCTCGCCGCCTTTGATGATGAGCTCCTTGATGCGGCCGGTGACGAAGAAGAAACCATCGGCGTCGCGGTGGCCGAGGTCGCCGGTGCGCAGCCAGCCGTCGGGCGTGAAGGCGGCCGCTGTCGCTTCGGGGTTCTTGTAGTAGCCCCGCATCACGTTGGGGCCGCGCAGGGCGATTTCGCCGGTGGTGCCGTCGGGCACGGGTTGCAGTTGCGCATCGATCACGCGCGCCTCGCAGCCCGAGGCGCGGCCCACCGAGCCGAGCTTGCGTTGCGCCGGATCGAGCGGGTTGCTGAACGAGGGCGCCACGGTCTCGGTGAGGCCCATGGTCTCGATGATGCCGATGCCGAACCTGGCCTCGAACGCGCGGTGGTGCTCGGGCGGCAATGCGGCGCTGGCGCTGCGGCAGAAGCGGATGCGCGCGAGCGCCTCGCGCGGGGGCGGGCTCTCGCGCTCGGCGCCTTCCAGCAGGTAGGAGATCATCGTCGGCACCACATTGATCCAGGTGCACTGCCGCTCGATGGCCTGACGCCAGAACAACGTGGCCGAGAACTTCGGCGCCAGCACCACGCTGCCGCCATGGGCCAGCGGCGCCAGCATCGTCACCGCGAAAGCGTTGATGTGATGGAGCGGCAGCACACCCAGCACGCTGTCGCTTGCGACGAGGCCGTGCTCGGCTGTGATGGCCCGCGCATTGGCCGTGAGGTTGGCCTGCGTGAGCATCACGCCCTTGGGCCGGCCGGTGGTGCCGGAGGTGTACATCAGCAGCGCGAGTGCATCCGGCAGGGGGGCATTCTCCCTCTCCGCGCTCGGGCCACTACCACCACCCTCACCCTCCCCCTCTCCCGCAAGCGGCAGAGGGAGAGGGAGAAACTCGGGGTGCGCCACGGCAAGCGCGATCGGCCGCTCGATCTGGGCCAGCAGGGCGCGCACCGGAGCCTCCCACTCCGGCGAGACGAGCACCACCTTGCAGTCGGAATGCGCCAGCACGTAGCCCATCTGTTCGGGCTGCGAGAGCAGGTTCACGGGGTTCACGCACCAGCCACCGTGCATCGCGGCGAGCAGCCACTGCAGCGTGACCAGCCCATTGGGCATCACCAAAGAGACGGTGTCGCCCGGCACGCAACCGAGCGCGCGCAGCCGGGCCTGCAGCGTGCGGCACGCCGCCGCCAGGGCGCCGTAGGTCAACGCGCGGCGGCCGTCGGCATCGAGCGCATAAACGGCTTCGGGACGAAGGGCGGCCTGTTGCTCGATGAGATCGAAGACGGTGGCCGGCGGCATGGCTGCGCTACCCAGTCGAGTGCGGCCGTCCAACCCGTTGGCAGGGGCTGTCGATCGTTGCCCCTCAACGGCCATGGCGCGCGAAGAAGCCGCCCAGCAACTCCTCCTCGCTCGGCACGCGCTCGGGCGTGGGCACCGATACGCGCGTGATGTTGAGGTAGTGCCGGTAGTTCAGGTTGTCGGAGAAGTTGTTGCGGCCCCAGGTGCCGCAACCCATGCTGAGCGAGAACGGCAGCCCGTTGTCGAAGCTGCCGCCGGTGGCGATGCAATGCGCCTGGTTGACGATGACGCGCGAGACGGGCAGCGTGAGGCCGAGTTGCAGTGCGCGCTCGGGCCGCTGGCTGTGCAGGCCCACCGAGTGGCCCGCGCCCTGGAAGGCGTAGATGCGCGCTACCAGCGCCGCCGCATCTTCGAAGCTCGGCACGCGGTAGAGCGCGAGCACCGGACAGAGCTTCTCGCCGCTGAAGGGGTG
The DNA here is from genome assembly GCA_031401195.1 of Burkholderiales bacterium. Classification (GTDB taxonomy): domain Bacteria; phylum Pseudomonadota; class Gammaproteobacteria; order Burkholderiales; family Burkholderiaceae_C; genus Rubrivivax. The sequence continues at coordinate 13,603 of JANNRI010000205.1, forward strand.
CGCGTCGCCGACGCCGGCGGCAGCGCCACCGCCCTCCTCCACCAGCAGCAAACTCGGCGAGCGCGCCGCCACCTCCGCCAGGCCCGCGCGCTCGGCCACCACGGTGGCCGACTGGCCGATGACGGCCGGCGACAGCTTGCCCCCTGGCCACATCACGGCCTGCAGCGCCGCCTTCTGCGCCGCGCCCAGCAGCACCGCGCCGCGTTCGCGCAGCGCCGCCACGACCTTGTCGTAGACGGCATCCAGCAGCACGAGGCTGTTCTCCGACGAACAGCTGGTCGCGTTGTCAAAGGTCTTGCTGCGTGTGATGCGCTCGGCCGCGGCGGCAATCTGCTCTGGAGCAAAGACCGTCTCGTCGACGATGCCCGCGACATTGCCAGCGCCCACGCCGAACGCGGGCGTGCCACTGGCGTACGCGGCGCGCACATTGGCCTGCGAGCCCGTGGCCACGACCAGATCGCACTGGCGCATGAGTTCCAGCGTGGACGCCTTGTCCACCGGTGCGGGCAACATCTGCACGAGGTCGACGGGCGCGCCGATGCGCGCGAGCTGCTCGTGCACGAAGGCGATCAGGCGCGCCGCTGTGCTCGCGCCCTTGGGCGAGGCGGCCACGATGACCGCGTTGCGCCCCTTGAGCGCATTGATGATCTTGTTGGCCGGCGTCGCGCCCGGGTTGGTGGATGGCGTCACCGCACACACCACGCCCACCGGGCGCGCGATCTCGACCAAGCCGCGCGCGGGGTCTTCGGCGATCACACCCACCGACTTGGCACCGTGCAGATCACGCAGCAGGCCGAGCGTCTTGCGGTAGTTCTTGCGCACCTTGTCTTCGACATTGCCGATGCCGGTGTGTGCCACGGCCAGCTCGGCCAGCTCGCGGTTGCGGGTCGGCTCGATGACGGCCCAGGCAGCGGCGGCCACGAGCTCATCCGTGCGGGCCTGGTCATAACCCTCTGCGATGCCTTGCGCGGTGCGCGCGCGCGCCACGAGTGACGCGACGCGTTCCACCACCTCGGCCGCAGCCTCGGCCGCAGTCTCAGCCGCAGTTTCAGCCGCGATATCAGCCGAAGCCGGGCCGCTTTTCGTTTCGCTCCTCGCCATGGTGCCTCAGTCGAGCCTGATGGCGGCGTCCTTCACGAGCTTGGCCCACTTGGGCAACTCGTCGGCCACCACCTTGGCCAGCGCCTCCGGTGTGCCGCCCACGGCGTCGCTGCCCTGTGCGAGCAGTTTTTCGCGCACGCCTGCGTCCGCCACTACGGCGTTGAGCGCCTTGTTCAGCCGCTCGATCACTGCACGTGGTGTTTTCGCAGGCAAGAACATCGCGTACCAGCTGTCGACTTCGAAGCCCACCAGCGCCGCACCACCAGCCTCGCTGACCGTGGGCACATCGGGGAAAGCGGAACTGCGCTTGAGCGTGGACACCGCCAGCGCCTTCAGCTTGCCCGCCTTCACGAACTGCGCCGCGGCCGGAATGCTCACCCACAGCAGCGGCACCTGTCCGCCCATCACGTCGGTGACGGCGGGGCCGCCCCCTTTGTACGGGATGTGGGTCATGTCGGTGCCGGTGCGCAGCTTGAACAGCTCCCCGGCCAGGTGGCCGGGCGACCCGTTGCCCACCGACGCATAGGCCAGCGTGCCCGGCTTTGACTTCGCCAGCGCAATCAACTCGGCGACCGTGCCGGCCGGCACCGCAGGGTTCGCCACCAGGATCTGCGGCAGCGAGGACACGGTGCCCACGGGCTCGAAGTCGCGCACGGTGTCGAACGTGAGCTTGGGGTAGATCGCAGGGTTGATGGTGTGCGAGCTGAGTGTGAACAGCACGGTGTAGCCATCGGGTGCTGCACGCGCCACCAGCTCGGTGCCCACCGACCCGCCGGCGCCGCCCTTGTTCTCGATGATCACGGGCTGGCCGAGCGCGGCCTGGAAACGCTCTTGCACGATGCGCGCGATGACGTCGGTGCCACCGCCCGGCGGGTAAGGCACGAGGAAGCGCACGGGCTTGTCGGGGTAGGCCGTGCCTTGCCCCAGCGCGCTGCCGGGCGCGCCGAGCAACATGGGCGCGCCCGCCGCCCAGCCGACCAGGCCCGCGAGTACGCGGCGGCGATCGGTCCGTGAGAGTCGGTCGTAGGGATTCCGGGTCGACATCGGCACTTCCTTTGCGGCAGCTCGCATGCATTCTTGGCCACGTGTCGAGGCTGTCAATTCCGGCAAGCCCGCTTCGAGGCCACGGCCGGCGCCCTCGCTGCCTAGAATGACCGCGCTTCCCCCACTACTGGGCCCCCGCGGGCCGGTCTGGCGCCTTGCTCACCCTCCTCGCGCGCTGGGTCCACTCGTCACTGGCGCGGCTCGCCGTGCCGGTGCAGTTTGCGCTGCTGTGGTGGCGCGGCCGCGAGCATCACGGCTACCGCCTGCGCTGGCACGAACGGCTCGCCTGGGGCGGCTCGCGCGCACAGCCGGGCGCCGTGTGGCTGCATGCGCAGACCCTGGCCGAGGTGCAGGTCGCCGCCGTGTTGATGGCCGCGCTGCGAAAACTCAACCCGAGCTGGCGTTACCTGCTCACGCACGGCCAAGCCGAAGGCCGCGCCGAGGGCCGCGGGCTGCTCAAGCCCGGCGACGTGCAAGCCTGGCTGCCGTTCGACACGCCGGGTGCGACACGTCGCTTCTTCAAGAGCCACGAGCCGCGCGTGGGGGTGCTGGTGGAAGGCACAACACATCCCAACCTGCTGCGCGCGGCGCAGCGGGCGGGCGTGCCGATGATGGTGGCCAACGCCCGCCTCCGAGAGCAGGAGTTTGCCGCCGCGCTGCGCCGCCGCGCGCTGCTGGCGCCAGCCATGCAGAGCCTGGCCCTCGTGCTGGCGCAGAGCAACGGCGATGCGTTGCGGCTGGCCAAGGCCGGCGCACAGCAGGTGCGCGTTTTCGGCAACCTCAAGTTCGATGTCGAGCCGCCGCTGAAACTCGTCGCGCGCGGCTTGGAGTGGCGCCAGCAGGTCGGCCGCACGGTGGTGCTGGCCGCGGGCACACTCGCCGGCGAGGAACTGTTGTTGCTGGAAGCCTGGAAGAGAGTTCCGGCGCCACGCCCGTTGCTCGTGATCGTGCCACGCCACGGCAAGCGCATGGCCCGCGTGGCCTGGGCCATACGCCAGCGTGGTTTCACGCTCGCGCGCCGCTCGTCTTGGCGCCACGCGCCACCCGCCGAGGTGCTGTTGGCCGACGTGTGGCTGGGCGACAAGCGCGGCGAGATGGCGATGTATTACGGCCAGGCCGACGTGACGCTGCTGGGCGGCACCTTCGACGAACACCATGCCGGGCAGAACCTGATCGAGGCCTGCGCCTGCGGCAGCCCCGTGCTGATCGGGCCGTACACGGGCGACCACGAGAACGTGGCCGAACTCGCCGTCTCGGCCGGCGCGGCCGAGCGCGTGCCCGACATGGCCCACGCGGTGGTGCGCGCTGTTGGCCTGGCCGGTGACCCGCGTCGCGACACCTGGGTGCGCAATGCCTTCTCCTTTACGGCCGCGCACCGCGGAACAGTACGTCGCGTCGTCGGCGCGCTGCTGACGCTGATGACCACCGGCGCGCGCTCAGCTCCGCGCTGAAGCGGCGCATTTCGATAGATCTGATCGTTCGGTCCGGCGCTCTGAGCAGCTGCTTGCCGACAGGGGTCACACAAGTCATGGCGATGACTTCTGGGACGGCGACCGAAACATCTCATGGTGCAGGCCCCAGTGCTCGACAGCGGCGACGAGCACGATCGACTCGCCCTCGGCGACATGCGCGTCGGATTCTGCAATCTCGACGCACAAGCGCAGCAACTTCAGCCGCAGCGCGGGGTCTTGAATCTCGGCCATCAAGTCCGCCAGCGTGCGTTCGTCCACCGGGCAGGCGTCGGCCCATTGCAATTGCTCGCTCGACAGCAAGTCTTCGCAAAAGGTGTCCAGCAGCGCATGCAACTCGTGCCGCGCCAGATTCAACTGCGCATGCACGCCAAGGCGGTCGAGGCACTCGATTTCTACCTCGCCGATGTCGCCATCGGCCACCACCGTCAACGCGATGATGCGGGCGGCGGCTTGCGGGCTGTTCGCGGGATAGCTGCGCATGAGGGTGGCTCCTTCGGTGCTTTCCGTTTCGGGTCAGTCGAAGATGTCGCCCAGCCAGGACTTCTTGCGGCCGTGCTGCGGGCCGCGGCCGTGCCCGTAGTCGGAGTCCGCAAACTGGGGCTGCGATGGGGCCGCTGCGCTTCTGGCTGGGGCTGGCGCTATCGCGGCCGAGCGCTCGATCAGCTTGTCGAGTTCACCGCGGTCCAGCCACACGCCCCGGCACTGCGGGCAGTAGTCGATCTCGACGCCTTGGCGATCGCTCATGACGAGCGCCGTCTCGGCACAGCTCGGGCATTTCATGGTCTGCTCCTTGGGAGGGTTCATGCATCCGAGCCGCCGAAGCCGAACAGGCTCGGCAGGCTCGCGGGGAGGTCGAAGATCAAGACGTTCAGGCTGTGCCGAGGCCCTGCTCAGCGTCCGGGCGCTGCCGGATTGCCGTGAGGTTCGAATGCCCTGCAGGGGCCGAGAATCGCCGCCATCGCGATGGCGGTTTGCTTGTTCCGTTTGGAGCCCATCAAAGCGAGCCTCGGAAGTGTGCCACGGGGCTGGATTGGCAGCATCGCCTTCGCGACCGCGACCGCGACCTGCGGCCCAGGCAGCGGGGTGGCCGCAGCGATCGATGCCGCAGCCAGTCCGCTCGGCAATGGCTGCTGCGCCGTCGGCCCCTCGTCAAATTCAGCCTGCGGTGGCCCCGGCTCCATCTTCGGGCCGAAGCGCTGGAACAAGTGGTTCGCCAGGTAGGCCACGGCCAGCACGAGGAGGTAGATCAGGCCTTCCGGGAGGTTCTGCATGACCGACTCCGCCGCTACGCGGCCACCGCGACGCGCGTGTCATCGACGCTGCCGATCTCCTGGCGCATCACCGTGTCGGCCTGCAGGTTCTTCATGCGGTAGTAGTCCATGATGCCGATATGGCCCTTGCGGAATGCCTCGGCCATGGCCCTGGGCACCTCAGACTCGGCTTCGACGACCCGCGCGCGCATCTCCTGTTCGAGGGCCACGGCCATGGCTCGGCGCTCTTCGGCCTTGGCCTGTGCGATCTGCTTGTCGGCGTTGGCCTGGTCGATCTGCAGCTTGGCGCCGATGTTCTCGCCCACGGTCACGTCCGCGACGTCGATGGACAGGATCTCGTAGGCCGTGCCCGCGTCCAGGCCCTTGCTCAGGACATGCTTGGAGATGTGATCCGGGCTCTCGAGCACGCTCTTGTGGCTGGCCGAGGATCCGATCGTGCTGACCATGCCCTCGCCCACGCGGGCGATGATCGTCTCCTCGCCCGCGCCGCCGACCAGCCGGTCGATGTTGGTTCGAACCGTGACCAGGCAAACGGCAATCAACTGGATGCCGTCCTTGGCGACAGCCGCGATCTTCGGTGTCTGTATCACCTTGGGCAGGACCGACATCTGTACCGCTTCCAGCACATTGCGGCCAGCCAGATCGATGGCCGCGGCGCGTTGGAAAGGCAAGGGAATGTTGGCTTTGTCGGCCGAGATCATCGCGTTGACGACTCTCACGACATTGCCTCCGGCCAGGTAGTGCGCTTCCAGGTCGTTGATCGAGATATCGAGGCCGGCCTTCACCGCACTGATGCGCGCCGTCACCACCGTTCCAGGCGGAACGCGGCGCAAACGCATGGCGACCAAGGTGAACATGCCAACGTGGGCACCGGACGCCCATGCAGCGACCCACAACGGGACGGGCACCAGGTACAAGACCAAAGCCAAGCCGGCCACGATCGGCAGCAGCAGGCCGAGGTTTCCCAGCAGGCCCATCGATAGTTCATTCATCTCTCACTCCGTCTTGTTGAAACACATTGACTTCATCCGCGTGACCCGACCCCCTGTACCAGCCCAGCCTCACTGGCTTGCGCTGGACGAGGGGTCCGATCACTGCATCTCGGTTCTCGGCTTGCCGGACGGCAAGGCTGGCAAGTCCGGGTCGGCAACGCCAGGCAAGGACACCACGGGGACTGCGCTGCCGCGCTGGCGCAGGCGCCGGGAGTCACTGCCTCGGCGCAACGCGCGCATCAGGAACCGTGCGGCCCGCGCCAGCGCCTTGTTCAATGCGGTAAGCCAGTCGCTTGCCACGGATCCGACGACCACCGTTCCGGCCACATCTGTCTTGAGCGCCACCTGGCAGTGTTTGTCGATGCCGCCACGGGGACCGTTCACGTCGGACATTTGCACCTCGGCACGCGGCACGAGCCAGCCCAGGCGCCGCAACACGAAGCGCACGCGGCGCTCGGTCAGGTCACGCAGCTCGGTGGCTTGCGGATCGCGAGACTTGAACAGGACTTGCATTTCAGTTCTCCATCGGTTGAGGGGCGGGGCGGGGCGGGGCGGGGCGGAATGTGAGTTCCTCGACGATTCCTGAAAAGCAGCTTTTCGAGAACGCCAGCTTCGGAGAAACCTGAACGAAAGATGAAGCTTCGGGCGCAGACTTCGCCGTTTCCCGGGTGCGGCTTGCACGAGCTGCGATCCGCAGTCCTTCGTGCCGCAACATCTTCCGCAAGACCAACCCATGCCCAACACCCGAACCGCGAATGCCGTCCGCCTGGATTTCGCGCCTGGCTCCCTGGTTCAAACCGACCTCTCTGGCGCGGCCTTCACCGGCGACTGGCTCTGGGTGGCTGGCGACGAGGCCTGCGGCCTGGACCGCCTGCGCCGGCTCGACCCCGTGGGGCACGAGGCCTTGCGCTTCGGCGAAGTACGCGACTTCCCGCTGGCCGACCTGCTGGACCTGCCCGGCACGGCCGGGGAAGAGGCCGATCTCGAAGGCATGGCCGTGTCTGAGGGCTTCCTCTGGGTCGTCGGCTCGCATGGCCTGAAGCGCAAGAACGCCAAGCCCGACCGGGACCACGCTGAAAACGCCAAGCGGCTGGCGAAGGT
>JANNRI010000206.1:0-10682 GCA_031401195.1 Burkholderiales bacterium
CCCTCGCGGGCTCGGCGGGTGTCACTGGCAGCGCCGACGGCACGGGTGCGGCGGCGAGTTTCTTGTCTCCGACTGGTGTGGCCACCGACAGTGCGGGCAATGTCTATGTGGCTGATTCGAACAACCACACGATCCGCAAGATCACGCCGGCAGGCGTGGTGAGCACCCTCGCGGGCTCGGCGGGCGGCGTTGGGAGCGCCGACGGCACGGGTGCGGCGGCGGGCTTCAGTTCCCCGTCTGGTGTGTCCACCGACAGCGCGGGCAATGTCTATGTAGCTGATACGGGCAACCACACCATCCGAAAGATCACGCCGGCAGGCGTGGTGGGCACGCTCGCCGGCTCGGCGGGCGTCTTTGGCAGCGCCGACGGCACGGGTGCGGCGGCGCGCTTCAATATCCCGCGCGGCGTGGCCGCCGACAGCGCGGGCAATGTCTATGTGGCTGATACCTTCAACAACACGATCCGCAAGATCACGCCGGCAGGCGTGGTGAGCACCCTCGCGGGCTCGGCGGGCGTCTTTGGCAGCGCCGACGGCACGGGTGCGGCGGCAAGCTTCGATGGCCCGTTCGGCGTGGTCACCGACAGCGCGGGCAGTGTCTATGTGGCTGATAGCTTCAACAACACGATCCGCAAGATCACGCCGGCAGGCGTGGTGAGCACCCTCGCGGGCTCGGCGGGCGTCGCTGGTAGCGCCGACGGCACGGGTGCGGCGGCGAGCTTCAGTTTCCCGCGCAACGTGGCCACCGACAGCGCGGGCAATGTCTACGTGGCTGATACCTTCAACAAAACGATCCGCAAGATCACGCCGGCAGGCGTGGTGAGCACCCTCGCGGGCTCGGCGGGTGTCACTGGCAGCGCCAACGGCACGGGTGCGGCCGCGAGCTTCAATTCCCCGCGCGGCGTGGCCACCGACAGCGCGGGCAATGTTTATGTTGCCGATTCGAACAACAGCGCGATCCGCAAGATCACGCCCGCAGGTGTGGTGAGCACGGTCGTGGGCACGCCGGGTCAGGCAAGCTTTGTACCGGGTCCGTTGCCCGGCGTTCTGTCGTTTCCAGCGGGGCTCGCATTGAGCGGCAATTCGCTGTATGTGACCATGGCCAACGGCGTGGCGCTGGTGCAGCCAGTTCCGTAGATCGAAAGGAGTAACCGAGCATCATGGGTTTCAGCGTGGCTATCAAGCGCACGACCCCATTGACGGTGGTCGACCGGCACGCAATTGCTTCGCACCGAATTGCCCTCAGGCTTGGGATGCTCAGAACGTGTAGCTGACCTGGTCCGAAACGAGCGGCAGGTGCCCTCGCGCGCTGCGCTCGCCGGTGGCCCGTGCGTAGCGGAAGTAGCTGGGCAGCGGTGAAGCACCAAAATCCAACTCGGCATGGATCAGGTAGTCGGCCTGCGCGGCTTCCGGCACGATGCGGGCGTGTCGCTTGGCGACGCGCTCGCGTTGGGATTGCGAGGTGCCTTGCGGGGCGGTCTCGGGCCGTGGCGTGACGTCGACCGCGATGACGAAGCGGGCACCCGCCTGTCTGGCCGCACGCACGGCCAGCGGCAGCGACTCGTCGCCGTCCTCGTACTCCGTGCCCTTGATGCCCACGGGCGACAGAATGCCGGCCACACCGCTGGATGCGCGCACTGCCACGCCTGCGTTGTCGCTGGCGAAGAACACCGGCGCCTTGTTGTCGCGTCGCGTGGCACCCACCACCAGCCGTCGCTGCAGTTGTTCGATGGATTTGTTTCCCAGGCGAATGTTGACGTAGTCCTGCAGCCGTTGGCCGTGGATCCAGCCGCGGTCGGCGAAGGCAGACGGGTCGAACACCGTCAGCGGGCCGCCGTCTTCGGACAGCGCGTCGAGCTCGGCGGCCGAGCGACCATCGGCCCAGAAGGCGCCCAGCAGCGAACTGACGCTGGTGCCGACGATCAGATCGACCTCGATGCCTGCCTCTTCCAGCACGCGCATCACGCCAAGACGAGGCGCGCCGATCCGGCGCCCTGCCGTGCGCGCCTACTGCGACGCTAGCGCCGCACGGCTTGCGCTTGGGTCCCGCGCTCACCCGAAGTCGAGTTCGATCTCCCGGTCTTCCCGCATGGAACGCTCTGCCGCCAGGCACAGCAGCACGCGCTTGCGCGCGTCGGCCGCCGGCACCAGCGCGCGCCGTGACCCGAAGGCCTCGGCGCTCAGGCGGATCAGCTCGGTCAGCTCATAGACCTCGCCCGACTGGGCGATCGTGATGCGTTCGCACTCATGCACACCACGCTCGAAGGCAAAGCCGCGCGGCTGCACGCGCAGGTCGAACTGCGCGTGGTGATCGCGGTCCATGGTGCCCGACCAGTGCGTACGCAGCGCGCCGTCGGACCCTGTCAGTTCGAGCACGAGGTGGTGTTCGAAGCCGGCCACCGAGTGGTTCAGCGTGACATAGGCGCCGCTGGCAAAGCGCATCAGCACCGAGGCGTTGTCGTGCATGCCCTCGCCACGCCCCGGGCGCTGGTTGCCGACGGCGCGCAGCGAGACCGGATCGCCGTGGCGCTCGAAGTACCACAGCGCGAGGTCGAAGTAGTGCACGGCCTCTTCGAGCAGCCAGGTGCCGACGCGGGCCGGGTCGTAGCGCCACCCGGCCGCACCGGAGCGGTAGAAGTTGCGAAACAGGTTGATGCTCAGGGTGAGCGGCTCGCCGAGGGTGTCGTCATCAATGAGCGACTTGATCCGTCCCCACTGCAACGACTGGCGCAACTCGTGCACGATGGAGATCAGCCGGCCCGTCTCGCGCTCGGCGCGCAGCAGTGCGTCGCATTCGGCGGCCGTGGTCGCCATCGGCTTTTCGAGCAGCACGTCCTTGCCGGCATGCAGTGCGGCCAGCGCCACTTCGGCATGCAGGTGGTTGGGCGCCACCACATCCACCGTGTCGACACCGGCGTGACTCACCAGCTCGCGCCAGTCCTGCGTGACGAGCGCTTGCGGGTAAGCCGCCGCCGCGGCGTGCGCGCTTTCTGCGCTGCCGCAGGCGATGGCCGCCAGCTCGAGCCCGGCCAGGCCGGTGATGGCCTGTGCGTGCTGCTTGCCCCAGGCGCCGAATCCAACCAGACCGAATCGCATCGTTTTGCTCCTGTGGACGTGCATCGCATCGCGTGTGCGCCGATGCGCCCATGAGCCGATTCTCCCTTGGCCTGAGGGTGTGAACTCAGCGAGTTATTCAGCCATCAGCAGCCACCGGCCGCAACAACTCCCGCGGGTCTTGCGCGAACAGGTTGGGGCAGTTCAGCAGCCAGAAGCCGATCTGATTGAGCTTGACGCCCGCGATGCGCATCACCCGGTCCACCTCTGCGCCGCCCACTTCGTGCATTTGATAGGCGCGCGGCGCCGGGGCGAAGCTCATGTCCTGCACCTCGGTGCCGTCGGCGCCCAGCGTGAACAGCGCCAGTTCGGCGGCGTATTCAGCGTAGTAGTGGATCTGCGTGAAACCGGCGGGCACCAGGAAGTAGAAGGAGCGCGTGTTCGGGCTGCTGAAGCCGCACGGATCGCCTTCTCGGCCGGGGTCGAATGACAGATGGTGCAAGGGCTGGCTCGTATCGCTCCACCAGTCCAGCGCAATCTGGTCGCTGGTGGCAAAGGTCGTGAGGCGGATTTCGTAGAGTTGCCCGGCGGTCAGCGCGGCGGACGGCGCTGTCGTGTAGTTCACATCCAGGTCGCCGTCGCTCGGGCGTTCCACCAGGAACTGCTCTTCGACCTCGGTGGTGGCGTGGTTGACGAACTCCACGTTCGCGCCGCCGCTGCCGCGCACGAGGATGTAGTTGCAAACGAACGAGTCGGTCGTCGGAATCAGCCAGAGCTTCATCTTGCCCTTGGCCTGATAGGGCTGCAGTTTGAGCAGGTTACCGACCTGCTGGCGTGCGCGGCCATCGGTATCGTTCCAGCCGACCACCAGTGCGCTGCTGTACGCAATGTCGGTCAAACCGTGCGGCAGGTTGTTGGCCAGGCCGAGCGAGATCAGGCCGTTGTCCGGATCCACGGCGTCGGCGAACTCCTGCACCGACGGTGCGCTCGTATTCCACCCCTGCACATAGGTTCCCGAGTTCGCGCCTCGGCCTGCCCCTGGGGGCGTGTTCAGCGCGCCGAATACGTTGGCCAGGCCCAGAGACGCGTGCGAGGCCACGTCGAGCCGGGCGTCGAACAGGGCATCGGCATCGACCAGGCCGGAATCGCGGATGCGAAACAGCCACTCCATCGGTTGGTCGTAGGCAATTTCGATGTCGAGGGCCAGGGCAGGGATGGCCTGCGCGGCCTCCAGCGCGTTGCGCAGGTCCAGGTAGTGCGTGAACTTGCACAGTTCCACCACACGCTTCTGCTCGTTGCCGTCGGCAGCGCTCGCCGCCATGGCGTCGTTCAAGGCACTCCAGAGGCGGTGCAGCAAGTCGCTCGACAGCAGGGGTTTGTGATCTACATCGATCAGCGCGTCATACCAGGCTCGCACGCCCTCACGCACGGCCGGCGTCGGGTACAGGTCATTGAAGAACTGCGCCGCGTGGGCGTCGAAGTCCTCGATCGTGAAATCGACGTCAACCCGCCCGACGTCCAGCACCATCTTCATGTAGCAGTAGTAGCCCAGCCCGTACAGGCCGAATTCGGTCATCGCCTCGCCGCAAACCACCTTGGGGCTGACCGCGGGCAAGCGCCGAACGCGGTTGACCGCAGCGACCACGAATTCGGGCGAGCCTGCGGTCGCGGTGATGATGCCCGGGCCCCAGGCCGACGAGTACAAGTATTGGTACAGGCCGAGCGGGCAGCGCGCCGCGCCGGTGCATGGGTCCACATAGTCGGCGATGATGTCCTCGACGGTCTTGCCGATCGGCCGATACGCTTCCGTCACGATGGTGCAGACGCGGGTGGCGTCGGGCATGCTGTCGGCTTCGGGCGTTTCAGCGCATTCGCCGTAGGCCTGGATCACGATGCCCTGGCCGGCATAGCCCGCGTGCCGGGCGACGTGGTTGGCGAGCTGGATCTGGCGCGTCACAGGGGGCTTGGCGCCGAACGTCGAGTCTGCGAAGTCGGTCTCCCAGCCGCCACCATCGGATCGCGCCAGGCTCACCCAGTCCAAGGCGTCTGCCTGCGCCACTTTGCTGTTGGCGTAAGCCAGGGCTGTGTCCTGCACCGCCGCTGAATCGGTGTAGAGCTTGCGGGGTTTTGCCGTGTAGTGGCAAGTCTCCAAGGCCGCGTCCCAGAGCTGGAGCGTGGGGCTGAATGTGGCCACCGCGCCCCAGGCTTCGTTGACCTGCAGGCTGGTCGACGTGGTCCAGCCCATGTGCCGCAGCCATGACGGCTCGGCGTTGGCGACGATGAGCGGGCGGGCACCGAGTGCCCCCTTCAGATCACCCTCGAGCAGGCCGGCTGGATTGGCGGTGGTCTGGTGGTCCGTGCCGTCCGACCAGTTGAGATTGGTGGTGCCCCCGGCAATGGTGTCGATCAAGTGGTCCGCCGCACCGCTCCAGATGCGGTCGATGCGGGTGCGCAGCGTCGCGCGCGGCTCCTTCACGATCCACAGATCTTTCAGTTCGGCCACGCCGTTGGGCATGCAATGGCGCCAGCCCAGTTCCTGCAGCAGCAGCCACGCCGCGCGCAGCAAGAGCGGCTCGTCGCGGGCGATGATGTGAAGTTCGCCGTGCTTGCCTGTCCGGTCGAGCCTGTCGGCACCGCGCACGACGCGGATGCCGAAGTCGTGGCCGTCCTGCCACCAGGGAACTGGCGTGAGGTTCGCCGCCCAGTGCGTGGCCAGGCCGATGCACACAGCCGCCGTGCCCGAGGCCGGCGCGCCTTCGCGGACGCCGGCTGAGAAGGTCGTGCCCGCGCCCAACGTCAGCTCGTCCAGCCGCGCCGCCAGTTCCCCGGCCAGTGTGAGTGTCGTCGCCTGGCCGGTGGGGTAGTAGATCGGCACCGCGATGCCATCCGCAAAGAGTTTCATGGTGCCCTCCACTCCGCCACGACTTCGGCAGCCGTGTGGTGGGCCACGACATGCGACCCTTGTATTCACTAAGACGAGATGCGAGGCCCCGGCCGGCAATCGCCAGCGTCGATTTCCTGTCGCTCTCTTGGGGGGCGATCACATGGGTGCTATGCCAAGTCGGGCAACCGCAGCGACGGGGTGACCGGTCGTCACCCCCAGCTCGCAACTTGGCATTTGAGGACATCTCACGGCACCAAGGTCTGAGCCGGTCGTCGATAGAACGAGAATCCCCGAAATGCGCTACGGCTGGCTGGGTTCGGTGCGTTGGCTACTCGGCTGGGCCGGGTTCGTTTTCGCCGGCTCGTTGATCATCGTGCGCGTGGACATCGCGCACCGACGCGACGCGTTCCAGACAGATGCCCGCATCGCCCACCGCCTGCTTAGCCAGCGGGCGGTACAGCACGACGCGATTCTCGCGACGCTTGTTCTGCTGAACCCTGCCATCGACAAGCGGGAGCGGCCCGAGCAGCGCCTTCCGGCTGCGCAACCCCAGGTAGTGACTGTGTTTCGGCGCGATCAGGGCCAGACATGGGCCGACGATGCGCTGCGGGTCGCCGAAGCTCGTTCGCAGGTTGCGCAGCGGGCCGAACTCGCCGGTATCGATGTGGGGGCCAAGCAATTCACAATTGTGAAGTTCGGGGAGCCTTCCAGCTTCGCACTGCTCATCGATGTAGAGCGCATGGTGCCGTGGGAGGAATGGCCAGTCGAGAAAGCTGGACCTCTTGGCGTCTTGCTTGTGCACGAGGGGCAGACACTGGTCATTCAACCCGGGCAGGGCTCTGGCGAGCGACCCGCAGGGTTGACCGAAGGATTCGAGTTTGCCAAGCGTTTGGCCACAGCCAGCCAGCCTTTCGACTTGCAGTTGCGGCGCGCTACCGGTCCGGCCCAGTGGCCATGGCTCTGGCTGGTGGCTTGGGCATTGTTTGCCGCAGTGGGTGTGGGCGGCTTCAACGCGTGGCAACAGGGACGGCGGGCGCGTCGGCGCGCCGAGGAATTGCTGCGCGTTGGGCAGGTGGCGCGGCTGAATGCGATGGGAGAACTCGCCGCTGGCGTGGCCCATGAACTGAACCAGCCCCTCACCGCCGTGATGGCCAGCACGCAGGCGGCTCGGCGGATGATCGACGACGATCCGCCCGCGCTTGATTCGGCGCGCCAGGCGATGGCCCAAGTCACGGCACAGGCGCGCCGAGCGGCCGACGTTGTCGCTCGCCTGCGCCGCTTGGTCGAAGCCCCCGAAATGACCAGATCGACGCAGCCCGTGAACCTGGAAGGCCTTGCGCGCCAAGTGCTTGACCTGTTCGCACCCGAGGCCCATCGCCGCGGCGTGGTCGCGGTGATGGAAGGCCAGGCACCACCGGTGCAAGCTGACCCCGTGGCGCTGGAACAGATCGTGCACAACCTGGTCGACAATGCCATACAGGCACTCGAACATGTGCCGCAGTCACAACGCCGACTGGTGTTGCATGTGGCGGTCGAACAAGGCCAAGGTGTGCTGACCGTACGCGACAGCGGACCGGGCATCACGCCAGACGCGTTGCCGCGGGTGTTCGAACCCTTCTACACGACACGGCGCGGCGGTTTGGGTCTGGGCCTGAGTCTGTGCGAGACACTGGCGCAAGCGATGCAAGGCACGCTCAGCGCGCGCAATGCCGAGCCGCGAGGTGCCGAATTTCGCCTTGCGCTGCCACTGGCTGGAGCTACTTTGTGAACCCCGTCTCGCCGCTGATTCAGGTGGTCGACGACGACGATGCGGTGCGCGAGAGCCTCGCGTTGTTGATCGGCACTGTGGGCTTGCGCGTCGCCGGGTGGAAGCATCCGCAGGAATTCCTGACAGGCTTCGACCGCGAGGCTATCGGTGCCATCGTGCTCGACGTGCGCATGCCGGGCACGAGCGGCTTGTCGGTGCTCGATCTGCTGCGTGTGCAAGGCGTCGATCAGCCGGTGGTGATGCTGACCGGTCATGGCACGGTCGAGATGTGCCGCCGCGCGTTCAAGGCCGGCGCCGCCGAGTTCCTCGAAAAGCCAGTCGACGATGAACAACTGCTCGAGGCGCTGCACAACGCGGTGCGTTCACACGTGCAATCGCGCGAGCGCGTGGCGATCGACCGCGAGGCGCGCGCGTGCGTAGCGCGCCTGTCCGAGCGCGAGCGCGAGATCCTGTCGCTGGTGGTCGCGGGTCTGACCAACAAGGAGATCGCACGCGCGTTGACCCTGTCGCCGCGCACCGTCGAGACGCATCGCGCCAACCTGTCGGCCAAGCTGCAAGTCAATTCGTTGGCGCAGTTGATCCGGCGTTACGGCGCGCTCGTCGACGACGCTGCGTAGATCTACGTAGCCCCGCGCGTGGCCGCACGAATGGCGCGCCAAGCGCGTCTTTTCTAGAGTGCTCACACGGCCGGAATACGGCCGCATGCAACCGGAGACCCGAATGAAATCTCTCACCCGCCACGGCCTGCTGGCCCTCTGCCTCGCTGCACCCCTGGCTCAGGCCCAGGCCGTTCGCAGCGAGAAGAACATGTCGCTCGAGCTGGCCAACCAGATTGCCTCGGCGAGCGTTGCCGCGTGCCAGGCCAACGGCTATGCGGTCGCCGCCACCGTTGTCGACCGTGCCGGCGGCGTGCGTGCCGTTCAACGCGCCGACAATGCCGGACCGCACACCTTGGCCGCCAGCCAGGAAAAGGCCTTCACGTCGGCATCGGCCAAGAACAGCACGCTGGCGATGATGGAAGGCGCACAGAAGAACCCCGGCGCGGCCAATCTGGTCTACATCCCGGGCTTCCTTTTGCTCGGTGGCGGCGTGCCGATCAAGGTCGGCAATGAAGTCATCGGTGCCGTGGGTGTTGGCGGCGCGCCGGGCGGTCATCTCGACGAACAGTGCGCCGTCGCTGCGCTCGAAAAGGTCAAGGACCAGTTGAAATGACCAACTGCGGCAGTAGCAAGGTCGCCGCGACGATGGCTGCGGCCGCGTGCTTCATGTTGGCTGCGGCTGTCTTGCCCGCTGCGGCTCAGGTGCCGCCGGCGCCCGAGGAGATCGCGGCCTATGGCGGCCTGCATGCCGCGGCGCAGCGCGGTGATGTGGCCGCCATTGAACGCTTGGCGCCCAACTCGCGTGCAATTCGCGAGGCACGCGATGCCCATGGGCGAACCCCGCTGCATGTGGCTGCCTTTGCGCGACAGCGTGGTGCCGTGAAAGCGCTGTTGCTCGCTGGCGCCGATTCAGCCGCATTCGAGAGCGGACGCTACGACGCTGTGACCATCGCCGCAGTCGCGGATGACGAGGAAACGCTGAGAGTTCTGCTGGCCAACGGTGCAAGCGCGAAGCTGATCACCAGCCGCTACGACGGCACCGCGCTCATCGCTGCGGCGCACCTGGGTCACGACGGCGTCGTCAAGCAGTTGATCGCGGCTGGTGCGCCGCTGGATCACGTGAACAACCTCCACTGGACAGCGCTGATCGAGGTCATCGTTCTGGGCAACGGCGGTGCGCGCCACCAAGCCACGATGCGGGCTTTGCTCGACGCGGGCGCCAGCACGAAGCTGGCGGATGGATCGGGGCGCACACCCTTGCAGCTTGCGCGGGACCGCGGCTATGCCGCGATGGTGCAATTGCTCGAGGGCGTCAGCGCGAAGTAGCAGACGGTGGCGCCGCACCGCCTGACCGGGGCCTTCGATACCACCAGCCGCACGCAAGGTGAGCATGTGGAAACAGGCGAAGTCGCCCGCCGGTGACCGCCGGCTTCGTGACCTGGTTCTACCTGACCGACAAGCCCGAGCAGGCCGGCTGGCTGACGCGGCGCGAGCGCGACCTGGTACACGCCGATCTGGAGCGCGACGCCAAGGCCCTCGGTCACCGCGAGCACAGCCTGCTCGCTTCGCTCAAGGACAACAGGATCTGGCTCATGATCGCCATCTACTTCTACTTCTGCATCCTCCGGCTGCCTCGTCGTCGCCAAGCACGCCCGCCGTGGTTGCGACTTCACGGCCATCCTCGACCGTGGCATGCGCAAGCTGCCCGGGGTCAAGGTCCTCTGACTGGCGTGGCGACAGCATGGCTATCGCCCGCGCTGCCACAACCCCGTGCCGGGCTTGAACTGGCTCCACGCAAACCAGAATGCCTGGTGGCTGGTGAGCTCGGTCTTGCCGGCGAAGGCGCGCAACCCGCCCGCGTCACGCCGTACCTCGACGCCGCCCATGCGCACCCGTTCACCGGCACCCAGCGCCAGCTGCACCGCCACGCGGGGGAAGGCGAGCGGCTTGCCATCGGGCGCGGTGACGCCCAGCACCACTTCGTGCACCGGCAGGCGCGGATCGACATCGCCGACCGGAAAGATGGGGCCGTTGTCGTCGCGGCCGCCGAGCGGATTCAGCGGGTAGCTGCGGCCCACGCCACCGTCCTCGGCAATGATGGTGGTGCGTGGATGGGCCTTGCGCCAGGCACCCCAGGTGGAGATGACCACCGTCGTTTGCGGCAGCGTCACCCCGGCCTTGTGCAGCGGGCCCGAAATGGCGCGGCCGGTGAAGGTGTCCACGGCCGACCAGGTGCTTCTGTCGTACATGAACTTGTTGGAGCGCGACAGCAGCCCCGAGGTGCGCAGCAGCGGCTCGAAGCCCGGCGCCCGGTCGGTGAAGAAGGCCTGCGCTGAGCGGCACAAGGTGCAGTAGGGCATGCCGATGCGGCGACCGCC
>JANNRI010000207.1:0-38759 GCA_031401195.1 Burkholderiales bacterium
GGCCGTGGTTCCCAAGTGACCCGGCGGGGTGTGGCCGCAGGCGGCAGAGAGTCGCAAGAGAACCCCGCTTCGTACCCACGAGGCACCGAAAATTCAAGGCTTCAGGCCTGGCGTCAAGCCGGCCTGGGCCCCGCGTCAGGCACGCCGTTGCAGACCATGTCGATCCCGCCCAACCACCCATGCCCCCGCGGCCGCCGGCTACAAGCCAGCGCGCGGGCGCGAGCCGTGCCGCGCGCTGCGCGGCGCTGCGGGCGGGCGCCGGCAGATGCTGCAACCCCGGCCGGTACGCACGCGCCAACGCTGCGCCGCTAAGGGCCCCCGATCCGTCGGGGGGCCACGCAGTCCACGGCATTTCGCGCCAACGGTTCTGTCGCGCTTCTCGTGCATCGGTCAAGGGCCCGGGGACGCCGCTTGTGGCAGCCCCAACGGGAGTGCACATGAAACGCATGCTGATCAACGCCACGCAGCCGGAAGAGCGGCGCCTGGCGATCGTCGACGGGCAGAAACTGCTCGACTTCGAGACCGAGATCGAGGGGCGCGAACAGCGCAAGGGCAACATCTACAAGGCCGTCATCACGCGGGTCGAGCCTTCGCTCGAGGCCTGCTTCGTCGACTACGGTGAAGACCGCCACGGCTTCCTGCCGTTCAAGGAAATCTCGCGCAACTATTTCCGCGACGGCGTGGACGTGAAGAACGCGCGCATCCAGGATGCCGTGCGCGAAGGCGACAACCTGCTCATCCAGGTCGAGAAGGAAGAACGCGGCAACAAGGGCGCGGCGCTGACCACCTTCGTCAGCCTGGCCGGCCGCTACCTGGTGCTGATGCCCAACAACCCGCGCGGTGGTGGCGTGAGCCGCCGCATCGAGGGCGAGGACCGCGAAGAGCTGAAGGAAAACCTCGAGCAGCTCGACTACCCCAAGGGCATGAGCCTGATCGCCCGCACCGCTGGCATCGGCCGCAGCGCGGCTGAGCTGCAGTGGGACCTGAACTACATGCTCAAGCTGTGGGACGCCATCGACGGCGCGTCCAAAGCGGGCAAAGGCGCCTTCCTGATCTATCAGGAGAGCAGCCTCGTCATCCGTGCCATCCGCGACTACTTCACCGCGGACATCGGCGAGATCCTGATCGACACCGACGACATATTCGATCAGGCGCACCAGTTCATGAACCACGTGATGCCGGAGACGGCCAATCGCGTAAAGCGTTATCGCGACGATGCGCCGCTGTTCAGCCGCTTCCAGATCGAGCACCAGATCGAGACGGCCTTCAGCCGCACCGTCAACCTGCCCGCCGGCGGCGCCATCGTCATTGATCACACCGAAGCGCTGGTGTCGGTGGACGTGAACAGCGCGCGGGCCACGCGCGGCACCGATATCGAAGAGACCGCCACTCGCACCAACCTCGAGGCCGCGGACGAGATCGCGCGCCAGATGCGGCTGCGGGATCTCGGTGGCCTCATCGTCGTCGACTTCATCGACATGGAGGAGAGCAAGAATCGCCGCGAGGTGGAGCAGCGGCTGCGCGATGCGCTGCGCTTCGACCGCGCGCGTGTGCAGTTCAGCTCGATCAGCAAGTTCGGCCTGCTCGAACTGAGCCGACAGCGCCTGCGCCCCGCGCTCAGCGAAGGCAGCCACATCACATGCCCGCGTTGCAACGGCACCGGGCACATCCGCGATACGGAAAGCTCCGCGCTCCAGATCCTGCGCATGGTGCAAGAGGAGTCGATGAAGGACAACACCGCCGCCGTGCACGTGCAGGTGCCGGTGGAGGTGACGAGCTTCCTGCTCAACGAGAAGCGCCCCGAGATCAGCAAGATCGAGCTCAAGCAGCGTGTGACCGTGCTGCTCGTGCCCAACAAGCACCTCGAGACGCCCAACTACAAGCTCGAGCGGCTGCGCCATGACGACCCGCGCCTGGAGGGCTACCGCGCCAGCTACACGATGGTGGAGGAGCCCGAAGACGAAGTGGGCATCACCCGCCGTGAGAAATCCAAGGCCAAGCAGGAGCCGATGATCAAGGGCGTCCTGCCAGACCAGCCTGCACCACCGGCACCGGTGCCCGCCCCGGTTGCTGTGCCCGCGAGGGCGCAGCCCCCGGTAGCTGCGCCTCCGATGGCCGCCTCGGCTGCCACACGCGAGCGTGGATTGCCGCGCCCGCCGCAGGTGCCGGTAGCTGCACCAACACCCGCCGGCCAAGGTTTCTTCGGTTGGGTGAAGAGGATCTTCGGCGCCGAGCCAGCCAAGCAGACCTTGCCGGCAGTGCAGACCTCTGCGGCGGCATCTGCCGTTGCCTCACCCGCCGCAGCGGTGGGGGCCGAGCCCGGCCGCGGCGATGGCCGGCGTGGCGAGCGTGGGGCCCGAGGCGAGCGGGGGGGTCGTGGTGGCGAGCGCAACGGCCGTGGTGATCGAGGCGGCCGCAACGGGCGCGACCGGGGCGGACGCGATGCCAGTGAGGGTCGAGACACGCGCGAAGGACGAGAAGCCTCGGAGGCCCGCGGCGAATCCCGAGATGGCCGCGGCCCGCGGCGCGACGCGCCCACCGAGGCGGGTGTCGCCGGCGCCAATCCGGCGCGCGAGGACCGAAACGAGCGTGGAGAACGCGGCGAGCGCGGCGACCGCGGTGATCGCGGTGATCGTGGCCCACGCAGCAACGGTGACGCACCCCGCAGCGCGCGGCCCGAACGCGCCCCGCAGCCGGCGGCGACCTATGGTGTACCGGGGCCTGATTTCGTCGATACCGTCCCCGTAGTCGAAGGCAGCGAAGCCGACCGCGAAGGCCGCCGACGCCGTCGCCGTGGTGGCCGCGGTCGTGGCGAGGGCCGGGACGACACCGGCCTGGCCTCGGCAGCACCTGACAACCAGGGCCCCGATGCACAGACGCAAGCCCCCGCGTCCGCGGACAGCATGTCTTCGGCGCGCGCAGGATTGGGCGACACGACAGACCGCGACCGCCAGTTGCGTGGCCGTGGTGAGCGTGTTGAGCGCGGTGAGCGCGGCGAGCGTGTTGAGCAGGCCGAAGGCCCCGACGCCAACGCCGGCAGCCCAGCCGAAAACGCCGATGGCGGCGCCGATCGCGGTGATCGCGAAGGCAGCCGCCGCCGGGGCGGGCGTGGCCGTCGCGACTTCAGCGACGATAACGGCGGTCAGGCCCAACTCGACGGGGGCGCCAATGGCGGCGCAGCACAGCCAGCACGCGTCGACGAGCTCGATCAGCGGCCACCGATGCCACGGCCGGCCGATGCACCGGTCTTTGCACCGGTCTTTGCATCAGCCTCCGCACCAGCCGCCTCGGCCGCCAACGTTCGCCTGCCCGAGCCGCCGCGCGCGTTCTCGCCCATCCGCATCGAGCCCTACGTGCTGCCTGCGTCTGACCTGCAGGCCATCGCAAGCGCCGCTGGCCTCGACTGGGTGGGCAGCGATACCGACAAGGTGCGTGCCGTGCAGGCCGCGATGGCCGCCGAGCGCAGGCCCGTCCATGTGCCGCGTGAGCCCAAGCCGCCAGTCGTCGTCGACGACGGCCCGCTCGTGCTCGTCGAGACACGCAAGGACCTGTCGCAGATCAAGCTGCCGTTCGAACAGGCATCTGGCAGCGGGGCCCCTGGCGGCGCAGCCTGAGTCGTGCTGCCTCACGGGCCCGTCGGTGAGAACCAGATGGGCCCGCGGGGGCGGACCCGTGTTGATCGCCTAGGCGGCGTTGGCGCCCACGCGCGGGCGGCCGCACCCATGGCAACCGCCCATGGCAGCCGCTTACTGCAGCCGCTCATTGCAGCCGCTTATGGCAACCGCCTACGGCAACCGCTCCAGCGCGTGCTGGTAGGCCGGGTCATGCATCAACGCATCCCAGCCGAGCGGGGCGGCGGTGGGCAGCAGAGCCAGGCGGCGCGCCTCCGCATCGGGGTCGGGCGACCAGGCATCGTGGGCAGCTGCACGGGCCAGGCCCTCGAGCAAGCCATCCACGGCCGCGCCGCCATCGACCGATTGGTTGCAGAGCAGCACCATGTCGCACCCCGCATCCAAAGCGAGCACGGCCGCCTCGGTGAATGTGAGGGCTGCGCCGTCGAGTTGGCGGGCGCCTTCCATGCTGAGGTCGTCGCTGAACACCGCACCGGTGAAGCCCAACCGCTCGCGCAGGATCTCCTTCAGCCAGCGCTCGGAGAAGCCTGCCGGCCGGTGGTCGACCTTGGCGTAGACCACGTGCGCAGGCATCACCGCCGTGAGTGTGGCGCTGAGCCAGCCGTAGGGTGCGGCATCGTCTTCGAGCAGAGCCTTCAGGCTGCGCCGGTCCATCGGCACGGCCACATGGCTGTCGGCCTTGACGAAGCCGTGCCCGGGGAAGTGTTTGCCGCAGTGCGCCATGCCGGCGCGCAGCATGCCGTGCGCCACGCTCTTGGCGAGCATCGCCGCAATGCGCGCATCGCGGTGGAAGGCACGGTCACCGATGACGGTGCTGCCGCCGTGGTCGAGGTCGAGCACCGGCGCAAAGCTGAGGTCCACGCCGCAGGCGCGCAATTCAGCGGCGAGCACGTGGCCCAACGCGCTTGCGGCATCGGTGGCGGCCAGGGCAGAGCCCGCACTCTTCATCCACATCTCGCCGAGCACGCGCATGGCTGGCAATGCCGTGAAGCCATCGGTGCGGAAGCGCTGCACGCGGCCGCCTTCGTGGTCGACGCAGATCAGGCAATCAGGCCGGATGGATTTGATCTCGGCCGTGAGCTCGGTGAGCTGGCGGCGGCTCTGCCAGTTGCGCGCGAAGAGGACGAGGCCACCCGTGAGCGGGTGCGCGAGGCGGCGGCGGTCGTCGGCGGTGAGGGCGAGGCCGGCGATGTCGAGCACGACCGGGGCTTGTTCGAGGGAGTGACTGTTCATGCAGGGCCCACCTTTCTTTCGACGACGACGAAGGAGGCCACGTAGTCTGACTCGTCGGTGACGCTGACATGCGCGACGAGCTCGCGCTCGGCGAACCACCCGGCCAGTGCGCCGGATAGCCGCAGGACCGGCTTGCCGCTCGGCTCGTTGAGGATCTCGCAAGTCGACCAAGTCATCGGCGTTCGGATGCCCAGGCCTATGGCCTTCGAGAAGGCCTCCTTGGCCGAGAAGCGTGTGGCCAGAAAACGCAGCCCGCGGGCCGGGTGGCGGCCGCGGCGCACGTGGAAAATCTCCAGCTCCTGCGGCCCCAGCACGCGCTCGGCGAAGCGGTCGCCGCGCCGTGCGAGCGTCTGCTGCATGCGCCGCAGGTCGCAGATGTCGGTGCCGATGCCGTAGATCATCCGCCAGGCCCGCGCACTGGCTCGTTCTTCACACCGGCGCTGCAGCGCGGCGGATGACACGCTGGTAGTCGCGCACTGTCTCCCCCAGGCCCAGCTCCAGCGCATCGGCGATGAGCGCGTGGCCGATCGAGACCTCGAGCACGCCAGGCACCACGCGCAGGAAGTCACCGAGGTTGTCGCGGTTGAGGTCGTGGCCGGCGTTCACGCCCAGCCCCGCGGCGGTGGCGGCGCGCGCGGCGGCGGCGAAGAGTTCGAGTTGTCGGGTTTGTTGAGCCGTACCGCGCGCCGCGGCGTAGGGCTCGGTGTAGAGCTCGACACGGTCGGCGCCGACGGCGCGGGCCAGCGGCATCGCCGCAGGGTCGGCATCCATGAAGAGGCTGACGCGCACGCGCAGCGCGCGGCATTCGTCGATGAGCGGCTTCAGGCGCGCGCCGTCCGCCGCGAGGTTCCAGCCGTGGTCGCTGGTGAACTGGCCTTCGCTGTCGGGCACGAAGGTGGCCTGGTGCGGACGCAACTCGCGGATGAAGGCCATCAGATTCTGGAACGGGTTGCCCTCGACGTTGTACTCGGCCTGCGGCCAGCGTTTCATCAACGCGGCAAGGTCGTGCACGTCTTGCGTGCGGATGTGGCGCTCGTCGGGGCGTGGATGCACGGTGATGCCGTTGGCGCCGGCCTCCAGCGCCAGCGTGGCCGCGCGCACCACGCTCGGGATGCCCAGGTGCCGCGTGTTGCGCAGCAGCGCCACCTTGTTGACGTTGACCGAGAGCGCCGTGGCGCCGTGCCCGCCCTGGACTTGCGATCCGGCGCCTTCTGGAGCAACGAGGGGGTTCATCGGGAAGTGGGCTGGCCGGGTGTGCTCGCCAGACGCTGCATCTGCTGGCTCACCCGGCGCGTACGCAACTGTGGGGTGGCCAGATGATAGTGAACGAGATTGCGCAAGGGCACGCGCAATGCCGCGGCATCGGCCAGGCAGGCCTGCCGCAGTGCCGCAAGGCTGCCATGCTGCAGCGCGGCTTGCAGCACCACCCATGTGGCGCCGGGAACGCCTTCGGAGTCTGGCGTGATGCCGGCCTCGGGCCGAAGCGTGTAGCGGCGCGTGGGCACCAGCTGCTCTGCGCCCGAGGTGGTGGAGTCGAGCTCGGGCAGCAGCCCCAACTCACGCAGCAGCACGAGTTCGAAGGCGCGCAGCGCCGCGGCTTCATCGGTCTCGGGCGTCTGCATTGCCGCCAGCGCTGCCAGCGTGTCGGCGTAAGCGTCGAACAGGCCCGGGTGCGGGTCTTGTCGCGCCAGGCCCTTGAGCAGCAGTTCGTTGAGGTAAAAGCCCGACATCAGCACCGCCGCGGGCAACGGCGTGCCGCCGCTCCACTCCACCGCGCGCAGGCTGCGGACCTCCCCCTGTTCGTCGGCGTGTCCGCGCGATGGCCACACCGTCAACGGGTGGAAGGGCAGCAGCATCGGGCGGAAGTTGGACGTCGGCCGCTTGGCCCCCTTGGCCACCACCACCACGCGGCCCTGGCTGCGGGTGAACAGGTCAACGATGAGGCTGGACTCGCTCCAGTCGTAGCTGTGCAGCACGTAGGCGGACAGGGGCGGTGTGGCGCGGCTGGCAGGCATGGTCAGGCGCTATTGAGGCGCTATTGAGGCGCGGTTGAGGCGCGCTACTACTCGTAGCCATAGCTGCGCAGGTGCGCCTCGTCGTCGGCCCAGCCCGAGCGCACCTTGACCCACAACTCGAGGTACACACGCGCCTCGAGCAGCTTTTCCAGGTCCTGGCGGGCCTCGCTACCGATGCGCTTCAAGCGCTCGCCGCCCTCGCCGATGACGATGCCCTTGTGCGCATCGCGCTCTACCACGATGCTGGCGGCGATGTGCACGCGGCGCGGCCCCTGCGTCTGCTCGGCACCCGCGCAAGCGCCTGGCTCGGCACCTCCCTCATCGAACTTCTCGATCACCACCGTGGACGTGTACGGCAGTTCGTCGCCGGTCAGCCGAAAGAGCTTCTCGCGCACCAACTCGCCAGCAAGAAAGCGCTCGCTGCGGTCGGTGAGCGCCTCTTCGTCATGTTGCCAGGGCTGTTCGGGAAGGTAGGGCTCGACGATGCTGAACAGGCGTTCGATGTCCGCCGCCTTGCGTGCCGACATGGGCACGAATTCGGCGAAGGGGTGGCGCTCCTGCATCTGCCGCAGCCACGGCAGCACATCCTGGCGGCGAGCCAGGGCATCGAGCTTGTTGGCCAGCAGCAGCGCCGGCTTGTCCGCAGGCAGCAGGGCCAGCACCTTGGCGTCATCCAGAGTGAAGCGGCCAGCCTCGCACACGAAGATCACCACGTCCACATCGGCCAGCGTGGCGTGCACGGTGCGGTTCAGGGTGCGGTTGAGCGCCTTCTGCTGGCGCGTCTGGAAGCCGGGTGTGTCGACAAAGACGAACTGGCTGGTACCGACCGTTCGCACGCCGGTGATGCGGTGGCGCGTGGTCTGCGCCTTCTTCGATGTGATGCTGATCTTCTGGCCGACCAGCGCGTTGAGCAGCGTACTCTTGCCTACGTTGGGGCGGCCGACGATGGCCACCAGGCCGCAACGCTGCGGGCCAGCTGCCGGCCGGCCACTGGGCTCGCGCTCCTCGGGGCCGCGGCCTAGTGCCGTGGCTAACGGGCTCAGGGACTCGTTGTGGGCGACGGGGTCGGGATTCAAAGGGGACACTTCATGGGGGAACTGAGCGGCTCAGGTGCGCAGCGGGCCACCGGGGCGGTCGCTGGCCTTCAGCAAACCGAGCATGCGACGCGCGGCCTCCTGCTCGGCGGCGCGGCGCGAACGGCCTTCGCCGCACTCGGTGAGCGCCAGCGCCGGCACCGCGCACTCGACCTCGAAGGTCTGCGCATGCTTTTCGCCGCGCGTGGCGGTGATGCGGTAGCCCGGCACCGGCAGGCGCCGCGCTTGAAGCCACTCCTGAAGCTCGGTCTTGGCGTCCTTGCTCCAGTTGTCGACCTCGGTGGCATGGATCACTTCACCGAACAGGCGCTGCACCACCCCCAGCGCCGCCTCGAAGCCGCGCTCGAGGTAGACAGCACCGATCACCGCCTCGAGCGCATCGGCCAGGATGGAGGCGCGTTGCGCCCCGCCGCCGCGTGCCTCGCCCTCCGAAAGCCGCAGCACCTCGGGCACGCCAAGCGCCAGGGCGGCACGGTGCAGGCTGTCTTCGCGCACGAGGTGGGCGCGCACGCGCGTCAAATCGCCCTCGTCGCTTTCGTCGAAGCGGTCGTAGATCAGCCGCGAGACGGCCAAGCTCAGCACAGCGTCACCGAGAAATTCGAGCCGCTCGTTGTGTCCGGCGCCAAAGCTGCGGTGCGTGAGGGCACGCTGTAGGAGCGGCTCGCTCTCGAACTCGTAGCCGAGCCGGCGCTGCAATTCCTGCAGCGGTGTGCGGGGAGCGGCAGACGAAGACGGCGGCATGGTGGCCTGGTGTGCCGGCGCGCACGGAGCGGAGCGCGCTGTCGGCTCAGGGCGCGGAGCGCCCGCTGACCTGCGAGCGTCCCTCGTACTTGATGAGCAGGTAGACGGGGCCCAGGATCGGCACTTCCTTGTTGTAGGCAAAGCCGATCACGACGCGGTCGTTTTCTTTCGTGACGGTGAGATCTTTGCCGCTGATCTCGGTGATGGCGTACTCGATGTCCTTTTGCTTGTCGAAGTCACGGCGCGCATCGGCCACCGAGGCCGGATTGGCTTGCGCAATCTTGTTCACCGCGCGTTGGATGGTGATGAACTCATTGATCGTGGGCAGGGTGCGCACGAGCAGATATCCGAAGAAACCGATGACGATGGCCCAGAACAGCAGGCCGAACATGGTGACCCCACGCTGCGCCCGGCGAACCCTGGTGCCACTCGATGCCCGTCGGAAGGCGGGTCGAGCGGCAGGTTGGGTGGCGCGTGGCCAAGCGGAACGGATTGACAACTGCTTCATGGCTATCGCACGAGCCTCCACGGACTGGGGCCACGACCGGCGCCTAGTTGAAGGCGCCGATGCGGCCCAGGTTGCCGAAGTTCATCCAGACGAAAAATGCCTTGCCCACGAGATTCTGGTCGGGAACGAAGCCCCAGAACCGCGAGTCCATTGAATTGTCGCGGTTGTCGCCCATCATGAAGTAGTGGCCCGGCGGCACCTTGCAGGTCACGCCCTCGGGCGTGTAGCGGCAGTTCTCGGCGAACGGGAACCGCTTCGGGAACGGTCCGTAGCCGCCCAAGCGCTTGGGATCGACGCGGATTTGGTGCTCGGTCGCCCCGAATCTCTCGGAAAACTGCGGCGCGTAGGTCAGCGTGTCGTCGTCGAGCATCTCGCCCTTGGCCAACGTGGGCACAGGCTGGCCATTGATCGACAGCTTCTGGTCGTTGTAGGCCACCTCGTCGCCGGGTATCGCCACCACGCGCTTGATGTAGTCGACCCAAGGCTCCGGCGGGTAGCGGAAGACCACCACGTCGCCGCGCTGAACGGGGTTGTTGTCGACGATCTTCTTGTTGATCACTGGCAGACGGATGCCGTAGTGGAATTTGTTGACGAGGATGAGGTCGCCCACCGCCAGCGTGGGCACCATCGAGCCGGACGGGATCTTGAAGGGCTCGAAAAGGAACGAGCGCAGCAAGAAGACGATGAGGATCACCGGGAAGAGGCCGGCCGTCCAGTCGAGCCACCAGGGCTGCATGAGCAGCTTGTGCCGGGCTTCCTGGACGTCGCCGTCGACCTTCTCGATGCCGAGCTTGGCCAGCCCGGCCCGGCGCGCCACGTCCTGCTGCTCGAGGTTGACGGCGGCGGACTCGCGTGCCGGGCGGAAATGGAAGCGCTCGGCCAACCAGTAGCCGAGCGTGACCGTGGTCAGGACGAACAACAGCAGCGAGAAGTTGCCGGTCCAGGCACCGACGAACCAGCCGCCGAGATAGACCACGAGGGCGCCGTACAGCGCGCCGGTGAGGGAACTCATCATGGTGTGGGGGGCTTGCTCGCTGGGCGGTGGTTCTTCAGTCTTCGACCTGCAGGATGGCGAGGAACGCCTCCTGTGGCACCTCGACCGTGCCGATCTGCTTCATGCGCTTCTTGCCGGCCTTCTGCTTCTCGAGCAGCTTCTTCTTGCGGGTGATATCGCCGCCGTAGCATTTTGCCAGCACGTTCTTGCGCAGGGCCTTGACGTCTTCCCGCGCGATGATGTTGGCGCCGATCGAGGCCTGGATGGCCACGTCGTACATCTGGCGCGGGATCAGCTTGCGCATCTTGGAGGCCACTTCGCGGCCGCGGTGCTGGCTTTGCGCGCGGTGCACGATCATGGCCAGCGGATCGACGCGGTCGCCGTTGATGAGGATGTCAACCTTCACCACGTCGGCGGCGCGGTACTCCTTGAAGGCGTAGTCCATGCTGGCGTAGCCGCGCGAGACGCTCTTGAGCTTGTCGAAGAAGTCGAGCACGATCTCGGCCAGCGGCAATTCGTAGGTGAGGTGCACCTGCTTGCCGTGGTAGGCCATGTTCTTCTGCATGCCGCGCTTGACGTTGGCCAGCGTCATGACCGGGCCCACGCTGTCCTGCGGCATGTACAGCTGCACCGTGACGATGGGTTCGCGGATCTCGCGGATGCGGCCGAGGTCGGGCATCTTGCTGGGGTTCTCGACCTGCAGCACGGTGCCGTCGTTGAGCTCCACCTGATACACCACACTCGGGGCGGTGGTGACGAGATCCTGGTCGAACTCGCGCTCCAGGCGCTCCTGCACGATCTCCATGTGCAGCAGGCCGAGGAAGCCGCAGCGGAAACCGAAGCCGAGCGCCTGGCTCACCTCGGGCTCGTAGCGCAGGCTGCTGTCGTTGAGCTTGAGCTTCTCGAGCGCGTCGCGCAGGGAGTCGTACTCGCTGGCCTCGGTGGGGTAGAGGCCGGCAAAGACCTGGGGCTGGATCTCCTTGAAGCCGGGCAGCGCCTGGCTGGCCGGGCCGGCGTTGTTGGGCAACTTCTTCTCGAGCGTGATGGTGTCGCCGACCTTGGCCGCCTGCAGCTCCTTGATACCGGCAATGAGGAAGCCCACCTCGCCCGCCTTGAGCGCCTCGCGTGGCATTGACTTGGGTGTGAAGACGCCGATCTGCTCCAGCGGATAGACGGCGTTGGCGGCCATCAGCCGGATGCGGTCGCCTTTCTTCAGCACGCCGTCAACGACCCGCACCAGCATCACCACGCCGACATAGTTGTCGAACCAGCTGTCGATGATCATGGCGCGCGGGGGCCCGTCGGGGTTGCCGCGCGGAGCCGGCATGCGGTGGATGACCGCCTCGAGGATCTCCTCGATGCCCATGCCGGTTTTGGCCGAGCACGGAATGGCCTGCTCGGCGTCAATGCCGATGACGTCCTCGATTTCGCTCTTGGCGCTCTCGGGGTCGGCCTGCGGCAGGTCCATCTTGTTCAGCACCGGCACGACCTCCACGCCGAGATCGAGTGCGGTGTAGCAGTTGGCCACGGTCTGAGCCTCTACGCCCTGGCTGGCGTCGACGACGAGCAGCGCGCCCTCGCATGCCGAGAGCGACCGGCTCACTTCGTATGAAAAGTCGACATGGCCCGGGGTGTCGATGAGGTTCAGGTGGTACGTCTGGCCGTCGCGGGCGACGTATTGCAGCGCCGCAGTCTGCGCCTTGATGGTGATGCCACGCTCGCGCTCGATGTCCATCGAGTCGAGCACCTGCGCCTCCATCTCGCGGTCGGACAGGCCGCCGCACCTTTGGATCAGTCGGTCGGCCAGCGTGCTCTTGCCGTGGTCGATGTGGGCGATGATGGAGAAGTTGCGGATCAGGTTCATCAGGCTCTATCTGGCAACGTCGGGCTCGTCGGGCTCGATCACGCGGTCCTGATCGGATCGCACGGACCTTGCACACGGTGCGCGGCGCGGATGATTGGTGGTCATCGACGCATGGTTGGCGGCCCTCGGCGGCCATCAAAGCAGACCGGATTCGAAGCCCCGAGCGGACTAAAAAAAAGGCGCGTCCAAATGATGACGCGCCTTCCAACAGAACGTTTGGCAACTGCTTGTTGGGCTTTCATTCTATCCAAAAGGATCTTGCGGGAACCCGCGCCAGTGCTTGATTTCCGGCCGTTGCTGCGATCCGACATGGGAATTTGTGCACAGCTTATCAACAGCCCGTCTATGCCACGAAGTGTGCCCTCGCAATCATGTCATTGGGGGGCTGGAACCGGCTCAAAGTCGGCCATCTGAGCCCAAACTCTAGCCAGCGACCACTGCAATCATGACGATCCACCGTTTGAAGTGAACGGCCGCCAACTTAAGAGCCGCCAACGATCGGCGCCCACCGCAGACTCAGGCTTACATCCGTTCCACAATGCAAAAAGACCCGGATCAACACTCAACTAGTACGCCCCCAGAGCCCCTGCCGGGGCCTTCCCGGTTGGCCGCAAAGAGCGAGCGGCGATCACCGGCCAGGCCGGATCACCAGGTAGTTGACCCACTCGCCGCGGCGCACGAGCACGCTCACGGCTCGCGAGCGCTCGGCCTTGCTCACGATACCCGCGAAGTGTTTGGCGTCGGTGATCTCGGTGTTGTCAACCGAGAGGATCACGTCACCCTCACGAACGCCGGCGCGTGCAGCGGGCCCATCGACCGCCTCGACGCGGACGCCACCGCGTACCCGCAGTTCGCGCTTCAGCGACTCGGCGAGGTCGGCGACGGTGAGGCCGAGCACGCTCTTGGCGGTTGGTGCCGCGCTGCTGGGTTCTGAAGCCGCCGCCGGTCGGCGGGCACTCCGGTCAGGCTCGAACTCCGCCACCGTGACGGCGATGTCGCGCGTGCCGCCGCGGCGATAGACCTGGAGTGCCGCGCGCGAACCAGGTTTGGTGCCACCAACGATGCGGGGCAAGTCACTCGACTTCTCCACCGGTCGGCCCTCGACGCGCAGGATGATGTCGCCGGCCTCGACGCCCGCCTTGTCAGCCGGGCCGTCCTTCTCCACGCTTTGCACAAGCGCGCCGCGCTGCTGACCGAGACCGATGGACTCCGCCACTTCTTTGGTCACCTGCGCAATCTGGACGCCAATGCGACCCCGGACCACGCGCCCATTGGTGCGCAGCTGGTCGGCCACTCGCATGGCCTCGTCGATCGGGATCGCGAAGCTGATGCCCATGAAGCCACCACTGCGACTGAAGATCTGCGAGTTGATGCCCACCACTTCGCCGCGCAGATTGAGCAGCGGGCCGCCCGAGTTGCCGGGGTTGATGGCGACGTCGGTCTGGATGTAGGGCAGGTACTCGCCGGTGTCACGCTGCTTGGCGCTGACGATGCCGGCCGTGACCGTGTTGTCCAACCCGAACGGCGAGCCGATCGCCATCACCCATTCACCCACGCGCAGTCTCGAGACGTCTCCGATGCGCATGGCGGGCAAGCCCGTGGCCTCGACCTTGACCACGGCAACGTCGGTGCGCCTGTCGCTGCCGACGATGCGGGCCTTCAGCTCGCGCTTGTCGGTGAAGGTGACGATGACCTCTTCGGCGCCCTCCACAACGTGCGCGTTGGTCATGATGAAACCGTCGGCCGAGAGCACGAATCCGGAGCCCACCCCGCGCTGTTGCGGTGCCGACTCTTCGTCGCTGCGCGGACCGCCTCGGCGCGGGTCCGGTCGGCCGGGCAACGGAATGCCGAAGCGGCGGAAGAACTCCTCGACGTTGGGGTCGCCCTCCGAATTGGCGCCGGCCGCACGCCCCCTCTCGGTGGTGCGGATATTGACCACCGCCGGACTCATGCGTTCAGCCAGATCGGCAAAGTCGGGCAGCTGCACGGTTTGAGCCCGTGCCGCCGAGAAGGCCACCGGGGCAAGGGCCGCACTGGTGGCGGCGAACACCAGCACCAAAGCCGCCATGGCACCGCGCGCGGGCCGCCATGAATGCAGAGGCAGGATAGGCAGGGCGGCGACAAGTTGCTTCGATGAGTTCATGAGGGGTCCGCGCAAGGTCAGGGGGTGATCAGGGTGGTTGTGAGGAACAATCGAAATGGCGGGCAAGAGACGGGCATGCGGCCGCCGTTCGTCGGAAGGGCGACGCCAGAGGAGCCCGAGCTCCCGGCCTGAAGGGCGCATCAACGCGGTTCCGACGCCGTGCGCAACACCGGCACCGCCTGCGGCGCGACCGGTGTGACCAGGATCTCCACGTTGCGAAGACCTCCACCCGGCAGCGCGACAGGCGCGTTGCTGCGCGTGGCCGGATGGGCTCGCAAACTGGCATCGAGGCGGAGATCGCGAATCATCGTGCCGTCAGCCACCAACGCGGCAGTGGCGCTGGGCTGGGGGTTGGAGACCACCCGAACGCCGGTACCGGCCACCGCACCCGGGTTGGCGGCCAGCCGTACACCTTCGTCTGCCCCGCCTCCAAACCCTTGCGGGCGCATCAGCGCGAGCGTGGCTGCCACGGCCACGAACCCCGCAGCCACCGCCGCCGGCGCCCGCCACCCAAGGCGGCGAACCAGATTCGTCGACGGCACCAGGGCCACGGGCGCGAGCGGCACCGGTTCGCGGGCCAGTCGCCCACGCAGCGCGGAGAGAAAGGCGGCGTCCCGTGTCGGCGTCGACACGAGGTCGTCCGACCTCAGCACATCGCCGATCAGGTGATAGAGGTGCCAGTTCTCGCGCGCAGCCGCGTCGTCGCGCCACTGCGCCGCACCATGCGGCAGCGCCTCGCCATCGCCGTCGGCAAGTGCCGACAGCCACAGCGGCGACGACGCATCCCGGGGCACAACGTCGCGGTCGTCGGAAGGAACAGGTGCAGAGCTCATATCGATCAATTTTTCTTCAAGGCAAACCAACAAGCCAGGGCCGCGGCGCTACCAACGTTCGCCATCGCGCGTGTCCAGCAGCGGACGCAGCCGCGCCGAGATGGCTTCGCGGGCGCGGAAGATGCGCGAGCGCACGGTCCCGATGGGGCAGTTCATGACTTCGGCAATCTCTTCGTAG
Source organism: Burkholderiales bacterium (assembly GCA_031401195.1). GTDB lineage: Bacteria > Pseudomonadota > Gammaproteobacteria > Burkholderiales > Burkholderiaceae_C > Rubrivivax. The sequence goes on from JANNRI010000207.1 coordinate 15,236, forward strand.
CTCAGGCCCTCGATCTCGCGCAGCGTGATTGCCTGGCGCAGATCGTCGGAGAGGGCCTCGATGGCGGCGTTCACGGCGGCGGCGATCTCCTTGCTGGCCAACACCGCTTCGGGTGTTTCGCCGTCGGTTAGTTCATTCTCGATGCGTGAAGTTTCCTCGCCGTCGCCCAAGTTGATCAGGGTTGACTCGGGGATGACAATTTCTCGTTTCAGGTCCACCAGCGCCTTCTTGGCGGTGTTGACCGCGATACGGTAGAGCCAGGTATAGAAGGCACTGTCGCCTCGGAACTGCGGCAAGGCGCGGTAGGCGCGGATGAAGCTCTCCTGGGCGATGTCTTCCACCAGCCCTGCATCACGCACCATGCGGCCAATGAGGCGCTGGAGCCGGCGCTGGTACTTGACGACCAGCATCTCGAAGGCACGCGTGTCGCCGCGCTTGGCGCGCTCGACCAGCAAGGCGTCGGCATCCGCGTCTGACATTCAATGGCGGGCCCGGTCCGCAGGCCGGACGCGAGACGGGGCGGGAGTGACACGGGTGGCCACGGGCGGGCGGGAATACAGCGCCGTGCGCAGCGCGCGCCACTCGCCAGACCTCTGGGCACGGGAGAGGGCCACCCAGCGGGTCGCGCGCGCGCCTTCGGCTCGCAGGCGCAGCAGCAACCAACGATCTAGATCGAGCATCACGCGCAGGTCACCCCGCAGATCGTCCAGGTGCCAGGCTTGGCCGTCCCAGTGCAGCCGTACCGGGCGCATCGCACCCGCACCGCCAAGCCCAGACAGCACACCCACGAGCGCACCGGTGATCACCGCGACCTGCGTCTCGAGCGGCAGCCAGTGCAAGTGGCCAGCCACCCAGGCGGCCAACGAAGCCCCTGCAGCGGCCCCGAGCGCCGCGCACAGGACACGCCATGCCCGGCTGGGCCTGCATCGCAGGGTGAGCATCGGCGGCGGGCGCATCCCCGCGGCCCCGCCGATCAGGCGCGCCGGAAGACCAGCGTGCCGTTGGTGCCGCCGAAGCCGAAATTGTTCTTCACCGCCACGTCGATGCGCATGGGGCGCGCTTCGTTGGGGCAGTAATCGAGGTCGCAATCGGGGTCGGGATGTGTGAGGTTGATGGTCGGCGGCGAGAGCTGATGATGCACGGCCAGCGCCGTGAACACCGACTCGATGCCGCCGGCGCCCCCGAGCAAGTGCCCGGTCATCGACTTCGTGGAATTGACCACCAAGCGCCGCGCATGGTCGCCAAAAGCCAGCTTGATGGCGTTGGTCTCGTTCACGTCGCCCAGCGGCGTGGACGTGCCATGAGCGTTGAGATACTGCACGTCGCTTGCAGCCACGGCAGCGTTGCGCAGCGCCGCCATCATCGAGCGCTTGGGGCCATCGACATTCGGCGCCGTCATGTGGAAAGCGTCGGCGCCCATGCCGTATCCGGCCAGCTCGCAATAGACCTTCGCACCGCGCTTCCTGGCGTGCTCGTACTCCTCGAGCACCAGCACGCCGGCGCCCTCGCCGAGCACGAAGCCGTCACGGTTCTTGTCCCAAGGGCGCGACGCCGCCTTCGGGTCGTCGTTGCGCGTGGACAGTGCCCTCGCAGCCGCGAAACCACCCACCCCGAGCGGCGAGACCGTGGCCTCCGAGCCGCCCGCCACCATCACGTCGGCGTCGCCGTACTCGATGAGCCGCCCAGCTTCACCTATGCAATGCAGTCCGGTCGTGCAAGCCGTGACGATGGCCAGATTCGGACCCTTGAAGCCATAGCGGATGGAAAGGTGCCCGGAGATCATGTTGATGATCGCCGCCGGCACGAAGAAGGGCGATATGCGACGCGGCCCGCGTTCCACGTAGTCCTTGTGCGTGGCTTCGATCAGGGGCAGCCCGCCGATGCCGGAGCCGACCAGGCAGCCGATACGTTCGGCCTGCTCTTCGCTCAACGCGTCGTTGGTGGACAGGCCCGCATCCTGCACGGCCTGGATCGAAGCAGCCAGCCCGTACTGGATGAAGGTGTCCATGTGCCGGGCTTCCTTGGCGGGAAGGTAGTCCTCGACATTGAAGCCCTTCACCTCGCCCGCGAAGCGACAGGAGAACGCCGAGGCATCGAACTTGGTGATGTTGTCGATGCCGGAGCGCCCCGCGACCAGATTGCCCCACGCCTCGGCCACGCCATTGCCCACCGGGCTCACGATGCCCAGACCCGTGACGACGACGCGGCGACGTGTCATGCGCTCACCGCACCCCGTGCGGGCCAGCGTGCGCGGGCCGCCGTGTCGCGGGAGCGTCGGTTCACGTTTGGATCCACCGGCTGCATCAGGACTTCTGGTGGCCCACCGCGTAGTTGATGGCCAGCTGGACGGTGGTGATCTTCTCGGCTTCTTCGTCCGGGATCTCGATGCCGAACTCATCTTCGAGTGCCATCACGAGTTCGACGGTGTCGAGCGAGTCGGCCCCGAGGTCGGCGACGAAGGCCTTCTCGTTGGTCACATCGGATTCGGGCACGCCGAGTTGTTCGGCAATGATCTTCTTGACTCGCGCTTCAATATCGCTCATGACTCCTCCAGGAGTGAGTACGTAAAACAGGGCCGGATTCTACCGGCGCGGGTTGCGGGGTCTTCCCTGTGGCCGCATGGCCTCAGCTCATGTACATACCGCCGTTGACATGCAGTTCGGTGCCCGTGATGTAGCCCGCCAGTGGCGAGGCCAGGAACGCTACTGCGTGCGCGACCTCCTCGGCCTTGCCGAGACGCGCCAGCGGAACCTGAGCCAACAGCGCGGCCTTTTGCGCTTCGGGCAGTTCGGCAGTCATGTCGGTGGCGATGAAACCCGGGGCCACGCAGTTGACGGTGACGTTGCGACTGCCGAGTTCACGGGCCAGCGCCCGCGTCATGCCTGCCAGGCCGGCCTTGGCCGCGGCGTAGTTGGCTTGTCCGGCATTGCCGCTCGCACCCACCACGGAGGTGATGTTGATGATGCGGCCTTGGCGCTGCTTCATCATCGGGCGCATCACCGCCCGGCAAAGCCTGAACACGGCCTTGAGGTTGGTGTCGAGCACCGCATCCCAGTCGTCGTCCTTCATGCGCATGGCCAGCATGTCGCGCGTGATGCCGGCGTTGTTGACGAGCACATGCAGGCCACCTTGCGCCTTCACGATGGTGTTGATGGCCGCCTCACAGGCCGGCCCGTCGTTGACATCGAGCGGAATGCCGTTGCAGCCGACAAACGCCGCAAGCGACTCGCGAATGCGGGCTGCGCCGGCTTCGGTGGTGGCCGTGCCCGTGACCTTGAAACCGGCACGGGCGAGCGTCAGCGCGATGGCGCGGCCGATGCCCCGCGAGGCACCCGTGACCAGCGCCACCTGCAGCGCGGCCCCCCCGGCCGGCTCGGCCACGCCCTGCACCGTGCTCATTGCAGCATCCCCTTCATCTCGGCCAGGCTCGCCGGGTCGAGCACGGTGCCGGACGCGAGCGTGCCATCGACACGCTTCACGAGCCCTGCCAGCACCTTGCCCGGTCCACACTCGAAGACATGCGCGAGGCCACGCGCGCGCAGCGCCTGCACCACCTCGACCCAGCGCACCGGCCCGAAGGCCTGGCGGTAGAGGGCATCACGAATCGCCGTGGCGTCGGCAGGCGCGGCCACGTCAATGTTGTTGATCATCGGAATGCCCGGCACCGCGATCGGCACGCTGGCCAGCCGCTCGCGCAGGCGCTCGGCCGCCGGCTTCATCAACGCGCAATGGAACGGCGCCGACACTGCCAGCAGCAATGCGCGTTTGGCGCCCGCGGCCTTGAGTCTGTCGCACGCCGCATCGACCGCAACTTTGCCGCCCGCGATCACAGTCTGCTTCGGGTCGTTGAAGTTGGCCGGCGAGACGACAGCGCCTGTCTCGGCAGCGATCGCTTCGCACACGGACTTCACGGTCTCGGCGTCGAGGCCCAGGATGGCCGCCATCGCACCCGCACCCACCGGCACCGACTCCTGCATCGCCTGGGCGCGGTAGCGCACCAGAGGCAAGGCGTCGGCCAACGTGAGCGCGCCAGCGGCCACCAGAGCGCTGTACTCGCCCAGTGAGTGGCCGGCGACGGCGGTGGGTTCAGGGCCGCCTTCGGCGCGCCAGGCGTTGAGGCACGCCATCGCTGCCGTCAGCATCACCGGCTGCGTGTTGGTCGTGAGTTCCAGCGCTTCCTTGGGACCCTCGCGAATCAAGCGGCCGAGATCCTCGGACAGTGCCGCCGACGCCTCTTCGAGCGTACGCCGCACTGCCGGGTGATCGCCCCAGCCGTCGAGCATGCCCACCGACTGCGAGCCCTGGCCCGGAAAGACGAAAGCAAATGGCTTCATGGCATCAAGAGAAAGCGTGATCGGGATCAGAGCAGGGCCAGATCCAGTTTCAATAGTCGAACAGCACCGCGCCCCACGTGAAGCCGCCACCCACACCCTCCAGCATCACGGTATCACCTCGCTGCAGGCGCCCGCTCCTGACAGCCACGTCCAGCGCCAACGGCACCGAGGCGGCCGAGGTGTTGCCATGCTCGTCGACCGTGGCGATGAGTTTTTCCAGCGGCAGCTTCAACTTGCGCGCGGTGCCTTGCATGATGCGGATGTTGGCCTGGTGCGGTATGAGCCAATCGAGGTCGGCCTCGTTGAGCCCAGCCTTGTTCAACACCGCTCTGGCCGCGCTCTCGAGCACGCCCACTGCCAGCTTGAATACCGCCGGGCCGTCCATCTTGAGCAACGGCGTGCCGCTGATCTGCCCGCCGGCCACGGTGCCCGGTGTGCACAGGATGCCCAGGTGGCGTCCGTCGGCATGCAGGTCGGCGGCCAAAATGCCCGGTGAACTGCTGGCCTCGAGCACCACCGCGCCGGCCCCGTCGCCAAAGAGCACGCAGGTGGTGCGGTCGTTGAAGTCGAGGATGCGCGAGAACACTTCCGTACCCACCACGAGCGCACAGCGTGCGCCGCCAGCGCGCACCATCGCATCGGCCACGCTGAGCGCGTAAACGAAGCCCGAGCACACCGCCTGCAGGTCGAACGCCGCACAGCCGTAGGCCCCAAGCTTGTGCTGCAGGATCGACGCGGTCGACGGGAACACCATGTCGGGCGTGGATGTGGCGACGATGATCAGGTCGATCTCGCTGGCCTGGCGCCCCGCCGCTTCGAGCGCGTGCCGCGCCGCCGGCAGCGCCAGATCGCTGGCGTTCACACCCTCGTCAGCGAAGTGGCGGGCGCGGATGCCGGTGCGCTCGACGATCCACTGGTCGCTGGTCTCGATGCCACGTGCGGCCAACATGGCCACCATGTCGTTGTTGCTCACGCGCCGCGGTGGCAGGTAACTGCCAGTGCCCGCGATGCGCGAGTAGGGGGAACTGTTCGGCACGGCCGCCAGGGCTGTTGGGGGGGATTGGGTCAGTCGGCTTGCAACGGCGTGGCCATGGCCGACAGTGTGGGCCCAAGTCGGTCGTGCACGCGCGCGAGCAGGCGGTTGCGCGCCGCATCATAAGCTCGCCCCAGGGCGTTCTCGAACGCATACGCATCGGCCGAACCGTGGCTCTTGAACACCAGCCCGCGCAGGCCAAGCAGCGCCGCCCCATTGAAGCGGCGCGGATCCACTCGCATTTTGAACCGTTTCAGCGCCGGCATCGCCGCCAGCGCCGCCAGCTTGGTGAAAGCGGATCGCGTCATCTCCTGGCGGATCATGTCGGTGAGCATCGAGGCCAGGCCTTCGCTGGTCTTGAGCAGCACATTGCCCACAAAGCCGTCGCAAACGACGATGTCGACGGTGCCCTTGTAGATGTCGTTGCCCTCGACATTGCCGAAGAAGTTGATGTTGCCGACCGCGCCCGCAGCGCGCAGCAACTCTCCCGCACGCTTGATGGTTTCGCTGCCCTTGATGGCTTCCTCGCCGATGTTGAGCAGGCCCACCGTGGGTTCTTCCTTGCCATCCACGGCTGCGACCAGTGCGCTGCCCATCACCGCGAACTGCAGCAGGTGCTCGGGGGTGCAGTCGACGTTGGCGCCGAGGTCGAGCACGGTGGTGAAACCATCCTTGCGGTTGGGCATGATCGCTGCAATGGCGGGCCGGTCGATGCCAGGCAGCGTCTTCAGTACGTAGCGCGCGACCGCCATGAGCGCGCCTGTGTTGCCCGCCGAGACGCACGCGTCGGCGACAACGGTCCCGTCATCGTCTGCTCTCAACTGGGAGATGGCCACGCGCATGGATGAATCGCGCTTCTTGCGCAGGGCGACCTCGATCGGGTCGTCCATGGTCACGACTTCGCTGGCGTGCACGATGCGGCAACGCGGCATCGCACGGGCCTTGCCCAGCGCCGACTCCAGGCCCACGAGCAGCAGTTCGGCATGAGGGTGCGAGGTCAGAAAGGACTCGCACGCAGGCAGGATGACCGCCGGCCCATGGTCGCCGCCCATGCAGTCGACGGCAATGCGCACCGTGGCGAGCGGTGCCGGCGACGGATGCGGGTTCACGGGATGGGGAGGAGTTCCCGGGCGCGGACCGGCCAGGGAGCGTGCGCCGCCCCGATCAGGCGTCGGCCTTGGTCTTCAGAACCTTGCGCCCACGGTAGAAGCCATTCGGCGTGATGTGGTGACGAAGATGCACTTCGCCGGTGGTCGGCTCCACCGCAGTGCCCGGAGTATCCAGGGCGTTGTGCGAGCGGTGCATGCCGCGCTTTGACGGTGACTTCTTGTTCTGTTGGACAGCCATGACGGAATCTCCTGGGAGGCGGACGCAAGGCGCCGGTACGGCGGCGAGCGGCGCGGCGCCCTGCGAACTTCGGGATGGGCGGCGCCGCCAAGCGCCCCGGCACATCGGCCGGGGAGCACGACGGCATCTGGTATGCGTTGCGTGCGAACCAGGTGCGCAATCGAGCGGTAAGCGCAAGCGCGCGAAGCAAGACGAACGCTGTCAGCCCACCAAGCCGCGGGAACACTGCGTAGTCTATCACCGGCGTCCTCGGCGTCCCCGGCTGCCCGCGGTAGCTGCTCAGGTTTTCGGGCGTCGCAGAGCGGCCAGGGCGGCAAACGGGTGCTCGCGGTCAGACGCTGAAGGTGGAGGCTCCCCAGCCTGAGCGCCTGGAACAGAGGCGCGCAAAGCGGCTGGCAGATCGGGGCAGGCCTCGTGGCGTGGCACCAGCGGCAGCGCCATCAGCAGTTCGTCCTCGATCAATGAGCGCAGATCCAGACGCGGCGTCATGGCCAGCACGTCGTCTTCCAACTCCTCGTCGAGACGCGCCGCCTCATCCTCGCCCTCGACAAATCGGATTCGGCGCTGCACATGAACCGGCACCGCCATGGGCTGCAGGCAGCGCTGGCAATCCATGACCACGCCCGCCCGGACCGCCAGATCGATGGCGCACAGCCGCGTGGCCCCACGTCCGGCCAGCTGCAGCCCCGTCGCGGCCCAGTCGATGGGCCCCTGCGCGAAGCCGTCATCTCCAAGCCGCACCGACTCGGCGAGCCGAGGCAACTCCGAGGTCGACCACTGCCCGGTGATGCTCGCCGCGTCGCGGCAAAACGCCGCCACATCGAGGCTCTGAGGCAGGTGGACGACTCGGGACGAACGAGGCATGAGAGGGTCAGTGTAGGCGTTGAAGTGGAACAATCCTGCCCATGCTCCACCCGACCCAACCCGACGCATCGGACGCATCGCGCACCGTGGCGGCAGGCTCGGCCAGGCCTGCGCTGGTGCTTGCCTCCACATCGCGCTACCGGCGGGAGTTGTTGGCCAGGCTGCGTCTGCCTTTCGAAGTGGTCGCGCCGGGCGTGGACGAGACCGCCTTGGCAGCCGAAAGCCCAGCCGAGCTGGCTCTCCGGCTGAGCCGGGCCAAGGCCGAGGCGGTGGCGGCGATGTACCCAGGCGCAGTGGTCATCGGCTCGGACCAGGTTTGCGAGGTAGGCGGCCAAGCCCTGGGCAAACCAGGCACGCACCAGCGCGCCGTGGAGCAACTCCTGCAGCTGAGCGGGCGGCGGGCCATCTTCCACACCGCCGTGTGCGTGGTGCGCCGCGACATTGGCTACGCCGCGCATGCGGTGGCACCGGTGGTGGTGCATTTCCGCAAGCTGCACATTCAAGAGATCGAGCACTACCTGCTCGCCGAGCAACCCTACGACTGCGCCGGCAGCGCCAAGTGCGAGACCCTGGGCATCGCACTGCTGGAGGCCATCGAGTCCGACGACCCAACGGCCCTCGTGGGGCTGCCGCTCATCCGTACCGCGCGCATGCTTCGCGAAGCGGGCATCGATCCGCTGCGCGCGTGATCACCGACCCGACATACACCGCGACCGGGGCCGGCGATCCTGGGCGCACAGGTCCATCCGGGCGGCTCGTCCTCGTTCCCAACACGCTGGATTTCGGGGGCCCAGCTCAAGACCTGGCGACGATCCTGCCCCAGGGTGTCTTGCAGTGCGCCGCGCGCCTGGGGCATTGGCTGGTCGAAGACGCCAAGAGCGCCCGTGCGTTCCTCAAACGCGTGCATGCGATCGTGCCGTTGCACCAGCCCTTGCAGGCCACGAACATCCATGAACTGCCGCGGCCGCCCAAGGGCGGGCGGACACACCCAGTGAGCCCAAGCGCAGCCACTGCGACTGCGGCACTGGTCGACCTGCTCGGCCCGACGCGTGACGGACACGACATCGGCCTGCTCAGCGAAGCAGGCCTGCCGGCGGTGGCCGACCCAGGCGCCGCCGTGGTGGCCGTGGCCCACGACCTCGGCATCGAGGTGCTCGCCTTGCCAGGCCCCAGTTCGTTGTTGCTGGCGCTGGCCGCCAGCGGCCTCGACGGCCAGAGCTTCGCCTTCGTGGGTTACCTGCCGCAAGAAGCGTCGGCAAGACACGAACGCATCCGCGAACTCGAGACCACCTCCCGGCGCTTGCGGCAAACCCAGATCTTCATCGAGACGCCGTATCGCAACGCCGCGCTCCTGTCGGCATTGATCGAATCGGCGGCGCCGGCCAGCCGACTGTCGGTGAGCGTGGCGCTCACGCTGCCGGGGGGCTGGAGCCGCACGGCCACCGTGGCCGAGTGGCGCAGGCAGTCACCCGTGTTGCCGGACCGCCTCCCGGCGGTGTTTCTGCTGCAAGCCTGACCGGCCCACACGCCTTCGCACACCAACGCGCGCGGGCGCGCGGCACATCGGCCATCACCTGCCTGCGTGATGCCTACACGGCCCCAACGCGCGCGGGCGCGCGGCCCAGCGTCCTCAGGCGCGGCCGCCGCCCAGCAACGAGGCCACCTTCTTCTTCGGGCGGATGTTCGGCGACAGGCCAGACCGGCTGCCTGGCCCGGGGGCCGGTGGAGCTCCGCCATCGTCGTTGTCGTGGTCGCCATCGTTGGCGGCGCCCATGCCAGCGCGCCTGGGTACGCTTTGCTCGGTCGCCCTGTCCCAAGCCGCGCCGCCGGAACTGCTCGGCTCGTAGGGGCGATCGAAGAAGGGGTCCACGCTCGGCGCGCGCCGGACGGGCACGACCGCGGGCCGCACCGGCGCACGTTCCAATGTCTCGGGCAGCAGGCCACCACGTTCCTCTTCTTCGAATCGCCTAGGCGGGCGCCGCGGGCGCTCGTCGTCGAGTTCGATGGGCTCGATCTCGATCTTCTTCTTGATGAGGCGTTCGATCTCCGCGATCATGCGTGCGTCGTCGCGCGTGACAAGCGTGATCGCCAATCCCGAGGCTCCGGCACGGCCGGTGCGCCCGATGCGGTGGATGTAGTCCTCCGCATTGAAGGGCACGTCGAAGTTGAAGACGCCAGGCAGGTCGACGATGTCCAGGCCGCGCGCAGCGACGTCGGTAGCCACCAACACGTCCACCTCGCCGGCCTTGAACGCGGCCAGCGCCTTCAGGCGCTCATCCTGGCTCTTGTCGCCATGCAGGGCCTGGGTCTTCAGGCCATCGCGCTCGAAGGACCTCGCCAGCCGCGCCGCGCCGATCTTGGAGTTGACGAAGACCAGGGCCTGCGACAGCTCGCGCTGGCGCAACATCTGGCGCACCACGGCGCGCTTGTCGTCGTCGGTGACGCTGTAGAAGCGCTGCTCCACATTGGTGGCGGTGGCGTTGGGGCGCGCCACCTCCACCGTCACGGGGTCTTGCAGGTAGCTCGCCGCCAGGCGCCGGATTTCGGGCGAGAAGGTGGCCGAGAACAAGAGCGTCTGCCGCTCCTTGGGCAGGTAGGACAGGATCCGCTGCAGGTCAGGCAGGAAGCCGATGTCGAGCATGCGGTCGGCTTCGTCCAGCACGACGTACTCGACCTGGTTGAGCACCGCCACCTTCTGCTCGATGTGGTCGAGCAGCCGGCCCGGCGTGGCGATCAGCACCTCGACGCCCTTGCGCAGTTCCTCGGTTTGCGGCTTCATGTCGACGCCGCCGAAGACCACCAGGGACCGCAGCAGCGAGTGCTGGGCGTACTTCTTGACATTGGCCGCCACCTGGTCGGCCAGTTCGCGCGTGGGCGCCAGCACCAGCGCCCGCACCGGGTGCCGCGCCGGGGACATGCTCGCGTTCTCGTGCCGCATCATCTTCTGCAGCAGAGGCAGCGTGAAGGCAGCGGTCTTGCCGGTGCCGGTCTGGGCCGCGCCCATGACGTCTCGCCCGGCGAGCACCACCGGGATGGCTTTGGCCTGGATGGGCGTCATCGACAAGTAGCCGCTTTCGGCAACGGCGCGAAGCAGCTTGGGGTCGAGGGGCAATGTGTTGAACAGCGGCGCCTGTGCGAGGATTTCGATCGGATCTGAGGATGTAATCATGCGCGGGGTCGTTGTTGGTCACCCAGGACAGGCGGCCGGCTGACCAGCGCACGCATCCATCGTGGGACCTTGAAGCGCACGATGCGCCAGTACAAGGCGAGATAGACAAGGCCGAAGAGGCCCAGAAAGACAGCATTCCATGCCGAGCTGTCCCAGAACAGCACCGCCGGCACGACTGAAAGCATGCACAGCAGCCAGAGAAACGGCGAGGTCATCGAATTGCGGCGCGTCAGCGCGCGAGCACTGCGGTCACCCACCGCCCAGCGCATCATGCGCCTGTAGATCAGTGAGTGCAGGTGTATGCCGTCGGGCATGCTGGGCGGCACGGCGCGGATGACGCGGCGCCGGTAGATTGAGAAGAGTGTCTCGAACACCGGATAAACGCACACCAGCAGCGGGAACAGCGGCGAGACGCTCGGATTCCGCACCAGCAGCAGGATCGACAGCTCAGCCACGAGGAAACCGAGGAGATAGGCGCCGCCATCGCCCAGAAAGATGAGGCCGGCCGGATAGTTCCAGAGGAAGAACCCGAGCACGGCGCCGATGCCCGCCAGCGCCAGCGTGCCGATGAGGCTGTCCCCCACCTGGAACGCTACGTAGGCAAGTGCAGCGAGCATGATCACCACGCACATCGATGCGAGGCCGTTGAAGCCGTCGATGATGTTGATGGAGTTGGCGATGCCGGCCACTGCAAAGACAGTCAGCAGTGTCGCGCCAGCGGCGGTGGCGACGAGGAAGTCCAGGCCCGGAATGTCGGTGCGCGAGATCACCGCCTGCAGCAGCCATGCCGCTAGCAAGGCCGAGACCGCTGTCGCCAGCAGTCGATGCAGGGGGCGCACGCTCTTGGTCAGGTCTTCTACCAGGCCGCCAACGAAGGCGGGCAGGCCACAGGCCAGCAGAACCGCGCCCAACGCCGGCGCCGATGCCGATGCCGAACCTGCCCACATCGGCACCAGGGCGACCAGCAGACCAGCGAAGATGCCGATCCCGCCAACCCGGGCGACGGGCCGCGCGTGAAACTTCTGCGGGCCCGAGGTGTCGGTGTCAAGCAGCAGCGTGCCACGCGTCTTGGTCGCATGCACAACAAGCAGCGTGATCGCGAATGAGCAGGTGAAGGCGGCCAGCAGGGCGAGCATCAACCAATTCTAGGTTGCCGAGTCCGGGAGCCCAAACGGGTGTCGATAGAATCTTCGGTGTACTCGCATTAGACCCGGTGCCTTTGCGTGCGCAGTATTTTGCGGCGCCTGCGCGCCTTACGCGTGCATTCTGGTTTGCTTTCTCGATTGTTTGCACCCATTTCCCTCGCCTTTTGCCTAGATGAGATGAGTCGGACCAATCTACTTCACCGCCTGCATTGGCTCGTGCTGATGGCTGGCTTGGTCGGTGCGACGACGTGCCCGCTGGCGCAAACCTCGCTAAACCCGCCTTCGAGTGCGGCCGATCCGAACACCGACAGTGCCGCCGGCCGTTCAGTGCGGCTGCGCCAGCCTGCTCCCGCATCCATGCCGCCCGAGGAGCGCGCACCCGGTACGCCTGCGATGTCACCGATCACGCCGCCCGAGCTGCCACAGCCGCCGGGCGAGTTCGAGCGCTTTGTGCAGCAGCAGGTCGGCGCCAAGCTGCCGCTGATCCGGCGCTTTGGCGCCGATCTGGTGACCATCAGCCTGGACCCATCGTCACCTGAAGCAAGCCCCCTGATTCCCGACGACTATCTGATCGGCCCCGGCGACGAAGTGCTGGTGACGCTATGGGGCGGCGTGGATGCCGATCTGCGCTTGCTGGTAGACCGCAGCGGCCGTATCAGCATCCCGCGCGTGGGCGCGGTGCAGGTCTCCGGCGTGCGCATGGCAGAGCTGTCCGGCGTTGTCAACCGACGCGTGGCGCAGGTCTTCCGCAACTTCCAGAGCAGCGTGTCGATCGGCGCGGTCCGCGGCATCCGCATCTTTGTCACTGGCTTCGTGGCCAAGCCCGGCACCTACTCGGTAAGCAGCCTGTCCACAGTGGTGACGGCACTGATGCGGGCCGGCGGGCCGGCAGCGGCAGGCAGCTATCGCAATATCGAACTGCGGCGTGGCACCGAGCTGGTGGGCCGATTCGACCTCTACGACCTGCTGCTCATGGGCGACCGCTCGGCGGACCGGTTGGTGCAGCCGGGTGACGTCGTGCATGTCGGTGCCGCGGGCACCCAGGTGGGCTTCATAGGCAGCGTCAACAAGCCCGCGGTCCTGGAGCTCAAGCCGGGCGAGACGGTCAGCGATGCGCTGCGCATGGTCGGTGGCTTCACCGCAGTGGCCGACCGCGGCCGGCTCGCGGTGGAAAGACTCAAGGAGCGCAACCTCGGCCGCGTCACCGAATTGCTGCTTCCGCGCGACGCAGCGGCGCATCTGGCCGACGGCGACGTGCTGCGCGCATTCAGCTCGGTGGAGGCACTGCTGCCATCGCAACAGCAGAGCAAGCGCGTGAAGGTGGAAGGCGAGGTGGCGCGCCCCAGCGAGTATGTGCTGCCGGCCGGCAGCTCGGTCAGCGATGCGATTCGCGCCGCCGGTGGCTACACGGCGGCAGCCTTCGTCTATGCAGCCGAGCTCACGCGCTCGAGCGTGCAGCGCACGCAGCAGGAAAACTACGACCGGGCGCTGCGCGACCTCGAGACCGACCTGGCGCGAGCCTCAGGCTCCCAGCGTGTCAGTACGACCGAGGATGCAAGCGCCCAGAGCGCGCGCGCGGCCGCCACCAACCGCCTCGTGGAACGGCTGCGCGCACTTCAGCCCACCGGCCGGATCGTGCTGCAGATGCGACCCGACGCCATCGAACTGCCCGATCTGGCGCTGGAAGACGGTGACCGCATCACGGTTCCGTCACGTCCGACCACCGTGGGGGTATTCGGCAGCGTCTTCAACGCGGCCACCTACCTGCATTCACCCGGGCGCACGATCGGCGACTATCTGCGCCTGGCCGGCGGGCCCACCAAAGGCGCCGACGAGGGAAGCGTCTTCGTCGTGCGCGCCAATGGCAATGTCGTCAGCGGTCGCCAGGGCAGCGGCTGGTTCGTTCGTGAGACGAATCTGACCGACCTGAGTTCGGAGCCCGGCGACACGGTGTTCGTGCCCGAGGAAATGGACAAGACCACCTTCCTGCAGGCCGCCAAGGACTGGACGCAGATCATCTTCCAGTTCGGCCTGGGTGTGGCCGGCATCAAGAGCGCGACGCGATGAGCGCCGTATCCGTAGCAGGGGCTGGGGACGGCGGCGAGATCTCGCTGGGCCAGTTGCTCAGCCCGCTGCCGAGACACTGGCGACTGCTGCTGGCGTGCCCGCTGGTCGCGGGAGCGCTGGGCCTGGGTGTCACGTACCTGATCCCGCCCACGTACTCCGCCAGGGCGACGTTTCTTTCTCCGCAGTCACCGGGTGCGTCATCGGCCGCCCTGGCTTCTCTGGGCAGTCTGGCGGCACTGGCGGGCGGTAGTTCGGCGACGCGCAGCTCAGCGGACCAGTATGCCGCGCTGATGCTCAGCGCCACCGTGGCTGATCGGCTGATCGCCCGCTTCGACCTCATCAAGATCTACGAGACCAAGTTCAAGGTGGATGCCCACCAGCAGTTGAGCGAGAACACACGAGTCACCATCGGCAAGCGCGACGGGCTCATTGCGGTGGAGGTGGACGACCAAGATCCCCGCCGCGCAGCCGACATGGCCAACCAATATGTCGAGGAACTGCGCGTGCTCAGCGGCCGGCTCTCGCTGTCGGAGGCCCAGCAGCGCCGTACATTCTTCGAAGGGCTCATGACCAAGGCGCGCGACGACCTGTTGAAGGCCCAGACCGCGCTGCAAGGCTCCGGATTCACCCAAGGCGCGCTGCGCGCCGAGCCGCGCTCCGCCGCCGATGCCTATGCTCGCACTCGCGCCCAGGTCAGCGCGTCTGAAGTCAAGTTGGAAGCGCTACGCGGCGTCCTGACGGATGGTGCACCTGAGGTGCAGCGCGCCCAGGCCGAGCTGGGGGCGCTACGCGCGCAACTGGCTCGCATTGAACGAGCCGACGGCTCGACCTCACAGTCCGACTACCTGGTGCACTACCGCGAGTTCAAGTACCAGGAGACGCTCTTCGATCTCTTTGCCCGCCAGTACGAGGCCGCGCGTGTCGACGAGGCCCGGGAGGGCCTGTTGATCCAGGTGGTGGACGTGGCCATGCCGCCGGAGAAGAAGAGCCGCCCGAGGCGCGGCGTGATCGTGATCGCCACCACCGCGCTGGCCTTCCTGTTGCTGGCCGGCGTGATCGTCTTGCGCGAACGCAACAGGGCTGCAGGCTAGCGCCCCCGGCAGTTCCGATCGCAGATTCCTAATCACAAATGGCGCCGGTCGGCGCCACACGCTGCGTTAGACTTTTGTGTTTTATGAATGAACACAACATCACTGCCACGGTGCCCGCCGGTGACCGTGGCAACGACAGCGAGGCCGCACATTTGGCCGTGCTGCGGCTGCTCGCCGAGCATCCCCAGATCTCGCAGCGCGAACTGTCGGCGCGGCTCGGTGTCAGCCTGGGCAAGGTGCACTTCGTGGTCCACGCACTTCTCGACAAGGGTCTGGTCAAGGTGCGCAACTTCCAGCGCAGCCAGCGCAAGCTCGCCTATGCCTATGTGCTCACGCCCAGCGGCATGCGCGCCAAGCTGAGCCTGACGCGGCGGTTCCTGCAGCGCAAGGAAGTGGAGTTCGAGTCGCTCCAGAAGACCATCGCGCTGCTGCGCCGCGAGCTCGATGCAGCCGACCCCGGCGCCGCCTCGGTGCCACGCCTCAACGGTCCCGACACTGCCAGTTGAGCCGGGCACCCCGCCGCACACTTACCCCATGAACCTCCAAGGTAAACGCATCCTGGTCACCGGCGCCGATGGTTTCATCGGCTCCCACCTCACCGAGCACCTGGTGCGCAGCGGCCTCCAGGTGCGCGCCTTCGTGCTCTATAACAGCTTCAACTCCTGGGGCTGGTTGGACGAGAGCGAGTCGGCGGTGAAGGACTCTCTGGACGTCTTTGCCGGCGACATCCGCGACCCGCACGGGGTGCGCGCCGCAATGCAGGGCTGCGATGTCGTCATGCACCTGGCTGCGCTCATCGCCATTCCGTACTCCTACCACTCGCCGGATACCTACGTCGATACCAACGTCAAGGGCACTCTCAATGTCGTACAGGCGGCGCGCGAACTCGACGTGCAACGCGTGGTGCACACCTCCACCAGCGAGGTCTACGGCACGGCACGGTTTGTGCCCATCACAGAAGAACATCCGCTGCAGGGCCAGTCGCCCTACTCGGCCAGCAAGATCGGTGCCGATCAGATTGCGCAGAGTTTTCACCTCTCCTTCGGCACGCCGGTGGCTGTGATCCGCCCCTTCAATACTTACGGCCCGCGGCAATCGGCGCGCGCAGTGATCCCGACCATCATCACGCAGATTGCCACCGGCGCGCGCCAGATCCGCCTGGGCGCCATCTACCCCACGCGCGATTTCAATTTCGTGCGCGACACCGTACGCGGCTTTGTCGCCGTGGCCGAGAGCGATGCCGCGGTGGGCGGTGTCATCAACATCGGCAGCAACCACGAGATCTCCATCGGCGACACGGCCGCCCTCATCGCGCGGCTCATGGGACGCTCGATCGAGATCCAGAGCGACGACCAGCGTATGCGCCCCGGCAGCAGCGAGGTGGAGCGGTTGTGGGCCGACAACCGCCGGGCACTCGAGTTGACCGGCTGGACGCCGGAGTATGCCGGCCTGCCGGGCCTCGAGCGCGGCCTGCGCGAGACCATCGCCTGGTTCAGCGAGCCGGCGCACCTGGCTCGCTACAAGACCGGCCGCTACAACATCTGAGGTGCTGACGATGACCGCCCACGCCACCACCGCCCAGCCCACCGCCCAGCTTGACTTGGCCGACCCGGTCGGCGCCACCCTCGCGGCGGTGCGGTCAGTGTTGGGCACTTCACAAGGCACGATCGCGCTGCACGAGCCCGAATTCGGCGGCCGCGAGTGGGACTACGTCAAGGAGTGCTTGGACACTGGCTGGGTCTCCTCGGTCGGCGCCTATGTCGACCGCTTCGAGTCTGACCTCGCCGCGCTCACCGGGGCCCGGCACGCCGTGGCAACGGCCAACGGCACCGCGGCGTTACATATCTGCCTTCTGCTGGCAGGCGTGCAAGCCGGCGACGAGGTACTGGTGCCCTCACTTACCTTCATCGCCACTGCCAACGCCGTGTCGTATGCGCACGCGGTTCCGCACTTCGTGGAGGCCGAATCGCAGTCGCTCGGAGTCGATGCGCAAGCGCTGGAAGCCTACCTGCGTGAAGTGGCCGAGCGCCGCGGGCAGGGCACGTTCAACCGCCGCACCGGCGCGCGCCTGCGCGCGCTTGTCGTGATGCATGTCTTCGGCCACCCTTGCGACCTCGACGCGTTGGCTGCAGTGGCGGCGCGCTGGGACCTCTTTCTCATCGAGGATGCGGCCGAGTCGCTGGGCGCGCACTACAAGGGCCGCCATACCGGCAATGTCGGCCGCGTCGCCGCGCTCAGCTTCAACGGCAACAAGGTCGTCACCACCGGCGGCGGCGGCGCCGTGCTCACCAACGATGCTGCGCTCGGGCGCCGCGCCAAGCATTTGACCACCACGGCGCGCGTGCCGCACCGCTGGAGCTTCCTGCACGACGAGGTGGGCTACAACTACCGCTTGCCCAACCTGAATGCGGCGCTGGGCTGCGCTCAGCTCGAGCAGCTGGGTGGCTTCATCGAGCGCAAGCGCCGCTTGGCGGAGCGTTACGCGCGGGCCTTCGCCAGCGTGCCTGGCGTGGATTTTCTGCGCGAGCCGCCGCACACGCGCGGCAACTACTGGCTCAACGCCATCGTGCTGGCCCCCGAGCACGCGCTGAGGCGCGACGAGCTACTCGCCTCGCTCAACGACGCCGGCTACATGTCGCGCCCGCTTTGGACACTGATGCACCGTCTGCCGATGTATTCGGGCTGCCCGCGCATGCCGCTGCCGGTATCCGAGTCGCTGGAATCGCGCGTCGTCAATGTACCCAGCAGCGCACGCCTGGCGGGCTGAAGCCGAACGCGCCGCTCACCAAGACCAGAACGATCCGTGGACATGCGTCGCCGCATTTGTGTCGTCACCGGCAGCCGGGCCGACTACGGTCTGCTGTACTGGGTGCTGCACGATCTGCGCGCCGACGATCGTATCGAGCTGCAGCTCATCGTGACCGGAATGCATCTGGCGCCTGAGTTCGGCCTCACCGTGCGCCAGATCGAGAACGACGGTTTTGAGATCACCCGCCGTGTGGAAATGCTCCTGGCTGGCGATACGGCAGCGGCGGTGAGCAAGTCCACCGCGCTCGGCCTGATCGGCATCTCCGACGCACTGGACCAACTGCGCCCAGACGCCGTGGTCGTGCTCGGCGACCGTTTCGAGATCCTGGCCGTGGCCGTAGCCTGCCTGATGCACCGAGTGCCGCTGGTGCACATCGCCGGGGGCGACATTACCGAGGGCGCGATCGACGAGTCGATCCGGCACGCCATCACCAAGATGGCGCACCTGCATCTGGTTACCCAAGTGGAATCGGCGCGGCGCGTACGCCAGATGGGCGAAGATCCTGCGCAGGTGATCGTCGTTGGCAGCCCCGGGCTTGACCACCTGACACGCCGCCCACTGCTCGGGCGCGATGCGCTTGAGCGAGAGCTGGGTGCGCCTCTGGGCGCGCGCAACCTCCTCGTCACTTTTCACCCGGTCACTCTGGCCGACGACGAGGGCCTGGGCGATTTCGAGGAACTGCTCGCCGCGCTGGCCGCACTGGACCCCACCACCGTGATCTGGTTCACCCGCCCCAATGCGGACATGGGTGGCCGCGCGATTGCCAGGCGCATGGACGAGTTTGCCGCCTCCCAGGGCGCGAATGTGCAGGTACACAGCTCGCTGGGCCAGATGCGCTATCTCAGCCTGATGGCCCTGGTGGATGCGGTGGTCGGGAATTCCTCCAGTGGCTTGTACGAGGCACCCTCATTGAAGGTGCCGACGGTCAACATCGGTGATCGCCAGCGGGGCCGCCTGGCGGCGAGCTCGGTGCTGCATTGCGTGCCAGAACGCCACGCCATCACCCAGGCCATCGTGCAAGCCTTGACGCTGGACTGCCGGAATGTCGTCAACCCCTACGGCGACGGGCGCAGCGCGCAGCGCATCGTCGACGCGCTGCGCGCAATGCCGTCGGCCCAGGCACTGCTGCACAAGTCGTTCTTCGCGGTCTGAGCGGAGCAAAACGCATGACGCCAGACCAGGGGATGAGTTCATGACCGACCGCTGCCTTTTCATCGCCGAAGCCGGCGTCAACCACAACGGCTCACTCGAGATGGCGCTGCAGCTTGTCGATGCCGCCGCTGACGCAGGCGCCGACGTGGTGAAGTTCCAGACCTTCCAGGCCACCCAGCTCGTCACCGCTCAGGCACGCAAGGCGGACTACCAGGTGACCAACACCGGCGAGGCCGGCGCACAACTGGAGATGCTCAGCCGGCTGGAGCTTTCGCGTGAGCACCACCACGCCTTGTTGTCGCGCTGCCGCGAGCGCGGCATCCGCTTCCTTTCCACGGCGTTTGACGCCGAAAGTCTGACCTTCCTCGCCACGCTGGACATGCCGGCCGTAAAGATCCCGTCGGGTGACATCACACACGCGCCCATGCTGCTGCAGGCGGCGCGTATTGGGCGCCCCCTCATCGTCTCCACCGGGATGAGCACGCTGGCCGACGTCGAGGCAGCATTGGGCGTGATTGCGTTCGCACTGACCCAGCCCGGCATGCCACGCCAACGCACCGAGACCGAGGCCGCGCGCAACTCAAGCGCTGGCCGAGCCGCGTTGCGAGAACGCGTGACGCTGCTGCACTGCGTGACGCAGTACCCGGCGCCGCCCGAAGCTGTAAACCTGCGTGCGATGGACACGCTCGCGCAGGCGTTCGGCCTGCCGGTTGGCTACTCGGACCACACAGCCGGCGTCGAAGTGGCGCTGGCCGCGGTCGCGCGCGGCGCCAGCGTGATCGAAAAGCACTTCACGCTGGATCGGACCCTGCCCGGGCCCGACCATGCCGCCTCGCTCGAGCCGCACGAGCTATGCCAGTTGGTAGCCGGCGTGCGCACGGTGAAGGCCGCGCTGGGCAGCGCCATCAAGGCACCGGCCGAGACCGAACTCAGCAATCTCGGCATTGCTCGCCGCAGTGTCGTTGCGGCTCGAGCCATTCGCCGGGGCGAGCCTCTGACCTTGGAGGTGCTGGCCTTCAAGCGGCCCGCCGACGGTCTGTCGCCGCTGGACGTATGGGCCCTGATCGGGCGGCCCGCTTCGCGCGACTACCAACCCGACGAAGCCATCGAACGATGAGTGCACGCACCATCATCCTCGTTGGCGCCGACGGCCATATCTGTGTGGTTGGTGACGCATCGCTCGCCGCTGGCACGCAGTGGCTTGGTTTCGTCGATGACGACCCCCGCCGGCACGGACAACAGCGCCTCATCGCCCCTGGCGCGATGGTGCGTGCGGGTGCTGCCGTCATGGCCGTTTTATTGGCCGTCATGGCCAACTGCACCGCGGGCGTCATCGTCGGCGTGCCGGCACGGCCGCTACACACCACAGGAGGCAGCACGTGAAGAGTTGGGAGCACGTCCTCGTCAGCCCGCAGACCAGCCTGCACGACGCGTTGGCAGTGATAGACCGCACCGGCAGCCAGATGGCCCTGGTGGTCGATAGCGAGCGCCGTCTGCTGGGCACCCTGAGCGATGGCGACGTACGACGCGCGCTGCTCAAGGGCGTGGCTTTGGCCGATGCGGTGACCCTGGCAATGCACCGCTCGCCCATCTTTGCTAACGCCAGCGAGGAACGCAACACCATCGTTGCCGACATGCGCCGGCGCGGCCTGCACCAGATGCCGGTCGTGGACGCGCAGGGCCGCGTCGTTGGCCTGGAGATCTTTGTCGATTTCTTCGACGTACCTCGGCGCAGCAACTGGGTGGTCGTCATGGCGGGCGGCCTGGGCACTCGGCTGGGCGAACTGACACGCGAGGTACCCAAACCGATGCTTCCCGTTGGCTCGCGCCCGCTGCTGGAGACCATCGTGCGCGGGATTGCCGAGCACGGCTTCGAACGCATCTATCTGGCCGTGAACTACAGGGCCGATCAGATCGAAGGCCACTTCGGCGACGGCAGCCGGCTGGGTATCGACATACGTTACTTGCGCGAGGACCAGCGCCTGGGCACCGCCGGCGCCCTCAGCCTGCTGCCCGAGAAGCCCAGCGCGCCACTGGTGGTGACCAACGCCGATCTGCTCACCAAGGAAGACTTTGGCCTCATGGTCGAGCGGCACGCCGAGTCCGGCGCCGACGCCACGATGGCGGTGCGCCCCTACGAGATGCAGGTGCCGTTCGGCGTCGTGCGCGAACGCGACGGACGCATCGACGCCATCGAAGAAAAGCCGCTGCACCGCTTCGTGGTCAGCGCCGGCATCTACGTGCTCTCCCCGCACACGCTCGAGCTGGTTCCGCGTGAGCAGTGCTTCGACATGCCGGCACTGTTCGAGGCCCTCATCGCGCGCGGTGGGCAGGCGCGTTGCCACCATGTCCGCAGCTACTGGCTGGACATCGGTCGCCTGACCGACTATGAACGCGCCAACCTCGACTTTGCGGAGGTCTTCCGGTGATCGGTGCGCTCACGGTTCTGGCGCTCATTCCTGCACGCGGCGGCTCCAAGGGACTGCCGGGCAAAAATGTACGTCCAGCCAACGGGCGCCCGCTGCTGGACTTCACCGTGGCCGCGGCACGCGGCGCGAGCTGCATCGACCGCCTCGTGCTCTCCTCCGATGACGAGGACATCATGCGCGTCGCGCGCGCTGCCGGGTGCGAGGTGCCTTTCCGCCGCCCACCGGAGCTCTCCGGCGACGAGGCCTCCACCATGGATGTCGTGCTGCATGCGCTGGACCACCTGCCCTCGTTCGACATCCTGGTGCTGTTGCAGCCCACTTCGCCCTTGCGCACCGCAGCGGACATCGATGCTGCCTGCGCGCTGCTGGCGCAACGCAAGGCGCCAGCCTGTGTCTCGCTCATGCTGGCCGAGCAGACCCCTTACTGGATGTTCCGCCTAGGCGAGCAAGGAACGCTGTCCAACCTGCTCCCTGCCGACGAACGTCCTGCACGCCGACAGGACCTGCCCCCGGTCTACGTGCTCAACGGCGCCATCTATGCCGCCCACATCGACTGGCTGCGCCGCCAGCGCAGTTTCGTCGCCGAAGGTGCCGTAGGCTACGTGATGCCTGCCGAACGCTCCATCGATATCGACACCCTGGCCGACTTCGAGGCCTTCGAACGACTGGTTTCCTGAGGAAGACGATGAGTCCAAGCCCCTACCCCCGCCAGCGCGCGATCGACTTGCGCCCCTTCCAGAGCGAGACACCGGACGTGGCGCGCTACGGCCTGCCGCTGAACGTGGGCTTCTGCCGCCGCTGCGTCATCTCCAACCAGCGCCCCAACTCGGCCGTGGAGTACGCGCACACCAAGGACAGCAAGAAGGCCACCATCAACTTCGACGCCGAGGGCGTCTGCGACGCCTGCCGGCTTGCCGACCAGAAGCACGGCAGCATCGACTGGGCGGAACGCGAACGCATCCTCGTCGACTTGTGCAACCGCCATCGCAGTGCAGATGGCAGCTATGACTGCGTGGTACCTGGCTCGGGCGGCAAGGACAGTTTCTACGCGGCTCATTTGCTCAAGTACAAGTACGGCATGCACCCGCTCACGGTGACCTGGGCGCCGCACATCTATACCGAGTGGGGCTGGCGCAACTTCCAGTCGTGGCTCCATGCCGGCTTCGACAACTTCCTGTGCACGCCCAATGGCCGCGTGCACCGCCTGCTCACGCGGCTGGCGGTGGAGAACCTGTTCCACCCCTTCCAACCCTTCATATTCGGGCAGAAGGCCCTCGCGCCCAAGATGGCGGTGCTGCACAAGATCCCGCTCGTCTTCTACGGCGAGAACGAGGCCGAATACGGCAATCCCATCGCCGACACCACCACCGCCAAGCGCGACTGGTCCTACTTCACCGCCAGCGACAGATCCAAGATCTTCCTTGGCGGCACGTCGGTGGCCTCACTGCAGCAGGACTTCGGCGTCGATGCCCACGAACTGCAACCCTACCTGCCGGCCGACCCCACCGAGATCGAGCGTCAGAAGGTGGAGGTGCACTACCTCGGCTACTACCTAAAGTGGCACCCTCAGAGCTGCTACTACTACTCGGTGGAGCACGGGGGCTTTCAAGCCTCGCCCGAGCGCACGCCCGGCACCTACAGCAAGTACAACAGCATCGACGACCGCATCGACGACTTCCACTACTACACCACCTTCACCAAGTTCGGCATTGGCCGCGCCACCTACGACGCCGCACAAGAAATTCGCTCAGGCGACATCACCCGTGAAGAAGGTGTGGCGCTGGCCAAGCGCTTTGACGGCGAATTCCCCGAGCGCTTTGCCGAAGAAGTCTTTCGCTACCTCAGCGTGCCGGCCAAAGAGTTCCCGCAGGCCAGCCAGATGTTCGAGCAGCCGGTGATGGACCGCGCCTACTTCGACAACCTGGCCGATTCCTTCCGTTCACCGCACCTGTGGAAGTTTGAGGGCGGTGTGTGGAAACTGCGCCATCAGGTCTGGGACGGAGCCTGAGGCATGGCCAAGGTCAGACTGATCGCGCGGCTGGACATCAAGGGGCCCAACCTCATCAAGGGCGTGCACCTGGAAG
>JANNRI010000208.1:0-2692 GCA_031401195.1 Burkholderiales bacterium
GTTTTTGCCAGGCGCGGTCGAAGCGGGTCACGACGAGGGCCTGCTGGTCCTCGAAGCGCCACATTTCCGTGGTGGCGACGGGCAGCCCCAGTTGGTGCAGCAGCTGTGCGCACAACCACTCGTTGGCCACCGAGTCGCTGAGGTCCACGCGCCGTGAGCCGCCGGCCACGCCCAGGGGCAGCTTGAGGATGTGCGTCGTCGGGGTGGCGCCGTGCGGGCGATGCCATCTGCCGCCTTGGCCACCTGTACCACCTCCGCCGTCCTGGCCGCCCTTGAACAGCAACGCTGTCTTCTCCTGCGCGCCTGCGATGGAGATGCGAAAGAGGTCGTCGCCCGAGCCCTGGCCCAGCAACGATTCGGAGGGCACCGCGCGCAGGATGTCGGCCACCTGCTTTTCGCTCAGCGGCTCGCTCGCGATGCGGTCCCAGCCCTGCGGCTGCGCCCCCTCTGGCAGCAGCTGTACGGCGCCGACGCAGTCGCGGCCGATCGCCTCGAGCAGCGTGAAGGCATCGTTGGACCGTGTCTTGAAGCGCCGCCCGAGCCGCGCGCGGATGTTCGGATTGTCGGGCAGCAGGTTGTCAAAGTAGTTCGCCACGGCGGCGCCGCGGATCTCGAGCGCCGGCGTGATCGGCAAAGACAGCGACAGCGCCCGCCGCTGGGGCGACCCGAGCCAGGACTTGTCGTACGTGAACCGATGCGAGCCCCGATCGACGGTCCAGGTGCCGACGAACTGGCCGTTCATCCAGGCGGCGAGGCGTGAGCTCACCAGCGGCTCACCAGCGGCCTTGCCTGGCCCTAGACACGGGTTTGCGCTGCACCTTGTTCGCGGGCACCTCGGCGGCTTCACCTCGAGGCTCCTTCGAGGCGCCCGGGTCGGTTTCGCGAATCACCAAGGCGGCGCCCAGGGCATTCAAGACCTGCATGGTCTGCTGCAGGCTGACGACGCCGGGGCTGGCCTCGATTTCGACGACCCGGGCCTGCGTGACGCCGATCGCCTGCCCGAGCTGGGCCTGCGTCAGGCCGCGCTTCTTGCGCAGGGCTTGCAGCTGTAGGCGCAGCTGGTCGGGCAGCTTGAGGGGATAGTCCACGTGCAGACAGTCGGAGCGGAAGATGACGCAGGCACAATACAAGGTGTAGCGTGTGCTGTCAAAAAACAGGCGTTAGCTTGTTTCGGCGCGATAAAGGCCTAGGATTGTTCTGGCGATCACCTGCTGCGCCCTGCGGCCGCCACCAAGGCAGGGCCCTGTCAACCAAGGCTGGGCGGCCGGCACCGTAGACTCCGTGCCCCGATCTCTTGACGACGAGGACAGTCACCCATGACCCACGCCACCCGCTGGCTCGCCGCGGCCGTGCTTGCGCTCACCGGCGCCGCGGCCTGGGCACAGCCGTATCCGAACAAGCCGATCCGTGCCGTCGTGCCCTTCGCGCCCGGCAGCGCCACCGACCAGATCGGCCGCGCTTTTGCCGAGAAGATGTCGGTCACGCTCGGCCAGACGGTCGTCATCGACAACAAACCCGGCGCCAGCGGCATGCTCGGCGCGGGCGAGGTGGCCAAGGCCGCGCCCGATGGCTACACCATCCTCATCGGCACCAACAGCACCAATGCGGCGCTGAAGTTCCTGATGAAGAAACTGTCCTACGACCAGGACACGGCCTTCGTGCCCGTGGGCTTCCTGGGCTCCGTGCCGCTGATGGTGGCGGTGAACAACGACGTGCCGGCCAGGACGCTGAAGGACCTCGTGGCGCTGGCCAAGGCCAAGCCCGGCGAGGTGAGCTTCGCCTACGCCAGCACCTCGCAGCAGGTGTCTTCGGAGATGCTCGCCAGCATGGCCGGCATCAAGATGAACCCGATCCCCTACAAGAGCGGCCCGGCGGCGATGACCGACCTCATCGGCGGCCAGGTCAACATCTTCACCGCCGACTTCGGCGTCACGGTGCCGCAGCACAAGGCGGGCAAGATCCGCGGCCTGGCGGTCACGTCCAGCAAGCGAGCGGCGGCGGTGCCCGACTTGCCCACGGTGAACGAGGCGCTCGGGCTCAAGGACTACGAGCTCATCGCCTACTTCGCCGTCTTCGCGCCTGCGGGTACGCCGCCGGAGGTGATCGCGCGGCTCAACCAGGCCATCAACGCCGCGGCCAACACGAAGGACCTGCAGGACAAGTTCGAGGCCATCGGCTTTTCCATCGACCCCGGCACGCCCGAGGCGCTGGCGCAGCGCAACCGCGCCGAGACAGCGAAGTGGGAACGGGCGATTCGAGAGGCGAAGATCGAGGCGCAGTGAGGCGTTGAGGCTCGCTGCTGCGCCGGTCTAGGCCCTAGAACACCGACAGCCCCGTTTTCGCCACGAAGAGTTCGAGCGCCTTGCGTCCGAGGTGGGAGTTGCCGGTGTGGTCCAGCGCCGGCGACCACACGCACAGGCTGAGCCGGTCCGGCACCACGGCCACGATGCCGCCGCCCACGCCGCTCTTGCAGGGCAGGCCGATGCGGAATGCGAACTCGCCCGCGGCGTCGTAGGTGCCGCAGGTGAGCATCAGCGCATTCACGCGCCGAGCCTGGGTCTCGCTGATGACCTTCGAGCCGTCGTAGGGGTGGACGCCGTCACGGCACAGGTAGCCGGCCGCGCGCGCCACCTGCATGCAGTTCATGGCAATCGCGCATTGGTGGAAGTAGACATCCAGCACGCGCCCGGTC
>JANNRI010000209.1:0-23970 GCA_031401195.1 Burkholderiales bacterium
CGCACGCGCACGCCGCGCACTGCGGCATCGCGCAGCGCGGCCAGGAAGGCCGCGCCGGCGGTATCGGCATGCACGTGGTAGTACTGCGCGTCGATCGAGCGCGTGGCCGCCTCGGCCAGCGCGATGCGCGCATCGAAGGCCTGGTCGCCGCTCGGCAGCAGTCGGAAGCCCGAGTCGCCGCCGGGCGCATCGGCCGCCAGGCTCGCCGCGGCAATGCGCCCGAGCGGCGTGCTGCCGGTATCGGCCAGGGCGCTGCTGGCCGGCGGCGGGATGCGCGGCGGCAGCGTCGTGCAGCCGGCGAGCAGCAGCACGAGGAGGATGGTCAGACAGCGTCTCATGGTTTCGGTTCCGGACGGGCTCGTCTCAGACGCGCGGGTTCGCGCGCGATTGTGCAGGCTGGGCGCCTGCGGCCCACGGTTCAGACTATGGCCGGATTGAAGGGATTCGATTGGTCAACTCGGTGGCCGGCTTCTATCGTCACTTCTCATTGCAACCAATGGAGCCCACATGGCCAAATCATCGCGCGCTGCGAAGGGCACACCCGCCATGGACATCGGCATCGGCACGAAAAACCGTGCCGCCATCGCCGGCGGACTTTCGCGCCTGCTCGCCGACACCTACACGCTCTACCTGAGCACGCACAACTTCCACTGGAACGTCACGGGGCCGATGTTCAACACCCTGCACACGATGCATCTTCCCGCTGGCCGAGAAGGCCAGTGACGAGCCCACCTGCGACTTGCTCACCCAACGCCTCGCGGTGCATGAGCAGCAGGCGTGGATGCTGCGCTCGCTGCTGGAAGAGTGACGCTGCAATCGCGTGCTCGTGTCGCCCGCGGCACCGATCTAGCGAACCACCGCTGAAGCCGTCGCGGTAGGCTCGGGCCCACCGAGCGCCAGCACGGTATCGCGGATCAGATGCCCTGCGATGCTGAAGCGCGGTGGAATTTTGGGCAGCGCGTCGAGCGGGTACCAGCGCGCATCCTCGATCTCACTGGGCTGCGGGACGATCTCGCCATCCACCCAGCGTGCCGTGTAGGCCACCATCAAGCTGTGCGGGAAGGGCCAGCTCTGGCTGCCGAAGTAGCGCAGATCGTTCACGCGCACGCCCACCTCCTCGGCCACCTCACGGTGCACGCAGTCCTCGAGCGATTCACCGGCCTCCACGAAGCCGGCGAGCGCGCTGTAGACGCCCGGCACGTAGTGCGGCGAGCGGGCCAGCAGCAGCTCGCGTTCCCCACCATGTTCGCGCCACACCAGCGCCATCATGGCCGGAGTGACGCGTGGGTAGGCGGTGTGCCCGCAGGCGGGACAACGGCGCGCGCGCTCGCCGACTTGCAGCTCGGTGGGCGTGCCGCACACGCCACAGTGGCGGTGCGCCCGGTCCCATTCGAGGATTTGCGCTGCGCGGCCGGCCACTGCCATGAGCGGCTCGCCAAACTGCATCAGCGCCGCGCGCAGCGGGCTGCGTCGCCAGCCCGGGGGCGGCTCGGGCAGCGAAAGCGCCCAGCAATCGACTCCTTCGAGGCGGCCGAGGTAGTGGCGGCGCTCGGCCAGCGGCAGCAGCGGCTCCAGCGCGGCCCAGGGGTGCGGCACCAGCGTGGCGCCCTCCTCCTGCGGCAGCAGGATCTGTCCCTCGACAAAGGCAAAGCACCAGGCCGCTGTGGTGGCCGGGGCCGGCGGCTGCACGGCAGGTATGAAGGGCATGGCGCCATTGTGCGGCGCCCGCGGCCGTGCACGTGCCCCGGGCGCACGCCGGCCCGGGCGGCTGGGCCGCGCGGCGCACTTACCCGCGGCGCGCGGGCTCGCTCTGGTGCAGGAACCTGGTGTACAGATCGCGCGGCGGCGCGGCGCCCATGCCACGCAATACCTGCCCGGCGGCACCACGGTGGTAGCCGCCGTGGGTGATGACGTGCAGCAGGATCTCCTCGCGGCCCATCAGCCAGGCATTCCAGTCGCCGCCACAGGCCGTCGATGGCGTAGATTCGCGCCACACCCACCCGGCCGGGGCCTTGCCATGATCACGTTCAGCCCGCTGGCGCCGCTGTTCGGCGCCGAGACCTCCGATGTCGATCTCTCGCGGCCGCTCGACGAGGCCACGTTCAAGGACATCGAGCGCGCGTTCTACGCCCACCAGGTGCTGGCGCTGCGCGGGCAGCGCATCAGCGCGGCGCAATTCATGCACTTCGCGCGCCGCATCGGCCCGCCGCAGCCGCATGTCATCGACCAGTTCCACCACCCCGAGGATCCGAACATCCTCATCCTTTCCAACGTGAAGGAGAACGGCCAGCCCACGGGGTTGCAGGACGCCGGCTCCTACTTCCACACCGACTACTCGTACCTGGCGGTGCCGGCATGCGCGACGACGTTGTACTCGCGCGTGGTGCCCAAGGTCGGCGGCGATACGCTCTTCGCCAACCAGATCGCCGCCTACGACGACTTGACCGAGGCGATGAAGCAGCGCATCGAACCACTGCTGGCGGTGCACCACTATGGCAACCGCAACGACGTGAACGAGGCAAGCCGTACCGCGGCCTCGGCGCTGAACGATGCGCAGAAGGCGCGTTTGCCGGTCATCACCCACCGCATCGCGCGGCCACACCCGCGCACTGGGCGCAAGGCGCTGTATGCCGTCTCGGGCAGCTCGTTCGGCATCGTCGGCATGCCCGATGACGAGGCGCGCGGCCTGCTCGACGAGTTGGCCGCACAGGCCACGCAGCCCAAGTACCAGCTGCGATTCAAGTACGGTGCCGGCGACATCGTGGTGTGGGACAACGCGGCGCTGCTGCACTCGGCCACGCTGATCGACCCCGGCGATGCCCGCACGCTGTGGCGCATCACGGTGCTGGAGACTTCGGGCGAGGCCGTGGCGCCGAGCGTGCTGGCGCCATCGCTGACCACCAAAGCGGCGCACTGACTGCCGGCGCGTTAACTCGGAGCGTTGCCTCGGGGCGTTACCTCGGGGTGGCTTCGGCACCCGACGGCGGCGCCAAGGCCGGCCGCTTGGGGCCCGCGATCAACCCCAGACTCATCGCCGTGCCCAGCAACACCACCGCGCAGCCACCCATCATCTGCCAGGTCAGCGCCTCGCCCAGGTACAAGGCGCCGGAAACCATCGCCACCAGCGGGCTCAAGAAGGTGACCGACATTGCGCCCACCGCGCCGATGCGCCGCAGCAGGCGAAAGTACATCAGCATGCCCAGGCCTGAGCTGGCGATGCCAAGGAAGGCCATCTCGGCCCAGGCGCGCGCCGTGGGCAGCTGCGCCGGCCAGGTGGCCCAGGCCAGCGGCGCCAGAACGAGGCTGGCCGCCGCCAGGCTGCCGGCGGTTGTGACCAGCGCATCGACGCCGGCCATGTGCTTGCGCGTGTAGTTGGCGCCGACACTCCAGATCATCGCCGTGCACAGCACGGCGCCCACGGCGAGCGCGCCGTCGCCGCTGCGCATCGACAGCGGGCCGCCGCTCATCAGCCACAGCACGCCGGCAAAGCCAAGCAAAAGGCCGGCCACGCGCCAGCGGCCGAGCGGCTCCTTCATGAAGAAGTACGCCACCAGTGCGGCGAACATCGGAGCCGTGGCATTCAGCACCGCCGACACGCCCGCGGTGATGTGCAGCGCGCCCCAGGTCATCAGCATGAACGGCAGCGCGGTGAAGGGCACGCCGACCATGAGCAATCGGTGCGGCTGTGCCCACAACTGCGGCAAGCCGCCGCGCCAGGCCAGGATCGGCAGCAGGATCAATGCGGCAATGCCCAGCCGCAGCGAGACCAGCGGCGCCGTGCCGAAAGCCGGCACGGCGGCACGCGTGAAGAGGTAAGCACCGCCCCACAGCACGCTGAGAAACAGCAGTTCGAAGACGTCGCGGGGCCGCATCGGGCAAGCTTATAGGAAGGCGAGCGAAGGCGGCAGAAGGTGGCAGAAGGTGGCAGGAGGCGGCGTGGACCCTGAGCCGGGCTCGAACACCGTCAACGAGAGATCGCCGATTGGCGTGGATGCGACGCTTCTCGTGTACCCTGCCTTGATGAAGGACACTTTCGCAGACCTCGGCTTCGGCCCTGAACTCCTGGCCGAACTCGCTGCACTCGGCTACGAGGAGCCCACGCCCATCCAGAAAGCCGCCGCCGGGCCGCTGCTGGACGGCAGGGACCTGCTCGGCCAGGCCGCCACCGGCACCGGCAAGACAGCGGCGTTTGCGCTGCCGCTGCTGCAGCGCGTGAGTCAGATGCGCGCGGCGCCAGGCCAGCCGCTGGTGCTGGTGCTGGTGCCCACGCGCGAACTCGCGGTACAGGTCAGCGAGGCCTTCCACCGCTATGGCCGCGGCCTGGGCATCGCCGTAGCGCCCATCTACGGCGGCCAGGAGTTCCACCGCCAGATCACCGCGTTGAAGCGCGGCGTGCACGTCGTCATCGCCACGCCGGGCCGCGTACTCGACCACATGCGCCGCGGCTCGATCGATCTCAGCGCGCTGGTGGCCGTGGTGCTCGACGAGGCCGACGAGATGCTCGACATGGGCTTTGCCGAAGACCTCGAGCTCATCCTCGAGGCGGCGCCTGACAAGGACAAGCGGCAGACCGCGCTCTTCTCCGCCACGCTGCCGCCGCGCATTGCCGGCATCGCCGAGCGGCACCTCAAGAACCCGGTGCGCGTGCTGATCCCGCGCGATACGGCCAAGAAGGGTTCGGTGCCCAAGGTGCGGCAGACGGCCTACATCGTGCCGCGCGCGCACAAGATCGCCGCACTCGGGCGCGTGCTCGACCTCGAGAGCCCGACGCTCGCCCTCGTCTTCTGTCGCACGCGGCTCGAGGTGGACGATCTGGCCGAGCGGCTGGTGGGCCGCGGTTATGCGGTGGAGGCACTGCACGGCGGCATGTCGCAGCAAGAGCGCGACCGCGTCATGAAGAAGGCACGCGCCAACAAAGTGGACCTGCTGGTGGCCACCGACGTGGCCGCGCGCGGCATCGACATCGAGCACATCTCGCACGTCGTCAACTTCGACGTGCCGCCCTCGCCCGAGGCCTATGTGCACCGCATCGGCCGCACCGGCCGCGCGGGGCGCGAGGGCGTGGCCATCACGCTGGCCGAGCCGCGCGAGCACCGTCTGGTGCGCAACATCGAGTACAGCACCAAGCAGAAGATCGACATCGCGACCGTGCCCACGCCGCTGGACGTGAAGGCGCGGCGGCTCGACGTCACCAAGGGCACCCTGCGCGAGACGGTGATTGCGGGCGAGCTGGACGGATACCGCAGCGTGGTCGAGTCGCTCGCGGGCGAGTA
Source organism: Burkholderiales bacterium (assembly GCA_031401195.1). Lineage (GTDB taxonomy): Bacteria > Pseudomonadota > Gammaproteobacteria > Burkholderiales > Burkholderiaceae_C > Rubrivivax. The sequence goes on from JANNRI010000209.1 coordinate 5,274, forward strand.
CGACCTGATGGACGTGGCAGCTGCGGCGGTGAAGCTGGCGCACGAGGCGATGGCCGGCAGCGGTTCTTCGGAAGACGAAGTGCAGATTCCAGCCTACGAGAGCTTTTCCCGGCCCGATGCGCGGCCCGATGCGCGGTCCGATGCGATGCGCGGCGCGCGGCGGCCATGGGCCGAGAAGCCGGGTGGCGCGCTGCAGCGCCTGGAGCGCCGGGACCGCCATGAGAGGCTGGCGAGCGGCGAAGGGCACGGTGCAAGTAGCGATGAAGCGGTCTCGGTGACGCAAGCGCAGGAGCGTGGGGGCGTGCGCGGCGGAGAAGGTGGGGGCGAGCGCAAGACGGAGCGTGCAGGTGCGCGCAGCGGCCCGCCGGGAGGTACGCAAGCACGCGCTGGCGGCGACTTCAACGCCCGCAACATGGTGCGCATCTACATCGGCGCCGGCCGTAAGCTGGGCATGCGTCCGGCGGATCTGGTCGGCGCCATCGCCAACGAAGCTCAAGTCAATGCGCGCGGCATCGGCGATATCGAGATTGCCGATGGCTTCTCGCTCGTTGAAATGCCCGAGGCCGACGCCGACCGCGTGGTGGCTGCGTTGCGCGGCGCCACGCTGCGCGGGCGCAAGGTCACGGTGCGACGGGATGACGGGCGGCGCAAGCAATAGCGTCGTCGACCTTACTCGCGGCCGCGACGAGCCACCGCTGGCCAAGCCAACGGTGGCCGGCCGGTCGCCGGGCCTGATTGGCGGCACAACAACGCCGTATTGCCTCCCCGATACGACATGCGCAGAATGAATGATGTCTCCTCGGCCGATAGCGAAGAAGATGAAAATACCGGGCACCTTGCGGGCCTGTGACGTGAATGTGGCGCCCTTTGAGCGGCGGCGCATGGCGGTGGTCTTTGCGGACTTGGTGGAGTCAGTGCGGCTGATGCAACTGCACGAGGAGTCCACACTCGACCGCTGGCGCCGCTACGTCGCATTGACCCGCGAGCAAGTCCTGCCCAGGTTGGGAGGACGCATGGTTCGTACCGCAGGTGACGGCTTGCTGATTGAAAGCCCCGATGCCCCATCGGCGCTCGATCTGGCCTTCGCCTTGCATGAGGCCCTTGAGCCGTTCAACGAAGGCGTCGCGCCCGAAGACGCGATGCAGCTGCGGGTGGGCATTCATGTGGCCGAGGTGTTGGTGGAGGAGCACGACCTCCAGGGTTCGGGCGTCAATCTGGCGTCGCGCCTGGCATCGCTCGCGCAGCCGGGCGCCACTGTCTTGTCTGCCGGCGCCCGCGACCGCATCGTCGACAGTTTCCACGCGCACCTGCGCGACCTGGGCCTGCGTTATGTCAAGGGGCTGCCCGATCCGGTACGTGTATTCAGCGCCGAGCCGCTGGGCGTCGCAACCGGGGCCGTGCGCGTGCCGCCCCCTTCGGGCGACGAGTTGAGTCCGGCGCTGGTCGTGGTGCCCTTCGAGGGCGGCATGGGAAACACCGAGCACGAGGCACTGGGTCATGTGATGGCCGATGACATCATCGCCACACTGTCGCGCCACCCGGGCCTGCGTGTGCTTTCTCGTAATTCCGCCAGCGCACTGCGTGGGCATAGCGTGGAGCGAGCGTGGGCACAGCAGGCACTGGGCGCCAGCTTCCTCGTGAGTGGGCGCTACCACGTACGTGGCGCGCGAGTGCGTGTGAGCGTCGAGCTCAGCGATCTGCGTGATGGCCAGGTGCTCTGGGCCGACACCATGATGACCGAGATCGAGGCGCTCTTCGAAGGCTCCGATGCACTGGTGCCCGAGGTTGTGGCCAATGTCGGGCGCAGCGTGCTCGCGCACGAATTGCGGCGCGTTCGTAGCCTGCCGATGGATTCACTCGCGCCCTACACACTCTTCCTGGGCGCCGAAGGGTTGATGCACAGCCTCGTGCCGCGCGACTTCGAGCGCGCGCATGAGGTTCTGGAGGGCCTGTCGGACCGGCACCCTCGCCAGGCTGCGCCCTACGCCATGCTGGCGCGCTGGCACGTCTTGAAGACCGTGCAGGGCTGGAGCACGGATCGACAGGCCGATGGACGCCGCGCACAGGACCTGGCCGAGCGTGCCATAGACCTGGACAACCGCCAGAGCGTGGCGCTGGCCACAGCCGGCCTGGTGCGCATGAACTTTCACAACGATATCGACGGCGCACGCGAGCGCTACCTCGCCGCGCTAGAAGCCAATCCTGGCGAAGCGCATGCCTGGGCAAGCTTGGCGGCGGTGCACAGCCACTCCGGCGAACACGACGCCGCCTGTAGCGCGGCGCAGCGCGCACTGGCGATCTCCCCGCTGGACCCGAATCGCTTTCTCTTCGAGGCGTTCGCGGCCATGGCCCACCTGGGCGCCGGTCACTACGACGAAGCCGTAGCCCACGGCTTGGCTTCGGTACGCCAGCACGCGCTGCATGCGCCTACGCATCGCCTCCTCGTAGCGGCGCTAGGGCTGGCTGGACGCGGAAACGATGCCCGCGCTGCGGCGCACCGCTACCTGCAGGTACAGCCCAGCGCCCGCGTCGGCGAGCGCTGGCGAGACCTGCGCGGCGATCAGCCGGTTTGGGAGAACCTCTTCGGCCTCGCGCTTCGCGAGGCCGGCGTGCCCGCCTGACGCGCTCACCCGCCCCCCAACATTGCACTCGGAGGACTGCCCCATGTCCACCTACTTTAAATCCCCTGGCGCCTGGCTTGGCGCCGGCCTCTACCCGGACCCCTGGCGTGCCGGTTTCTACCCCGACCCTCCGCGCCGCGCTGGCTTCTATCCAGACCCGTGGCTGCTCGCGGCGCTGTATCCCGACCCGCCCAGGCGCAGTGGCAGCTATCCGCCGGTCGATGGCGCCGGCAACTACCCGCCGGTAGATGGTGCGGGCCACTATCCACCAGTGGACGGGGCGGGCCACTATCCACCAGTGGACGGAGCGGGCCACTACCCCGACCCACCGCGTGGGCCTCGTACCGCAGGGGTGCCCTGGCTAGGGGTTGATCCAGCGTGGGCCTACGCCAGTGGGGACGAAGGATTGCGCGCGCTGGCTTTGCGTAAGGTGCGCACGCGCATCGTCAGGCCCACCGACCCGCGCCTGCCCCGGCCATCTGACCCAGGCAGCGCAAGCGCCGCCCCCGCCATGCATGCCTTGTGGCGCTGGGAAACTCCATGGCGCGTGAAGGCGGTGGCCGGCGAGCTGATGGGGCGGTTTGCGGTGCGGGCGAAAGGCGACGCGGCGTCGGTCCTGCGCTTGCCGAGCCCTGGTGCTCGTGGGCGCGCGGACGTGGTCGTCGATTTGCGCTGGCCAGATCATGAAAACTTCGACTTCGATAGACAGATCGACCGCGTCGTACGCGCGGCCGTTGAACGAGAAGACCGCTTGCCGGAGATCCTCACGCAGCGCCACGACATTGGCGCCTTCTTCGATGCCGTCTCGGGCATCAACCGCGCCGCTTCGCCGCGTTTTTCGGAGCTGCTGCTGGCTCTGTCTGAGGCCACCGAATACCTGCTCATGGGCTTGAAGCACCACGCGGGCGTGCACCGGCCGGCGCAGCGTTCAGGCCTGGTGCAGCCTGTGATCTCAGCGCCAGGGCATGGCTCTTTGCCGAGTGGCCACGCCACGATGGCGGCCGTGAACGCGCGGCTACTGACTCTGATGGTGTTTCGCAATGATGAATCGAGCGTCGTGCAACTCGACTTGCTGGCGCGGCGCATCGCCTTCAACCGCGTCGTGGCCGGCGTTCACTTCCCGATGGACAGCGCAGCCGGCTATCAGCTCGGCCACGCCCTCGTGGATGCCTTCATCGGGTTGGCGCTCGGCGTGCCGCTGGGCGGAACAGCCTCGGCATTCCTGCCCAAAGCGGAAAGCGAGTTGGGTGAGCGCGCCGACAGTGGTGTCGCAAGGCCCGCGGTCCCCGCTGTCCTTGCAGGCGCATTGGACGCGGATGCGACAGCTCTGCGCGCAACGCGGGTAGACCGCGCGCGGCGGCAGGCGCCCGCAAGGGCCAGCGGCAGAAAGGCTGTCAGCCCGAGTGCGGGCACTCTCAGTGGCGCTCCTCTGCTGGCTGAACTGTTCCGCGCCGCGCGGGAGGAGCTCAGCGCCCAGTTGCGCTGAGAACAGGCGAAACGCAAACGATCGAAGAGCAGGGGGCAAGCATGAGCACCTGGAGCCGCGTGGCCCTACAGCAGCCCGCTTTGACGGACCCATACGCACACTGGGCCTTTGAGACCGCCTGGCGCGGCTTCCGGCGCGCGATGGGGGTCGCGCTCGGCGAGGACGACCTCGTTCGCGTTCTCGCCACGGCACCCAACGCCAAGGCACTGGAGTACGCACTGAACGACTGTGCAGACTGGCTGAAGGTCGCCCCGACCTACCGCGATGCGATTCCGGGCGGCAAAAGTCTGGCAATGCACTTCACCGCGCGGCTCAAGCGCGAGCATCTGCCGCTGCTCTCGCAGCAACCGCTTGGGCTGCGTTGGGAGCTGGCCGTGCCACTGCGCGAGGCCGATCGGATGACCACCGAAGCGACTCCCGGGCAGGACGGCCCACACAAATCGGAGCTTGCACTGGCGGCGGCGGACGTGCTCGGGCCTGCCGCTATCTCGTTTGCCCCCAACCAACGCCACCAATTGGGCAATGCCATTGCCGTGATCGACTTCGGCTGCCCGTTTCTCAATCAGGCTTTTGCCAATGCCGATGGGCACCCGCGCATCAGCGCACTTTGGGATCAAGACGAGCGTGCGCCGCTGCCGCAGGCCGACGAGTGGTGGCGCAAGCCCGAGCGCGCGGACTATGGGCGTGAGCTGGGCGCCGCGCAGATGCGCGAAATCGCGCACCGGCTGCGCGTGGCGCCGCCGGGCCAACCGATTGCGGAAAATGATGCCTACCGCCACATCGACTACCTGATCGCCTACGACGATGCGAGGCGGCGCGTCTGGAGTTCCTCGCACGGTGCCCAAGTGTTGGATCTCGCCGGTGGCACACGCGATCCACTTTTCGAACTGCGCGAGGGCAGCGAAGAATTTGACGATGCCGGCGCCGCCGAGCTGGTTTTCGTCCAATTGCCCGCCCTGACGGCCGCGGACAGTTCCGGTGGCTCGCTCGCCGCCCATGTGCTCGACGGCGTGCGCTATGTGTTGGACCAGTGCCGCCTTGACGCCAGCATCGTCATCAATCTCAGCTATGGCACCTTTGCTGGCCCGCACGATGGCAGTTCACTGCTGGAGACGGCGCTGGCTGAATTGCTACAGGCACGCCAGCGCAACTTCGCCATCGTGCTGGCGGCCGGCAATGCCCGACTCTCGGGCTGCCACATGCAGCGCCGTGCGCAGGTCGACCGCAGCGCGCTGTTGCGCGTCGACCTCGGCGCAGGCGACACCACGGACACCTTCCTCGAGGTGTGGTACGACCCGCCCCCCGATGAGGTCAGCGCCGTCTCGGCACGTGTACGCCTTGCCGGTGGCACCTGGAGCGACTGGGTCGACCGCGGCGACCCGCCGGTCGGATATCGCGATGCTGCCACCGGTACGCTGGTCGCGATGGTGCAGCACCGCGCGGGCACCGGGCGCAACCTGATCCTGCTTGCGGTGGCGCCCACGGCCGCTGCGGCGGACGACCACGGCGCGCTGGCCGAGCCTGGCGTCTGGGAAGTCGAGGTGAGACGAAATTCCCCGCCGGCGTCTGCAACGGGGGTTTCGGTAGATCCGGTGGCTCTGAATGCCTGGATCGAGCGCGACGACCCTGCCGTGGCCGGCACAGGCCGTCAATCGCGCTTCGCTGCGACGCAACTGGGCGACGACCGCGACACATTGAGTTGCTACGCGACTGGCCAGCACGCCGTCGTGGTCGGTGGTTGGCGCATCGAGGACGGCAGCATGGTGCCGTACAGCTCCTTGCCGGCCACGGCGCACAACCTGGACCTCTTTGTGCTGGGCGCTTGCGAAGAAAGCCCTGACCGGCCAGGCCTCGTCGCAGCGGCGGTACCGAGTCTCGAGGTGCGGCGCATGAACGGCACCAGCGTTGCGGCCCCGGTCGTGGCGCGGCAATTGTTCAATGTGCTGGCGCGCGCCGACGTTGGGCGGCGCCAGTGGGCCAGCGTTCTGGACGATATGGCTGCCTGCTCGGAGTTGACCCTGGTGCGCCGCGCAGATCTTTCCAGTTCACCATAGCGCTCGCATTGGGCCGGCGTGCCTAACGACGAAGGCCCGCAGCAGCGGTATCGCCGATTGTCACGAGCCCGCCTTGGCTCCATGGCGCGGCGCAGTCACGCTTCGATGCAGAGTCTCGGCGCACCTGCGGGCGTGCGCCTCTTCACAGCACTCACGGCACCAGCAACACCGGGAACTTGCTGCGTGCAATGACCCCGGTAGCCACCGAGCCGAGCACCATGTTGCCCAGCGCGGAGTGCCCGTGCGTGCCCATGACGATCAGATCGGGCTTCTCCTTGTGCGCGAAAACCGCGATCGTCTCGGCGGCATGACCATGGCCGTATGCGGTGCGCAGCCGCCAGCGGTGCTGCTCGGCGAAGGCGCGTACCGTTTTCAGCACCTTTTCGGCGTGGTCGCGGTAGTAGCCGGCCAGAATGCCGTCGTCTACGAAGCGCGACGCGTTCGCGGGCACGGGCGCGACGGCCGTGAAGGCCACGTAGTCATGCTCGGCAGCGAGAAACTCGTCGTGCGCGCCCAGGTAGGCCAGCATGCGGCGGGTGTACTTGCTGCCATCCACGGGCAACAGGATCTTCATCGTCGAGCCCTCGTTTGTTTGGCTGTGCGCCATGGTGCTCGCGCCGTGGCAGCGGGCGTTTGCGTTGCGTCAACCGCAGCCGTCAGGGCGAGCCTGTCCGCCAAACAAGCTCTTTGCCTTGGCTCAATGCGTGCGTGGCACTCTTGCGAGACGCTCTCGGCAACAGACTTGAGGGAGTTGCTGCATTGATCGGGCGGCGGTGTTTTTACGGCAACCGGGTACGCGCAGGCCTCACCCATGGCGAGGCGAAACAGGGAGATGGTCATGAAAGGCACGTGTCAACAATTCGTCGCGAGGCGCCTTGCCGCCGCGCTGGGAGCGCTCGCGCTGCTGGCCAGCTGCACCACGGAAGTCGAGAACCTGCGCCCAGCGCAGCAACTCGCTGCCCAGCGTGAGCAGCCGCCGGGCTCCGTGTACTTGGGGTGGCGCATCTTCCAGGACAAGTGCGCGCGCTGCCATGGCGCCGCGGCCGATGGCACGGCGCTGACCCCGAATCTGCTCGCCCGCATGAGCGATGTCGGGCCGCACCGCTTTGCCTCGCTTGTGCTGTTGCGCTACGACTGGGAGGGCTTGCCCGCGCAGGTGCGCAATGACAGCGCCGCACGCGATGCGCTGCTCGACGACATCGTGGCTCGGCGCAGCCCAGTGCAACCGATGCCCGCCTGGCAGGGCGAGCCGCGCGTGGTCGCGCACATCCTTGATCTCTACAGCTACTTGGCGGCACGAAGCGATGGCACGCAAGGCCGCGGCCGGCCGGCGCCCTAGCGCTGCCGCGAGTGCACCGAGTGAACAACCGCAGAGGAAGCTGGCATGCCTGAGGTTTTTGGACTGGATGCCTATGCGCCCAAGGAGATCGCGGCGCGCGTGAGCGAGGTCGGGGTCGTCAAGGCGCGCCTGCCTCTGCTCACGATGGGCCTCCTGGGCGTGTTGGCCGGTGCCTACATCGGTCTGGGTGCGCTGATGTTTGCTCTTGTTGCCAGCGACGCCAGCCTGGGCTTTGCTGCGTCGCGCTTTCTCGGAGGCTTGGTGTTTTCACTCGGCCTCGTGCTCGTGACGATCGCCGGCGCTGAGCTGTTCACCGGCAACAACCTGCTGGCCATGGCCTGGGCCAGCGGCCACGTGAGCACCGCCGAGGTGTTGCGCAACTGGCTCATTGTCGCGGCCGCGAATCTCCTCGGCGCGGCGGGGCTGGCACTGATGGTGTGGCTGGCCGGCACCGGGGCGATGAACCATGGCGCGGTCGGGGGCGCCGTCATTCGCATCGCTCAGGCCAAGGCCCAGCTGCCCTGGGTGGAAGCATTCTTCAGCGGTGCACTGTGCAATGTGCTGGTCTGCATGGCTGTCTGGATGGCACTTGCCGCGCGCGGCGTGGCCGACAAGGCAGTGGCCATCGTGTTCCCGATCACGGCGTTCGTGGCCGCGGGCTTTGAACACTCGATTGCCAACATGTTCTTCTTCCCATTGGCCATGCTGCTGGGGGCACCGCTGGCGTGGCTGGACATGGTGGGCAACCTGGTCCCGGTGATTGCCGGCAACATCCTGGGCGGCAGCGTGCTCGTGGCCCTGGTGTATTGGGTGGTCTACCTGCGGCAGCCTTGAACGCGATGCGAGAGGATCGACGCTAGCGATCAGGCTTCGAAAACGACAGAGGCGCAGAGACGAACAACGCCCACCTTGGCGCCGCATCGCCTTTGCTTCGGCTGACGCTGATGCCCGCGGCGAAGGGTGCCGTCGTGGAGGCGTTCGATGTGCTTCGGATCAGATAGAGCGGGATCTCGACGTCGACTTTGTCGCTTGCGAGGTCTTGCTTGACCTTCAAGCCGATGTCGAAGACCGGCATGTGCTGCCGTAGCTCGAAGCCCAGCAGGCGGCTGAAGACCCTGACGGGTTCTCCCCAGGAACCGGTAAAGCACCTTGCCAGGCCAGCCGTCGTCGATGACGGATCGCGCGGGCAGCGTGTTTCCTCAACGCCGTTCTTGAACCGCCGCTGAGCGTCGTAGCTCAGCAGAAGCAACGTCTTGTAGTCACTCGTCGGATTGGCGAGAAAGGCCCACCTGATGCCGACACTCGGGACCACGAAGCTCTTCTTGAACTCGGTCGGCTTGATCGGGTTCGCTGCATCCTCCACAAAGTAGCTCCGAACATCCTGGGCAGCCGTGATGCCCAACGCGAAGTCGTTCAGCGTGCCGATTCCGGGGAGTTTGAAGGGCGCGTTGGTGAGCTGCCATACGGCCTTCACCTGTGCCAGATTATTGAGTGCATCGGCGCTGTCAACGAAGCGCGCCACGCCGTCCTTGTTTGTGGGCGCGGAGAAGATCAAGCTGAAGCGATTGCGGCGGCCCAGCACATTGCCATCCGAGTCGTGTACGTAGCGCAAGCTCACTGTCGACGCGATAGTGCTCACTCTGAAGCCCACAGCTTCCGCGCCAAAGAATGAATTCACATCGGGGTTGCTCTCCAAGAGCTTCCGGAAGGCAACGGCATCCTTGAGCTCCTCATTGCCGATGCGTGGTCTTTTCTTGACCTCGGACAAGCCGAGATCTGCCGCGCTCAGCTGCTCATCCATGTCATTTGCGCGCTTGACGTATTGAACGAAGATGGCGTTCGCGACGAGGCCAATCACCAGCGGACGGTCCGCACACGCCCTTTCCTGCGGGTCGCACATCCGGAGCTCGAGCGCAGCCGAGACCAAGCGATCAGCCACTCTCTGAGCTGCCCCGACCGCCTGCTTGAGCTTGCGCGGATTCTCCCTGCCCAATCTGGCCCACTCGCGCACGTTCTTCTCCACGGCTGCGCGATCGGCGCCGGCGCCCAACGAGCTGTACTCGGGAAGCTCGATCGCTATCGCTGTGGCGCGATCCCCTCGGTCGTAGGCGTCCTTGGCTTTGACTCTCAGCTTGTCGACCTGGTCCTGAGCCTTGGTGGCAGCCAGAAGCATGACGGCGTCGGGCGGGGGATCGCCGGGTTTGGGGTCCAGCTGGGAGAGCACCACCTTGAGGGCTGGCGATGCAAACTCGCACCTATCGCGCTCTTCCCCCTCGTTGACAGACGGCTCACCCTGTTTGTGCTTGGGGAGGCACCCGGTCAAACGAGCCACCGCTGCTTCCAGAAGCAGTTGCAGCCTGGCTCGGGTCCCATCATCTCGTGACTGCCCGACCTTGGGCGTGTCGCAAGCCTCTCGCTTCTCTTTGGCGACAGCGGCCGCCGCGGCAAGCTTGTCCGCCGGTGCCTGGAGCAGGACGCTCACCGCCTCGTCCGCGGCACCGCAAACCCTCTTTGCCTCGTCACTCATTGCCGATGTTGGCGGCGGGAGCTTCTTCAGCTTCTCCTGAATGTCCCGACCGACCGCCTGGATGTCGCCGATCTCGTCGGCACGAGCCAACAGCGGGCCCAAGGCGAGCAGAGCCAAGATGATTCCTGCGCGAGCATGCAAAGCCATTTCTCGACCTCCCGGAGTTGTTGTGTTCGAGGTGCACAAGTTTGCCCGTTGCGGCACGGAACGCTCATGCTATGGACTGATGATGCACGTCCTGCCCAGTTGGACACCATCGGCGCGCGAGGCGTGCGACGGGCAACGCTGGCGATCAGATGGCGGCCCATGGCGCTCTGCCAGAGGATCAGCCCAATCGTCGCGCCACTGATGCGGTCTTTGAGCTCGATGCTGCGGACAGAAATATTCGCTTTGTCTTTGTCTCGACGGGCGGCATCATCACTGCATGTCCCTTGTCAAAAATGGCCTCGACCACACGCACGCCACCGCCGGCACGCTGCAGGTCAAGGTCTGGCGCGGCCGCAGCGAAGGTGGTTTCAGCCCATACCAGGTGCCGCGTTTGGCCAGTCAGACGGTACTTGATGTGGTCAGCCACATCCAGCGCCACCTGGAGCCCAGCCTGGCCTACCGCTTTGCTTGCCGGGTGGGCATGTGCGGCTCGTGTGCGATGACCGTCAACGGCCAGGCGCGCTGGACCTGCCGAACGAATGTGTCCAAGGTGGTGGGGGCAACCGGCGAGCTCGAGATCGCCCCGCTGGCCAACCTGCCCGTCATCAAAGACCTGGCCACCGACATGGCGCCGTTTTTCGAGAAAAACGCCCGCGCCAAAGGCCAGTTCCAGGGCACGGCGACGCGCCACGACCCCTTTGCCAGGATCAAACCCGGCTCGCCCGAACGCCAGGCTGCCGACGCCGGCATCGAATGCATAGGCTGCGCGGTTTGTTATGCCTCGTGCGACGTCGTGGCCTGGCAGCCCGACTACCTGGGTCCTGCGGCACTGAACCGCGCGTGGACCTTGGTCAACGATGTACGCGAGCTCACGCAGACCGAACGCCTGCGCGCCGTGGCGGGCGATGCCGGTTGCCACAGTTGCCACACGCAGGGCAGTTGCACCGAACGCTGCCCCAAACAATTGGCGCCCACCTTGGCCATCGCGGGATTGAAGCGCGTGGTGGCGCGTGCGGCCATGCAGGGCAAGCTGACATGAACAGGCCCGCTGCAAAGACGCACGCACAGGCGATCAACCAGGCCAAGCGCTGGTATTGGCAGCGCATCAGCGCCATGGTCTTGACGCTGCTGGTGCTGGTGCACTTGGCGGTGATGGTTTACGCCGTGCGCGGCGGTTTGTCGGCCGCCGAAATCTTGTCGCGCACCGAAGGCAACTGGTTTTTCGCTGCGTTCTATGCGCTGTTTGTGCTGGCCTGCGCAGTGCATGTACCGGTCGGCTTGGCCAACATTGCACGTGAATGGTGGGGCTGGCAAGCTGCCACCGCGCTATGGGCCTCGCGCGGCTTCGGCTTGCTGCTGTTTATGCTGGGGCTGCGTGCCGTATGGGGCGTTGTACTGCCGGGTGCTGGCGCATGAATGCCCTGCAACAGCCTTCGCGACAACCCGACCGGCGGGGCCGTCAACATCCGGCCTATTGGGCCTTCTTGCTGCACCGCCTCTCGGGTCTGGGCCTGGCACTGTTCCTGCCGTTGCACTTCTGGGCGCTGGGCCAGGCGCTGCACGGCGCGGCCGCTCTGGACGGATTTCTTCGACTGGCCGACCAGCCGCTGTTCAAGTTGGCCGAGTGGGGTCTGGTGCTTCTGCTGGCGGGACACATGGCCGGTGGTGTGCGACTGCTGTTGATCGAGTTTGGCCCGCCCGCAGATCTGCGGAAAAACTGGATTGCCGGGGCCGCTGGTTTTGCCACACTCACCAGCCTGGCCTTCGCGCTGGCCCTGTGGGGCTGAGCATGCCGCGCAAGGCAGGCTCAACGCTGAACAGCGGCACTTCATTCACCCAGGGCCGCCATGGTTGGCCCAGTCAGCCCAGTCAGCGTGCTCAGCCCAGTTGAACCATTTTCGAGAATCATTGATGTCCCTCAAAAACACTCCCTTCCTGACCCGCCGTGCAACCCTGATCGTGGCGTGTTTCGCTGCGCTGGGCTGGGCGACCCCTGCTGCCGCCCAGGCCGACTGGCCGAGCAAACCCGTGCGCATGGTGGTGCCCTTTGCACCCGGCGGTTCTACCGACGTGGTGGCGCGCATGGCGGCGCAGCAACTGAGCGCGCTGTGGGGCCAGACCGTGGTGGTGGAAAACCGCGCCGGGGCCGGCGGCAACGTGGGTGCTGATCTGGTAGCCAAGTCCGCACCCGACGGCTACACGCTGTTGCTGGCATCGGGCAGCATCACCATCAACCCGCATGTCTACAAGAAGATGCCCTTCGACACCAAGAAGGACCTGGCGCCGATCACCAACGTGGCCAGCGGCCCGATGTTGGTGGTGGTGCCAGACACCTCGCCAGCAAAAAACATCAAGGACTTGATTGCCATGGCCAAGGCCAACCCGGGCAAGCTGAACTTCGGCTCGGCTGGGGTGGGCAGCCAGGTGCATCTGGCCGCTGAAAACTTTGCCGACGCAGCCGGCATCGACATTGCCCACGTGCCCTACAAAGGCGAGGCGCTGGGTTTTACGGATCTGATCGGCGGCCAGGTGCAGTTGATGGTGGGAAATTTCGCGGCCGCCTCGGCGCTGCTAGGAAACGGCCGCTTGCGCGCTCTGGCGGTCACCGGCAAACAGCGTTCGCCGCAGCTGCCCGAGCTGCCCACCGTGGCCGAAAGCGGACTGCCCGGCTTTGAAAACACAGGCTGGTTCGGCATGTTGGCGCCGGCCGGCACACCGCCTGACATCATCAGCAAGATCCAGCGCGACACCGCCAAGGTGATGAACGAAACCCAGGTGAAGGCACGCCTTTACGTGTTGGGCATGACGCCTGTGGCCAACAGCACGGCCGACTTCGTCAAGCAAATGGACAACGAAGGTGTGCGCTGGGCCCAGGTGGTGAAGAACCGCAAGCTCGCCACGAACTGAGCTGACAACCATGCTGATTGACCTGCAGGCGGTGGAAGAAGCCGCCAAGACTCTGTACATCCGTGCCTTGAAGATGTTGCCACCCGACATCAAACGAGGCTTCGAGCGCCTGCAGGCGGTGGAGACTGGTGCTACCGCGCGCCAGGTGCTGGACACGATGGTGCACAACATTTCGGTGGCCGAAAGCACCGACAACCTGTTGTGCCAGGACACCGGCATTCCCATCTACAACGTGTGGATCGGCCGCGATGTGCAGCTCGACGGCCAGGCACTGAAACAGGCCATCCGCCGCGGCTGCGCACGTGCCACACGCGAATACCCATTGCGCAGCTCGGTGGTGCACCCGCTGACGCGGCACAACGAACACAGCTCCTGCGGCGCCGAGGTGCCGGTGATCCACATCGACTTTCAGGATGCACCGCAGCGGCTGGACATCGAGATGGTGCCCAAAGGCAGCGGCTCGGAAAACAACTCGTTTCTGAAGATGGCCGTTCCGGCCGAGGGCATGGCTGCCATCAAGACGTTTGTCATCGACTGTGTGCTGGCCGCCGGTGGCAAGACCTGCCCGCCCACCATCGTAGGCGTGGGGCTGGGAGGCACCTCGGACTTGGTGGTGGCGCTGGCCAAGCGCGCCGCCACACGGCCGCTGGGCAGCCGCTGCGCTGACCCGGCGGGCGCAGAACTGGAAGCCCAGCTCAGCGCGGCCGTCAACCAGTTGGGTGTCGGACCGCAGGGCCTGGGTGGTGACGGCACGGCGTTTGCCGTACATATCGAACTGGCCGCCACGCACATCACCATGAACCCGGTGGCGGTCAACATGCAGTGCCACTCAGCGCGCCGCGCGCGCGCGACGCTCACGCCCGCGGGTGTGGCCTACGGCTATTGAGCGCCAAAAGAACAAGATCGCACAAGACCATGTCCCACCACGAACTGACGATGCCGATCACCGAAACGCAGGCCCGTGCGCTGCGTGTCGACGACACGGTGACGCTGCAGCAAACGCTGTTTGGTATTCGCGACGCCACGCAGATCCATCTGTTTGATCGTGGCCGCACGACCACCTTTGATTTGCGTGGCCATGCGGTGATTCACACCGCACCGAATGTGAAGAAGGTCATCCCTGATGCCAAGCATCCTGCCGGTTATGCACCGGTGTGCATCGGCACCACCACGTCCGACCGCATGGAGCGATTCACCCAGCCGCTGATGCAGCAGCTGGGCGTGCGCCTGATCATCGGCAAGGGCGGGCTGCGCGAAGCCTCTTCGGCGGCTTTTGCCGAATGGGGCGGCGCCTACCTGGCCATCGTTGGGGGCACCGCGGCGCTGGAGACCACCTGGATCGAGCAGATTGAAGCGGTCGATCTGGATGACCTGAACCCCGAATCCTTGTGGCGTTTTCGCATCCGCAACTTCGGCCCGCTGCGGGTGGGCATGGACAGCCACGGTGGCAGCCTGTACGAGGTAGTGCGCCTCGAGACGCAGTCGCGCCGCGCTGCGGTGCTGGCCAGCCTGGGCGTGCCAGGCGTGCCAGGCGTGCCGGACGTGCCGGGCGTGCAGGCATGAACACACCGGCGGCGCCACCGCCGCTGCAACGCCAGCAGACCGACATCCTGATCCTGGGCTCAGGCGGTGCTGGCCTGTTTGCCGCCCTGCATGCCCACCAGGCCGCGCCGCAGCTGCACATCACCGTGGCAGTCAAGGGCCTGCTGGGCAAATGTGGCTGTACCCGGATGGTGCAGGGTGGCTACAACGTGGCGCTGGCCGCCGGCGACTCGGTCGAGCGCCATTTCATGGACACCATCGAGGGCAGCAAATGGCTGGCCGACCAGGAGCTGGCCTGGACCCTGGTCAGCACCGCCGTCGAGCGTGTGCGTGAGCTCGAAAACGAGCTGGGGTGTTTTTTCGACCGCAACCCCGACGGCAGCATTCACCAGAAGGCCTTTGCCGGCCAAACCTTCGACCGCACGGTACACAAGGGCGACTTGACCGGCATCGAGATCATCAACCGCTTGTCCGAGCAAGTCTGGGCGCGCGGCATACACCGCCTGGAAGAGCACCGAGCGGTGGAGTTGGTGAAGGCGGTAGATGGCCACGCACTGGCCGGTGTGCTGATGGTGGATATGCGCAGCGGCGGCTTCGTCTTCGTGCAGGCCAAGGCCGTGCTGCTGGCCACCGGCGGTGGGCCCACGATGTACAAGTACCACACCCCTTCAGGCGACAAGAGCTGCGACGGCATGGCCATGGCACTGCGCGCCGGCCTGCCCTTGCGCGACATGGAAATGGTGCAGTTCCACCCCACCGGCTTGCTCGCAGGCAGCGGCACGCGCATGACCGGCACCGTGCTTGAAGAAGGCTTGCGTGGTGCCGGGGGTTATTTGCTCAACGGCGCCCGTGAGCGTTTCATGTCGGGTTATGACGAGCGCGGCGAACGTGCCACACGCGACATCGTCTCGCGCGGCATCTACGCCGAAATGCGCGCCGGCCGCACCTCGCCCAACGGCGGTGTTTACATTGCCATGGCGCACTTGGGGCCTGCGCTCGTGCGGCAGCAGTTCAAGGGCATGGTCGAGCGCTGTGACGACTGTGGCTTTGATCTGGCGGGTGATGTGGTCGAGGTGGTGCCCACCGCGCACTACATGATGGGTGGTGTGGTCTTCCAGCCCAACGGCCAGACCGAACTGCCGGGTTTGTTTGCGGCCGGTGAAGACACCGGCGGTGTGCATGGCGCCAATCGGCTGGGCGGCAACGGCGTGGCCAATTCCACGGTGTTTGGTGGCATTGCGGGCGACACCATGGCAGCCTGGGTGCCACAACACGGGCAATGGCGCGCGCCCGACGAATCGGCCATCGCCACCGCCATGGCCGCGATGGCGGCGCCGTTCGAACAACCACCGGGTACGCTGGAAGCCATACGCGAATCGCTGTTCGACACCATGTGGCAGCAGGTGGGCATCCTGCGCGATGCCCACGGCCTGCAGCAGGCTTTGCAACAACTGCAAACGCTGAACCGGCAGCTTGACCAGACCGGTGTGGCCGATGGTGACCGCGGCTTCAACCTGAGCTGGCAAGACTGGATGAACCTGAAAAGTCTGGTCGCCACCAGCCTGGCGATCACCACAGCGGCGCTGGCACGCGAAGACTCACGGGGTGCGCATTTCCGCGAAGACCACCCCGACACCGGTGACTTACCCAGCTCGACATACACCGTCGTCAGGCTCGAGCAGGGTCAATTGCAGGTTCGGCACCAACCGGTGCAGTTCACGCGTGTCGTGCCGGGTCAGACCTTGCTCGGAGGATAGATTCTTTCTCCGTGAGTTCTGTGTCTTTCGTCCGAATCGGCTTCGTTGTCGTCAGCCACGCAAGGCGAACCCTCCTCTTCGACCAACACCGTCCGAGGGCGTCGAAGGTGTCTTGCATCCGTGGCCGCGCCGCGGCCGTATCGTTGTCATCGCCGGGCCCGAAACCCATCGGGCCGGATCCCAAGGAGCCTTGCATGCCCGCGTTGCGCCTGGATGTGGAATTCGAAAGCGGCAGCGACACCTGCCGCGCCTGGTGGTACGAGCCGCATGCCGGGAACGGCGAGGCCGGCGCGTCGGCGTCTTCGGGCAGGCCCTGCGTCGTCATGGCGCACGGTCTGGGAGGCGTGCGCACCGCCGGCCTCGAGCCTTATGCCGAGCGCCTGGCCCGCGCCGGTTTCGCGGTGCTGGTCTTCGACTACCGGCACTTCGGCGCCAGCGGCGGTTTGCCGCGCCAGCTCGTATCCATCCCGCGCCAATTGGCCGATTGGGCGGCGGCGATCGCCTTCGCGCGCAGCCGGCCCGGCGTCGATGGTGAGCGCATCGCGCTGTGGGGCAGCAGCTTCTCTGGTGGCCACGTGGTCGTGACCGCGGCCCGCGATGCGCGCGTCGCCGCGATCTGCGCCCAGGGGCCGATGATGGACGGGCTGTCGGCCACGCTCAACATCGTTCGCTATGCCGGTTTCATCCAGGTGTTGCGCCTGGCGGCGCGCGGGCTGCGAGACATGCTGCAGGCGATGCTCGGCCGGCCGCGCGTGTACTTTCCGCTCGTGGGGGCGCCCGGCACGCTGGCGACGATGAGCACGCCCGATGCCGAACCCGGCTACCTCGCCATTGCCGGCCCGGGCTGGGAGAACCGCATCTGCGCCGGCTTCGCGCTCGCGCTGGCCTTCTACCGCCCGGTGATGTGGGCCCGCCGCGTTCGCTGCCCGGCGCTGCTGATCGTGGCCGACGACAGCGTGGCCCCGGCCAGCGCTGCGCTGAGCACGGCACGGCGCATAGGCGCGCGTTGCGAACTGCACCGCGTGAACATGGGCCACTTCGACATTTACCGTGGCGCAGGCTTCGAGCGCGGCGTGGGCCTGCAGGTGGAGTTTCTGCAGCGGGTGTTGTCGAGGGGGGCCGCCCGCGAAGTCGCCGGCACCTCACGGATGGGCTCGCCGAGGGCTGCCGAAGCGCCGCAAATCTGAACTCATGAGCAAATGGGGCTGCGCCACTTTGCTCGCCAGCGCCGGCAATGCCGTGTTGTTGGTCAGGAGGGCCAACATCGTGCCCGACTCGGGGCCCTTGAATTCGGTTTGCCGCAGATGCTCGGGGTAGTTTCGAACCGGGTACTCGAAACGCAGCGACGTCGAACTGCGCGCGTTCCAGACCACCATCTTCAGCCGGGACGCCCCGGTGCTCGCGCGAACCTGCTCGTCGTCCTGTCCGTCTGCGGGCGGCTAGAGTGGCTAGAGTCCGGCCTGCCTTCCCCCCACCGCGCCGATGGACACCTCGAACGATCCTTCTTCCCACACCGCGCTGCTGGTCGTGCTGAGCAGCGACTCGACCGAGGCCGCGCGGCTGGCGCTGCGATACGCAGCCACGGCCGCGGCCATGGACGTGCCGGTCGAAATGCATGTGGTGAGTGCCGGTGCGGTGCGCTGGCTCGCGCAGGGCGCGGCGAGCGCGGCACTGCTGACGCAGATCCGCCAAGCCCGTGAATTGGGCGTGGGCCTTTTCGCCTGCCCGGCAGCGCTGGCCGAGCAGGGCCTGACGACCGGGCATCTGATTGCGGAGGTCGAAGGCGTTCGCGGGGCAGCCTCGCTGGTGTCGGCGGCCATGGCGCCGAATGCGCGTGTCCTCAGCTTCTAGCCGTTTCGGCCCTTCGGCCCTTCGGTGCTGCGGGTCTTCCGCCGTAAGGCCTTGCATCCGGGCTTAGACTGGTGCGAATGACTGCTCGGAGTCACCGATCCCATTCGATGCGGGCGCGTTGCGCGCCGGGCTCGACCATCGCTCGGCGTGAGAAGCTCTTCGATCGCTTCAAGCACTACTTCACCTCGATCGCCTGCTGGGCGGCAGCAGCCATGTCGCCGCGCCCTCCTGCGTTCGGCGAGACCTTCGTTCCTTCGCCCGCACCCTCTCCCGCACTCTCCCCCGCCCGCGCGCCCTGCCCCTGCCGCGGCGCCGCTTCCCAAAACCCCCGTCCTTCTCGCGCCACCGCTCGCGGCGCGGCCGCGGCATTCGGCTGAGGCGCTGCCATGGACCACGATATCGAATGGAACGCCGGTGACCTGAGCTGCGGCGACCTCGTGCTCGAGTTGCGCCAGCGCGTGCGCAG
>JANNRI010000210.1:0-1566 GCA_031401195.1 Burkholderiales bacterium
GGCATGAGCCAGTTGCTGCGCGCGGCGCGCGTCGCGGCCTGGTTGGCGGGACGCCACTACGTGGCGCCGGAAGACCTGCAGTCGGTGTTCGCGCAAGCGCTTGCGCATCGGCTGTGTTATCAGCCGGTCTACGAGCTGCACCGGCAGGAAATCGGCAACCGCTTGATGAGCGCCATCGTCGCGGCGGTCGCCGCGCCCTGAGGTTCGAGAAGCCGTTCCAGCCTCGCACGACCTCGCGCCCGCCCGGCCCGCTCACCCCCGCTGACCTGCGCTCGACGCCGATCCGACCCGCCTGCCATGACCCGCCCGAGCGCCGAGTTTCACTACCGCATCGCCGGCACCGCGAGCGGCGGATTTCCGGGGAACCATCGCAGCCACGGTGGCGACGCGGGCTTCGAGTTCCGCGCCCACGCGCCGCTGCTCGACGCGCCCGATGCGCGGCGCCTGGACCTGCGGCTCAGTTTGCGCGACCCCTTCGGCAACTGGATCGTCCGCCGCTTCAGCCAGCGCAAGTCGATTCCGGTAGTGCTGGTCGCGGACTTGTCGGCGTCGATGGGTTTTGTCGGCGCGCAGCGCAAACTCGACGTGTTGGCCGACTTCGCGCAAAGCCTGGCGCTGTCGGCGTGGCGCACCGGCGACAGCTTCGGCTTCATCGGCTGCGACGAGGCTTGGCGCGCCGACCTGGCGCTGCCGCAGACGCGCCGCCGCGGAGCCGGCGTGTGGCTGGCCGAGTCGCTGCGCGCGCTCGAGCCGCAGGGCCGTTCGGCGGTTGGCTTGCGCGACGCGCACCTTCACTTGCCGCGCCAGCGTTCTCTCGTGTTTCTGGCCTCGGACTTCCACGTTCCATTGGCCGAACTCGGCGAGGTTCTGGCCAGCATGGCGGCCCACGACGTGGTGCCGGTCGTGCTGTGGCAGCAAGCTGAATTTGCGCTCGGTGCAACGCGTGGTCTGGCGCAAGCGCGTGAACCCGAAAGCGGCCAACGCCAGTGGCTGTGGTGGCGCCCCGCGCTGCGCGAGCGCTGGGCCGGCGCGTTGCAGGCGCGCCGTGCGGCGCTGCTCGAGTTGTTTGGCTCGCAACATCGGGCGCCGCTGTTCATCGAGGGTGCGTTTGACGCTGAGGCGGTGACGCGCCACTTTCTCTTGAGCAAATGTGGCTCTGCCACTTTGCTCAACCCCCCCGGGGGGCGGACGACGTATGCCGTCGGCCTGGGGGCGCTCTCATGAAACAAACGTTCATGGTTCGGGTCGGGTGGGCGCTGCTGAGTGCGCCGCTCGGCTGCGCCCACGCCGTGGACGCGCTGCGCGTGCAGGCGAGCGAGCCGCGCGCCTACGGCTACCAGGTCGGCGAGGTCGTGCAGCGCCAGGTGACAGTTCACGCGCCGCAGGGCTGGCGCCTTGCCGAAGATTCGTTGCCACGGCCCGGTGGCCGCGGCCAGGCGATCGAGCTGCGGCGTGTCGCGGCATCGGTGCACGCCGCGCCAGGCGGGCAGCGCCACGAGTTGGCGCTCGAGTACCAGGTGTTTCTCGCGCCGCCAAACGTTCGGGTGCTCGAGATCGCGCCGCTGG
>JANNRI010000211.1:0-7897 GCA_031401195.1 Burkholderiales bacterium
ACAACGCTGCCACTGCCAGCACGAACAGGCGGTTGTGCAGGCTGGTGCGAACAATCCAATTGAACATAGTGTGTTGCCTCTCAGTCGGCGCCGGGCCGTTCCCAAGCCGAATGAACGCCCCCTTGGGGGGCAGTGAACGAAGTGAACGTGGGGGTCGTCATGTCAGCGGATCTGCGCGATCAGCGGTGCGCCTTGCACCACCACGCGGTTGTCGGCACTCAGGCCCTGGGTAACCACGACCGTGCCTGCATCGAGCGGCCGGAACTGCACCGGCTGCGGGATGAAACGCTCGGCACCCGACTTGATCCACACGATGGGCTCGTTGGACGGGTTGCGCACCACCGCGTGCGCCGGCAGCACCACGCCCTTGATACGCTCCTTCATTTGCGCCACGACGGTGACCGGCTGGCCGATCGCCAAGGGCAGTGACGGCGAGGCCGCGCCAGGCTTGGCCGCACTGACTGCAAAGGTGAGCGGCAGCACGCCGTCGCGCAGCGAGCGCGACACCCCCAGCAGACGCAGCGTGACCTCGGGCACGCCCTGCAGCGAGGCACTGGCCACGCGGGCAGCCACGCGGGCGTCGGCCGTCGTGGCTTCCACAAACATGCGCGCCGGGTCCACCACCTCGAACAGCACGTCGCGCGGTTCGACGACCTGGCCAACTACCAGGTCGGCACGGGCGATGACGCCGCTGACGGGTGCGGTCAAGGCTTCGCGCGCCACCAGGCTGCCGCTGATGCTGCGTTCGCGTTCGGCCAGGCTGTTGGCCTCGGTTCGGGCTGTCTCGATCTCCTTGCGCGGTACGGTGCCCTCCAGGCCTTCGAGGCGCTGCACGCGCTGTTCAGCCAGTTGCCGCTGTGCGCGCAGCTCGGCCAGTTGGGCCTGTTGCGCGCCCACGGCATAGGGCTCGGCGTGGTGGCGCACGTAAGCCAGCACGTCGCCGCGCTTCACCGCCTGGCCGGCAACAGGCAAGCCCTTCGGCCCGGGCTCGATGCGGCCGCCGTGTGTGGCCTGCACTCGGCCGCTGGCGTTGGGGTCCGTGACCACGCGCCCCGGCATCTCGACGGTGGCGGCGGCTTCCGACTCCGGCGCCAGCAGCGTGCGGATGGCCATGCGCCGCTGTGCGAGCTTGGGCACGTTGACGCTGCCGTCGGGCAGGCGTGCCAGGCCCGAAGCGTTGACTGCGGCGCCGGGCGCGTCGAGGTGTTCGCCGTTGGGCCCATGCGCGCCGGGGGCCGCGTGGGCAGACGACAACAGCCAGAAGAGGCTGGCGGTCAACGCCATGGCGACGAACACGGTAGGCCGGCGGCTTGGGTGCGACAGGTGCTGCACCATCACAGCGCTCCCTGCAGCTGGCCCGCTGCGCGGCGCCGCTGGCGCCACCAGGCGATGCCGCCGATGAGACCCAGGGCCGCAACGCCGGCGCCGATCCAGGCGGCGCGTTCCAGTTCGTGGGCGTGGCCATGGTCGTCGGTGCCGTGCGCGTGTCCGTGGTCGCTCTTCGCCGCCAAGGCGGCGGCGCCGCCGCCGCCTGCGATCACCAGCGTGCCGTCGAGCAGGTCGCTGTCCTGGCCTGCGACCAGCGTGAACACCAGGCCATGCTCGCCGGCTGCCGCCAGTGCCTTCAGCATGGCCGCGTCGGTGACGGCGTAGTCGCCTTGCTCAGCGCGGAAGGCGGCGACGGCCTTGAGCGAGCCGCTCTCGAGCTCGAGCTTGGCGCCAAGCACCGGTTCATTGGAGTCGTAGCGGTCGACCACGATGACCAACTCGCCGGTGCGCAGTTCGGCCACCAGTTCGAAGGTTTCCGACTTGGCTTCGACGCGTGGCAGTGCCGATGCGGCGCGCATCGTTGTCGGGCCGTCCAGATGTTCGCCGTTGGGGCCATGGGCACCCGGGCCGGCCATGGCGGCGGGGTTCGCAAGCAGCAGCGTCATGGCGGCTGCAGCCATCAGGTGCTGCGGCGCGCAGCGGGTGTGAATCAGGTTCATGGCAGGAGTCCCAGGGTTTGTTGGAGGCGCGCGCGGGCGAGGCCCAGCGCGACGGTCTGGCGGGCGGCGGCGCTGTCGGCCTGCGCCGCGGCGGTGAGCGCGCGCAGCAGGTCGGGCAGCGGCGTCTCGCCGGCACGGAAGGACTTGTCGATCAGCGCGGCGCGCTCGCGCAGCAGGCGGGCCCGGGCGGTCTCGGCTTCAAGCTGCGTCTGCGCCCAGCGCAGCGCGTCGCGGGCGGCGGCGATTTCGCTGTCCAGACGCTCGCGCAGCCGCTGCTCGTAGGTCTGGGCCACGTCCAGCTCGGCGAGCGCCGACGCTTCCAGCGGGCGGTTGCGATCGTCGGTGCCGAAGGGCAGGCGCAGGCCGACCACCACGCTGCCTTGCGAGGCTTCGGCCCGGCCCGACACGTCCTGCCTGACGCCCACGGTCAGCTCGGGCGCGTCGCGGCGCGAACGGCGCATCAGTTCCACGCGCTGGCGTGCAAGTTCGGTGGACTGGCTGGCGAGCTGCAGTTCCGGGTGCGGCGCGGCCGAGTCTGGCGCCACGTCGTTCGTCGCCGCCGTCAGATCGGGCGCTGATGTCAGTCCGGTCAACAGGGCCCAGCGCGCGCGTGCAGCCTGGCTTCGCTGGCGCACTTCAGCCTGCAGCGCGGCGGCCGCCAGGTGCTCGGCCTGTGCGGCCAGGGCGTCGGCACGCGCCAGGTCACCGGCGCGCACGCGGCGCTCGACATCGTCGGCGAGTTGCTTCAGCCCCTGGGCCTGCGTGTCAGCCTGGGCCCCTTCGGCCTCAGAGGCAGCGAGCTGCCACGCCGCTTCGCGCAGCTCACCGGCCAGGAGCAGCCGAGCCAACTGTTCGGCCGCCAGAGCGTGTGATGCGGCGGCGTCCGCCGTGCCCGCACGGGCTGCTCTTTGGCCGGGCAGCCACAAGGGAACGGCCACACCGATCTCGCTCTCGCGGCTGCCGGTGTTCCGGTGCAGGCGGTCGCTGCGGTGACTGAGTTCCAGGGACGGTGGTGCAGCCCAGAAGCTGCCCGCGACGGAGCGATCCGCTTCGGCGCGGCGACGCTGGCCTTCGCTCTCGCGGGCCGCGACGGCACGCTGCCATGCAGCGTCCAGCGCCACGCGAAGGGTGACGCTGCCGTTGGCTGGAGCGGATGCTGGGCCGGAAAGCGGTGGGAAGGCGGCCCGGGGGGCCTCCGGTGATGCAGCAGGCCGGGCCCAGACGGGCCCGGCGGCCAGGCTGCCCGCGATAGCGCAGGCAGACAGCCAAGGAAGAGGTTTCACGATGATCCTGACGTTCGAACAGCCGGGGCTGGCCGGACGCGAGTTCAGGTCACGCCAGGGGCGGACGAGTGCTTGCGTGGGGTGCCGTGGCGGCAGGCCGGGCGTCCATGGGTGGACGCCCGCCGCTGACTTCCGCGGTGAATGCGGGTCAGGCGCGGAACCGAGGCGGTCTGAGCAGGCCGTCGAGAGCGGGGTTGGGCACGAGTCGCTCGCGCAGGCCGTCGGGCGCGGCCGATCCCAAGGGCGGGAAGTCGTGCGAAGACGCCGCCGCCATGCCCAGCGAGGCATTCAGATGGTCCGTCGCCGCGTGCTGCACCGACTCTTTCGAGTCGTCCAGGTGGTAGGACCCATCCTCGTGGTGGTGATGGGCTGCTTCCTGCCAGTGCAGCGTCGCATGCTCCAAGTCAGCCAGCGGATTCACCGTTGAGCCTACGCGCGCCATGGCCACCGATTGCCAGAGGATGGCAAGCAGCATGACGAAGAGGACGGCAGATCGGCGCATGACTTCATAGTTTACCCAAGCGCTTTCCGGCCCGCAGCGTGCATGGGCATGGCGTGGCGTCACTGGTGACTGGCATCCCGGGAGGGCTGTGAGGGACTTACGCGGGGGGCAAGACCACTCTGCTCGCGTCGCCTATCGAGGACGCGCTTCTTGCGCTGCGGACGGATGGCCGGGATGCGTCAGCCAAGCAAACCGGGCCGGTGGGTTCAAGTGATGGACTTGCCCTGTCGCAGTCTTCCGCCTCGTCCTTTGACGCTGTCTGTTCCGCCGCGCTGCGGCAGCAGGCGCGGCGCTTGCTGCCCCAACTGGTTCGGCGCGGTGCCACGCTGTCACCGCCGCGGGCGGTGAAGGGCTACCTGCGATCGGATAGAAATCAAGTCAAGCACTGGGCGGTTCCGGCAGCAATGGCAAACAAGCTCTTCATGGTGCCTCCTGAACAACGCCGTTGGATCGCGGAAGTTAAATTCTTGGCCTTGAAGCTGCCAGGGCGGGCTGATTTACAGCCGCGGTCCGTGCGACAACGTACGCAGCTGCATGTTGCGATGGATTGCTTTGCTGCTACTCGAAGTCTGGATCGTCAGTCGGTCGGCAAATTGACCCAACGGTTTGGTGGATATGACCGGCTGCTTTGCCGAGGCATCTACTTCGGCTCTGGGTCGGCGCCAGTTCGCAACTCTGTGATGCAGCCGTTCAGCTGGCACCTTGCCCCCGGACGGTAGTTGCGACCCGCGAACGACCGCTATCTTCAGGCTCTGCTTTCACAGCATGTTCGGCGAACGACCGCTTTCAAAGGTCGACCGGTCGCTCGGCCGGAAATGTTCCACCGACGCCTTTGGGTCGCTTGCGGGTCCAGAACCGCGTGGTCTCGATGCCCGCTGTCAGGTCTGATGCCGACCTTCGTCAAGGCCATTCGAGCGGCAGCGAGGTCACTTGTGGCGACCGGTCATTGCGCCCGAGGCCGTGGCCCGCAGCGCGTGACTTTGCTCGTTGTCCACCTCGGTCATCCCGCAAAGCCGGCGGTGGGCTGGTCGGCAAGGGCGATCAGCGGTCCGCGCTGGAGTCGCGCGGGGCTCAAGGGCGTTCTCCGGGGCGTGACGTGCGCGACGCAGGTGCGCTTCAATCCACTGACTCGCGCATGCTGTCCGAGTGGCGCGAGCGCTTGCGCGAGCGCAACGAGTTATGCGCGGCCCTTGAGTCCCGCGTGACGCAGGGCACCTGAGCCCCTGGGCGAAGGCGCGGACTGCGCCCGCACCGGCCAGCCCGCCGCCGGCTTTGCCGCAGCGGCCTCGAGGCGCGGATCGACGGAGCAGCACAACGAGCGGATGCCCAACGGGCTCTGCCACCCAACGTGGGCGAGCCGGATGAACAAAACGAGGCATCGCATGCGCTACGCTCGGCCCATGCCGCTACCGCGCCCGCCATCACTGCACAAACTGCAAAGCGCCCTGCTCGCCGGCGCCACCGGCCTCGTCGGGCGCGCGCTCGCCACGCAGTGGCAAGGCCCGCAGCCGCTGCACCTGCTCGTGCGCCGCGAGACTCCGGCCACCGGGCCCGGCCAACGCGTGCATGTCGTCGACTTCGCCGGGCTGCCGCCGTTGCCACGCGCCGAATGGGCCTTCTGCTGCCTGGGCACCACCATCGCTGTGGCGGGCTCGCGGGCCGCGTTCCGGGCCGTTGACCACGATGCGGTGCTCGCCTTCGCGCGCGCAGCTTCAGCCGCCGGCGTGACGCACTTCGCCGTCGTGTCGGCGCTGGGCGCCAATCCGATGTCGCGCAGCTTCTACAACCGCACCAAGGGCGAGATGGAGGCGGCACTGAGCCAGGTGGGCTTCCGCCACCTCGTCATCGCGCGCCCTTCTCTGCTGGCTGGCGACCGTGCCAGCCTGAAACAGGCCCCACGCCTGGGAGAACGGGTGGCACTGGCGCTCATGCGGCCATGGGCGGCGCTGATCCCCAAGGCCTGGCGGCCGATCGAGGCGACCACGCTGGCGGGGGCTTTGCTGCGCGGCGTGGCCAACGCCCAGCCTGGCGTGACGGTGCTCGAATCCGCTGCGCTGCAAGACCTCGGAATGGCGCGCTGAACCGCGCCGGCCTATGCCACGACCGCCACTGCCTTCACCTGCACCCACACGCGTTGCCCCGGCCGCAGCGTGAGCCGTTCGGCCGAGCGGCGCGTGAGCCGACTCATCAGCAGCGCCGAGCCGACACGCACCAGGGCGACCTGATGGGCTGGATGCACGTCGTCGGCCAGGGCCTCCAGCGTGCCGAGCAACTGGTTGGCAATGCTCGTTTCGTGCTGCTCCACCAGCGCGAGGCTGACATCGCGCGCCAGCACCTGCACGCGCACGGCCTGGCCCAACGGGTGCCCGCTGTCGCGGCTCCAGAGCGAGCCGCCGTCGAAGTCCATGCGCACCAGGTGCCATTGCCCTTCACGCGCAGCCACAGTGCAGTGCAGCACCACACCGGCAGCCTCGTCCTGCGCCAGTTGCGGCACGTCCAGCCGCGCCAGCATCTCGAACAGCGGCCCGCTGGCGGTGGCGCGGCCGCCCTCGAGCGCAACCACGTGATCTGCCAGACGCATGACCTCGCCGATCGCGTGCGTGACGTAGACGACGGGGATCGTGAGCTCTCGGTGCAGACGGTCGAGAAAGGGCAGGATCTCCTGCCGTCGCCGCGCGTCCAGCGCCGCCAGCGGCTCATCCATCAGCAGCAGACGCGGCCCGGTGGCCAGTGCGCGCGCAATCGCGACGCGTTGGCGTTCACCGCCGCTCAGCGCCTCGGGATTTCGCGTGAGTAGGGGCGCGATGCCGAGCAGCTCCACTGCGGCGTCGAGTGCGGCACGGCCGGCGGGCGAGGCGCCGCCCGACCCGCGCTTCAATCCGTAGTCGAGGTTGCCCTGCACACTCAGGTGCGGGAACAGGCTCGCTTCCTGGAACACCATGCCGATGGCACGGCGGTGCGTGGGCACGAAGCTGGAGCCGTCCTGCCAGCAGGTGCCACCCACCACGAGCCTGCCGTGCTGCGCACGCTGCAACCCGGCCAGGCAGCGCAGCAACGTCGTCTTGCCGCAACCCGAGGGGCCGAAGAGCATGCTCACGCCGCGCTCGGGCAGGCGCAGGTCGACGTCGAGTTCGAAGCCGTGCGCTGACCCGGTCGCTGACCCGGCCGTGGATCCGGCCGCGGGTCCACCCGTTGATCCGGCCGCGAACCGGTGTGCAAAACGTGCCTCGATCACGCGGCCTCCACGCGCCGGCGGTTGAGCAGGTTCAACACCACCAGCGCCGCGAACGAAGCCAGCAGCAGCCCCCCGGCCAGGGCATGCGCGGCCGCATGGTTCATGGCCTCGGCGTGGTCGTACAGCGCAATCGAGAGCACCCGCGTGGCGCCCGGGATGTTGCCGCCCACCATCAGCACGACGCCGAACTCGCCCACCGTGTGCGCGAAGGTCAAGGTGAGTGCGGAGAAGAACCCGCGCCGCGCCAGCGGCACCACCACGCTGAAGAAGGCATCCCATGGCGAGGCGCGCAAGGTCGCAGCCACTTCGTTCATGCGCACGCCCACGCCGGCGAAGGCGTCGCGCAGCGGCTGCACCATGAAGGGCAGGCTGCTGATGACGCTGGCCAGCACCAGGCCCCAGAAACTGAAGACGAGCGGTGGCAGGTTCACCGCCGCCATCGCCTGCCCGACGGCCCCTTGCGGCCCCAACAGCACGAGCAGGTAGAAGCCGAGCACCGTGGGCGGCAGCACCAGCGGCAGCGCCACCAGCGCCTCGGCCAGCGGTTTTCCGCGCCAGCGCGTCAGCGCCAGCGCCCGGCCAGCCGCAATGCCCAGCGGCAGCAGCACCAGCGCGGTGGCGAGCGCCAGCAGCAGCGACACGCGCAGCGCGGTCCAGTCCATGGCCGGTCAAGCCTCGCCGGGCAGCATGAAGCCGTAGCGGCGCAGTACCGCGCGAGCCTCGGGCTGCTGCAGGTGCGCGTACAGCGCGCGCGCGGCCTCGCCGGCCTGGCGCATGAGCACCATGCGCTGGCGCAGCGGCTCGTGCGCGCTGGCCGGCAGCGCCACAAAGCGGCCCAGCTTGGCCAGCGCGGGCGCCAAGGCGAGCGACAACGCAAAGATGCCGCCCT
>JANNRI010000212.1:0-42548 GCA_031401195.1 Burkholderiales bacterium
ACTGGCCTCGTTGAAGGTACGCGACGGCGCCACGACGGGCTGCGGCGAGGCCGCATTCGTCGGCGCAGCGCTTGTCCGCCCCAACAATCGCTCCAGCCAGCCTTGCATCGACATACTCCTCGGGAACCCTTGGGGACAGTCATTGCCACCGATGGTGCTGCTGTCGCGTGCCGAGGCCAACGTGACCGCGCACCGATTGCGCGCCCTTGGGCTCGCGCGCTAGCTGTCGACGCCTCGAACAATGCCAGGATCGCCAGCTGGGCCTGGCTGCGGCGGGGCTACGCGGGGTTCGCGCCGCCTCGTCCGCGCAGCAGCTTGATGCTCTTCTCGACACGCTCGGCCACCTCGCGCTCGCGCTGCAGCGTTCGCAGCGTGCCCTGCGCCTCCTGCCCCGAGGCGTCCAGCCGGGCAAGCGTGTCGCGCGCCTCGTGGACTGTGAAGTCCAGTCGAGCCAGCTTCTCGCCCACGTCGTCGATCACCGCACGCTGCTCGCCCAGGTTCTCCAGGCTGGCTTGCATGTCGTCGAGCATCTGGGTGGAAGCCTGAGCGCTCGCCTGCAGGTCCTGGACTGTCTTGCGCCAGGACTCGATGAGCGCGATCTTGCCGTCGGTGTCGCTGACACGATCGATCAGCTCTTCGACCTTGGCGCGCAGGTCGGTGACATCGTTGCGGTGCTCGGCCACGAAGAGCAGGTCGGCCTTGCTGCGGCTGCTGATCTGGCGGATGTTGTCGACCTCGGTTTTCACGGCCTGGACCATCGTCGCTCGCTCGGCGAGCGAGTGCATCTTCTTGTCCAGCCCTTCGGCGTGGCGGTCCAGGTCGACCAGCCGCGACTCGAAGGTGGTGATCGCCTTGTCGGCCTGCGCCAGCTGCGCACGCCGCTGATCGAACTGTCTGGCTATCGACTCGATCCGCTGCAGATGCGCGTCGGTGAGATTGACCTGTGCATGTGCCTCGCGCTGGCGCACCTGCACCAGCGCCAGTTCGGCCATGACGTCGTCCTTCATGGTCACCACCCGGGCCAGGTCCTCGCCGAGAACCTGCACCTGGTGCAGCCGCTGGGAGGTCTCGACGGCTTGGGCCTTGCCTTGCTCGATGAGTTCGGTCAGGCGTGCATGCTGCGCCCGCGCGGCGGCCTCGTCCTTTTGCAGCGCCTCCACGCGCCTTTGTGCACCCTTGAGCGCGTCGCCGAGCTTGGTCACTTCGCCCGTCAGGGGCTGCAACCGGCCCTGCTGGGCCGACAAGCCCTCGAGCTGCTGTTGTGCACTCACGACCTGCGCCGTGAGGGTCTCGCACAGGTGCTTGATGCCGTCGATCTCCGATCGTCGTGCCAGCTGCTCGGCGACCTTGCGTTCGACTTCGACGGTCAGTGCATGCAGGGCGTCCATGCGCTCTTCGACCTTGTCGACAAACTGCATGCGCGCGCTCACACGCGCGACCTGGTCGTCGAGCCCGGCGGCCAGATCGCCCAGACGCCGGACGGACTGGTTGCCCGCGTCCAGGAGCGCCATCTTGCCGGCGACCGCGTCCAGCCGTGCCTCGATCTCGGGCGTGCGGCCGATCATTGCTTCGGTGCGTTCGCCGAAGGCCTCGAGCGCGGCGCGATCCTGCGCCAGCTTGTCGCGCAGCCGCGCCGCCTCGGCGTGGGCTTTCGTCAACTCGGCCAACTCGCTGCGCATGGCATCCAGATCGCCCTGCGACTTCAACAAGCCCTCCTGTTGCACCGCAGTGCGTCGGCCCAGCGCCTCCATCAGGCTCAGCTGTTCGGTCAATGCATCCAGCGCGCCTTGCTTGCGGGCCAGCTCCTCAGTCTCCAGACGCAGGTCGCCGAAGACCTTGCTGATGTCTTCTGTCTTGTGCTCCAGGGCAATGAGCGATTCGTCCTTGGCGAGCACGGCCTGCACTCTCGTCTCCGTCTCGGCCACCATGCCCGACATCGACTTCAGCCGCACGTCGAACGAGCTGAACTCTTCCTTCTCCGTCGCCACGCGGTCGAGCGTTGTGCGCAGCGTCTCGAGCAGCGCGCGGCCCTGGACCTCGATGCGCGACGTCTCGCGCCGGAATTCTTCCTGCGCCGCGCTGGCCGTGTCCACGTTCTGCGTCGCCTCGTGCGCCAGCTGCTCGATGCGCGCGACCGCCTCTTCGGCGCGCTGCATCTGGTCGTGGCCCTCGGAGAGCTTTGTGAGCTGCGCGTTCATCGCCCAGACCATCTGGTTCAGGCGCGTGGTTTCGATCACCGAATGTTCGACGGCAAGCCGCTGCGCCTCGAGGGTCTTGGCCTTCAAAGACACTTGTTCGGCCATCGTCTTGAGTGACGCGAGGCGCTTCTCGGTGACTTTGCTCAGCTCCTGCAGCTGCGCCAGCGATTCCAGCTTGGCCTCGACCTCCTTGACGGCGCCAGCGGCAGCGGTCGAGTCCGTGCGTGCCTCGCGGGCCACCTCGCGCGCGCCAAACACCTCCTTGCGCAACTCCTTCTCAGCAGTGCGCAGCTCGGCCAGTTCGCCCTTCACAGTGGCGACGCCCTGCATCGATTGCTGCAGTTCGCCACTCGAGCGCTGCAACTGCGCCTGCAGGTGCCCAAGCTTCTCGCTTTCCCCGGACAGCCGCTCGAGCGTGGCCTGGGAGGCATGCACCTGGGCTCCAAGTTCGTTCAGCGCCTTGCGGTGCTGGTGCAAGTGGCCATCGGGCGCCAGGAGCGCCTTCGATCCCCGCTCGGCTTCCGCCACCTGCGTGATCAACTCGCCCACGTGCCGGTCGAGCTGCTCCAGGCGCTGCGCCCGCTCGTCGTAGCTGGCAGCGACTTCGGAAAGCAAGTCCACCTTGCGCATGGCCGCATCGGCCTTCGCGCCGAGTTCTTCGAGCGCCTTGTTGGTGCGCGACAGACGGTTCACCATGACGCTGGCCTGGTCGAGCTGGGCCTTCAGCGCTGCACGCTCCGTATGGACGGAATTGCGCTCTTCGCGCACCTCCGTCAGCAGGTCGCGCAGATCGGCCTCGGCCTGTTTGCGATCCCCATTGGGGCGGAATATCGTTTCCAGCATCGCTGCTTTCTCCTCATTCGGCTATCGCCAGGGCCGCGCTGCAGCAGCGCTGCGCCGCCGGACGAATGCGGCCGCGCCGCGCACACGTCACGCCTGCTTGTACTGCGACCCCGTACCCGGCCCCTGATGCCCTTGTATGTTCACGTGACAGCCGCCACAGACTGGACAGATGGCGTAGCCATGCCACTGTGGCTCCAGCAGCCGATTGACAGTGACAGACTGCGCACGTTCCGGCTCGGCATGCCGCAGCCTGGCCCATGTGCGATTGCGCGAGAGACAGGAATCTGGTGGGCGCATCGGAGCCCTGGGCTCTGGTGTTTGAGACCTCACGAAACGAGGCGTGAATGCCTGTAACGTCGCCGTCAGCTCGCCAGGAACGAGGCCGCTGCGCCGGATTCGTGCACTTGCCGCAGCGGCCGCGCTGGCAGCAGCAGCCATCGGTGCTTCCGCAGAGGCGGCGGTCGTCAAGCCCGGCAACACCTTGTCACTGATTTCGCAGCGCCAGTTCATCGCCGTGATTCGAGGGTCGTGAGAGCCGATCCCGGCGCCACCACGCGCAGGCCGGCGTCCGCGGTGTATCAGCCCCTGCGCGGGTCGGCCGGCAGAGCGATGCCGTGGCTGTCGAGCGCGCCGGCTACGCTGCCGCGCGTCACCGGCTTGGCGATGGTCTCGTTGCAGCCGGCCAGTTGCGCGCGTACGCGGTCCGTCGGTTGCAGCGCTGCGCTGGCCAACACCAACAAGGTGTCGGCGCCGCCGTGGCGCTGGCTGTGGGCACGCAACTGTTCGCACAGATCGATGCCGGCACCACCGTCGGAGGCGTCGAACACGATATCAACGAAGGCGGCGACGAAGCACCGCGACGCTGCCAGCTCCGCGGCCTTGTCGGCATGGTCGACCGCGTGCACGCCGAAGCCGAAGCCGCGCAGCAGGCTGCCCAGGCGGTCACGCTCGCCATCGTCGGTGTCGTAGACCAGCACTTCGGGCACGGCCAGCTCGGCTTCCCCGGTTCGGGCGCCGCGCTGGCGCAGGCGCCGCACAGCGGCGCGGCGCTCGGCTTTGTGTCCGGTTCGCGTCGCGTTGGGCACGGGTGTCGGCGCGCGCGAATCGTCCATCGGCACAATCACGGCCGGCCGCAATTCGGGGTCAGACATCACCAGTTCTTCGACCTCCGGCCGAGGCATCTGAACCATCAAGGTCGCGCTCGTCGGCGGCTCGGGCTCAACGTTGCGAAGCGATATCGACAGGTCAGCACCCGCCCCCGCCGGCGCGCCAACGGAATGCTCCCGGCCCGATGGCTCGATCAGTCCGTCCAGCCAAGACACGCTCGGCGGAGCACACCTTTCAAGCGGCAGCCTCTCGGTGTCGGCCTCTTCAAGGTGGACACCGCAGGCCTTGCAGTACCGCGCGTCGGCGACGTTGATGCAGCGGCAGGCGTAGCACAGATTGATGAGCATGGTCACCCCCGATCTTGGGGCTGACGCGCGGCCTGCGCACCCGCAGAAAGTTGGTGTCCGGCGGCTTGGCACATTGGCTCTGGCACGCCATTCGAAGTGTGCGCATGCCAACGCGGTCCATAAGCAGCTGCTTGCGGCCGCCGGCTCCCGGCACAGGCGATGGGAAAGCGCGAGGCTCGGACACTTCACGCCCATCAAATGCAGGGCCTTCCACTGCAGGAGCCAGTCGCTGATCACATGCGCGCGGACCGGCTTTTGCATGACGCTCACCGACATCTGATCCGGCACCTGGGCCTCGGCGGCGTTCCTCTCGCTGGTGACGATCGTCGCAGGCCGCTCGCCGAACCGCGTGTTGAGCCGCTCAATGCCCTCGAGGCCCCTGGCGGTTCAACAGCCGCAGCCGCTCGGCGTCGCAGCATGGCGCGAATGCCTGCCTTTGTGCTCAGATGGCACACCGAGTTTGCGCACAGCCGCAGTCCATCCAGCGGATGGTCGACCGGGCTGCCCTTCGGGTTGACGAATCCGAAACCGCTGTCGATGTGCAGGCAGTCCACGCCGAGCTCTTTGAACCACTGGCCGTACTTGAGCGCCTCAGGCCCGAAGCTTTCTGGCGACGAGAAACGGGCACAGACCCGTGATGGATCCGTGAGGACATGACCCACGTGCGGCCCAAGACTGCGGCACGCGCTGCCTCCGCAGCGCGACCCACCCGCACTCGATGGAGCCTCACGATGCAATACAACCGACGAAACGCGTTCAAGATCCTCGGCGTGGCCTTGGCGGCCGGCAGCCTGAGCCTGGCCGCTGCAGCCCATGACGACGATGACGACAATGGCTTCCTTGCCGGCCATGTCTTCACCAGCACCAATGCCGTGGCCGGCAACGAGCTGCTGGTCTACACCGCGCCGCGTGACGGCAGCCTCGCACTGAAGGCACGCCTTGCGACGCATGGGCAGGGCACGGGTGGCGGTCTGGGCAACCAGGGTGCCGTCACGCTGAGCGGCAACGGTCGCTTCCTGTTCGTCGTCAACGCGTTGAGCAACAGCGTCTCCACTTTCGCGGTGCGTCGCAAGGGCCTGGAGCTGCGCTCCACCGTGGAGTCCGGTGGCCAGCGACCCATCAGCGTGACCGAGCACGACGGCATCGTCTATGTGCTGAATGCGGCCGGCACCGGCAACGTGACCGGCTTTCGCAATGTCGTCGGCACGCTGCACGCACTTGGAAGCACGCGTGCGCTGTCAGCGGCGGGTGGCACGGGCTCGGCGCAAGTGGGCTTCAGCCCCGACGGCGACGTGCTGCTCGTCACCGAGAAGGCCACCAACAAGCTCACCAGCTACCGCGTGCGCCGCGACGGCGGCATCGATGCGCCGCTGGTCACCGCGTCGCTCGGCGCCACGCCGTTCGGCTTCGCCTTCGATCGCCGCGGCCACGCGCTGGTGTCCGAGGCCTTCGGCGGCGCGACCAATGGCAGCGCGGTGTCGTCCTACGGCTTCGAGAGCTGGGCGCCGGCCAAGCCGCTGCCGATCAGCGCTTCGGTCGCCACGACACAGACGGCCGCCTGCTGGGTCGTGGTGACGCCCAATGGCCGCCATGCCTATGTGACCAACACCGGCAGCGACACCATCAGCAGCTACGCCGTGCAGAGGTCCGGCCAGCTCACACTGGCGCAGGGCATCGCGGCCACTTCGGCCGGGGGCCCGATCGACGCGGCCATCTCGGCCGAAGGGCGCCGCCTGTTCGTGCTCAACGCAGGAAGCCGCAGCCTCACGTCGTTTGCCATCGCGCGCGATGGGGTCTTGAGTGCCGCCGGCGGCGCCACGGGCTTGCCGGCCGGCTCCAACGGCCTCGCAGCGAACTGAAGCTCGGTGGCGGGGGCCAGCGGCGCCGGCCCCCGCCCCGACCGGCGCAGCAGCACGGGCCGCCTGGTGCCTGCGTGCCGATGCACGGAGGCACCTCGCGCCGCCAGCGGCTGCGCTCAAACTGCTTGCGGCAGGAGAAATTCGAAGCGCGTGCCGCGCTTGAACTCCGAGTGCACACGCACCGCGCTGCCGTGCAGGTCGAGGATGCGCTTGACGATGGCCAGGCCCAGCCCTGAGCTGGTCGAGGGGCCCGCCTCTTCGG
This sequence comes from Burkholderiales bacterium, assembly GCA_031401195.1. Taxonomy (GTDB): domain Bacteria; phylum Pseudomonadota; class Gammaproteobacteria; order Burkholderiales; family Burkholderiaceae_C; genus Rubrivivax. The sequence continues at coordinate 6,617 of JANNRI010000212.1, forward strand.
CGTCGGTAGCGCGCCAGTAACGTTCAAAGATGTGCGGCAGGTGCTCGGTCGCGATGCCGCGGCCCGTATCGCTGACGCTGATCTGCATGAACGCGCCGTGGTTTTCGATGGCCAGCCCCACGGTGCCACCCGCGGCCGTGTAGCGCAGCGCGTTGTCGATCAGGTTCTGCAGCACGCGCTCGATCATCGCGATGTCGGCCTGCACCTTGGCCTTCGCATGGCTGCCGGCCGACAGGTGGATCGACACACCACGCTGCTGGGCCGCCAGGCGGTAGTTCTGCACCACGTCCTGCAGCAGCTCGGCCAGGCAGAAGGCCTCCTGCTTCGGCTCCAAGCGCCCGGCATCCAGCTTGGAGAGCTCGAACAGGTCGGTTATGCGTTTGCCCAGCAACTCGACATGGCGCAGCGCCGTACGCAGGTGGGTGGAGCGCGTCTGCACATCGAGCGTTTCGCCGCGCACCAGCACCGTCTCGACGTATCCCTGGATGCTGGACAGCGGCGTGCGCAAGTCGTGCGAGATGTTGCTGACGAGCTCGCGGCGCTGCCGGTCGCCATCCTCGAGGCGCTGAAACTGTTGCGCAATGCGCTGCTGCATGGCGTGCACGGCGCGCCGCAGCACGCCGAGCTCGTCGCCGGTGTCGTTGCGATGCGGTGCGCCGCCCTCGTCGCGGAATGCCTTCAGCTCGTCGGTCAACCGTCGCAGCGGCCGCGTCAGCTGACTCCACGCGATCCACAGCAATGCCGCTGCCAGCAACGTGGACAAGGCCGCACCGAGCGCCATCGCACGCAGCGCATTGGAATTGGCCAGGCTGGCCGACACGCTTTGCGCCATGCGGCCGTTGAGCACGATGTAGAGATAGCCCATGCCGCCCCCGGGCTGAGCCACCGCGGCCACCGAGAACGTATTCGGCCGCGCCGGGTTGCGCGGGTCGGTGCCGAGCACGGGCAGCAGCACGGTGGCGTCGTCGCTGGCTCGCAGCAGGCGCCGCACCGATGTCAGATCAACCTGCGCGCCCACCGGGTCGGGCTTCTGGAGGCCTTCCAGCGCATGGGCGAGCACGCGGCCATGCGCGTCCAGCAGGTACACCTCGAGGGCCGGGTTGATCTGCATCACGTGCAGCGCCAGCTCCTTCATCCGGATGAGGGCCGGGCGGCCATCGGCTGCGATGAGGTCGGGCGGCTGGTGCTCGACCACGTAACGCGCCAGCGCGAGGTTCATGCGCTGGCCCGCTTCAAGAGCCGTCTGTGCGCTGTAGTGCTGCAGCATGAAGTACATGGCTGCGCCCAGTCCCAGCAGCGCCGGCGCGGCGACGAGCGCGGCGCGCACGTGCAGCCGCTGCCACAGCGGGCTGCCTCCGCCGCGGTGGCTGCCACGGCTGCCGGCCCGGCCGCCAGCCGGCTTCACGCGGCCACCTCGAAGCGGTATCCCACGCCCCACACGGTGTGGATGAAGGCCGCCTCCTCGCGCTCGTCGCCGAGCTTGCTGCGCAGGCGGTTGATGTGACTGTTGACGGTGTGATCGTAGCCATCGTGGCCATGGCCCCAGACGTCGGCCAGCAGTTCCGTGCGCGTGAAGACGCGCCCCGGGTGTTGCGCGAAGTGCCACAGCAGATCGAATTCGCGCGGGGTCAGCACGATCTCGGAGCCGGCCAGCCAGGCGCGGCGCTGCACGCGGTCGACCACCAGGCGCCCGTTACTCACGACCACCGGCTTCTGTGCCGCAGCCTCGGCGTTGCGCGCCGCGGTCACCGCCGAGCGGCGCAGCAGTGCCTTCACGCGCGCCTGCAGCTCCAGCACGCTGAACGGCTTGGTCAGATAGTCGTCGGCCCCGAGCTCGAGGCCGAGCACGCGGTCGAGCTCGCCGCTGCGCGCGGTCAGCACGAGGATCGGCACATGCGCGGTCTGCGCCCGCACTTCGCGGCACAGGTCCAGGCCGTTCAGCCCGGGCAGGCGGATGTCCAGCACGATCGCATCCCAGGCCTGCTGCAACGCGAGCTGCAGCCCGCCTGGCCCGTCGTTGGCCAGGGTGACGCTGGCCGGCAGGTCGGCCAGGTGCAGCGCGATCAGCTCGGCGATGTCGCGCTCGTCCTCGATCACGAGGATGCGACGTGGCCCATCGCTGCGGCCCGCGCCTGGGCGGCGCGAGGCCTGAGTGGGCGCATGGGTTGGCGCGTGAGTGGGCACATGAGTGGACGGAGGATGAACGGGCGAGTGCGTGTCGATCATGGGCGGATGCTCGTGTGGCGCAGAATCCTGACGGGGCAGCCGCGGAAAGTCCTCACCGAATCCTCACGCGGCCTCTGGGAGCCGGGCGCCATCCACCGTGCGTAGCAGCCCGCCAGGGCTGGGTCGGGCGCGCGCGTTGGCTTCTTACAGCCGGGCTTGCCAGCAGGGCCGTTCGACGCCGCTCCCGAGCGCAGCGCCAGCTCAGACGGCGATCGGGCCGTACCTGGAGGATTGGACGCTTACCCGCATCGCATCGCTGCTGGCGCGGGAAGTGGGTGGATTCGTGCCACCACCTCCGGCCAGTCCGGTCAGAACTCGAACGTGACGCCGAGCCCGAGGCGGCGCTCGCGCAGCGGCGTCATCTTGACCCCGTAGGTCAGCGACAGCAGCGCATGATCGGGCCAGATCTGATAGCGCAGCCCGACGCTGGCCGTGGGCCGGTCGCGGTCGTCACCCGACAGTTCGGCCACCGCCTCGAAGCTGTCGGAGAAGCCGCGCTCCAGGCCCAGTGACCACAGCGTGGTGTCTCGGCGCGCACTGCGCTGGCGTGCGTTGCCTAGCGACACCTCCGCGAGCCATCCGGTGGCGGGTTGCAGCGTCGCTTCGATCAAGATGAACCGCTCGGTGCGCCGCCAGGGCACCCCGGGGCCGGCGCGTTCGGCGGCCACACCGTAGGCCAGCGCCCAGCCCAACCGTCCGCCAGAGCGCTCGCGCAGCGAGGTCTTGCCTTCGATGTCGAGCGCATCGCCGCGTGCGTCGGCGCTGCGGGTCCTGGCAAAAGCCAGGGCCAGTTCCGTGCTCCAGCCAATACCGCAGCCGAGCCGAAGCGCCGATTCGCGCTCGAGGGCCTCGCCGCGCGCGGTGCGGCGCTGCCACTTGGTCTCGACGTCACAGTCGCCACGTTCGACGATATCCACCTCGTCGTCCAGCCGTGATCGCTCGGCCCACGCGGCGTGGCAGGCTGCGGCACAGATCAGTGTGCAGAGGCGCAAAGGTCGCTTCGGCATGGCGACGGCCCCTCGTCAAGTGCTGCGGCAGATGCTCAATTATGCCGGGGGCACCGCTAAAAAATGCCCCTCCCCAACTGCCGCGGGAGCACCTACGTCATATCGCCAGGGGTGCCCGTGCGAGAGCACCCGCGCGTACGTCGCCTCGCCAATGGCGTTGCCGGCCCACAGCGCTCAGGCTCAGATCACGCCCGGCTCAGCCGTCGGGCGTGGTCGGGCGCGAGGAGTCCGCGCAAGGAATCCAAATCGCCCGACCCGGACCCAACGTAACCAGGAGCTCCTCATGGAACACACCCATTCCCGCGGTCTCGCCGCGGTCAAGGCCGTCGGCGGCCTCATCGTCGCGGTCTTGACGCTGGCCGCAGCGCCGGCCTCGGCCACGGACGACGACCCTACGGAGCCGCGCGATCGCGGCTACTGCACGGCCACCGCCCGGCTCATGCACTCGGCCTGCGGATTGGAGTCGCAGGACGATCTGTTCAAGGCCAAGGCCAAGTGTGTGAATGTGTCCGACGCGCGCGAGCGCGCGACCTGTCTGCGCGAAGCGCGCCAAGCGCGCAGCGAGGGGGTCGGAAGCTGCCGCGCCCAGCACGACGCACGGCGCGCCATCTGTGCCTTGGTCGGCGAAGCGCGATACGACCCACCGTTCGAGCCGAGCTTGTTCGACGCCGACTTCCGCCGCCTCTCCAACCCGAACCCGTACTTCCCGCTCGGCATCGGCAACAAACGGGAGTACCGCGGCGGCGACGAAGTCGTCATGACCGAGATCCTCGACGAAACCAAGCTCGTGGCCGGTGTCACGTGCATCGTCATGCGCGATCTGGTGTGGGTCGGCGGCAAGCTCAAGGAGGCCACCGACGACTGGTTCGGCGCCGCCCGCGACGGCAGCACCTGGTACTGCGGCGAGGAGGTCAAGGACTACGGGTTCTTCGACGGCGACCAGCCACAGCGCCCCGAACTGGTGAGCCGCGACGGCTCTTTCAAGCATGGCGTGGATGGCGACAAGGGCGGCATCATCATGCCGGCCCGTCCACGCGTCGGGCAGGTCTATCGCGAGGAGTCTTCGCTCGGCAACGCCGAAGACGTGGCACAGGTGTTGAGCGTCAACTACAGCTTCGGCCAGGGAGGTGATCTCGACCGCCTCGTGCCGCGTGCGCTGGCCGACCGCCTGTGCAACCGCGACTGCGTCGTCACGCGCAACTTCTCGGCCACTGAGCCCGGCATTTACGCGCTCAAGTACTATGCCCGCAGCATCGGATTCTTCCTGGAGACCAAGCCGGTCCAGGGCTCAGCGGTGCAGCTCGTCGGCTGCAATTTCGACACGCGCTGCGTGGCGCTGCCCACCCCGTGAAGGCATCATTCATGCACGCTCGCCCGCCATGAACGACCTCATCGACTCACGAACGCGCACCTGGGCCATCGTCGCGGCATTGGCCGGCATCGCGCTGCTGGTGGGGATCGAGTTCGCCGAGGAACCTGCATCGGGGCCGCTGGAGCTGCTGCTCGAGGTGCTGAAAGCGGCGCCGTTGGTCATCACCAGCGTCGGCGTGGTCTTGCTGTTCAGTGTGTCGCGGCGTCAGCGCGACGAGCACCTGCAGGTGATCCGCGACCTCGAAGTCGCGCGCCTGCAGGGCCAGCGCTGGCGCACCGAATCGCGTGCGCTGCTCAATGGCCTGGGCGAGGCCATCGACGCGCAGTTCATGCGCTGGAACCTCACCGACGCCGAGCGCGAAGTGGCGCTGTTGCTGCTCAAGGGCCTGAGCACCAAGGAGATCGCTGCCGTGCGCGCCGGCAGCGAGCGCACCGTGCGCGAGCACGCCCGCGCCATCTACTCGAAAGCCGGCCTTACCGGGCGTGCGGCGCTGTCGGCTTTCTTTCTGGAGGATCTGCTGGCGCCCATCGAAGGGGTGAACTGAGGAAGATCGCGCTCACCGTCGCGTTCCTTTCGCATCAGCGGCCGCAGTCGACGGCCAACAGCAGATGAGTCAGATCGTGATAACACCGGGCGTCCAGCCCAGTCAGGTCGCTGATGCGCTGGATGCGCGCGTAGATTGTGTTGGGGTGAATCCGCAGGGCCCGCGCAGCGCGCTGCACGTTCATGTCTGCGTCGGCAAGCGCGCCCAATGTCTTCACGAGTTGCCCACGCGACTTCACATCGGCGTCGCGCAGAAGCCCGAGCCACGACGGAAGCGCGGATTGAACGTATTCGACCCCCCGATGGATCAGCAGTCGACGGATCGACAGTGACGAGAACGGCACGACACGCTCGGCGACGTTGGCGAAGTCCAGAGCGACCGTGGCCTGGTGCATGCCCTGCGGAATCTGCGATGTTGATGCCTGGTCCGCAGATAGACCGATCAACACCGAAGGACCCAGAGCGCGCAGTTTTTCCTTGATCCGGTCGGCAAGGTCCGCCCGGGGCGCCGTCCAGCCCGAGGCGCGCTGGATGTCGGAGAACACCGCCGTGACGAGGTTGCTGCGCACGCCCACGAGTACCCGCACCGAAAGTGCAGACACACATTCGACCACCGCGTCGGCAATGCGTTGTGCGCGTGCCGCGTTTTCCATTTCCAGTGGGTCGGTCGATTGCGCCAGCGCGACGCAGAAGCCGAGTCTTTGCTCCAGGTAGCCGGCGCGTTTGAGCAGGCGCACGACGCGCGCATCCGATTCGTCAAAGCCACCGACGAGGACGTTCAGCAGCTCCGCGCGCTGGTCGCCTTCGGCTTCGGCAAAGATGCTGGCGTGGGCGACGTATTCAGCCGCAAAGACGATGCCTATCGAGCCGGTGTATTGATCCACCAGGCCCAGGCAGGCGGCCAGACCCGGCCCACCGTCGCGCAAGCCTGCCCTGTCCACCGCCGCGCTGACCCAGCTTGAGACCAGCGGATGCATGCCGCGGTACAGCTGCAGCGCGGCCTCGATCGGGAAACGCTTGGCCGCGTGGCGGCGGGCCTGCGCGCGCACGAACTCAAAGTCGCGCAGCGGACCACCGCCGAGCAGACGCAGCAGCTCGGCGATGTGCTCGTTTGCGTGGCGCGCGAGATCGGAACGCAGCTCCGCGTTTTGGCTGGCCTTGAGGGCCGGGATCGTCGTGACAACAAGCTCAAGCAGGAGCCGGACTGGCTCTTCGCGACGCTTGCTCAGCGTCGCAATCGCCCGGGCGGGCACACCAAGCTTGGCGAGCGAGCCCAGCGCTTGCGCAAGGCCCGTGTCTGCGGCGACTGTCTCCATGCAACTGTGAATACCCGACAACTGGGTCCAGAAATTATCATGACTCTTGCCGTTGTGAGCGCAATCGCCTGTGAATAGCCTCCTGCCATGGTGTCAGTCGGCACCGTCGCACACATCAGGAGAGTCAAGATGGCCAAGTACTTGTTCGTCTACCACGGGGGCAAGGAGCCCAACCCTGCCGATGCCAAAGCCGTCATGGACGCCTGGGGAGCCTGGTTCGGTTCCATGGGCGCCGCGGTCATCGACGGTGGCAATCCCGTCGGCAAGTCGAGCACGGTGAGGTCGGACGGGGCTTTGGTCGATGGCGGCGGTGCAAATCCCGCTTCGGGCTACAGCCTGATCGAAGCCTCGAGCCTTGCGGATGCACACAAGAAGGCGGCGGGCTGCCCGCTTCTGAAAGCCGGCGGCACGATCGAAATCGCGCAGGCGATGGATATGTGAGCGCACTGGCATGCAATCCATCACACCCGACCTGCGCTACCTCGTCTTCACCGCCATGCTCACCGCATCGCTGTGGATCCCCTACGTCGTTTGTCAAGTCATGACAAACGGCTTCCTCAGACCGCCCAACTATGTCGACCCCGAACCTCGCCCCGTGCCCTTGTGGGGCAAGCGTGCGAACAGGGTGCTGCTGAACGCCGTCGAGGTGCTGGGCGGCTTTGCGGCGATGGTCATCGTCGCTCACTTGGCGGGCAAGGCGAACGCGATGACGGCCATGTGGGCAGCGACCTTCTTCTGGGCCAGGGCGGTGCACGCCGTGGTCTACTGGTTTGCTGTCCCCTATATCCGAACCCTGGCGTTCACGGTCGGCTATGTCGCGATCGCAGGTATCTTCTGGGAGATCGTTCGTTGAGCTTCACCCAGCCGCCCCGCTGCGGCGCAAGTAGGCCTCGGCCAGCTTGACCCAATAGCTGGCGCCGGTGGACAGCACGCGGTCGTTGAAGTCGTAGCCGGCGTTGTGCACCATGCAACCGCCCTCGCTGCCCACGCCGTTGCCGATGTTGATGTAGCAGCCCGGCACCCGTTCCAGGAAGAACGCGAAGTCTTCGCTGGCGGTGATGGGCTCGGCGTTGGCCACCAGCCCCTCTACACCGAGCCAGTCGCGTACCACCTGCTGGCAGAACGCAGTTTGCCCGGCGTCGTTGTTCAAGACCGGGTAACGGCGCATGTATTTGACCTCGGCCGTGGCGCCGTAGACCGCGGCCTGCGTCTGGGCGATTTCGGTGATGCGCTTTTCCAGCAGGTCGCGCACCTCGGGGTGGAAGGCGCGCACCGTCAGGCGCAGTTCGGCTTCGCCCGGGATCACGTTGGGCGCATCGCCGGACAGAAACGCCCCCACCGAGATGATGGCCGTCTGCAGTGGCGGCACATTGCGCGAGACGATGGTTTGCAGAGACATCACGATGGCCGCTGCCGCCACGATGGTGTCCACCGCGCGGTGCGGCATGGCACCGTGGCCGCCGGTGCCGCGCACGGTGACGATGGCAGTGTCGCCGCTGGCCATGGCGAAGCCGGGCACGGCCATGAACTGGCCCTCGGGCAAACCCGGCGCGTTGTGCATGCCGAACATGGCGTCACAAGGAAAGAGCTCCAGGAAGCCGTCTTCGAGCATGGCGCGTGCACCGGCCATGCCTTCTTCGGCCGGCTGGAACACCAGGTGCAGGATACCGTCGAAGCGGCGCGTGGCCGCTAGGTGGCGGGCGGCGGACAAGAGCATCGCGGTGTGACCGTCGTGGCCGCAGGCGTGCATCTTGCCGAACACCTTGCTGGCCCAGGGCTTGCCGCTGGTTTCGGTGATCGGCAGCGCGTCCATGTCGGCGCGCAGGCCGATGCGCCGCTTGGACGTGCCGACCTCGAGCGTGCCCACCACACCGGTCTTGCCCAAGCCCCTGTGCACCTCATAGCCCCACCGTTGCAGCCGCTCCGCCACCAGGTCCGCCGTGGCGAACTCTTCGTAAGCCATCTCGGGGTTGCTGTGGATCTGGCGGCGGATGGCCACCATCTCCTCTTCATGCGCGCGGATGTCTTCCAGCGCGGGCAGGGTCAGTGCGGCGTTCATGAGCGGGTCCGGTGTGAGGGTGACTGATTCTGAGAGGGAAGGCGTGCCCGCGCGGCCCGGCCGATCAAAAGCCAAGGCGTCGAACGGTGCCGCCGCCAGCGCGGCAACCGTCGACGCCTTTGCGCGCGGTCTGCGCCGGCTTACGGGATGGCTGGGCAGGCCAGTGTTGTGCCCGCGATGATCTGGCGCAGGCCCAGCGTGCCGGCACCGTCGTCCGGTCCTTTGATTTGAAGAGCGCTGTGGATTCGTAGGTGCTCAGTCACTATAAGTCGCGCACCGGGGCCTGGGTCTCGGGTACCCCTCAATCGTGGCCCCAGCCCTACAGCCTTGAAATGCCCATGTTCACTTGGTGGGTGGTGTGCGATATTTGAACGGCGAATTCTCGTTCAACCCATAGATCCACAAGAGACCCATGAGCCCGCCCCTGTACGACTCCTCGATACCTCTCTTCAAGCAAATGCTGGGCGGCCTGAGCCGCGTGCTGGCCATCGCCGCGGCCCACGCCGAGGGCAAGAAGATCGACCCGAATGCGCTGCTGCAGGCCCGGCTGTTCCCGGACATGTTCACGTTGCTGCGCCAGGTGCAGGTGGCGTGCGACTTTGCCAAGAGCGTCTCGGCACGCCTCGCCGGTGTGGAGGTGCCGAGCTTCGAAGACAAGGAAGCCAGCTTCGCCGACCTGCAAGCGCGCATCGACAAAACCGTGGCCTTCATCGATGGTCTGTCAGCGGCGCAGTTCGCAGACAGCGCCACGCGCGAGATCGTCACCCAGGCCGGCACGCCCAAGGAAAAGCGCTTCACCGGCCAGTCCTACCTGCTCACCTACGGCCTGCCGCATTTTTTCTTCCACGTCACCACCGCCTACGCCGTCCTGCGCAGCAACGGCGTCGAGGTGGGCAAGAAGGATTACCTCGGCAACGCCTGATCGTCCGCGACCCATGGCAACAAGCAGGGCTGGCATTCGCGACCTTCGACGATGCGCCTGGGCCGCCACGCTGGCGGCAGTTTGTGGCGCCGCCATCGCGCAGGAGCCGGCGCCCGGCACGCCGCAGCCCGCGCCACCCGCCGAGGGCGAGCCGATGCTCGAGACCGCGCGCGATGCCGTGCGCGCCTCCACCGTCTGGCTGGCGCGCGGCATCGACAGCTGGTTTGGCGACCGGCCCTTCGAGGCCGGCGGCAAGGTCAGCGACGGGCAGCTGAGCCTGGGCCTCTTCCAGCGCGAAGGCGAACCCCGCGACGTGAATGTGCGGCTCAACGCCCGACTGCGCCTGCCCAACCTGGGTGAAAGCGGCTTTGCCTTCCTGGGCCGTGACAACCCGCGTCAGGTGATCTCCGACACCCCCGGCGCCGTGACACAGAAAGAGCTGCTGCGGCGCAGGTCCAGCGCCGATCGCGAATTCCTCGCCGGTATCGGTGTGGCGCTGCGCGAGACCTTCGACATGCGGCTGGGCTTGCGCGGCGGCTTGAAACCCTACTTGCAGGTGCGGTATCACGACGAGTGGCAGCCGGACAAGATCCACGTCATCGAATTTCGGCAGACCTTCTTTCTCACCAAGGCCGACCAACTCGGCTCCACGACGGCGCTGTCCATTGCCCACGAGTGGTCGCCGACGCTCGTGCTGCGCTGGCTGAACGCGGCCACGATCACGCAGCGTACACAGCGCTATGAATGGTCGAGCCTGGTGGGCGCCTACCGCTCGTTCGAGGGCCGGCGCTTGCTGTCGTTCGAGGCGCTGGTGAACGGCCTGCAGAACAGCGGCGTGGCCGTTGACGATGCCGGGCTGCTGCTGAAGTGGGAGCAGCCCGCTTGGCGCGAGTGGTTCGTGGTCGAGGTGATCCTCGGGAACTTCTGGCCCCGCCCCGACCCCGCTGTGCCACGCACGCGCCTGTGGGCTGCCGGCCTCGGTGTGCGCTTGAGCTTCTGAGAGCGTGAGTTTCGAGTGGGATTTTCGATCACTCGGCGCGCACTGAAACTTCGACCCGGCGCGCCTCTTCTGGCGGCCCGCCACCGGCAGTCAATGCGGGCTTTTGCATCACCACGCGCTCATTCGCAATGCCCGCACTCTGCAAAGCACTGCGCATGGCTCTTGCGCGTTCAAGTGCCAAGGCTTCATTTTGCGCAACGCTACCGCTGGGGTCATGAAAACCTGAAACAACGGCCTTGGCCTTCGGGTTGTGGGTAAGGTAGCCGACAACCTCCTTCAGGCGGTCGCCGGTGTCCTTCGGCACCACCGACCCATTGAGCGCAAAGTAGACCTTTGCGGCTGGTGGCAGCGCGGCGGCCCCCGCAGGTGCGGCAGCCACCGCAGCCACGGCAGCCGCAACGGCCGCAGGCGGTGAAATCGGTGCGACAGTCGGCGCCGTCACCGGCGCTGTCACCGCAGGTGCAGCCGCCAGCGCCGAATCGCACGCGCCGCCCGCCATCAATGCGCGCTTGCATGCGGCCCCGCCGGGACCATAGCCGGCAAACCACAACAACAGCAGCAGAAGAGCCAGCAGCGCGGCGATGATCATCCACCAGCGACGAAATTGATTCCATTCGGGCGCGAAGCCCAGCGTTGTATTCATGGTGCGTATTTCCTGGTTCGGACTCAAGGCGCGTTCAAGACCGGCGCTTGCCGCCGACAAGCGAATCCTGCAGCGACTTCAAGGCGCGCCAGCGGTTGCGCGACGCCAATTCGGCTTGATCAGGCCAGGTCTCGGGATCGGCCATCTTGTAGTTCGGGCCGGCGGCATCCAGGATCTCTTGCAGGCGGGCCGGGTCGGTATTGGCCAGTTCGGCGAACGTGCGTATGCCGTTTACCTTGCACAGATCGGCGATCTTCGGACCGATCCCCTCGACGACTTCGAGATCGTCCTCGCCCTTCACGCCCGTGAAGCCTGCCGCACGTGCGGCGGCCACGTCGATGGGCGGGGCGCGGCGCAAGGCCCGCATTTCCTTTCCGCTTTCGGCGAGTTGGCGTTCCAGGGCCTGGATGCGGTCGGTGAGCGCTCGGGTGGCTTGCTCCTGCGCCTGTTTCTGCGCATTCGCGTCCACCCGCACGCCAGCGACCAGCACGTCCTGCAGGCTGCGCAAGGCAGCCCAACGGTTGTGCATCGCCAACGCGGCTTGCTCAGGCCAGGTCTCAGGATTGGCGATGCGGAAATTCGGCCCGCCCTCGTCGAGGATGGGCTGAATCTGCGCTGGCGTCATTTCTGCGATCTGAGCGAACGTGCGGACGCCCCTCTTGTGGAACAGCTCGGCGATGCGCGGCCCGATGCCTTCGATGATGACGATGTCATCCGCGGTCTTGACATCAAAACCAGCGCGCTTCGCGGCGGCCACGTCGATTGCCGGGGCTTGCTTCAGGCGCTTGATCTCGGCGTCGCGAGCGGCCAGGCCTGCGGTGTCGGGCACGAGTTTCTCGACCACCCGATCGACCACCCGATCGACCACTTTCTCGACAACCTTGGGCGGCGCACTTTCCAGCTGCGTGATGCGGCTGCGCAAACCCGCAACAACAGCCACTTCAGCCGTCAGGCGGGCAATGTTGGCCAAGTGCTCTGGGTTGTCGACCCTCTTCTCGACGATGCGATCGACGGGTTTCTCGACGACCTTTTCGACAATCTTTTCGACCACCCGATCCACAGGCTTCTCGACAATCTTCTCGACGACTCGATCGACCGGCTTTTCAACCACACGGTCGACAATCTTCTGCACTTCCACCGGCGGACGCTTGCGCCAATCGGCCAGTTCTGCGGAGATACGCGACAACTCGGCATCTTTCGCGGCGACCACGGCGCCCTGGTCGTGGCCGCGCAATCCACGCGCCAGCCAACCGCAGGCCAACCATCCCAACAGACCGCCCAGCAGGAGCGGCCAAATCGTGCAAGCCCATGAGAGCATGAATCAGGTCCTCGTCGTTCTGCATTTCTACTTTGGCGCGCGCCAAGAAGGCGCGCGCCCATCGCTGCACCCGCAACAACTGAAGACCAGAATACCAACGCAGTTCGCGGGCAACAAGCGCCAAACCCCTTGGTGAGAACCAAGACTAAAGCAGCAGGCGTATGACCGCGGGCAAGCCCCCCGTGCAGGGTTAACCCGTTCTTGCGCCAAAGCCGCTGGGGCCGCTGGCCCACGCAAGCGGCGGCTCGACGCAACGCTCAGTTTCGCCTGCGCCTCATCAACGCAAACACCGCCGGCACGATGAACAGCGAGAGCAGCGGCGCCGTCACCATGCCCCCGAGCATCGGCGCTGCGATGCGGCTCATCAGCTCGGAGCCCGTGCCGGTGCCCCACACGATGGGCACGAGGCCGGCGAGGATTACCGCCACCGTCATCGCCTTGGGCCGCACACGTTGCACAGCGCCTTCGCGGATGGCGTCGTCCACGAGCTTCGGTGAACGGGCGTCGCCGGCATCCAGCCGTCCCTGCAGCGCATGCTTCAGGTAAAGCAGCATCACCACGCCGAACTCCGCCGCCACGCCGGCCAGCGCGATGAAGCCCACGCCGGTGGCCACCGAGAGGTTGTAGTCCATCAGGTACAGAAACCAGATGCCACCGATGAGCGCGAAGGGCAGCGTGGCCATGATCAGCACCGCCTCGTCGATGCGGCGGAAGGTGAGGTACAGCAGCACGAAGATGATGGCGAGCGTGGCCGGCACGACGATCTTCAGCCGCGCATTGGCGCGTTCGAGGTATTCGAACTGGCCGGAGAGCGCGATGCTCATGCCCGGCTCGAGCTGCACCTGCTGCGAGATCGCCGCGCGCAGGTCGGCGGCCACCGAGGCCAGATCGCGCCCGCGCACGTCCACGTACACCCAGCCCGAGGGGCGCGCGTTCTCGCTCTTCAGCATCGGCGGGCCGTCGCTTATGGTGATCTTGGCCACGGTGCCGAGCGTGATCTGCTGGCCCATCATGGTGAAGATGGGCAGGTTCACCAAGCGCTCGGGCGTGTCGCGCCACTCGCGTGGGTAGCGCAGGTTGATCGGGAAGCGCGCCAGGCCCTCCACCGTCTCGGCCACGTTCTCGCCGCCGATCGCGCCAGCGACGATGTCCTGCACGTCGGCGATATTGAGGCCGTAGCGCGCGGCAGCGGCGCGGTCGATGGTGACGTCGATATAGCGCCCGCCGGTCAGGCGCTCGGCCAGCGCCGAGGAGACGCCAGGCACGCCCTTGGCCACGCGCTCGATCTCGGCGGCGACGCGGTCGATGGCGATGAGGTCGCTGCCCGTCACCTTCACGCCGATGGGGCTCTTGATGCCGGTGGCCAGCATGTCGATGCGGTTGCGGATGGGCGGGATCCAGATGTTGGCCAGGCCCGGCACCTGCACGGCGCGGTCGAGCTCCTCGATCAGCTTCTCGGGTGTCATGCCGGGCCGCCATTGCTCGATGGGTTTCAACTTGACCGTGGTCTCGAACATCTCCAGCGGCGCAGGGTCGGTGGCCGTCTCGGCGCGGCCGGCCTTGCCGAAGACGCGCTCCACCTCGGGCACGGTCTTGATCATGCGGTTGGTGATCTGCAAGAGCTCGCTCGCCTTCGCCGCCGAGAGCCCGGGCAGCGCCGAGGGCATGTACAGCAGGTCGCCTTCGTCGAGCATGGGCAGGAATTCGCCGCCGAGCTTCGCGAGCGGCCAGGCCGTGGTGGCCAGCGCCAGCACGGCGATGACGAGCGTCGCCTTGGGCCAGCGCAGCACCGCCTCGAGCAGCGGGCGGTAGGCGGTGATGAGGCCTCGCGTGAGCGGGTTCTTCTGCTCGTCGGGAATGCGGCCGCGGATCCACGCCACCATCAGCACCGGGATCAGCGTCACAGACAGGCCCGCCGCCGCCGCCATCGCGTAGGTCTTGGTGTAGGCCAGCGGTCCGAAGAGCCGGCCCTCCTGCGCCTCCAGCGTGAACACCGGGATGAAGCTGAGCGTGATGATGAGCAGCGAGAAGAAGAGCGCCGGCCCGACCTCCACCGCGGCCTCGGTCACCACCTCGCGGTGCGTATCGCCAGTGAGCCTCTCGCCCGGGTGCGCGTGCTGCCAGGCCTCGATGCGCTTGTGCGCGTTCTCGATCATCACCACCGCGGCGTCGACCATGGCGCCGATGGCAATCGCGATGCCGCCCAGCGACATGATGTTGGCGTTGATGCCCTGCCAGCGCATCACGAGGAAAGCGGCCATCACCCCGAGCGGCAGCGCGATGATCGCAACCGCCGCGCTGCGCAGGTGCCACAGGAAGAGCACGCACACCACGGCGACGACGATGAACTCCTCCACCAGCTTGGTGGCGAGGTTGCGGATGGCGCGCTCGATGAGCGCGCTGCGGTCGTAGGTGGTGACCATCTGCACGCCCTGCGGCAGGCTCTTCTGCAGCTCCGCCAGCCGCGCCTTCACCGCGGCGATGGTGGCCTGCGCGTTCTTGCCCGAACGCAGGATGACGATGCCGCCGGCGACCTCGCCTTCGCCGTCCAGCTCCGCGATGCCGCGGCGCATCTCGGGACCGTATTGAACGGTGGCGACCTGGCCGATCAACACCGGCACGCCCATGCGTGTAGCGAGTGGCACGGCGCGGAAATCGTCCAGCGTCTTCAGGTAGCCGCTGGCGCGCACCATATATTCGGTCTCGGCCAGTTCGAGCACCGAGCCACCGGTTTCCTGGTTGCCCATGATCAGCGCCTGCTTCACCTGCGCCTGCGTGACGCCGTAGGCCGCGAGCTTGAGCGGGTCCATCACCACCTGCACCTGGCGCACCATGCCGCCCACGGTGGCCACCTCGGCCACGTTGGGCAGCGCCTTCAGTTCGTAGCGCAGGAACCAGTCCTGCAACGCGCGCAGTTGCGCCAGGTCGTTGCGGCCGCTTCGGTCCACCAATGCGTACTGGTAGATCCAGCCCACGCCCGTGGCATCGGGCCCGAGCGAGGCCTTGGCCGCCGCGGGCAGGCGGCCCTGCACCTGGTTGAGGTATTCGAGCACGCGCGAGCGCGCCCAGTACATGTCGGTGCCATCGTCGAACAGCACGTAGACGAAGCTGTCGCCGAAGAACGAGAAGCCGCGCACCACTTTCGCACCCGGCACCGACATCATCGTGGTGGCCAGTGGGTAGGTGACCTGGTTCTCGACGATCTGCGGCGCCTGCCCGGGCAGCGTGGTGCGGATGATGACCTGCACGTCGGAGAGGTCGGGCAGCGCATCGACCGGCGTCGTGCGCACGCCCCACAGGCCCGCGGCGGTGAGGAACAGCGTGGCCAGCAGCACCAGGAAACGGTTGCCCACCGACCAGCGGATGAGCGCGGCGATCATGGCTTGGTCCCCGACGTGGGCGCCGGTGCGGGCTTCGAGGCCGCGGCGCCGGGCCTCATGGTGGGCGTCGTGGTGGGCACGGTGGCGGCCGGTGTGCCGGCTTGCGGCTTGAGGGGCTTGATGGTCGTGAGGATGGCCTCGTCACCGTGCTGCCTGAACCTGAAGACCACCTTGTCGCCGGCCTTGAAACCCTTGGCGAGGTCGGGCTTGGCGAGCCGGAACGGCATCGTCATGCGCGGCCACTTGATGGCGGGCACGGCCTCGTGGTCGAGCGTGATCGATCCGCGCTCGACCTCGATCACGGTGCCGCCGACTTCGTGCTCGACAGTTGTGGCGGCAGCCGGCCCGGCCTGTGCGGATGCCGCGGTCGCCGCGACCTCTGCCGTGGCCGCCTTCGGCGCGACCTCTGCCGTGGCCGCCTTCGGCGGCGTGGCGCGCACGGTGATGCCTTGCAGGCTGGCCTCGGAATCGATCAGGAACTGGCCCGAGGCCACGACCTGCTGCCCGGCCTCGATGCCGCGCCTGACGACGATGCGCTCGCCCAGTTCCGGCCCGAGTTCCACCTCCACCGGCCGGTACCTTCCCGCGCTCGGGCCGGGCGCATCGAGCACGTAGACCAGCGCCCGCTTGCCGGTGCGCACCACCGACTCGATCGGCACCACCACCGCATCGCCCTGGGGCGCGCCCTTGATCGCCACCTGCGCGAACATGCCAGCGCGCAGCCGCTGCCCGGGGTTGGGCAGTTCGACCCGAACGCGCAGCGTGCGCGTCTCGCGGTTCGTCTCGGGCAACACGGCAGCCACGCGGCCGCGGATCACCTGGCCCGGCGTGGCCGGCAACCGTACCTCGGCCACCTGGCCCGGCGCCACGCCGGCGGCCATCAGCTCGGGCACGGCGGCTTCCACCCACATGGTGGAGAGTCCGTTGAAACGCGCGAGCGTCATGTTCATGCCCACCGTCATGCCCTGACGCACCATCAACTCGGCGATCAGGCCGCCGATGGGCGCAGTGAGCGTCACGAGCGGCTGCGGCTTGCCGCTGGTTGCCACCTGCTCGATGAGTTCATGGGACATGCCCAGCAGCACGAGGCGCTGTCGCGAGGCCGCCGCAAGCGTGGCGTCGCCCGTGGCGCGCACGGCGAGGAACTCCTGCTGCGCCGCCAGCCACTCGGGCAGCAGCACGTCGGCGATGGGCGCGCCGGCAGCCACCACGTCGCCCGGCGCGCGGCCATACACACGCTCGACGAAGCCGTTGGCGCGCGACTGCAGGATGCTCACCTCGCGTTCGTTGAGCATCACCGTGCCCACCACGTCGATGCTCGACGACATGGCCTGCCGCTCGGCGCGCGCCACGCGCAGGCCGAGCGACTGCTGGGCCTGCGGCGAGACGCTCACGCCGGGCTTGCCTTCCGCCCCGGCCTCGTCGCCGTACTTCGGCACGAGCTGCATGTCCATGAAGGGCGACTTGCCGGGCTTGTCGAATTTCTGCGAAGGCACCATCGGGTCGTACCAATAGAGCACCTTGCGTTCGGGGGCCGAGGCGGCGGCGCCTGCAGCCTGTACGGCATTCGTGGTTTGCCCTGCAGGGGCGTCCGCATTGGCCTGCCCTGCGTGCCCTGCGTGCCCGGCGTTTCCGGCGTGCCCAGCGTGCCCAGCGTGTTGCGCCTGCCAGCGCGAAAGGCCCCAGCCGGCCGCCAGGCCGACCGCCAATCCCGTGGCCAGCATCACCGCGCCGGCAATCAGGGTTCGCTCGCGAGAGTTCGAAGTTGCCATGGTTCACTCCTTGCCGAGCAGGGTGACGAGCCGCACGCGCAGCGCGGCCCGCATCGTTTCGAGTTCGATCACACGCAGCCGCGCTTCCAGCGCCAACGTGCGGACCATCAGCACCATGCCGAGGTCGGCACGGCCGGACTGGTAGCTCGCGGTCACCAGCGCCACGCGCTCGGCGGCCAGCGGCAGGCCGTTCGCGGCAAGGCGTGCGTGCTGCGCATCCAGCGCCTGCAGCTCGGCCAGCATCTGCTCCAGCTCCACCGCGTGGCGGCGTGTCATGTCCTCGCGCTCGGCCTCGATGCGCTGCACCTCGCGCCGCCTGGCTTCCACCGCCGGCTGCTGGCGGCGTTCGCGCTGCCAGGGCAGATCGAAGCTGAGCTGGAAGCTCACCATGTCGTCGTAGCGCGGGCGGCGGCTGTAGGCGAGCTCCCACGCCCAGTCGCCGCGCTTCTCGGCCTCGGCTTCGGACATCTCGGCGCGTGCCATGTCGCGCATCGGCTCGAAGGGGCGCAGTTCGGCGTGGTGGTGCAGGCGTTCGCGCAGGCGCGGTGCATCGACGGCCGGCAGCTGCGGCTCGCCCGCCAGTGGCTCGTCGGCGCGCGGGCCGACCCAGCGGCGCAGCTCGGCACGCGTGCGGGCCACGTCGCGCGTGAGGTCGTCACCGCGGTCGGCGATCATGAGCGCCTCCTGGCGCGCCGCGGTCATGTCGGCGGGCAAGGCCATGCCCGAGGCGATGCGCGCCGAGAGCGTGTCCTGCAGCAGGCGGTTCTCGCGCTGGAATTCACCCAGCATCGCGCGCCGCCGCTCGGCGAAGTACACGCCGAGCCACGCCAGCGAGGCGTCGCGTTTGACGGCCAGTTCGGCGGCTTCGAGCACGGCGCGGTCGCGCGCGATGCGCGCATCGGCCAAACGCACGCGCGCCTCGCGCTTGGCGCCGTTGGGCATCTCCTGCATCAGCGCCAGGCGCTGCATGGTGTCGGGGTCGCGCGCGATGCTGCGCCGGTCGGGGCCGGTGACGGGCACGTTCTCGATGCCGACCGAAAGGCGCGGGTCGGGCTTGGAATCGGCCGCGTCACGCGACGCGCTCGAGCCGGCCAGCACGGCCTGCTGGGCCAACACGGCGGGCGCGTTGTCCTTGGCCGCGGCCAGCGCCTCGGCATGGCTGAGGCCGGCGGCGGCTGCCGGCGTTTGCCAGGCCGAGGCCGTGAGACCTGCAAGGCCTGCAAGGCCCGTCAGGCCCATGAAGCCGGCCAACCGCGCCAGGTGCAACACCCGGCACGCGCCTGCGCGAACGAAATGAACTGCGGACATGCGCAACTCTCCAGCGGCAACGGTCCCCACGGGCAGCCGCCGCGAAGTGCGGCGGCCGAACGGCGAAGGGCCCGCGCTAGTTGCGCAGAACGAGCAGCGAGAGGTACAGAGGTGGCGCCCCGCGGGGCAGCCCGGCAGCACGGGCGTCGGCCCGGCCGCACCGCATCAGCATGGGCTCGGCCGGTGCGACCAAGCCCACCAGGGCCATGCCGAGCAGCAGCGCCGGCGGCGCATCCAGCGCCCCGACCTGGCTGTTCACCGACTGCTGACCCGCCTGGCAGTGCGCCTTGCACAGTTGCTGCTGGCCCGGGTCCATGGCGGCGCGTTCTCCGTCTGAAGCTGCGGCCGGAGCCACCCTTTCATGCCCGGTGCAACCGGGCATATCGACCATCGGCATCGCCATGACGGTGGCCCCGCCGACGGTTGGCACTGGCGGCACTGGGCAGGCATGCGCCACCACCAGCCACTGCGCCCACAACAACGCAGCGGCCATCCAGGGCGGCAGCCAACGGCGATGGCGACGCAGGGTGCGCATAGGCAGAAGTCTACGTCGGTGGCGACGTCCGTGCTTGCCCTGCGTCAACGCCGGGATGCGGCATGCGCCGAGCGGCTTCCCTGTCAACCTCTCGTCCGCACTGCCCCACATAACCACAAGCCATGCAGAAATCGCACCCGTCCTTGTGGATCAGCGTCGCATTGCCGCACTCCGGGCAAGGCCGCCCGGCCTGCACGGCGTTGGCAGCGTGTGTGCTGCCCTGCGGCGGCTCGAGCACACCCATCTCGTGCAGCGGGTAGCCGCGCTCGTCGGCTCGGCGTAGTTGAGCAGCTTGCGCAGTTTCATGCCGATCCAGCTCCGATCGACCACGCGCATGTCCAGCGAGAGCAGCCGCACGAGGCCGTCGAGCGCACGCGGGTACCGGCCCGAGAGCGCCATCGCGCAGGGGCGCGTGACGAGGGTGCCCTGTGGGCATGTTCGGCCGGGGTCGCTGGCACTCGGCCGGCCACCGTCGACCACAAAGACAGCGCTCAGCGCCTCGACTGACGGGCCTGTCGCCCCTGGCGCCAAGGGAAAATAGCGTTTTGAATGGCCCATCCTCCCACCCCCGGAGGCCCCCAGATGAACACCGGGCGCACCGTGGCCACGTTGAGCAGCAGCTCGTGGATCTGCTTGATCGTGCGGGTGACCTGGGAGTGCACGGAAGGGCCCGGAGGAGTTCGATGAAAGGAAGAAGGGCCCGCTGCAAGCACAGCGGGCCCGAATCAACGCACGACTACCCCTTCACGCACACCACTTGCTTGAGGGTGTGCACGATCTCCACCAGGTCCTTCTGCGCGTCCATCACGGCGTCGATGTCCTTGTAGGCTGCGGGCGTCTCGTCGATGACATCCTTGTCCTTGCGGCACTCGACACCCTCGGTGGCGGCGCGGTGGTCTGCGAGCGTGAAGCGGCGCTTGGCCTCGCCGCGGCTCATGACGCGGCCGGCGCCGTGGCTGCAGCTCTCGAAGCTCTCGGTGTTGCCGCGGCCGCGCACGATGTAGCTGCGCGCGCCCATGCTGCCGGGAATGATGCCCAGCTGCCCGGCCTTCGCGCTCACCGCGCCCTTGCGCGTGACGTAGACGTCTTCGCCGAAGTGGTGTTCCTTCTGCACGTAGTTGTGGTGGCAGTTCACGGCCTCGATTTGACTTTGGAAGTTCTTGCGGATCACCGTCTTCGCGGCTTCGATCACGCGCTTCATCATCACCTCGCGGTTGATGGCGGCGAACTTCTGCGCCCAGCCGACCGCGCGCACGTAGTCGCTGAAGTAGCGGCTGCCTTCCTCGAAGTAGGCGAGGTCGCGGTCGGGCAGGTTGGCGTGGTTTCGCATCGCGTCCTGCTTCGCCAGCTCGATGAACATCGTGCCGATGAAGTTGCCCACGCCGCGCGAGCCCGAGTGCAGCATGAACCACACGTGGCCGGCCTCGTCCAGGCACACCTCGATGAAGTGGTTGCCGCTGCCGAGCGTGCCAGGTGCTGGATGTGGTTCGTCTTCTCCAGCTTGGGGTAGTCGCGGCAGAGCTCGGTGAACTCCGGCTCAAGTTGCGCCCAGGCTGTGTTGACCGAACCGGGTGCCTTCTGCCATGCACCGGGGTCGCGCGCGCCCGGCACACGGCCATGCGGCACCGCGCGCTCGATGGCCGAACGCAGCGGCGCCAGGTTGTCGGGCAGGTCATCGGCGACGAGGGTGGTCTTGCAGGCGATCATGCCGCAGCCGATGTCCACGCCCACGGCGGCCGGAATGATGGCGCGCAGCGTCGGGATCACCGAGCCCACGGTGGCGCCGATGCCGAAGTGCACGTCGGGCATGGCCGCGATGTGCTTGAAGACGATGGGCAGGCGAGCGGCGTTGGCGAGCTGGCGCCTCGCCTCGTCTTCCACCGGCACGCCGCGCGTCCACATCTTCAGTGGCACGCCGCCGGGGACGTCTTCGTGGATGTAGTTGGTTTCCATGGTGGTCATTCTCCAGTTTCAATCGTGAGCAAGAACCCCGACCTGCGCGCGAACGCCTTCCTCGGCAGACTCTCGAGCGCCCGAGCGGGTCAGCTCAGGCGCGATCCAGCGTGCGATGACTTTGGCAAGCGCGCGGCCAGCCACTCGTGCACGTCGGCGCCAGCGGTGGCGTGATCAGTCAGCGCCGGTAGTGATGACGGTTCACGCCGTCAAAAGCAACCGCTGCGCAGGCAGCAGCGCTTGAAACAACCTCGCTGAGCCGCATGGGCATGGGTCGTTGCGGCCGAGTTTCTCGGTCAAGTCCTTGCTGCCACGCACGATGCGGTCACCGCGCTTGACCCCCGTTTCGGACGGGAAGCCCTTGCGTCGCTTGCTCGTGACCTCGAAAGCACACGTCGTCTTCGTCGATCGGCTTCATGGCACACCTCCTTCGTGTTGGGTGTCGTTGGTCATGGTTCTCTAGGTCCGGATCGAACGGACCCGCCCGTGCGCGCTGTTTCGCCGCGAAGGGGCGTGAGCTCGACGAGGGCTCCTTGTTCTGGCGTCGCGTGCGGAGTTGCTCCCGCTGCGCGTTTCCACTTCGGCTGTGCCCAAACGCGAGCATCCCGTCGGATGTGGTATCTCGCTGCACGGGGTCTGGCCAAGGACCGCGCACATCCCGGGCCACCAACACCATGTCGCGTGGCCTCGGAGTGCATGGACACACCCGAAGTGGGGCGGACGACGAGTCTCGAACTCGTGGCCTCGGCCATGGCGTGGCCGCGCTCAGCCAACTGAGCTACATCCGCAAAGGTGCAAGACGAACCATCGGCCAGTACCGGAGGCGTCTTGCGGCGACTTGTTAAAGAGCGCCCACCGCGAACGGTGGTGCGATCCATCGATCGCTGGCCGGCGCCAAAGCGCAGGCCGGTTGAGGCAGTGAAATGAAAAAGGCCCGGATCCTTTCGGAGCCGGGCCTCTGCGTAGAGAGCTTGGAGGGTGTGCGCTGGATCGTTACGTCCTTGCGCTGCCCTCTCCCGGATGCACCTGACTCTCCGCCAGATCAAGGCATCGAGGCCGATCGGCGACAAGCTCGCGCGGCAGATCGAAGCGCGGTGCGCCAAGCCCACGGAGTGGCTCGGTGAACTGCGCAACCCCGCGGTTCAGAGCCAGGCCGAGGTCGCCTTTCTGGAGTTGGCGACTGCGGCCTGGCGAGCGACCAACAGTATCGGCAGGCGCGCGCTTCGCGACCACCTCAAGCGTGTGCTGGCTGGGGCTCCCGGTTAGCGTCCGCGCGCGTCGAGCCCGCGGTACCAGCGCACCCTCCGCATGATCCCGACGCTGCAGCGGGTGAGTCTGTGTCATGGCGAGACGTACGCCGAAGTCGCGCTGGCCGGCGCCGAACTGCAACGCCGGCGCGATCACGGGCATGAGCTCTTGTGGAATGCCGACCCACAGTGGCGGCCGCGTTGCTGCCCGGTGTTGTTTCCCATCGTGGGCCGCTTGCGCTGCGGTCGCGCCCGCATCGATCGGCAGGTGGTCGAGATGGGCACTCACGGATTCGCCGGCAGCCAGGACTTCACCCTGCGGGTGGCCGAGGATGACCGGGTGAACCGGCCCCCTACCGCCGATGCGCCGCGACCTCCCGGCCCCCACCGGGTAAGCACTGGCGCCGCGAGCCGCCTCGCGTCTGCGACACTGCGGCGCCCCACGATCCGCGGCTGAGGCCCTTGCCGCGGGCCCTCACGAGGAGAACGCCGATGAGCGTCGCAGCCGAGTCTCGTTTCTGGAATCTGTGCAAAGCCACGGCGGTCGCATCCCTGGTCGTCCTGGCGGCACAGCCCGCGAGCGTGGCCGCCCAGGCCGTGACGCCGATCGAGCAGCAGTGCTACGAGGCAGTGCAAGGCAAAGTGGCCTGGAACACCTCCGGCGCACCTTCCAGCCGGCAATGGGTGGAAAGCAATGCGCGCAACCTCTGCCGCGGCACCACCAACCCCGGCGCGACGATCGCGTGCTTCCAGGCCGAGATCCAGAAGGGCATGACCTGGGATCGCGCTACTTCAGCCTGCGCAAGCCGGCCCGCGGCCGCACCGGTGCAGGCGCCCGCCGCGCCCTCGATGCCCACTGCACCCACGGCCCCGACGGCCCCCACCGCGCCACGTACCGCGCCGGCTGCCGTGCCCGCCGCCACATCCGCCGACAGCAGCCGGGCCTGCGAGGAGAAGGACTTCGTCCGCGACAGCGACAGGTACTTCGGCGACGTCTGCTACAAGGAGACGGCCACGCGGGGTGCCGGCAAGATCCCGACGCAGTGCGCCGCCGGCATGCAAAACCAGGGCGGCCTCTGTTACGCCACCTGTCGCGCCGGCTACTCGGGGTCGGTCACCATGTGTGTGCCGGACTGCCCGCCCGGCTTTCGCAACGACGGCCTGTACTGCGCCAAAGGCGCCCCCTACGGCCGTGGCGGCGGCTATGCGTGGCAGTTCGGCGACGCGCTCAACGACAACGGCATGATCAAGCGGTGCGAGGCCGACAACGGTGCCGGCAACTGCGAGAAGAACGGCCTCATCTTCTATCCGAAGTGCCGGGCCGGTTTCGTGGCCATGGGCGCCAACATCTGCAGCCCGCAGTGCCCGAGCGGCATGGTCGACATCGGCGTCTCCTGCCAGAAGGTGACCTACGACCGCGGCGTGGGCACGATCCCGAACGTCTGCCCGGCCGGCCAGGTGAACGATGCCGGCCTGTGCTACCCGACCTGCACCGGCGGGCAGACCGGCATCGGCCCCGTCTGCTGGGCCGACGCCTGTCCGGCCAACTTCCCGGTGAAGTGCGGCGCGATGTGCGCGCGCAACCAGGACCAGTGCGCCAAGGTCACCACCACGATGGTCACGGCACCCTTCAAGGCCGTGGCGTCGATCGTGGGCATGGCGCTGACGGGCGGTGCCTCCGGCGCCGTCACGCCCGTGGTCGAGAACGCCGAGCGCGAGGCCTACAAGCAGCTGCGCATCCAGTCGATCTCCAACATGCTCAAGCAGCGGGTGAAGAACGAGCGCAAGTGCACGCTCTCCGACGCCACCGCGCTGATGGCGGCCACGGGGCTGGAGCAGCTCGAGCGGTACCAGTCGACGACCGACATCATGGCGCGCGCCGACCCGAGCGGCGTGAGCACGGTGATCGACGCCTACGCCAAGCCCATCTGCGGCAGGTAGCGCTCGCGCCGGGCGCTGCACTGCGCTGCAGTGCACTGCACAGGGCGGCAAAACGCGGTGGCGCGCTGCGCCGCCACCGCGCGGGCGGCGCGCGATACTGCGGCTCCTCCTCCGGCCCGCGCGCTGCCCGCACGGGCACCCCATGTCGGGCTACCACGCCAAGCACGAGCGCGGGCATAGGAATTTCAACCGCCCTCAGCAAGGCAGGAGAGAGCCTGGGGACCCGGCTGGACCCGGCTGCGGCGGTATGAAGGGTCAGAACGCGCGGCCGTGCCGAGCGCCGCCGTCACTACAATGGCTGCGTCGTTCCTGGAAGGGGCCACCAGTGTCTGGCATCTTCATCAGCTATCGGCGCGAAGACAGCGCCGGCCACGCCGGACGGCTGTTTGATCGGCTGAAGCACGATTTACCGCAGGCGACGGTCTTCATCGACGCCGAGTTGATCGCCTCCGGCGACGACTTCGCCCGCACGATCGAAGGCATGCTGCAGCAGTGCGAAGCCTGCCTCGTCGTGATCGGCAGACGCTGGCTCACCACTGCAGACCAGTATGGCCAACGCCGGCTCGACAAGGCCGACGACTGGGTGCGCACGGAAGTCGGTGCGGCGCTCACCCGCGGCACCCATGTGATCCCGGTCCTGGTCGACGGTGCCTCGCTGCCGGATGCCCAGGCGCTGCCCGGCGAGCTTGTGCGGCTCAATTCCCTGCAGGCGCACGGTGTCGATCACTTGACGTTTCATCCGGACGTCGACCGCCTGGTGGAGCGAGTCAGGCAGGCATTCGGTGCCCGCGATCCGGCCCATGTCAAGGCGCATGCGCCGGGTGAGCGGCGTGTGCACGCCCAGGATGGACTGGAGTACGTCTGGATCGCGCCGGGCGACTTCGACATGGGCCGCGTGCCCGGCGACGAGGTGGCGGCCGAGCGCTATTCGGTCGAGAAGCCGCGCCATCCAGTCCGCCTGACGCGCGGCTTCTGGATCTCGTGTGGCCCGGTGACGGTGCGGGCCTATCGCTACTTCGCTGCCAAGCGCAGCCTGCTGATGCCGCGCCCCACCCACAACAACCCCAACTGGGTGAACGAGGACCATCCGATCGTCAACTTGACCTGGTCCCAGGCGCGCGAGTACTGCGCATGGATCGGCGGGCGCCTGCCAACCGAAGCGCAATGGGAATACGCGGCGCGCGGAGGCACCGAGGGAACGGTCTACCCCTGGGGCAATGAGCGCCGGCCCGATCTGGCGAACTACGCCGACAACGCGCGCTGGGGCAAGAAAGGAACGTCACCGGTCGGGTCGTTTCCGCCCAACGGCTACGGTCTCTACGACGTCGTGGGCAACGTCTGGGAATGGGTGTCGGACTGGTACGACGACGAGGCGTATCCGAAGCGCTCCGCCGCCGAACCGACCGTCGATCCGGAGGTGTTCGTCAACAAGATGGACCGGCGCGTGGTGCGCGGCGGATCCTGGGATTCGATTCCCGAGGAGATCCGCTTGTCACTGCGCGGCTTCCAGACGCCGGCGGCGGGGTTTATCGACTTCGGCTTTCGTTGCCTGATCGACGAGATGCCGCAGTGAGCCGGCATCAACGCCTGGCCGCGAACTCGCGAAACAGCCGGCCGTAGCGCCGACCCATCATGCGATCGGTGTAGCGGCGCTGGTAGCGAAGCTGCGCGCCCCGGCAGCGCGCCGCGAGTTCTTCGGCTGGTGCTGCGCGCCAGGCGTTCATCGCGTCTTTGAACGCATCGAACGAAGTGTCGGCGCAATAGAAGGCATGCGGGCCGAGCACCTCGACCAGCCCGTCGACCGCGGTGCATACCACCGGAATACCGCGCGCGGCCGCTTCGACGGCAACCAGTCCGAAGGGCTCGTAGGTGGAGGGCACGGCCAGGACGTCGATCGCATCGAAGAACGCGTCCAGCCGCTCGCCTGCGCACCAGCCGAGGAACTGCACGCGCTCGTCCAGGCCAAACGCGTACAGCAGCGTGCGGGCGTACTGACTGAAGCCGCGCCCGGCGACGAGAACCCGGCAGTCCTCGTAGCCGGGCTCGTTCAACAGCCACTGCACATACTCGGGGTGCTTGCGTGGAACCAGCCGGCCGCAGTAGCCGAGCACCTGCTTGCCGCGCGGCGTGCGAAACCGCGCCGGCGCACGCACGCCGTTGTGGACGACCCGCACGCACGGATTCAGCCGGTCGTAGCCGAGCGCGGTGTACTGCCGGCGTTCCGCCCGCGACAGCAATACCACGCAGGCGCTGCAGGCGATCAGCCGCTCCTGCCAATGCACCGCCGCCCCCAGCTGAACGTCGTTGGTGCGTTCCTCCAGCGCGAGCAGCGAGTGGATCGTCACCAGGGCGAGGCGCGTCGAGAGATGGTCCTCGAGCGCCGGGTTTTGCTGGTAGGAGTGGACATGGGTCAGCGGGGCGGTGAAGCAGCCCAGCTCTTCGACCGACCCGATCGCAACGTCGGCAAAGCGCGCCAGCACATCGTCCATCTGCGCCGCGTTGTAGCCATGATCGGTGAGGAACCAGAGCGCCCGGATGCCCTCGCCCGCGAAGCCGCTCATCAGGTTGTCGATCACCGTGCCGACGCCGCCGGTTCGGTTGAGCGGCATCTCGTTGGTGATCTCGACGACGTCGAACGCGCGCCGTTCAGTGTTCGAGATCACGTGGCAGCAGGGTCGCGGCTCCGTCCACCGGCACGGCCACCTGACCGAGCACGGCCAGGCTGCGGCACTCGATCGGCCAGTTTTCCGGTTCCTCCCAGGCTCCGTCAGCGCGGCGCCGAGCGAGGAAGACGCCCGCTAGCGCCTGGCTCAGATCGGGATCGTGGTCTTCGAGCCAGAAGTTCTGGACCGCGATCACGCGGTAGACATCCGGTTCGAGGCCGGCCAGATCGATGCGCAACTCGCTAGGTTGGTGGTAGCTCTGGGTGTGGCGATCGATGCGGAACGGCGGGATCAGCAAGCTCATCGCGTCGATCCGCAGGTCGGCCAGCGGCGTAAAGGTAGCCGGTGATGCGTGAAGCGCCTGCCGGCTCGTCTCGGGCGTAGGTGCCGTAGGAACTGGAAGGTCGTGCCGTGTCATGCAATACCAGCAGGGCCGAGTTCATGCTGATGCTCTTCCATGCTGAACCATGGGGGGGAGACTGTACCGCACCGGGAGCCGATCGGTCGCCCCCGCCGGCGGCGGGCCCGCGCAGGATGGCTACGGCGGCGTGGGGTTGCGGGTGCCCTGCGGAAGCGGGGCAATTCGGCGCCGGTGCTGGCTTCGGTGTGGGCGATGAAGCTGGCCGCGTGCCCCTGCACCAGGCGGTACAGCGTGGTTCGCTTCGGGCGGTGGCGCTCGTAGTGGACCGGTGCACCATCGGGCGCCCGCTGGGGCTGCCGGCCGATGGCTTGCACGCTGGGCTCCCGAAGTGGTGAGCCCGCACGGTCTCAAGCCGCGGATGTCGCCGATGGGTCGCTGGCCGCCGACCGACTTCGCGCAAGCAGCGAGCGGTGTCCGCGAGATCGCCGGCCTTCGCCCGACCCACTGATCGTGGCCAGGCTCGTACCCCTCACCCGCATTGCCCCACATACCCGCAAGCCGTACAGAAATCGCACCCGTCCTTGTGGATCAGCGTCGCGTTGCCGCACTCCGGGCAGGGCCGCCCGGCCTGCACCGCGTGGGCCGCATGTGCGCTGCCCTGCGGCGACTCGAGCACGCCCATCTCGCGCAGCGGGTAGCCGCGCTCGTCGAGCACGCCGAGCATGGCGTAGCGGTGGATCACCAGCCGCGCGAGATACGCCACCGTGCTGGGCCATTGGCGCTGCCGCCGCTGCCCGGCGCGGAGCCCGGGCTCGAAGGCCATGAAGTCACCGAGCGGCTCGGCATAGTTGAGCAGCTTGCGCAGCTTCATGCCGATCCAGCTCGGGTCCACCACTCGCATGTCGAGCGAGAGCAGCCGCACGAGGCCGTCGAGCGCGCGCGGGTAGCGGCCTGAGAGCGCCATCGCGCAGGGGCGCGTGACGAGGGTGCCCTGTGCCCCATCCTGGCCGGGCACGGTGACTTCCTTCAGCATGAGGGTGAAGTTCTCGCGCGCCACCGGGTTCTCGATGTCCACGGCCCAGGCCAGTGTGCCGTCCACGCCGGTGTGCGGGTCGTCGCGGCTGAAGAGGGCGTCGAGCACGGGCGTGGGCGCGCCCTGCGGCGCGGGCAGCGTGCCGATCTGTTCGCAGCGCCAGCGCACCAGCGCCGCCACCGCGGCCACGGTGCCGGGGAACAGGCGCCGCTCGCCCAGCGGCGGGAAGGGCATCTCGAACGGGTGCTCCTCGGCCACGGTGGCGAGCACATCGAGCTTGAGCTGCAGCCAGCCGAGGTCGTTGCTGCGCAGGTCCATCGAGAGCGTCTTGGCCAGCGCCCCCAGGCCGCGCGGCTGCTCGGCGCCGTTGACCCAGATCTCGAACGGCCTGGCGCGCGCGCCGGGTGAGCCGGGCACGGCGCCCTGCTCTGCCGACAGCTCGCCGACGAAGAGCGCGAAGTCGCCCTGCGGGTGCTGCACCATGCTGCACCAGGCGAGGTTGCCTGCCACCAGCTCGGGCCGGCCGGGCCAGCGCAGCGAGGAGAGCACCGGCTGCTGCGGCAGCGCCACCGCGAGACGGCGGTTCATGTCAAGAAGCGTCATCGGCTCCGGCTGCGTCACCGTAGAGGCCGGCCCGGCAAAGCCGGATCCGACCGTGAGCACCGAGCCCAGCACCGCATTGGGCCGGTAGGTGGCCAGGCCCTTCAGGCCCAGCTGCCAGGCCTGGCGATAGAGGCCGCGAAAGTCGTCGAAAGGGTAGGCGGCCGGCACGTTCACCGTCTTGCTGATGGCGGTGTCGATGAAGGGTGCCACCGCGCCCACCATGGCCGCGTGCTGCTCGGCGCTGAGGTCGAGCGCGCTGACGAAGGCCTCGGGCAGCGGCAGCTCCTCGCCCGGCCGGGCGCCCAACAAGTGGCGGTAGAGGCGCCACGCGTGGTCTTCGACGCCGATCTCCTTGAACGTGCCGTCGGCCTGGCGCTTCTTGCGCGTGTAGCTCCAGCTGAAGGCCGGCTCGATGCCGTTGCTGGCGTTGTCGCAGAAGGCCAGGCTGATGGTGCCCGTCGGCGCAATGGACAGCAGGTGCGAATTGCGCAGGCCGTGCGCCCGGATGCTCTCTTTCAGCGGCGCGGGCAGGCGCGAAGCGAAGGTGCCGCCGCTGAGATAGAGATCGGCATTGAACAGCGGAAAGGCACCACGCTCGCGCGCCAGCGCCACGCTGGCGCCGTAGGCCGCGTCGCGCATCACTTCGGCGATACGCGCGGCCATGCGGCGTGCGGCCTCGCTGCCGTAGTGCAGGTTGAGCATCACGAGCGCATCGCCCAGGCCCGTGAAGCCCAGGCCCACGCGGCGCTTAACGGAGGCTTCGGCGGCCTGCTGCGGCAGCGGCCACAGCGTGAGCTCGAGCACGTTGTCCAGCGCACGCACGGCCGTGGGCACCAGCGCCGCGAAGGCTTCTTCGTCGAAGTGGGCATCGGCCTCGAACGGCCGGCGCACGAAACGCGTGAGGTCGATGCTGCCCAGGCAGCAGCAGCCGTAGGGCGGCAAGGGCTGCTCACCACAGGGATTGGTGCAGTTGATCGTCTCGCAATAGCCGAGGTTGTTGTCGCGGTTGATCGCATCGAGAAACAGCACGCCCGGCTCGGCGTGGTCGTAGGTGCAGCGCATCACCTGGTCCCACAGCGCACGGGCGGCCACGCGGCGGTAGACCCATAGGCCGTCTTTGCGCTTGTAGGCACCGTTGTCTTTCGCCGCGCGGCCGGGCTCGGCGCGGTGCACCAGTTCCACTTCGGTGTCGTTCTCGACCGCCATCATGAACGAGTCGTTGACACCCACGCTGAGGTTGAAGTTGCGCAGGTCGCCGCCGTCCTTGGCATGGATAAAGGCCTCGATGTCCGGGTGGTCGCAGCGCAGCACGCCCATCTGCGCGCCGCGGCGCGCGCCGGCAGACTCCACGGTTTCGCAACTGCGGTCGAATACACGCAGGTAGCTCACGGGGCCCGAGGCGTTGCTCTGCGTGCTGGCCACCCACGCGCCCGAGGGGCGGATGCGGCTGAAGTCGTAGCCGACACCACCGCCGCGGCGCATGGTTTCGGCAGCTTCGGCGAGCGCCGTGTAGATGCCGGGAAAGCCCTCCTCGGGCGCAGAGATGCTGTCGCCCACCGGCTGCACAAAGCAGTTGATGAGCGTGGCGGCCAGGCCCGTGCCGGCGGCGCTTTGCACGCGGCCGGCGGGTACGAAGCCGGCGCGCTGTGCCTGCTCGAAACGCGCCGCCCAGTGCGCGCGCTGCTCGGGCACCTCGGCCTCGGCCAGCGCGCGCGCCACGCGGCGCATCACGTCTTCGGCGCTGCGCTCATCGCCCTTGGCGTATTTCTCGGTCAGCACCTCGGCGCTGATCGGTTGTGGGGGCAGCGCCGTGCGCGCGTCGCTGGCGGTTTGATCGGGATCGAGTGTGGGCATGGAAAAGCCTCCTGTCTTGGCCACCGGCGCGGCCGCCCGATGACGCCAACTGCGTGGCACATCATCGCCTCGGCGTGGCGGTCTGCCATTGAAGCAGGTCAATGACCGGGACGCCACCGACGAGCCCATGCTCGCATACGGTCCGTGGGCTCGAACCGCACTGCGGGTCCCGCCCCATGCCCACATCGACCGCCTGCGCGTCAGCGGCCACCGGGTGGCGTCAGTTATTGCCGATCTGATGCAGTTCTATCTCGGACGCCAGCAGCTGAGCTACGGGCTGAACATCGCGCCGATACTAGCGGGCACCGACCGCATGGTTCCGATCTCGATGTCGGGGCCATCGCTGAGATCGGCGCGAACCGCTGCTCGCACAAACGAACCTCGCATCTCTACCGCCGCCACCACTTCACGTCACCGGCCACGAGCAGCCAAGAGAGCAAACCATTCTCCTGCAGGAACACATCGATCCGATCACGGCCCCAAGAGACTGCCGCCGGGGCTGAAGAGAGCGCCTTTGGCCCCAACCGAACCGCTGCACCCCAGGTCTGATTGAGCCTGGTCTTCTGCCAAAGCGTGTTGTCGATACCGCGCGCAAAGACATCCAGCCGCTCCGGGCCCCAGCTACTTACGGAGGGCGCCGAAGTGAATTCCTCGCTGCCGATACTGGAGAAGCTCGACCAATGGCCACCGAGTTTTTTCTCGCTCAGGTAGAGCTGCCGATCGGCCATCAAGACGAGGACGCTGAGTCGATCTCCCGCCGAGAACCAGGCGGCTGGCTCTGCGCTGATCGAGGACCCTGTGCGAGTGAGCTTCTCCCATGGGCTCCAGGAAACGCCGTCGTAGCCCATATGCCAAAGCGCACTGTCGGTACCGCGCGCAAAGACCTCGAGGCGCCGCGGACCTGATGACGTCACGGTGGGCGAGGTGGTGATCAAGCCGCTTCCCATGCTGGTATAGCTTGAGGGCGGCGTTTCGCCCCACCACCCCTTGTGGTAGAGAACATCGTCTGTTCCGCGCACGAAAACATCGAGACGGCCAGGCTCCCAGGACACTGCGGTCGGTCTCCCCTTGATCATCTCGGGGCCCAACTGTGACCACTTCCCCCACGCGCCAGCGTCGAACGTCCGATGTCCGAGTGTCCCGTTGCCCAGCCGGGCGAAGACTTCGATTCGACCATGGCGCCAGGAGCAGACCGCAGGTTCTGACGAGAGCGGCTCGTCTCCCGTCGGGCCCCACCAGACTCCCTCCGGCGCGAGATAGTTCAGTGCAGCAATGTCGCCCGGCGAGAGCGCCTCGCCAGAGAGCTGATTGCACCCACCCGGCTTCAGCGTGGGATCGTGGGCGTTGCCGGACGAGCGATAGTGCATGAGGGAAGCGCAGTCGTATGGCCCGACCGGGGTTCCGCCGTAATGGGCCATCGTGTTGCCGTTGTCGTCGGCGTTCGCAATGCTCACGAAGTGATCGCGATCCGGCCGTTGGTGCTCATGCATGAGCCCGGCGACATGGCCGATCTCGTGCATCAAGGCGGAGATCACGACCTGCGCTCCGCTGGTATCGGCCCATCTGTAGTCCATCGAGACGGTGACCCTGCCCTGCCTCGCGGTGCCCGAGGCACGGCCCCCCGCGCCGACGGGCGCAATCGTGAAGACGAGGTAGTCCGACTGATGCTGCAGTGGCACGAGCTTGAGTGCCGCCACGAGGTTCCATTGCTCGATGGCAACTTCGAGCGTCCTCTTGTCAGGCCCCGTCATTCCGTTTCGATCGATTTCGAAGGGGATGATGCCTTTCGCCCACCTGCTTTGCAGGTCGCCAGTCACGAATCCCATTTGACTCTCCACGCAATCAGAGGATAGGCAGGCTACATGGCATCAAGCCGCGTGAGTGGTTTGAAATCCATAGTCCGACGTACGGTATCGCGTGATTCAGAGCACCGAGCAGAGCCTGCGCAATCGCAGTGACCCGAATGCGCTGGTGGCCATCGAGGTGCGCAGCCGCGCGTTCATCGACCGCCCGATGCTGCGCGTATGCACGGCCACGCGCTCCTCGGGTGCGGGCAGCAGCCAACCGTCGTCGATGCCGCTGTGGGTGGTTTCGCCGGGCGAAAGCATTCGGGTGCTCCAGGTTGTGTCGAGTGATTGAGGTCTGTCTTGGTCACTCGCCCCGAAATACCGCCTTGCGCCGCTCCAGGAAGGCCACGCCGCCCTCGCGCGCATCGGCGCTGTCGGCAGCGATCATCTGGTGCGAAGCCTCCATGGCCAGCGCCTCGGCGTAGTTCTGCTCGAGCGCGGATGTGATGCCCTGACGCATGAGCCCCAGCGCACGCGTCGGGCCGGCGGCCAGCCGCTCGGCCAGCGCTCTCGCCTGCGGCATCAGCTCGGCATCGTCGACGGCCTTGTGGATCAACCCCCAGGCCTCGGCCTTGTCCGCCGCGATTCGCTCGCCCAGCATCATCATCTCGGTGGCGCGGGCCTTGCCCACGAGGCGCGGCAGCATCCACGTAGCGCCGCCGTCGGGCACGAGGCCGATATTGACGAAGGCTTGCAGGAAATAGGCCGAGCGCGCCGCGATCGCGAAGTCGCCTGCCAGCGCGAGTGAGCAGCCGATGCCCGCGGCCACGCCGTTCACCGCGGTGACCACCGGGATCGGCAGGCGCGAGAGTGCGATCATGGTCGGGCTGTAGTGCTCGGTCAGTGCCTGGTAGGCCACGGTGCCGCGCGATGGGATGGAGGTGGTGGTGGGGGCGGCTTCGCTGCCACGGCCGGCCAGGTCGGCGCCGCTGCAGAAAGCCCGGCCCTCGCCGGTGATGACGAGCACGCGGGCGCCCAGGCCGGACAGTTGCTGCAGCGCGGCGTGGATCTCGTCGAACATCTGCGGCGGTGCCGCATTCAGCCGCTGCGGCCGGTTCAGGGTGATCGTGGCTACCGCGCCGTGGCAGGCAAGGCGGATCGTCTCGTACGCGAAGCCGTTTGGCGGGGTCGATGCGGTCATTGGGATCTCCGATTTTTTGCGCTTGTCAGCGTAGTCGACCACACCGACAACGATGAACTCGAACGCCGCGAGTTGAAGCGCGGACTGGTGACGATGTGCGCTGCCGGTGGCATCGCGCCGGCCATGATCATCGAGCGGATCTGATCCGCATCCGAGTCGCTTGTTGAATCGCTTCCGAGTCACCGCGGCCGCGGACTCGAATCGCGCTGGCAGGGGCGCGGCCACCCCCGGCCGTCAGCCTCAGGAGACGAACTGCGCGATCGCCTCGCTGATCAACCGGGCCGTCAGCGCCGGATCTTCCATCGGCAGCATGTGGGTCTTGTCCATGAGCTGCAGGTCGCGGCCCTTGGAGAATTCCTTGGCCAACCCCGCCCATGTGGGCGTGCCCAGCGGATCCCACGGCAGGATGGCCGGGTCCTGCGGCCGCGCGCGCACCACCAGCACGGGGATCTGCAGCGCGCGGATGCTGGCGTAGATGCCGGGCTCTTGCCTCGCCAGCGGGTACACCTTGCCCTCGAAGGCGGGCGCGCAGGCCAGCTGAAAGCCCTGGCCGTCATCGGCCGGGCGCAGCCCGTGCTGGCAGTAGTCCATCAGCGATTGCGGGTTGAACACCGAGTAAGGGGGACGGGCGACGAAGCGGTCGAACATGGTTTGCACGGAGTCGAACCGGTGCTTGCGGCTGGCCGCCGGGTGCAGTGTGCCGGGCGGCACCGGCGGCAGCAGATAGGCCGCAGGCGCGAGCAGCACCGGGTCGATGAGCACCAGTTGTCGGAAGCGCGAGGGCTCGGCCGCCGCGGCCTGCACCAGCGCATAGGCGCCCATGCTGTGGCCGATGCCCACCGCGCCCTGCAGCTCGAAGGCAGCGGCGAGCGCGGCCTGGTCGCGGGCAAAGTCGGCCCAGGTATTGAAGTCGGCGGCTTCGCTGCGGCCGTGGCCACGCTGCTCGGTCGCGATCACGTGGTGACCGCCGCCCAGGTGGTGGATGACCTGGTCCCACACGCGGCCGTGGAAGCCCGTGGCGTGCACCATCCACAGGGTCGGGCCCTGCCCGTGCCGCACCGTGTGCCACTCGAAGGCGGCCAGCGAGATGCCGTTGGCCTGGACGTGACGCATCGTGGGTTGGAGGCTCATGCGCAGGGCATCGTAAACGGGCCACGCACGCCCGACCCCGCCGTGACAATCCGGCTCAGGTCACGGCTAGGCAAAGCGACATGGACTTTCAACCCATCCTGGACGACATCAACGCGCAGATCCGGCCGCTGCTGGGCAGCGGCGGCAAGGTGGCCAGCTACATCCCGGCGCTGGCGCGCGTGTCGGCCCACCAGTTCGGCATTGCGCTGCGCACCTGCGAAGGTCAAGAGGCCGCGGCAGGCGACAGTGCCACGCCGTTCTCCATCCAGAGCATGTCCAAGGTGTTCTCACTCACGCTGGCCATACGCGGCCTGGACGAGGCGTTGTGGCAGCGCATCGGACGCGAACCGTCGGGCAGCCCCTTCAACTCGCTGGTGCAACTCGAAACCGAGCGCGGCATCCCGCGCAATCCCTTCATCAATGCCGGCGCCATTGCCGTGGCCGACCGGCTGCTCAGCCAAGGCGACGCCAAGGCCGACCTGCTGCGGCTGCTGTCCGGCCTGTGCAACGAAGCGGTGGTGATGGACTCCGAGGTCGCACGGTCCGAATCCGACACCGGGTTTCGGAATACGGCGCTGGCCAACTTCATGAAGGGTTTCGGTACTCTCGACAACGAGACCGGGCGCGTGCTGGATGTCTACTTCCACCAATGCGCGATTGCCATGAACTGCATGCAGGTGGCGCGCGCGGCCGGCTACCTGTGCCGTGACGGCGTCCACCCCTACGACGGCTCGAAGGTCATCAGCGAGACCCAGGC
>JANNRI010000213.1:0-1918 GCA_031401195.1 Burkholderiales bacterium
GTCCGAGAGCTTCCAACCGGTACCGGCCTGCAATGGCTGAACGAAGAGCGTCCAGGAGTACTGCAGGTTGGCAATCATGATCATGGCCACGAGCGACGCTACCAGCTGAAACCAGCGATTGTTCACGTTCACCGCGTTGCCTCCTGACCCTACGCCTTCACGAGTGTCCGCTGCCCGCGATGCGCGTCGAGCATCGTCGCGCACGCATACACCGCCCGGGTAGCCGGCATGGCCACGCCGAGCCGTTCGCCCAGTTCCACGACGGCGCCCACCACGGCTTCAAGTTCCATGGGGCGGCCCGCCTCCCAGTCCTGCAGCATCGACGTCTTGTGCGCGCCCACCTTCTCGGCGCCCGCCATGCGCTGGTCTATAGAGATCGGCAGCGTGATGCCAAGCAGGGCCGCGACGGCTTCGGTTTCGGCCATCAGCCCACGCACGAGTTGCGTTACCTCGGGGTGGCGTGCCATTTCTTCGAGCGTGGCGCCCGTCAACGCGCTGATCGGATTGAACGCCACGTTCCCGAGCAGCTTCACCCAGATTTCGTGGCGAAACCGCGTGGTGATCGGGCACCTGAAGCCGGCGCCGATGAGCACCTCGGCGATCGCCCGCGTGCGGTCTGAGCGCTGGCCAGACGGCTCGCCAAAGCTGATGCGGTTGCCTTCGGTGTGATGAATCACGCCGGGCTCGGCGATATCGGTCGAGAAATAGGCGAGCGACCCGACCACCCGGCGATGCTCGATGGCATCGGCAATCACGCCGCCCGGGTCGACACGCTCGAGCCGCAGTCCGTTCAGCTCGCCCTCATGGTGCTGGAAGTACCACCACGGGATGCCGTTCTGCGTGCTGACAACCACCGTGTCCGGGCCCAGGAGCGGCGCCAACGTGGGCGCCAGCGCCGTCAGCGCGTGCGCCTTGACACCCAGGAACACGACGTCGCACGGGCCTGCCGTGGCCAGGTCGGCCGCAAGCTGGGGGCGCACCTCGAAGTCGCCATCGGGACTCACCACGCGCAGGCCGCGCGTCTGCATGGCCTGCAGGTGCGGACCTCGCGCATAGAGCACCACGTCGGCGCCCGCCCGCGCGAGCTTGGCGCCGAGGTAGCCGCCGATGGCGCCGGCCCCGGCAATGACGATTCTCACGCCCGGCCGTCCACTAGGTCGCGGGCGAGAACGCCTGCGCAACCACGCGGCGTTGGATCTTGCCGGTGGCGGTGCGCGGGATGGCGTCGGTGATGTGGATCTGCTTGGGCCGCTTGAACTCGGCCAGCTGCTCCTTGCAGAAGGCCAGCAGTTCGGCTTCCGTGGCCTCGCCCTTGAGCGTCACGACGGCCTCCACTTCCTCGCCCCACATCTTGTGCGGCACGCCGAAACACACGGCCTCGCCCACGGCCGGATGCGTCAGCAGCACTTCGTCGACCTCGCGCGGCGAGATCTTCTCGCCGCCGCGATTGATCATCTCCTTCAGCCGGCCCGAGAGCGTGAGGTATCCCTGGGCGTCGAGGAAGCCCTGATCGCCGGTGCGGAACCACTCACCGAAGAACGCCGTGGCATTGGCCTCGGGGTTGTTCTCGTAGCCCGTCACGACGTTCGGCCCGTGGATGCAGATCTCACCGCGTTCACCGACGGCCAGTTCCACGCCGTTGAGATCGCGGATGCTGATGCCGACCTTGGTGCCCGGGCCTACCGATCCCGGCTTGCGATCGCGCGGCGGCAGCGGATTCGAGGCCATCTGATGCGCGGCCTCGGTCATGCCGTATGCCTCGAGCACCGGCGCACCGAACGCCGCCTCGAGGTCGTGCATCACCTGCGGGGGCAGCGAGGCGCTGCACGAGCGGATGAAGCGCAGCTTCTCGGCGCCCGCCGGTTTCGGGGCGCCCGCTTCCACGCGCGCCAGCAGCAGCTGATGAATCGTGGGCACG
>JANNRI010000214.1:0-31676 GCA_031401195.1 Burkholderiales bacterium
GCGCGGTTGGCGGTCATGCCGTGATGGCCTCGATGTAGGGCCGCATCACGTTGGCCACGCGGCCGCTCGTGGCGTGGCGCCACAGGTCGTCCATCGTGAACTTGCGCTGGCTCCAGCCGTCGCGCAGTGCTTCGAGCGCGACGTCCAGGCCGATCTTGTTGCGGAACCTGAAGCAGTCGACGATGGTCCGGGCCGCGCTGAAGATGGGCACCTCGACGCCGTCGACGTTCAGGCGTTCGACGCCCTCGGCCAGCGCCTCATCTGACATGCGCACGACACGGATTGCGGGCTGGTCCAGCCGGGGGGTCACCATGTGCTGCGGGATCGCGATCCAGACCTCGAAGGGGGCTTGCGTCCCGATCTCGTGGACCCGCAGCGCGGACAGCAGGCAGACCACGCCCTTGGGCACGCGCGCCGAGACTTCCGCCAGCGAGCGGTGTTCGCTGATCTCTGCGCCGGGCAGGCCGTACAGGCCGCGCGCCACGCGCTCGAGTTTGCCGGCCTGCACCAGGCGCGTCAGGGCGATCGTCGGCAGCCCCTGCTGCGTCACGTCACGCGCGCGCAGCAGCGTTCGGGCGCGTGCGAGGCGCAGCACCTGCTGTTCGTGGGTGGTGGCGCTTGCTGCGACTGTCGCCTTCATGCTTGCATTTTGTTGTGGAATGACTGTGAAAGTCAATAGTTACAGTATAAATGAAACATCGGTGCTCGCGACATGACTCTCCCCCAGTGCGTCCCGGGCGGCTTCTACCCAGTGGCTAGACTCCCGGGCGCCCGCCGTACTTGCACGCGAGTAGAAACAGGCATCCCCTTCATCGTCATTGATCTCCCTTCAGGGCCCTCGTCGTCGGGGACTTAAACGCGTGCTCTAACCCGACTCGGCGAGGTTGACCGAAGGAAGACTCATGACTTCGAAAGAACTTGCGCACGCTGCGCAGCAAACCCTCCAGACCCGCGCCGACTGCGACGTCAAACGCAGCCATGTGCATGAACTCCTGGCGGCTGCGTTCGGCCATTCCTCCTGGGCGGCGTTCCAGTTCGAATCGGTGCTTGCCGACGGCAGTGTCGGCGATGTGCCAGCAGGCGCAACCCCTCAGGTGATTGGCCGGGCCGTCCAGCTCCAGTATGCGCAGGGCGCTGCGGTGGAGATGGCGGGCGCGCTGCTGGACTTCGTCGAAGAGCGTCAGCTCTCGTCCGTGTGGATGCGGCAAGGATGGCCCGGATCGCGGCAACGCCAGAGTCGCGTGCCGCGTGGCTGCGCAGTGCGGCGGAGCAGGTTTCGAAGTCGGCGCTGGAGCAACTGGCCGGTGCGGGCGATGATTGGGCCGAGGAACGCCTGGCCGAATCGGGGGATGCCGAATGGTTGCGAGCCGCAGCCGAGCGGGCGTTGGCGAAGGGCGACGCCCTTGTGCAGGCATGCCGTCGTTCAACGAGGGCAATCTTTTCGTCGAAGAGGTGGTTCTGCAGTTCACAGCCAAGCCAGGCTTGAAGGTGCGCATTGCGATCGAAATTCAAGCGGAGACCGGGACAGGCTTCGACGACAACTTGCAGCGGGCGGTGAAAGAAAACTGCAAAGTGTTGAAGTTCAAGAGCGCTGAGTTTGAGGCTGGCGAGTAGTGGGCGGCGAAGCCATGCGACCTGCGCCCGGGAGAGAAAGCCTCAGAAGAAGGGTTGGTGGCCCCGTGTGGTACGGGACACTATGCCGGCCCCGACGGCCGACGATTCAGAGCCGGCATCGAATCAGTGATTC
This sequence comes from Burkholderiales bacterium, assembly GCA_031401195.1. GTDB lineage: Bacteria > Pseudomonadota > Gammaproteobacteria > Burkholderiales > Burkholderiaceae_C > Rubrivivax. The sequence continues at coordinate 1,748 of JANNRI010000214.1, forward strand.
AGCTACGTGCGTGGTGGCGTGGGCCGGTCAGCCTCGCGACTCTGGGCGGGACAGCCTCCTGCCCAAAACCACGGCACAAATCCGTCACACCATAGACAAACAGGCTAGCGACTTGCGTCGCTAACCTGTTGATTTTTATGGCTCCCCGACCTGGGCTCGAACCAGGGACCTACGGATTAACAGTCCGGCGCTCTACCAACTGAGCTATCGGGGAACAGCCAAAAATTATAGCTTGTAGGTACCTCCTCAGAGGTTCACTTGTGCCGAGACGCGCCAGGTCCGCGGCGCCAACGAGTACAGGTAGGCATGGCCGAACTGGTAGGGAGCCTCCTTCCAGGCGCGGCGGTCGGCGGCGTTGTCCACTCCCGCTCGCCACAGCCACATGGCGCCCAGCCACTCCGTGCGCAGACGCGCGCCGAGATCAAGGCTCCACCAGCCCGGAATGCGCACGCTCTGGTCGTAGGGCAGCACGACGCGGTCGCTCTCGGCAGCGAGGCGTGCTGACATCGCCATTCCCGGCACGGTTGAGATGCGGTACTCGGTGCCGGCGCGAAGCGTGGACTGCGGCACGTTGACGGGTCGCAGGCCGTTCACACCGGCTTGGGCTGAGCCGCGGCGCTCGGCATCCAACCACATGGTGCTCAGGTTCCAACTCCAGGCGCCGGCCTGCGCGATCCACGCGGCTTCGATGCCGCGATGCCGCGCACTGCCATCGACGCGGCGTTCGCAAGTGTCGGTGGCGCCGCAGGCACCGAAGTCGGCAGTCTGCGCGCGGTCGATGTCGAACAGCGTCAGCGAGGCCTCCACAGTCTCGGTGCCGTGCTTGAGCCCGATCTCGAATTGAGTGCTGGCAAGCGCGACGGACGTGCCGGCATTCGCGTAGCGGCTGCGGTTGGGGGCCACGTCCGTCTCAAGGCCGCGGCCCCAGCTGCCGTAAACAAGTGTCTTGGCATCCAGTTGTTGCGCCAGCGCCAGCCAGGGCGTGGTGGCATCTCGCGTGAAGTCGGTGGCGCGTTGGCTGCTATCGGTGTCGGGGCTGGTGCGTTGCGCGCTGCGCTGCAGCCGCACCTGGCGCAGGCCGAGCCACAGCTGCGCGCTGGCGCCGAGGGCGATGGCGTCGCGCACGAACCATTCGGTGCTGCGTTCGTCGCGGTCGGTGTTGGCATCAGTGAAGCCGGCCGACGGCGCCGTGACCAGGCTGCCGTCGATACGGCCGGTGCCCGCGATATCGAACACTTGGTCCTGGAACCGTCCGCAGTGACGTGAGCCGAGCACGCCGGCTTGCACGCTGTGCGCCAACTCGCCCGTCGCGAAGCGGCCGGCCAGCGTAAGTTGCAGCGCGTCTGTGGTGCGGCGCTCGTTGTCGCTGATGAACTCCCAGTAGGTGAAGGTGCCGTCTGGTGCGTAGCGGTCGCACAGAGTGCCGCAGTCGAAGGTCTGCGGGTCGTAGACGCCAAAGGGGAAGGCAGTACGGTCGTCGGTGCGCAGGCGCTGGCGCATGGCATGCACGGTGAGCTGCCAATCGGGCGCCAGCGTTTGCTGCCAGCGCAGCGAGGCGGTGTCCCCGTCGAACACCACGGGCTGGCGCCAGGGCTGGTCGTTCAAGTTGCGGCGCGGGTCGACGTCACGCGCAGTGGGCACCGCGCTGCCAAGCATGCTGTAACCCACCACGCTGGGTTGGCGCTGGTGGCTGCTCTCGAGTTCGGCTTGCAGCAGTGTTTGGGGCGAGAGTTTCCAGTCCGCCGCCACCGCCAGCTGCGAACGCTCGCCCTTCGTGTTGCGCGCGGGAGGGTTCAGCCGCTCGAAACTGGCATTGATGCGCACGGCCACGTCGCCTTGCGCGCCCAGCCGCTGGCCAATGTCGATAGCGGCGAGCGCAGAGCCAGGCTCGCGCGCTTCGAGCATCACCTGCCTGCGGTCGTCACCCGGCCGCTTGACCACCAGGTTCAGGAGCCCTGCCGGGGAGCTGGTGCCGGCCTGGATGCCGCTGGTGCCCTTGATGAGTTCGAAGCGGTCTTTGTTGGCCAGCGCGATCGCGGTCTCGCCGCTGATGGGCAAGCCGTCTCGGCGCAGGTTGTAGCGGTTGTCCAGCGCGTAACCACGCACGGACAGGCTGCTCCAGTAGCCATCGGCGTTGTAGGCCTCGCCCACGCTGGCGTCCAGGCGGGGCAGTCCGCCGAGTTGGCCGATGCCCAGGTCGGCCAGCAGGCCCGCGCCGAAGACGCTGACCTGCAGCGGCGCGCGCGCCAGCGGCATGTCGCCGAACCCGGCCACTGCGGCGCTGCCTACGCGTTGGCCGGTAACGGTGACCGACTCCTGCGCAGACAACGGATTGCAAAGCAACGCCGCCAGCAGTGGCGGCGCTGCGCGGCGCAGTGCGTGTGACTTGAACGGTGCCATCTCGAACTTTCGGAAGATGGCAGGTCGGCTCGGCGCGCATGGACGCGCCAGGCGGCCTCATGCATGTCGCTGCTTCCCTGCGCGAGGATTACCTCAATCAGGTTCAAAGGGACTTTCTCAGTCGGCGACGGATTCGCATGGAACCCGAGCCAACACCCCTAGCGGATGAGAGAGAAGACCGCGATTCGCTCGCGGCCAGGATGAAGTCTATGCGATGAAATCGAACTCAATCGAAGACGGGCGATTCCACGCCCAGCACCTTGTGCAGCTTCGGGCTCGTGGTGGTGTACTGCAGCAGCACGCGCTTGTCCGGGAACACGATGGGCGCAGCGCCGAAAGCGGCCAGCGCCGCCTCGTGGAAGCCCGACAGGATGAGCTTCTTCTTGCCCGGGTAGGTGTTGATGTCGCCGACCGCGAAGATGCCGGGCACGTTGGTCTGATACTTCTCGGTGTCGACGACGATCTGTTTGCGCTCCAGCCCCAGACCCCATTCGGCGATGGGGCCGAGCTTGGGGCTCAGGCCGAAGAAGACCAGCAGCATGTCCAGCGGCACCACGCGCGTGACACCATCGCCGCCGGTGACCTTGACCGCCGAGAGGCGCCCCTCGGCCTCGTCGAAGCCGCTGATCTGACCGACCACGAACTGCATCTCGAGGGCGTCGCACAATTCCCGCACCTTGGCCACGCTGGCCGGCGCGGCGCGAAAGGCGTCGCGCCGGTGCAGGAGGATCACGCTCTCGGCCTTGTGCGGGCCTTCCTGGACGAAATTGAGTGCCCAGTCGAGCGCGGAGTCGCCGCCGCCGACGATGACGAGGTTCTTGCCCGCGAACTGCGCCGGGCTCCTGACACGGTAGAAGAGCTGCGTGCCCTCGAACTTCTCGAGGCCATCGACCTTCAGCAGCCGCGGCTGGAACGAGCCCACGCCCCCGGCGACGAACACCGTCTTGGTGAGCAACTGCATGCCTTTGTTCGTCTGCACGAAGAAGCGTCCGTCGGCCTCCTTGCGCACCACCGTGACTTCCTGGCCCAGGTGGAACGTGGCACCGAAGGGTTCGATCTGTTTGAGCAGGTTGTCGGTGAGTTCCTTGCCGGTGCACATGGGCACGGCAGGGATGTCGTAGATCGGCTTGTCGGGATACAGCTCGATGCACTGGCCACCGGGATAGGCGAGCGAATCGATGATGTGGGCCTTGATCTCGAGCAGGCCGAGCTCGAACACCTGAAACAGGCCCACCGGGCCGGCGCCGACGATGACGGCGTCGGTCTCCATCGGCGGTGAGGCGAGCTCGGCCGCAGCGGCCGCGTGGGCCGCAAGGAGGGATTCGCGTTGCATGGTGAGTTGCGCGCCAGTGGGCGCGACCGGGCGCGAGTGCAGGGCAGGCCGTCTCGGGCGCTCGTCAGCGCTGCAGCTGGTCGAGCTTGTCCGGCTTGTCCTTCCACTCGTCGGCGTCGGCCGGCGGTGTCTTGCGCTTGGTGATGCTGGGCCACTTCTTGGCCAGATCGACGTTGAGCTTGACGAAGGACAGTTGGTGGGAGGGCACGTCTTCCTCGGGGAGGATGGCATTCACCGGGCACTCGGGAATGCACACCGCGCAGTCGATGCACTCATCGGGGTCGATGACCAGCATGTTCGGTCCCTCGCGAAAGCAATCGACGGGGCAGACATCGACGCAGTCGGTGTACTTGCAGCGGATGCAGGATTCGAGAACGACGTGGGTCATGTTGGGGAGGAAGGCGTAGACGGGGTGGGCTGCAACGCACATCAACGTGTTCGCAGCGGCGCGCGAAGGCGAACCTGAGAAACAGAAATATTCTAAGGTCCGAGAACGTCGGCGCTTTCTTGGGTCCCGTCAACGAAAAGGTCTTGTCGTGGACCGGTGGGCGTGATGGCTGTGGCGCCGGCACCCACGGTCACCACGGTGGGGCGGCCTGCGTGAAGCATCGCCGCCTGGGCCAGCTCGGCCAACGCGTGATGGCTGGCCAACATGTCGGCGCACCCGGCACGCGAGACCACGCTCACCGCGGTGTCATCGGCCCAGCTGCTGGCTCGCAGCCGGCGGCCGAGGGCGCCGAGCTGGCGGCCGGCCGGCCATGTAGTAGACCTCGGTGTCGGCGCGCGGTGCCTCGGCGCGGAGGTCGCCCTCGCGCGTCATCGCAGTGGCCAGGGTCACGCTGCGCCCGCGGCCGCGTCGCGTGAGCGGGCGCTGCGCGTCGGCCGCGGCGGCCAGGGCCGCCGTGACGCCGGGCACGACCTCGCAGCGCACGCCAGCGGCGCCCAACGCCTCGAGCTCCTCTTCAAGGCGGCCGAAGAGGCTCGGGTCACCGCCCTTGAGCCGCACCACGACAGCGTGGCGGCGGGCCTCCTCGACGAGCATGGCATCGATGTTGCCCTGCGCCGCGCTCGCGCAAAAGCCGCGCTTGCCGACATTCACCCAACGCGCCTGCGGCGCCAGCTTGCGCAATGCAGGGTCCGTCAAGGCATCGAAAAGCACGACATCGGCGCGGCTGAGCCAGCGCGCGCCGCGCACGGTGATGAGGTCGGCTGCTCCCGGGCCGGCACCGATGAAGACGACAAGGCCGCAGCGTGCGGCCGGCACGTTCCGCTCGGTCGGCAAGGCTCGGGGCAGGTCGGAGGTCATGGTCGGCGGATGGCTGGCAGCACGTGTGAACGCGAAGACGTGCAAGTCGCTCCTAAAAACTCAAGCCGCCGGCCGGCGTGGCGTGCCGCTCAGCGAGCGTGCGCTGGTAGTGCGCGTCGAACTGGCCGAGCGCACGCAGCGCGGTTTCGATGCGTTGGTCGGCACGCAGCCGCGCAACGTCGAAGCCGCAGCGCTGCAGCAGCGGCGCCATGTCGGCCACGACGTCGCCGCTGGCCGCCAGCGTGCCCGTGTAGCGCAAGCGCCCGCGCAGCAGCACGGCCTGCGAGTACGCGCGGCCATCTGTCCACTTCGGGAACTGCAGCACGACGTGGGCGTGGCCGCGAATCTCTTCGGCACGCGCGAGCACGTCTTCGGTATTCGAAAGCTCCAAGGCTCCCGCGGGCAAGGCCTCGGTGGCGAGCATGAGGTCCATGTGGTTCTTCCTTGAGCGATCGGGCGGTGTTGACGCGCATCTCAGGCCACGGCTTCGGCACGCGCGGTGCTGCGGCGCACGGCGTCGGCGGCGGTGCGGAAGGGCGCCACGCCAAGGCGGCGTGCCGTATGAACGAACTGCTCCCCGCTTTGGCGCCCGTTCAGATAGATGTCGATGACGGCCTCGAGCACGTCGGGCACCTCGTCAGCGGCAAACGAGGGGCCGATCACCTTGCCAGGCGCCGCCACGCCGGCAAGTTCGCCGCCGTCGCTGCCGCCCAGCGTGACCTGGTACCACTCGCTGCCATCCTTGTCGACACCCAGGATGCCGATGTGGCCGCTGTGGTGGTGGCCGCAGCTGTTGATGCAGCCGCTGATATGCAGCGCGATGTCGCCGATGTCGTGCTGCAGGTCGAGGTCCTCGAAGCGCTCGGTGATGGCCGCCGCGATCGGGATCGAGCGCGCGTTGGCCAGCGCACAGAGGTCGCCGCCGGGGCAGGCGATCATGTCGGTGATGAACCCGATGTTGGGGGTGGCGAAGCCCGATTCGCGCGCCGCGGCCCAGAGGGAGGGCAGGTCGGACTCGCGCACCCAGGGCAGCAGCAGGTTCTGCTGGTGTGAGACGCGGGCCTCGCCGGAGCTGAATCGTTCGGCGATGTCCGCGGCGCGCTCCAGTTGTTCGGCCGTGGCGTCGCCAGGGGGCAACGACGCGCGCTTGAGCGACAGCGTCACCGCTCGGTAGCCCGCGAGCCGATGGGGGTGCACGTTGCGCTCGAGCCAGCGCCGAAACGCCGGCGGCGTGTTCGCCGTGTGAGATGCCGCGCTCGTCGGCTGGGCCCGGTCGGACACCGGGTCGACGAAGCAGGCCGATACGCGGGCCAGTTCGGCCTCGGGAATGAGCGACACGTTTGCATCGGCAAGCAGTGCTTCGAATTCACGCTGCACAGCGCTCACGAAGCGCTCGCCTTCCGCCTTGACGAGAATCTTGATGCGCGCCTTGTAGAGGTTGTCACGCCGCCCGTACAGGTTGTAGACGCGCACCACGGCCTCGATGAAGACGAGGATCTGCTGCCAGGGCACGAAGTCGTTGACCGTGGTCGCGATGATGGGCGTGCGGCCCATGCCGCCCCCGACCGCGACCTTGAAACCGATGGCGCCGGCGGTGTCCTTGAGCAACGTGAGACCGATGTCGTGCCAGCCGGTGGCAGCCCGGTCTTCGCGCGCACCGGTGACCGCGATCTTGAACTTGCGAGGCAGGAAGGCGAACTCGGCGTGCAGGGTGCTCCACTGACGGAGGATCTCGCAGTAGGGGCGAGGGTCCACCACCTCGTCAGGCGCGATGCCGGCGAACACGTCGGTGGTGATGTTGCGGATGCAGTTGCCGCTGGTCTGGATGCCGTGCATGTCGACCTCGGCCAGCAGGTCCATCACGTCGGCGCTGCGCTCCAGCGTTATCCAGTTGAACTGGATGTTCTGGCGCGTGCTGAAGTGGCCGAAGCCACCGCGTTCGATGCCCTTGCCCGCATCTTGCAGGTCGTATTGGCGAGCGATGAGCGCGAGTGCGCGCAGTTGCCGCGCCGACACTTCGCCGTAGGGAATGGCCACGCGCAGCATGGGCGCGTGGCGTTGCACGTACCAGCCGTTCTGCAGCCGCAGCGGGCGGAAGTCGTCGGCCGCGAGTTCGCCGGCGAGATGGCGCTGGAGCTGATCACGGTACTGGGTGGCTCTCTGACGTACCTGGCGGCGGTCGAAATCCGTGTAGCGGTACATGGTCCTTCGCGCGTGGCTGTTGCGCCGGTGTGCTCCGATCCGTGCACTCTAGAAAGCGACGCCAACTTCTGGAACGACTGAGTTGTTCTTTCGATAGACCGATTCGGTCTTTAGGCCAGCGAGGGGGCCAAGCGAGGGTGGCCAAGCGAGGGGATCGCGATCGAGCCCACTACCTACAATCCAGCCATGCCGATGCCTCCCCATGAGGGCACCACTCGCCGGCTTGCGCTGTTGGCGCTGTTGGCTGGGTCGGTGTCGGCTTGCCAGACCCCTCCGGCTGCGGCTCCTCCAGCAGGGGCCGCAGCTTCTCCTTCGCCTGCGCCAACCCCCGGCACAGGCGCCGCTTCAGCCACGCCCCCTGCGCGCCCTGGTTCCGCATCTGTGCCGCCCACCGCCGCGGCACCGGTGGCGCCCATCGCACCTCTGCGCCCACCCAGGATCGGCTTGGCGCTCGGTGGCGGGGCAGCCCGCGGGTTTGCGCACATCGGGGTGATCCAGGTCCTCGAGGAAGCCGGCATCAAGCCTGACCTGGTGGTCGGCACTTCGGCAGGGAGTCTGGTGGCGGCCCTGTACGCCAGTGGGCGTTCTGGCCAAGAACTCGCTGCCACGGCCCTGACGATGGACGAAGGCGCCATCACCGATTGGGCTTTCCCCTCGAGGGGTGTGATCCGAGGCGAGGCACTTGCCCGCTACGTCCGCGAACAGACCGGTGGTCGCACGATCGAGCAGATGAAGATGCCACTGGGCGTGGTGGCGACCGACCTCGACAGCGGCGCGGCAGTGCTGTTCGAACGGGGCGATACGGGTTCGGCCGTGCGCGCTTCGAGCGCGGTGCCTGCGGTCTTTCAACCGGTGAAGATCGGCGACCGGGAATACGTCGACGGTGGGCTGGTCTCGCCCGTGCCTGTGCGCTTTGCGCGCCAGATGGGCGCCGAGATGGTCATTGCCATCGACATTTCCTCGCCCCCGGATGGCAACCCCACGAGCGACTCATTCAAGCTGCTCATGCAGACCGTGGCCATCATGATGCGCAGCATCAATCGCCTGGAGCTGCGGGAGGCCGACATCGTGTTGCGCCCGTCTCTCGTGGGTGTGGCCAGTGCCGACTTCAACAGCCGCGTGCGCGCCATTCGCGCCGGGCGCGAGGTCGCCGCGCAAATGCTGGGCGAGCTGAAGGCGAAGATCGCAGCGCTCAGCCGCTGAGGTCTGCAAATCGCCAACCTGGACAGCGCGTTCCAGACGAAAAGAAGCCCGGTCCGAGGACCGGGCCTTGGAATGGCACCGGATTGAGTTCAGAGGTGCCGAGGAGACAACCTTCCACACGAGAGGCGCGGCCGTTGCGGCACCGCGCCTTTCGTAGAGGGGATCGGTGCGGGAAAGTTCCGCGCGCCCCGCAGACAGGTGTCCACCGTGCCCAAGCGACCCGAAGGTGCCTCGGACCCGGCCTCGATCAGGCGGCGCGCTTGCTCTTGGTGGCAGTCTGCGTGGCCTTCACCGCGGTGGCGGTCATGGCCTGGAAGTTGGCTTCGGCCACATCGCCGGCTTGCTTGGCAGCCTTGCTCACGCTCTCATAGGCGTTGTTCGCGGCGGCGACAGCCGACTTCACCAGAGCGACGACGTTCTCGGTGCCGGCCGGGGCGTTCTTGACCGCGTTGTCGACCAGCGCGAGCATCTTCTTCTGGCTGTCGGCGACGGTCAGTTCAGCCACGCGACCGACTTCGGCGTTGGTGCCGGCGACGATTTCGTAGAGGTGGCGGCCGTAGGCGGCGGCCTTCTCGGCGCTGGGCTGCATCAGGCTGGCCTGCAGCGCGAAAAATTCTTGCGCATCCTTGATGGTCATCGCAGCTTGGGCGGTCTCGGAGGCTTCGGCCAGCGAGGTCTTGGCGACTTGAAGGTTCAGGGCGACGAGCTTCTCGACGCCTTCGAACGCCTTGTGGGACAGGCCGAAGAAAGTCTCGACGTTGGCCTTCTGCGCGGCCAGGAAGTTTTCGGGGGTGTAGGTCATGGTGTACTCCTGAGGGTGGTTGGAAATCCGACGTGCGGCGCTTTCACTGCGCCTGAGCCGCCAAGCTTGTCGGCTCGCTTGCCGTGCTGCACTGCAACATGAAATGAAGTATAGGGTTACCCCGGGCGATTGCAAGAGGTTTATGGTGCGCTGCAGCAAACTAGGGGTGTAGCCCTAGCCACACCTAGCCGGCGCCACCTGGCTCATCGAAACTTGGAAAGCGAAGCCTTGCGGGCCTTCCATTCAGACCATTTCGTCCTGCCTCTGCCCGCCGGGCATCCGTTCCCGATGGGTCGCTATGCGCTCTTGCGGGAGCTGGTGCTGGCCACGCTGCCCGATGTCGAGGTCCTGGAAGCCGAACCCGCGACCGATGGAGAACTGGCGCTGGCGCACGATCCGGGCTGGATCACTGCCGTGGTCGAAGGCACAACGAGTGCCGCTCAGCAGCGGGAGATCGGCTTTCCCTGGTCAGAGCGCATGGTGCAGCGTGCAAGGCGCTCGGTCGGGGCGACCATCCAGGCAGCCCGCACGGCACTGTCGGGGCATGGAGTGGCAGTGAACCTTGCCGGTGGCACGCACCATGCCTACGCCCACAAAGGCTCCGGCTACTGTGTATTCAACGACGTCGCGGTCGCTGCGCGCCTGATGCAGGCCGAGCACCACAGGCGCCGCCGGCGCCACCCCGAGAGCGGCCTGTGCGTGATCGTGATCGACCTCGATGTGCACCAGGGAAATGGCACGGCCGCCATCTTCGGCGATGACCCCAGCGTGTTCACGCTTTCAATCCATGGCGCGCGGAACTTCCCCTTCCGAAAGGAAGCAAGCGACCTCGACGTGGACCTGCCGGACGGCTGCACCGACGTGCCTTACCTGCAGGCACTCGACACTGCCTTGGCACTTGCCTTTGAGCGAACCGCAGATCGTCCCCCGGGGCTGGCCTTCTATCTCGCAGGTGCCGATCCCCACGAAGGCGACCGCCTCGGCAGGTTGAAGCTCACCTCGGCTGGCCTGGCCGAACGGGACCGGCGTGTCTTTGCCGCCCTCGGGGCGCGCCGTATTCCGGTGGCGGTGAGCATGGCGGGTGGCTACGGGCGCGACATCACGACCACGGTGGCGCTGCAGCGCTGCACGGTGGAACTCGCGCTCAGGGCGTGGCGGTCCTGGCGGGATGGAACAATCCAGGCATGACTCTCGTCGCCGATTCCCAGTCCGCCGCCGCGGTGAATGCCGCCATCACATCGCGCCATTCGGTCCGCGCCTTCCTGTCTACGCCAGTGCCACGCGAAACGTGGCGCGCATGCGCGCCCAGCACCGGCGCAATTACCGGTGCTTCGGTGCACCCGTGGGCATGATCTTGACGATCGACCGCATCATGCGGCAAGGCAGTTGGCTGGACTACGGCATGTTCTTGCAAAGCCTGATGGTGGCCGCACGCGGCTGCGGGCTCGACACCTGCCCGCAGGCGGCGTTCACACCCTTTCACCGCGTGATCTCCCACCAACTCGCGTTGGGCGAGGGCGAGATGGTGGTCTGTGGCATGTCTCTGGGCCACGCCGACCCGGCGGCCATCGAACACAGCCTCGTCACCGAGCGCGAGCCGCCACCCGGGTTTGCCCTGTTCCACGACTGACGCCGCATCGGCTCTGCCCACGCGGCGCATTCCTAGAATGCGGCGCTGGAGGAGACAGACGATGCTGATCAAGTTGGGGGTCGCGGTTGCGGCCGCGTTGCTGGGGCTTTGCCCGCAAGTGGCCACAGCCGCCGCTGCCGCCGCGGCGGCGCCTTTTTCCGGCCCGGCTCTGGGTCCGGTGCCGATCGAGTTCATTCTGTTCGGATGCGTGCTGGCAGGCGTGGCGCTATTTCACAACCACACCCTGCAGATCGCCCTGAGCGGGGCGCTCGTGATCGCGCTGTACAAGATCTTGTTCTCGCCATTCCAGTTGGGCGGCGGGGTAGGTGGATTCCTCTCTCATCTCGGACACGAGTGGGTGATTCTGTCGAATCTGCTCCTGCTGCTGCTCGGCTTCGCGCTGCTCGCCGACCTGTTCGAGAAAAGCCAGGTGCCCGCGGTACTGCCGCGGTTCCTGCCCGACGACTGGAAGGGCTGCTTCGTGCTGCTGGTGCTCGTGTTCGTGCTCTCGAGCTTCCTCGACAACATCGCGGCGGCGATGATCGGTGGCGCCATTGCAAACACCGTTTTCAAGGGCAAGGTACACATCGGCTACCTCGCTGCCATCGTCGCGGCCTCCAATGGCGGTGGCGCCGGCAGCGTGGTTGGTGACACGACGACCACGATGATGTGGATCGCAGGCGTCTCACCGCTGGAGGTGCTTGCGGCGTTCATCGCATCGGGTGTTGCGCTGGTGGTCTTTGGCATCCCGGCGGCGTTTCAGCAACAGGCCTACGGCCCCATCCAAAAGGAAGCTGACGCCTCGGCACGGGTCGATTGGACTCGGGTGGGCATCGTCGCCTTCATTCTCGTGGCCGCGATCGTGGTCAACGTGACCGTCAACACGCGCTACAACGAGATCAGCGACCTGTTTCCGTTCCTCGGTGCCGCGGTCTGGGTGGCGATCCTGATTTCGCTGGCGCTGCGGCAGCCGAACTGGTCGCTGCTGCCCGGCGCATTCCGGGGCTCGGTGTTCCTGTTGAGCCTGGTGCTGTGCGCCTCGATGATGCCGGTGGAGAAACTGCCCCTTGCATCTTGGCAGACGGCACTCGGCCTCGGCTTCCTTTCGGCCGTGTTCGACAACATCCCGCTCACGGCGCTGGCGCTCAAGCAGGGTGGCTACGACTGGGGCTTCCTGGCTTATGCGGTGGGGTTCGGCGGCTCGATGATCTGGTTCGGCTCGTCGGCAGGCGTGGCGCTGTCGAACATGTACCCGCAGACACGCTCGGTGGGGCTCTGGCTGCGCCACGGCTGGCACGTTGCGGTGGCCTATGTCGTCGGTTTCTTCGTGATGCTCGCGCTGGTCGGGTTCCACCCCGGCAGCGTGCTCAAGGGCAGCGCGGCGGCACCGGCTGCCGCTGCAACGGCCCCGATGCCTTCGCGATGACGTAGTGCCGTGACCCGCCCCGCCGTCCTCGTCGCGCGTGCCGTTTTCCCCGACGTGCTGGAGCGGCTGCGCGGGCACTTCGAGGTCGAAGACAACACCGCCGACCGCATCTTCGACAAACCCACGCTCATCGCTCGCCTGGCAGGCAAGGCCGGTGCCTTCACCACGGGCAGCGAGCGCATCGATGCCGAGGTGCTTGCGGCCAACCCGCAACTGCGCGTGGTGGCCAACATGGCCGTGGGCTACAACAACTTCGACATCCCGGCGTGCACCGCACGCGGCGTGCTCGCCACCAACACGCCCGATGTGCTTACCGAGACCACGGCCGACTTCGGTTTCGCACTGATGATGGCCGCCGCGCGCCGCATGGCCGAGAGCGAACATTTCTTGCGCCGTGGCGAGTGGAGCAGATGGTCGTACGACATGTTCACTGGCAGCGACGTGCACGGGGCCACGCTCGGCATTCTCGGCATGGGCCGCATCGGCCAGGCCATTGCGCGGCGCGGTGCGCTGGGCTTTGGCATGAAGGTGATCTATCACAACCGCAGCCGCCTGGCGCCCGCGCAGGAGCAGCCGATCGCGGCGCGCTACGTCGACAAGGCCGCACTGCTGCGCGAATCCGACCACCTGGTGCTGGTCCTGCCGTATGCGGCCGAGAGCCATCACGCCATCGGGGCGGCCGAGCTCGCACAGATGAAGCCGAGCGCCACGCTCACCAACGTGGCGCGAGGGGGCATCGTCGATGACGCAGCGCTCGCCGTGGCGTTGCGCGACAAGCGCATCGCGGCTGCGGCGCTCGATGTGTTCGAAGGCGAGCCTAAGGTGCATCCTGCCTTGCTCACGCTGCCCAATGTCGTGCTCACGCCGCACATCGCCAGCGCCACGGTGGCCACACGGCGCGCGATGGCTGTCCTCGCTGCCGACAATCTGATTGCCGTGCTCACCGGGGGCACGCCGCTCACGCCGATCAACCCCGAAGCCATGGAACTATTGCGCTGAGCGCTGAGCGCGCCGGCCTCGTGCGGGGCTGAGACAATCGCCCTGATGCCCCAATGGATCGTTCCTGCGCTGCTCGCGCTCGCCTTGCTGCTGCTGTTGTGGCTGGCGCTGCGCCCGCGTGACCGCAGCGCAGCGCAGGAGATCGAACGCCTCGAACGCGAGCTTCGCGACGAGCTGGTACGGCAAGGGCAGGGCACGCGCGGCGATCTCGCCAACTTCCAGCAGATGCTGCTCAAGCAAGGCAGCGAGGGCGCGCGCACGCAGAACGAACAGATCGATTCGTTTCGCACGCAGCTGGCGACGATGCAACAGGCCAATGAAAGCCTGCTTCGGCGCGTGAACGACACGCTGGCCGAGCGGCTGCAGAAGCTGGCCGAAGCCAACGAACGCCGCGCCGCCGAGATGCGGCAGACCGTGGATGGGCGGCTCGTGGCGCTGCAGGAAGGCAACGAGAAGAAGCTCGAGCAGATGCGCGCCACCGTCGACGAGAAACTGCACGCGACTCTGGAGCTGCGCCTGGGCGAGAGCTTCAAGCAGGTCGCCGACCGCTTGGAGCAGGTGCACAAGGGCCTGGGCGAGATGCAATCGCTCGCGCGCGATGTCGGCTCGCTCAATCGCGTGCTCACGAACGTGAAGACGCGCGGCATTTTCGGTGAGGTGCAGCTGGCCGGACTGCTGGAGCAGGTGTTCACGCCGGAGCAGTACGCGGTCAATGTCGAGACCGTGCCCGGCAGCAACGAGCGCGTCGAGTTCGCCATCCGCATGCCTGGGCGCAGCGCGCCAGGTGATGGTGGGCCGCCGCTGTGGCTGCCCATCGACGCGAAGTTTCCGCGTGAGGACTACGAGCGTCTGCTCGAGGCGCACGAGCGCGCCGATGCCCCAGCCATGGAGGTCTCGGCCAAGGCGATCGAGACGCGCCTGCGCCTGGAGGCCCGCCGCATCCGCGAGAAATACCTCGCGCCGCCGCACACCACCGACTTCGGCATTCTCTTTCTGCCCACCGAGGGCCTGTATGCCGAGGCGCTGCGGCGCCCGGGCCTGGTGGAGGCGCTGCAGCGCGAGCACAAGGTGATGCTGGCGGGGCCGACGACGCTGCTGGCGACGCTGTCGAGCCTGCAGATGGGCTTTCGAACGTTGGCGCTCGAGAAGCGTTCCGCCGAGGTGTGGGAGGTGCTGGGCGCGGTGAAGACGGAGTTCGGTCGCTTCGGTGTCGTACTGGCCAAGACGCGCAAGAAGCTCGACGAGGCCGCCAGCAGCATCGAGGCGGCGGAGGTGCGCACACGGGTGATGGCGCGCCAACTCAAGGACGTAGAAGCACTGCCCGAGCACCGGGCGAGCCCCTTGCTGGGCGGCGATGACGAGGCCGCCGAGGAGGACGATGGCCCCGCCTGAGGCTGCTTCCTCAGCCCCTGCCGCGCCGCGGCTCGGCCGCCTCATCGCGGCCCTTGTGATCGGGCAACTCGGCCTGCACTCGGCCATGGCCGGCCTGCGCATGGCGGCATCGCTGCAAGTGCTGCGTGAAGGGCACGGCGCCTGGACCGTCGGCATCCTGCTCGCCCTCTTTGCCGCGGCACCGGTGCTGACGGCGTGGCAGTCTGGCCGCCTGGCAGATCGACACGGGTACCACCCGATGGTCTATGGGGCCGTGGCGTTGGCGCTGGCAGGCGGTGCGGCAGCCTGGCTGTCGACGATGTTCAGCGGCTGGGCGCACCTGGGCCTCTTGTGCGTGGCGGCGATGCTCGCCGGCACCGCCGCGAATGTGGGCATGCTCACCATCCAGCACACGGCGGGGCTGGCCGCGCGCGATGCCACCGAACGCATGCGCGTGTTCAGCTGGCTCGGTGTGGCGCCGTCATTCGCCAATGTCATCGGGCCGGTGGCCGTGGGCTTCATGATCGATGGCAACGGCTTCGCTGCGGGCTATCTGCTGCTGATGGTGCTGCCGCTGATGACCTGGCTGGCGGCACACCGCGTGCCACGCACGCAACCGCCACCGCGGGCCGAACCCCATGCGGCGCGCACGGCGTGGTCGTTGCTGAAGGCACCGGGCATGCGACGTCTGCTCACCGTGAACTGGCTGCTCTCGATGTCGTGGGATGTGCACTCGTTCGCGGTGCCGCTGTTGGGGCACGAACGGGGCTTCAGTGCCGCCACCGTCGGACTCATTCTGGGTACCTTCACGCTGGCGGTCACCGGTATCCGCCTCGTCATTCCGCTCTTGGCCCATCGGCTGAGCGAGGTCGTGGTGATGCGCAGCGCGATGGCGGGCACGGCGTTCGTGTTCGCTCTCTACCCGTTGGCACCCAACGCCTGGGCGATGGGTGGGCTCGCGGTGTTGCTGGGCATCACGCTGGGCAGCGTGCAGCCGATGATCATGACCGTTCTGCACCAGGTCACGCCGGCGGGGCGGCACGGCGAAGCGTTGGCATTGCGCTCGATGGCCATCAACGCGACCAGCACCGTGATGCCGCTGGTGTTCGGCGCCAGCGGGGCGCTGGTGGGAACCGCGGTGCTGTTCTGGGCCGTGGGGGCCGCCGTGCTGGCCGGCTCAAGGATGCCGCGGCGCTTCTCGGCTCTGCGCTGAAGCCTTCGCGCGGTGTGGGCTGCGGCCCGAAGCTGCCTGACTAGAAGCGCACACGGCCCGGCGACGCTTCGCTGGTGTCGATCACCGGAGCGGGGCTCGGTGCGGGCGCGGGCTGGGCGCGCGCCGCAGGGGCCGCCCGCTCGATCATCGCAGTGGCTGCCGGCTGCCAGCCCCGCGGCAGGCGCGACTGTCGCGAATATCCGGCGGCATCGAGGTAGGCCGTCCAGTCGCTTTCGGACAGGCCCTTCAAGGGCTGTGCACCCACGGAGAGCAAGGGCAGGGTGCGGGTACCGAACAGGCGTTCAAAGGCCTGCGCATCTTCTTCAGTCGTCACGCGCCGCTCGGCATAGGGCACGCCACGGGCGCTCAGCAACTGCCGGCCCGTCTCGCAGGGCGAACACTCGCTGGTGGTGTAGAGAATCACCGGGTGGCGTTGAGCCACCTGGCGCAATTCCGCCGGCAGCGCTACATCGGGCTCGGTGACCGTGGGGCTACCCGGCCGCGCCATGTTGGTGACGCGTGTGTTGGGCGCCACCGTCGGCGGCGGCCGATCGGAGTAGCTCACCGTGCCGTCCGGGTTGACGACCTTGAACAGCGCCAGAGCCGGGGCAGGGCACATGAGGGCGCAAGCCACCACCGCCGCAAAGGTGGCCAACCCTCTCAATCGGGCGTGACGTTGCATGCATTTCTCCGTGGGCACCCTTGGGCAGGCGCGAACGGGGAATCTACCCGCGATTGCCATTGCCCTCAACCCACCTCAATGCGTGCGGGCTGCGGATTCGGCACAAGGCCCTGATGCTGCAGCAAGGCCTCGAGCCGCGGCTCACGCCCACGAAATGCCTTGAAGTTCTCCATCGCGCTGCGGCTGCCGCCAGTCTCGAGCACCTCGCGGCGGAAGCGCTGGCCCGTCGAGGCATCGAACAACCCCGCCTCCTCGAACGCCGAGTAGGCATCCGCCGACAGCACCTCGGCCCACGCGTAGCCGTAGTAGCCGGCTGCGTAACCGCCATCGAACAAGTGTGTAAAGCTGTGCGGATAACGAAGGAAGGGCGCCGGCGCCATGGGCGAGATCTCGGCGGCGACCTCGAAGGCCAGCGCCGTCTCGCGCCCGGCCTGCCCGGGCTCGAGGTGCAGTCGCATGTCAAAGAGCCCGAACTCGCAATGCCGCAACATCGCCAGGCCATTGTGGAAATTGCGTGCCGCGCGCATGCGCTCGAACAGCTCACGCGGTAGCGGCTCGCCGGTGTCGACATGCGCCGACAGGCTTTGCAGCACCGGCCACTCCCAGCAGAAGTTCTCCATGAACTGGCTGGGCAGTTCACAGGCGTCCCACTCGACTCCGGCCAGGCCCGAGACGCCCATCTCGTCGATCTGGGTGAGCATGTGATGCAACCCGTGGCCGAATTCATGGAAGAGCGTGATGACGTCGTCGTGCGTGAGCAGCGCCGGCCGCCCGCCCAGCGGCATCGCGAAGTTGCACACGAGGTGAGCCAGCGGGAGCTGCAACTCGCCTTCGGGGCGCGCCCAGCGCTGGCGTGCGTTGTCCATCCAAGCACCGCCTTGCTTGCCCGCGCGCGCATGCGGGTCGAGATAGAAGCCGGCAATCGGCCGCCCGTCGCGCATGACACGGAAGAAGCGCACCGTGTCGTGCCAAACCGAGGCGGGTTCTTCGCGGATGGTGACATCGAAGAGGCGGCCGATCAGTTCGAACATCCCTTGCAGCACGCGCGGCGCGGTGAAGTACGGCCGCAGCTCTTCGCTGCCAAAGGCGAATCGGCGCTCCTTCAGCCGCTCGGAGACGAAGCTGCGGTCCCAGGCCTGCAACTTGTCGAGGCCCAGTTCGCGGGCAGCGAACTCGCGCAACTCGGCGAGTTCGCGTTCGCCGAACGGGCGCGCGCGCCGCGCCAGATCGCGCACGAAGGCCAGCACCTCTTCGGGCGAGCGGGCCATTTTTGGCACGAGGGAGAGGTGCGCATAGCTCGCATGTCCGAGCAGTGCCGCCTCTTCCTGACGCAACTCGACAAGTTCGCGCACGAGAGCTGAGTTGTCGAATCGGGCATCGCCCAGTTCGCTGGCGCGGCGGGCCCACGCTCGATAAAGCTCTTCGCGTAGCCCCCGGTCGCGCGCATGTTGCATCACCGGCAGATAACAAGGCATCTGCAGCGTCAGCTTGCAGCCTGGCTGGCCGTCGGCGGCAGCCGCTTCGCGCGCGACACGCACCACATCTGCCGGCACGCCGGCCAGGCGCGACTCGCCGACATCGAGGGCGTAGGCATCGACGGCGTCGAGCACGTTGTCGCCAAACCTCTTGGACAACTCCGCGAGCCGCTCCTGGATCACCGCAAAGCGTGCACGCGCGGTGCCCACGAGCTCGGCGCCACCGAGGACAAAGTCGCGCAGTGTGTCGGCAAGCACTTTGCGACGGGCCGGGGCGAGCCCCTGCGCAGAGGTGCTATCGGCCAGCGCCTTGTACTTGGTGTACAGGCGCTGGTCGCAGGCGAGGCGCGTGAAGAACTCGGTCATGCGCGGAAGGTTTTCGGCCTGCGCGGCACGCAACTGGGCGGTGTCGGCCACCGCCTGAAGGTGGCACACATGGCCCCAGGCGCGCCGCAGCCGCTCTACCGGCACATCGAGAACCAGTGCCAGTGCGTCATAGTCGGTCGGCACTTGTGGGCCCACGGCCAGCTCGAGCGCCGCCTCGGCGGCGGCGAGCAGTTGGTCCAACGCGGGGGTGACGTGCTCGGGCTGCATGCCGGCGAAATCGGGCAGGTCGCCGGTGGCGAGCAATGGGTTCATGCGGAGGCCTCCGCCGCCTGGACGGTGTTTGCGAGCAACATGCTGATCGTCATCGGCCCGACGCCGCCGGGCACCGGGCTGATCCAGCCTCGCGGGCCCAGCGCCTCGCGCACGGCCTGGAAGTCGACGTCGCCGCAGAGTTTGCCTGCTTCATCCTGGTTGGTGCCGACGTCGATGACGATGGCGCCGGGTTTGACAATGTCGCCTGTCACGGTGCGCCGCCGGCCGACAGCGGCGACCACGATGTCTGCCGCCGCGACGTGGCGCTTCAAGTCGGATGTCGCGCTGTGGCAGATGGTGACAGTGGCACTTGCCTGCAGCAGCAGCAACGCCATCGGCTTGCCCACCGTGTTGCTGCGCCCGATGACGACCGCGTGCTTGCCGCGAATCGGCTGCCCGGTGCTCTCGATCATCTTCATGCAGCCCCAGGGCGTCGCCGGGCGCAGGCCGGGCAGGCCGCTGAAGAGCTGACCGGCCGAGCGCACCGAAAAACCATCCACATCCTTGTGCGCACTGATGGCCTCGATGACGCGGTGCGGATCGATGTGCGGCGGCACGGGCATCTGCACCAGGATGCCGTGGATCGCCGGGTCGGCATTGAGCGCCGCGATGCGTTCAAGTAGCGTTGACTCGGTGAGCGTGGCCTCGTACTTCTCCATCACCGAGTGCAGGCCGCTCTCGGCGCAGGCCTTGGCCTTGTTGCGCACGTAGACCGCGCTGGCCGCGTCGTCGCCAACGAGGATGACGGCCAGCCCAGGCCGGTGGCCGCGCGCGGCCAGCGCGGCTGCCCGCGTCGCCACATCGGCGCGAATGTGTCGCGACAGCGCCTTGCCGTCGATGAGCTGAGCGGTCATGTGCGGCCTTTCGAATGCACAAGGCCGCAATCGCTGCGGCCTCGATACTTGCAGTGGTTTCGCTACGGCCCGGTGGCCGCCGCCTTGCCTCGGGTCAGGTCTTGCTCTGCGCGCCCAGGGCGATCTTCAGCAGATCGGCCACGGTGTTGGCGTTGAGCTTCTCCATGATGTTGGCACGGTGCGCTTCGACGGTCTTGATGCTGATGCCCAGATCGTCGGCGATCTGCTTGTTCAGCCGCCCGGCGACGATGCGCTCCAACACCTGCGCCTCGCGCGTCGTGAGGCGGCTGAGCAGCGCGTCGCGGCTGGCCTGTTCCTGATGCTGACTGAAGGCGCTGCGTGCCTGCTCGAGCATGCGCTCGACCAATGACAGCAGTTCTTCCTCCTTGAACGGCTTTTCGATGAAGTCCATCGCACCCTTCTTCATCGTCGTCACCGCCATCGGCACATCGCCGTGCCCGGTGATGAAGACGATGGGCAGCGGGCTCTTGCGTTCCAGCAGGCGGTCTTGCAACTCGATGCCGCTCATGCCTTCCATGCGGATGTCGGCGATCAGGCAGGCCACCTCTCGAAGATCGAAGCGCGAGAGAAACGACTCGCTCGAGTCAAAGCACTTCACCCGGTAGTCCTTGCCCTCGAGCAACCACTGCAGCGAATCACGCACGGCCTCATCGTCATCAACGACGTAGACCGTACCTTTCTTGGGGATCAGGCTCATGCGCAACAGGCTCGCGATGGTGGGAGGTGAGTTGGAAGGGTCGCGCCACCGGGCGCGCCAAGTGCCGGCTCAGGGCACCGTGCCCGCTGCCGGTACGACGGGCACCACTGAATCGGTCAGGGGGCTTGCGATCGCGCTTTCGCTGCGGTCGCGCGGTTCCACGGGCAGCGTGAACGAAAATCTGCATCCGACTGCGGCATCCCCATTGTAGAGGTTCTGTGCGTGCATCCTGCCGCGGTGGCTCTCGACGATGGTGCGGCACAGACTGAGGCCGATGCCGAGGCCCTCGACCTTGGTGGAGAAGAAGGCCTCGTACAGGCGGGCGATGACTTCGCTCTTGAGCCCCGGGCCCATGTCGGTGACGCTGAACTCGATGGTTCCCCCATCCTCCGGGGTGTGGCGCGGAACCACGCGAAGCTCGATGTTGCGTCGCGCCACGGGCAGCCCGGCCGTGTCGATGGCCTCTGCCGCATTCTTCAGCAGGTTCAGCAGCACCTGTTCGATGAGGATCGGATCCACGCTCAGTAGCGGCAGGCGCTGCGCCACGTAGGTGTGGATGGACACGTTGCGGCGGCGAAGTTCGATGCCGGCCAGTTCCACCGCATCGTCGACGATCTGCCGTGCCTCCGCCGGCTGGCGCTGCGGCTCGCTGCGGCGCACGAAGGCACGGATGCGGTGAATGATCTGCCCCGCGCGCTCGGCTTGCTTGGCAGTCTTCTGCAGCGCTGCCACGAGGTCTTCGCGCACGATGCTGTCGGTGGTGACACGCGACACCATGCCATTGCAGTAGTTGACGATGGCCGTGAGCGGTTGGTTGAGCTCATGCGCGACCGAGCTGGCCATCTCACCCATGATGACGAGGCGGCTGGTGACCTGGGCCTTCTCGGCCTGCATCGCCGCTTGTTCCTGGGCCCGCAGCCGCTCTGTGATGTCGGTGGCGATAAGCATCTGCGCCAGGCGTCCGTCGGTCCATTGCAGGTAGCGTGCTCGCACGTCGAACCACTTCTGCAGTCCTTCGACGAAGACTTCCCGCGGGTCGGCACCGGTCTCCGTGAGCTCCTGCGTGGGCAACCCGGACAAGGGATCGACCTCCTCGTCCTCAAATTCACCGAACCCGGAAGTGCTAGCGCCACCGGCCAGGCGCATGTGTCCACGCGCGTCGCCACCAAACCACAGCCGGTAGCTGCGGTTGGCGAATAGCAACTCGCCCTGTTGAACCGAGAGTACCGACACCGAGGCGTCGAGCCCCTCGAGCACGGTCGTGAAGCGTTCGTGGCTGGCCGATAGCTGGTCACGGATGCGCTTGGCCTCGGTGATGTTGGTGACGCTGGTCATCCAACCCGTCTGCTGGCCTTTGGAGTCGATGAGCGGCGAGACGTACATGCGGGCATCGAAGAGTGTGCCGTCCTTGCGCATCACTTTGACTTCGATGCCACCGGCGGGGCTGCGACCGGCAAGCTCCTGTTGCAACAGGCGGCCGTTTTCCTCCACGCGTTCGGGTGGCCAGTAGGGGTAGGGCGGCAGGCGACCGACCAGCTCGGCGGTCGGAAAACCCGTCATCTGGCAGAACGCGGCGTTGACATACGTGATGCGGCCGTCCAGGTCCATGGCTCGCATCCCGGTGGGCATCGAGTTCTCCATGGCGCGGCGGAAGTTCGTTTCCTGCACCAATGCACCCTGGATCTGGGAGCGCCGCCGCACGTGGCGCCAGGTGCCCAGCAGCATCCACACCGTGAGACCCGACAGCGCCACCACCATCCAGAACAGCGTATTGCCGATGAGGCCGATGCTCGTGCGGTAGCCGTGGGCGCGCAGCAGCAGGCCGTTGGCCACTGGCGTCAGCGGCGCCTCGATGGTGATGGCGTTGGGGCGAGGCTCACGATCGGGGAACGTCGTGACGGTGGCGGCCAGCGGCCGCTGCTGGTCGTCCACGATGGCCACCACATGCCGGCGCGCCACGTCCTCCGGCACCTGGTGGCGAACGATGTCGGCGATCGAGTACTCGGCCAGCAGCACTCCGGCAAAGGCGCCCCGTTCTACCAAAGGCACGTGCAGCTGGAACACGGCGCCTCCAAGGGCGTCGTGGAAGGCGCGCGAGTACACTGGCGTGCGCTGATCTCGCGCCTTGCGGAACGCCGCTTCACTCGGTGTGTTCGCTCCGTCCACGGGCAAGATCAGGCGCTGGCTGAGGTTGTCGGCGCTCATGTCGAACGGCATCGCCGACTGGGCCGCCTTCGCCCGGCGGGTGGGGTCGAGCCAGGCCAGGTAGACGACTTCCGGGCGTTGCCGCAGGAAGGTCGTGGCCTGGCCCAGGAACTCCTCGGCGTCGATGGTGCGCGTGACCAGTTCGCGCGAGATGCGCACCAGCACTTCCTGGTTCTGGATCAGCCGCAGACTGATTTGCTGCTGAGTCAGCTCCGCGTCGCGCTTGACCGAGTCGGTCTCGCGCTCGATCTCTTCGTTGCGCAGGTACCAGAACGCCGAGATGATCGCCGCGAGGAACAGCAGCACCGACAGCAGGGGGCCGAGGGTGGCGAAGCGGTCTTGCCGCGTCGGCGACTGCCGGCGCCACCAGCGCCCAAAGAGTCGTTGGGTCGCAGTCTGGCCGACTGGCAGTTGCAGGGTGGAGTCGGGGGCATCGGCCGGCATGGGATGAATTATCCGGGTGTGCCCCGGGCACCTCGGCCGCTCTCATATGGTGAGACGTGTGCGCGCTATTTGGAATAGACAAATGATGTGGGAAACTCTGACGGGTTTGCTAGGCCCAGCCGCACACCAACAACAAGGAGACACTGATGTCCGCCGTGCCAGAGCCCCTTCGAGGCGCCGCCGCCAATGACCCGCTCGACCTCGACGCCCAGGAAACCGGCGAGTGGCTCGAAGCGCTGACTGCCGTCATCGAAGCCGAAGGCCCCGAGCGCGCCCACTTCCTGCTCGAGCGCCTGCTCGAGCACGCGCGACAGAACAGCATCGACATGCCGTTCTCGGCCAACACCGGCTATGTCAACACCATCGAGCCCGGCGAGGAAGAGCGCAGCCCCGGCAACCTGGAT
This sequence comes from Burkholderiales bacterium, assembly GCA_031401195.1. Taxonomy (GTDB): domain Bacteria; phylum Pseudomonadota; class Gammaproteobacteria; order Burkholderiales; family Burkholderiaceae_C; genus Rubrivivax. The sequence goes on from JANNRI010000214.1 coordinate 25,054, forward strand.
CTCGAGGGGCGCCTGCGTGCCTACATGCGCTGGAACGCCATGGCATTGGTGGTCAAGGCCAATCGGCTGGACCCCGCCGATGGCGGCGACCTCGGTGGGCACATCAGCAGCTTTGCCAGCCTCGCGCACATGTTTGCGGCGGGCTTCAATCATTTCTGGCATGCCGAGAGCCCGGGCCACGGTGGCGACCTGCTCTACATCCAGGGCCACAGCGCGCCGGGGATCTATGCGCGCGCCTTCATGGAAGGGCGCATCACCGAGGAGCAGATGCTCAACTTTCGCCAGGAGGTGAAAGGCAAGGGTCTGTCGAGCTATCCGCACCCCAAGCTGATGCCCGATTTCTGGCAGTTCCCCACCGTCTCGATGGGCCTGGGCCCCTTGATGTCGATCTACCAGGCCCGCTTCCTCAAGTACCTGCACGCGCGCGGCATCGCCGACACGGCCAACCGCAAGGTCTGGGTCTTCTGCGGTGACGGCGAGATGGACGAGCCCGAAAGTCTGGGCGCCATCGGCCTGGCCGCACGCGAGAAGCTCGACAACCTGATCTTCGTCATCAACTGCAACCTGCAGCGGCTGGACGGGCCCGTGCGCGGCAACGGCAAGATCATCCAGGAACTCGAAGGTGAATTTCGCGGCGCCGGATGGAACGTGCTCAAGCTCATCTGGGGCAGCAACTGGGATCCGCTGCTCGCGCGCGACAAGGACGGCGCGCTGCGCAAGCTGATGCTCGACACGCTGGACGGCGACTACCAGGCCTTCAAGGCCAACGACGGCGCCTTCGTGCGCAAAAACTTCTTCGGCCGCGACCCGCGCACGCTGGAGATGGTGGCCAAGATGAGCGACAACGACATCTGGGCCCTGCGTCGCGGCGGCCATGATGCAGCCAAGGTGTATGCAGCCTTTCACCGCGCCAACGGCCACCAGGGACAACCCACCGTGTTGCTGGTGAAGACGGTCAAGGGCTGGGGCATGGGCAAGGCCGGCGAAGGCAAGAACACAGCCCACCAGACCAAGAAGTTGGCCGATGACGACATCCGCTTCATTCGCGACCGCTTCAACATCCCCATATCCGACGCCGACCTGCCGAAGATCCCCTTCTACAAGCCGGCTGACGACACGCCCGAGATGCGCTACCTGCACGAGCGCCGCAAGCGCCTCGGTGGTTACTTGCCGCACCGGCGCGTGAAGGCTGACGAGAGCTTCACCGTTCCCGCGCTCGAAGCCTTCAAGGCCGTGCTCGAGCCCACCGTCGCGGGACGGGAGATCAGCACCACGCAGGCCTACGTGCGCTTCCTCACGCAGCTGCTGCGTGACCAGGCGCTGGGCCCGCGCGTGGTGCCCATCCTCGTGGACGAGGCACGCACCTTCGGCATGGAGGGTATGTTCCGCCAGATCGGCATCTACAACCCCGAGGGCCAGAAGTACACGCCGGTCGACAAGGACCAAGTGATGTACTACCGCGAGGCGAAGGACGGGCAGATCCTTCAAGAAGGCATCAACGAGGCCGGCGGCATGGCCAGCTGGATCGCCGCGGCGACGTCGTACTCGACGAACAACCGCATCATGGTGCCGTTCTACATCTACTACTCGATGTTCGGCTTCCAGCGCATCGGCGATCTGGCCTGGGCGGCGGGCGACATGCAGGCACGAGGCTTCCTGCTTGGCGGCACCAGCGGGCGCACCACGCTCAACGGGGAGGGCCTGCAACACGAGGACGGGCACAGCCACATCCTGGCCGGCACGATTCCGAACTGCGTGACCTACGACCCCACCTTCGCCCATGAGGTGGCAGTGATCTTGCACCACGGCCTGAAGCGCATGGTCGAGCGGCAGGAGAACGTCTACTACTACCTGACGCTGCTCAACGAAAACTACCCCATGCCCGGCCTCAAGCCCGGCACCGAAGCCGGCATCATCAAGGGCATGTACCTGCTCGAAGAATCGCCGAAGAAAACACCGATGGTGAACCTGCTGGGCAGCGGCACCATCCTGCGCGAGAGCCAGTTCGCGCGACAGCTGCTCGAGCGGGACTGGGGCGTGGCGGCCAATGTCTGGAGTTGCCCCAGCTTCAACGAACTGACCCGCGACGGACAGGACGCCGAGCGCTGGAACCTGCTGCACCCGCTGGCCGAGCCGCGCGTGCCCTTTGTGGCGCAGCAGCTCAAATCGCACGCGGGGCCGGTGATCGCTAGCACCGATTACATGAAGAACTATGCCGAGCAGATCCGCTCGCTCATACCCAAAGGCCGCATCTACAAGGTGCTGGGCACCGACGGCTTCGGCCGCAGCGACTTCAGGAGCCGGCTGCGTGAGCACTTCGAGGTCAACCGCCACTACATCGTGGTGGCGGCATTGAAGGCCCTCGCAGAAGAAGGCAGCTTGCCCTTGGCCAAGGTGGCCGAAGCCATCGCCAAGTACAAGATCGAAGCGGACAAGGTCAATCCGCTACACGCCTGAAACCCATAGGCAACAAAAAAACGGAGACAGAGCATGGCGTTGCTCGAGGTGGTGGTGCCCGACATCGGAGACTTCAAGGATGTCGCGGTGATCGAATTGCTGGTGAAACCCGGCGACGAGGTGCTGGCAGAGCAGTCGCTGGTCACCGTGGAGAGCGACAAGGCTTCGATGGAGATTCCGAGCTCGCACTCGGGCGTCGTGAAGCAGTTGCTCGTGAAGATGGGCGACAAGATCTCCAAAGGAACGCCTTTGCTGGTGCTGGATGCCGAGGCAGGCAGTTCGGCTGCCGGCCTGCCGGCCGGTACCCGTGCTGCGCCAGCCAGCAGCGCCGCTGCGGCAACGGCAACGGCAACGACGCCGGTCGCTGCCGCAATCGCGGCCCCGATCGCAGCCCCGATATCGGCCCCGATCGCAGCCCCGATCCCGTCCACCTCCGCCACCGCGGCAGCGCCGGCATCGGCCGCAATGCCAGCCCACGACCCGGCAGCGGCAAAAGCGGCATTGCCCCATGCCTCGCCGTCGATCCGCAAGCTGGCACGCGAACTCGGCGTGTCACTGCCCGAAGTGCAGGGCTCCGGTCCCAAGGGCCGCATCACCGAGGCCGACCTGCAGGGCTTTGTCAAGGGCGTGATGTCCGGTGCCGTGCAGACCGCCGCCCAGAAGAACAAGGCGCCCCCGCAGGCCGCGGGTGGCGGCGGCTTCCCGGGCCTGCTGGCCTGGCCGCAGGTCGACTACGCGAAGTTCGGTGAGGTTGAACGCAAGGACCTGTCGCGCATCAAGAAGATCAGCGGCGCCAACCTGCATCGCAACTGGGTGCTGATTCCGCACGTCACCAATCACGACGATGCCGACATCACCGAACTCGAGGCGTTTCGCGTCCAGCTCAACCGCGAGAACGAGAAGAGTGGCGTCAAGCTCACGATGCTCGGCTTCCTCATCAAGGCCAGCGTGGCAGCGTTGAAGAAGTTCCCGGAGTTCAACGCGAGCCTCGATGGCGACCAGCTCGTCTACAAGAAGTATTTCCATATAGGCTTCGCGGCCGACACGCCCAACGGCCTCGTCGTGCCGGTGATCAAGGACGCCGACAAGAAGGGCGTCTTGCAGATCAGCCAGGAGATGGGCGAGCTGGCCAAGAAGGCGCGCGACGGCAAGCTCGGTCCCGCCGATATGAGCGGGGGCTGCTTCAGCATCAGCTCGCTCGGCGGCATCGGCGGGCGCTACTTCACGCCCATCATCAATGCCCCGGAGGTGGCCATCATGGGCGTGTGTCGCAGCAGCACCGAGCCGCGATGGAGCGAGGACAAGGGGCAGTTCCTTCCTCGCCTCATCCTGCCGCTCAGCCTCAGTTGGGACCACCGCGTCATCGACGGTGCCTCGGCCGCGCGCTTCAACGCGTACTTCGCACAGATCCTGGCGGACTTCCGCCGGGTGATGCTGTGATGCCGCGAACCGGGGGGCGGCGATGAGCACCGTCGTCGTCGCCCGCAAGGGAGGCTCGTTGGCCATCGCATCGGATTCGCTGATCACCTTCGGCGACATGCGGCTGCCGCCGGGCTACGAAGCCAACACGAAGCTGTTCAGCGTGCGCGGCCATTGGGTCGGTGTCGTGGGCAGCACGGCGCACATCCCCGTGCTCCAGCAGGCCCTGGCCTCGATGCCGAAAGACCAGTTGCGGCTGGACTCTCGCAACGCCATCTTCGAGACTTTCCGCGTGCTGCACCCGCAGTTGAAAGAGCGCTTCTTCCTCAACACGAAGGAACATGACTCCGACCCCTACGAGAGCAGCCAGATCTCGATCCTGATCGCCAACGCACACGGCATCTTCGGTGTCGAGAGTTACCGCGAGGTGTTCGAGTTCGAACGCTTCTGGGCCATCGGCTCAGGGCGCCGCTACGCCATTGGCGCCATGTACGCCACCTGGGGCCGCTCGAAGACCGCACGCGAAGTGGCCGATCTCGGCGTGCGTGCCGGCTGCGAGTTCGACACCAGCTCGGCCGCCCCGGTGCGCTTGCACACCCTGAAACTGAAAGCCTGAGGAAACCGGACATGGCCCTCATCGAGATCAAGGTGCCGGACATCGGCGACTTCAAAGACGTGGCCGTCATCGAGTTGCTGGTCAAGCCGGGCGATGTCATCAAGCGCGAACAGAGTCTGGTCACTGTGGAGAGCGACAAGGCTTCGATGGAGATCCCCAGCTCTCACGCCGGCGTGGTAAAGGAGCTCAAGGTCGCGATCGGCGACAAGATCAACGAAGGGACCTTGCTGTTGTGGTTGGAATCGACCGCCGCTGCAGCGGCGCCGCCAGCTCCCGCCGCATCGATCCCAGCGCCAGCCCCAGCGCCCGCCCCAGCCCAGACGCCAGCGCAAACGCCGCAGGCCGCGCAAGCACTGGCGCCCGCCGCTGCAAGCCACACGGGTGGTGCTGACCTCGAATGCGACATGCTCGTGCTCGGCGCCGGCCCCGGTGGTTACTCAGCCGCCTTTCGCGCCGCGGATCTCGGCATGAAGACGGTGCTGGTCGAGCGCTACGCCACGCTGGGCGGGGTGTGCCTGAACGTCGGCTGCATTCCGAGCAAGGCCTTGTTGCACGTGGCCGCGGTGATGGACGAGGTGAAGCACTTCGCCGATCTCGGCGTCACCTTCGGCAGCCCGGTGCTGGAACCCGGCAAGCTGTTGGCACACAAGAACAAGGTGGTGGGCAAGCTCACGGGTGGCCTGGCTGCGATGGCCAAGATGCGCAAGGTGACCGTGGTGCGAGGGCGGGGCACGTTTGCCGACCCGCACCACCTCGCGGTGGATGAGACCACGGGCGACGGCCAGCAAAAGACGGGCAAGACACAGACCATCCGCTTCAAGCATTGCGTCATCGCCGCGGGCTCGCAGGCGGTGCGGCTGCCATTTCTCCCAGACGACCCCCGCATCGTCGACAGCACCGGCGCGCTGGAATTGCGCCAGTTGCCCAAGAAGATGCTCGTCATCGGCGGCGGCATCATCGGCCTGGAGATGGGCACGGTCTACAGCGCGCTGGGCACACGGCTGGACGTGGTGGAAATGCTCGACGGCCTCATGCAGGGCGCCGACCGCGACCTCGTCAAGGTGTGGCAGAAGATGAATGCGCCTCGCTTCGACAACATCATGCTCAAGACCAAGACTGTCGCCGCCGAGGCCACGGCAGCAGGCATCCGGGTCAAGTTCGAGGGCCTCGACGGCAAGGCCAGCGAGGACCTCTACGACCTCGTGCTGCAGGCCGTGGGCCGCACGCCCAACGGCAAGAAGATCGGCGCCGAGCGGGCCGGCGTCATCGTCAGCGAGCGCGGCTTCATCCCCGTGGACGTGCAGATGCGCACCAACGTGCCGCACATCTTCGCCATCGGCGACATCGTCGGCCAGCCCATGCTCGCGCACAAGGCGGTGCACGAAGCGCATGTTGCTGCCGAGGTGGCCGCCGGCGAATTCCTTGGAGACGCAAGCTTGCGTCGGGCGCAGTTCGACGCACGTGTCATTCCGAGCGTAGCCTACACCGACCCCGAAGTGGCCTGGGTCGGCCTCACAGAAGACGAGGCCAGGGCCCAGGGCGTGAAGGTCAGGAAGGGCCTCTTCCCCTGGACCGCGAGCGGCCGCGCCATTGCCAACGGCCGCGACGAGGGCTTCACCAAGCTGCTGTTCGACGAGGCCACGCATCGCATCGTGGGCGGCGGCATCGTCGGCACGCACGCCGGTGACATGATCGGCGAGGTTGCGCTGGCCATCGAGATGGGCGCCGACGAAGTGGACATCGGCAAGACCATCCACCCGCACCCGACGCTGGGCGAGAGCATCGGCATGGCTGCTGAGGTGGCGCATGGCACCTGCACCGACCTGCCGCCCGTGCGGCGCTAGCGTTTGCGTAGACGGTGTTGGGCGACAGTTCTAGCCACGCTGTGGAGAGCCCACACACGCGTGCCTGTTCGGTCTGGCGGACCCCAATGCGGACAACCACCCACCGCGGTGAAGGGCTCGGCCCGGCCTGGCGTTTGGCGGAGGGAGCGGGATTCGAACCCGCGGGGGGCTGTTAACCCCCACACGCTTTCCAGGCGTGCGACTTAAACCGCTCATCCATCCCTCCTGGATGGGAGGCGCAATTCTATGCGGCCCGGTTTGGCCCCGTCGGGCCAGGCAGGCCGGAC
>JANNRI010000215.1:0-8417 GCA_031401195.1 Burkholderiales bacterium
CAGCTGCTCCTCGTGCTTTTCCAGCGGTAGGTTGTTCCAGACCAGCTGGACAGCCGGGTGCCCGCGGCCCTCTTCCATCAGCACCGCGACGACTGCCAGACGGCCGTCGTCGCTGCGATGGACCAGGTGTGCCGACATCGCGAACTGCCGGCCATTGATGCGCTCCTCGCTCGGGCGGTGGAAGTGGAACTGCACGAGTTCGTAGCGGCGGCCACCGATCTCGATGGCGTTGCCCGGCGGCATATTCACCTGCACCGTATGGCCGTTGTCGACGACAGAGAAGTTGCTCGCCCGGTAGTCGAACTTCACAGGGTCGAGATCGACGGCGAGACCGCCGCGAATGTCGATGGGGCTCTGGCGTTGCCCATTTGCACAGAGACCGAAGTCGGGGCGCAGCCCTCCCCAGGCCGCGGGCCCGGCTGCACCCTCGTAGCCCCAGCGGGCATGGGCGTGGCCCCCTGTAGGCGAGTACACGTTGGCATCGCGTCTGGCCTGGATCGAAGGTGCCGCGGCGGGGGCCAGCGCGTGCATCGTCGCCGCGACTTGGCGCATGGGCGCCGCGGGGGTGGCATGCACGGCCTGCACCGTCATCGGCGCCGGACCGGCAGCAGCGCCATGGCCGGACGGCACGGCGGCCGCAGCGTGGCGTGCAGCGGCCGGTGCCGTTGCCCGGGTGGTGCTCACGTGCAGGTCCAGCGTGCCCACTGCGGGCGCTGACCCCGGCGCGCCCAAGCGCTGGGCAAGTCGTTGTCGCAGGCGCTCCATCGGGTCTTCGGCCAGCCCGGCCGGGGCCGTCTTTCCGGAACCCGCTGATGCTGCAGATGCCGCCTCTGTGGCCACCCCCGCGATGGTCTTGGCTGCTGGCTTGGGCGCCGGCTTGTCGCTTGCCACGGCCGGCAGAACCGGCATCGTCAGCAGCAGCAACAGCAGCAGCAGCGGGGCGACGGCGTGGGTGGGCTGGCGAGGGATCATGGCGGGTCTCCTCGTCCCATATCGGCAGCGCCCGCGTCCGCCTTGAGCGGCTACCCGGACGGCTGCACTACACCGTCACTTGCCGCTTCACCCAACTCCAGGCCACCAGACCCACGGCCATCAGCCCCAGTGAGGCCATCGCGAGCCCCAGCGCCGAATGCATCACCAGCGGCGCGAGCACGCCGGCCACCAGCGCATTGGCGCCACTGCCTATGCTCGAGTGCACCGAGGAGGCCATGCCGCGCCGCTCGGGTGCCTGCTCCAGCATCAACAGCGTCAGCACGGGCGTGAGCATGGACCAGCCGAGCGCATACAGCGCCACCGGCAACATGGCCCAGGCCACGTGCGGCTCGAACAGCGCGTTGAGGGCCACGTTCAGCAGCGCGGCGACACCCGCCACCACGAATCCCAAGCGCACCTGTCGCCGTGGCCGCATGCGCCCGGCCATGCGGCCTGACAGCCAGGCGCCACCCATGATGCCGGCCACGACGACGAAAAAGAACCAGAAGAACTGCGACGGCTCGAGCTTGAGCACCTGCCCCAGCCAGGCCGGCGCCGAGAGCACGTAGAGGAACATGCCGTTGAAGGGCACGCCGCTGGCCACCACCAGGGCGAGGAAGCGCGGGTTGCGCACCAGGCTGGCGTAGCCGCGCAACAGCGCCCCGGCGTGGAACGGCTGCCTCGACGCCGCAGGCAGCGACTCGGGCAGCAGCCGCGCATTGGCCAGCCACAGCACCCCCGCGATGGCCGCCAGCACCCAGAAGATCGAGCGCCATCCCCAAGGCCCGAGCAAGAGGCCACCGAGCAAAGGCGCCACCGCTGGCGCGACGCCGAAAAAGATGGTCACCTGCGACATCACGCGCTGCGCCTCCTCGGGCGCGTAGAGATCGCGGATGATGGCGCGCGAAACCACCATGCCGGCGCCGCCGGACAGGCCCTGCACCGTGCGCCACAGCACCAACGAGCCGATCGAGTCGGCCATCGCGCAGCCTGCCGAAGCCAACGCAAATACGGCCAGCCCCACCAACACCACCGGACGGCGCCCGAAGCTGTCGGCCAGCGCGCCGTGAAAGAGATTCATCACCGCGAAGCCGAGCAGGAAGCTCGACAACGTCTGCTGCATCTGCACCGGGCTGGCTGCCAACCCCTGGCCGATGGCCGCGAAGGCCGGCAGGTAGGTGTCGATCGCGAACGGCCCCAGAGAGCCCAGACCGGCCAACAACAGCGCCAAGGCCCAGCGCGGCCCGCGCCACAAGGCCGGTGACGAACTGGGGCTGGGGGCCGAGGACGCCGTGGGCGGGAGATCGGGTGGGGGCGAAGGGGACAGCGGGGTCACCAGCAGGCGCGGCGCAGCAGTGTAGGCGCAGGCTTGTCAAGGATCCGTCCAAGGATCCGTCCAAGCGCACGCCTCCGCACAACGCCTCCGCATGACCCTGCACAGAGGCCGGACGATGCGTTGCCAACGGGCTCTCTCCCGGCCGGCACGGCCGTGGTCCAATCGCGTCCATGCCTGTGCAACGCCGCTGCCTCATGTTCGCCGCGGCCGCCACCCTCGCGCTGCCGGCGCTGGCCAGTTCACGCCGCGCCATGCGCCAGATGACCGACGGCCCGTTCTATCCGCCCAAGCGCTGGCGTGCCCAGTGGAGCGACTGGGACGCCGACCTGACTCGCGTCACGCAAGGCTCAGACACCCAGGTCGCACGCGGCGAGCATCTCGGCCTTGAGCTCGTGGTGGTGGATTCGAAGGGCCGCATCGTCGATGCCACCGAGGTGGAGATCTGGCAGTGCGACACGCTGCAGAACTATCGCCACCCCGAAGTGCCGCGCGAGGCCCCGGATCGAATGATCCGCTTCGACCCGGGCTTTCAGGGCTTCGGCTCCGCGAAGGCCGACGCCCGGGGCGCGCTGGCGTTTCGCACCATCAAGCCCGTGGCCTACCCCGGCCGCACGCCACACATCCACCTGAAGCTGCGGCACGCGAGCTTTGGCGAAACCACCTCGCAACTCTTCATCGCCGGTGACGCGGGCAATGCGCGCGACTTCCTGTGGCGCAACGTTGCTGGCGAAGACCGTGCAGCACTGGAGATGAAGCTGGCGCGTGCCCCGACCAGCGCCGCCGCCCCAGGCAGCGCCGGCGCACCCGGGCTGGTTTGGGTGGCGCGTCATGAACTCGTCGTACCGGCCTGAGCGCCGAGCGGCGCTGCAGACCAACCAAAAGTGTGAAGCAGGCCGGTAGGCCGGATTCTGTGCGGCCGGTCTTCTTGCGAAGCCCGACCGTGACCGCCATTCATCTGGGCCGGGGGTCGCCCACCCGGCTCGGTGCCACCTACCCGCCGGCTCCGCGAGCCACATCAATGCCGGCCTATTTGGTGTTGCTGCCCGTAGAGATTGCCCGTTTCACCCAGGGTGGTTGCCCACCCTGACTCGTCTCTGTTGCTCTGATCCTCACCTCACGGTGGACAGCCGTTAGCTGCTACGGTGCTCTGTGCAGTCCGGACCTTCCTCCAGTGCCAGGTTTCCCTGATCGCACCAGCGGCGGTCTGGCCTGCTTCACGATCGGATTATCGCTGTCGGCCTGGCAGTCGGAGCGGCTGCCCAACGCGAACGCCGCGCTACCAGCGGATCGCGAGCTTCGCGCCGTAGCTCGTGGCGTTGCCCGTCTTGTCCGCCTCGACCACCAGCGCCATCGGTCCGAACGCGACGTTGACGCCGGCGAACACCTTGTCCATCTGAAACTTCTCGCGCGCGAGCGCCGTGCCCGGTGCGGTCGAACTGATGTCGACGCGGCCCACGCCGGCATAGGGCGTGAGGAAGAGGATGCCCTTGCTGATCGACAGATCCACGCTGTTGGCGCGCATCTTGAGCTGGCTCACGCCGGAGAGATTCATCGTCGAGACACGCAGTGCCACCGCGGGCAGCACGGCGCTGCCGGCGATGAAGGCCCAGCGCAGTTCGCCGCCGGTGGCGCGCACGTTGGTTTCGGGCAGGCTCATGACGACCACGCCGATGTCGATGTCGAAGGGCAGCCCCTTCACCGCCCGCAGCCCGGCCAGCGGCACCGCCTTCGGAATGTCGGCCCCGCCCGCGGCCTTGATCAGCGTGGTGCGATTGGCCACCTCGGTCGCGCCGACCGAAACACCGAGATCGAAGCCGGTGATGCCCAACCCCTCCGAAGGAATCATGCCCTTGTAGGAGATGGCCGCGCCGATGTCTTCGGCGAGCGCGCGGAACTCGGTCTGGTTGAGCAGGCCGATGGCATTGAAATCGGCGGCGTGCGCCGTGGTGGCAGCCCCGGCGAGCGCAAGGCCGGCAGCAGCAGCGGAGGACAGAAGGTGGCGGGCCATGGGCAACTCCCTTTGCAGTGACAACGTTCGACATGAAGGCGCAGCGATTCCGAACCCGATCGCATTCTGGCCGCGCGGCGGCCAAAACGCAGGCGCGAACGGCTGGCGCAGGCGTGACAAAGCGTTGAAGCGTCGGGACGAGGCAACACCGACGATCGCCACGCACACGGGCGCCCGGTTGCGCCGCGCGCCGCAGGCCTGTCTAGATCGACAGCCGCGCCCGCACCCCTTCAGCAACCATCGACTCGCCCCGCCCGCGCATCACCACCTCGCCGCGCTCCATCACCACGTAGGCGTCGGCCAGTTCCTCGGCGAAGTCGTAGTACTGCTCGACGAGCACGATGGCCATCGGCTTGCCATCGAGACCGCGCTCGGCCAGCAGCGCGAGCGTGCGGCCGATGTCCTTGATGATGCTGGGCTGGATGCCCTCGGTGGGCTCGTCGAGCATCAGCACACTCGGGCCAGGAGCCAGCGCGCGGGCGATGGCGAGCTGCTGCTGCTGGCCGCCGGACAGGTCACCGCCACGGCGATTGAGCATCCGCTTCAACACGGGGAAGAGCTCGAACAGCACCGGCGGCACCACCGTGCCCGCCGGCCGCGAGGCCAGGCCCATGCGCAGGTTCTCGTCCACCGTGAGACGGCCGAAGATTTCGCGCCCCTGGGGCACGTAGGCCAGACCGGCGCGCACGCGCACGTGAGGCTCGGCCGTCGTGATGTCCTGGCCATGCAGAGTCACGCGGCCGGTCTTGACGGCCAGCACGCCCATCAGGCTCTTCAGCAGCGTCGTCTTGCCCACGCCGTTGCGGCCGAGCACCACCGTCACCTCGCCACGGCGTGCCTGAAGCGACACCTGGCGCAAGATGTGCGAGCCGCCGTAGTACTGGTCGAGGCCTTGCACCTTGAGGGCCGGTTCGTCCTGTGCCCTCTCATCGGCCAAGATAGACCTCCACGACGCGCTCGTCAGACTGCACCTGCGCCAGCCGCCCCTCCGCCAGCACCTGCCCCTCGTGCAACACGGTCACCGTGCGGTGCTCGCCCGCGAGCTGGCCGACGAACTTCATGTCGTGCTCCACCACCACCAGCGAGTGCCGGCCTTCGAGCGAGAGGAACAGCTCGGCGGTGCGCTCGGTCTCCTCGTCGGTCATGCCGGCCACGGGTTCGTCGAGCAGCAATAGCTTCGGATCCTGCGCCAGCAGCATGCCGATCTCGAGCCATTGTTTCTGGCCGTGGCTGAGCAGGCCGGCCTCGCGCCAGGCCTCGGGTTTCAGTTCGATGCGTGCGAGCAGTTCGTCCAGGCGCGCGCTCTCCGCGCCGTTGTGGTGGCCGAACAGGCTCGCGCGCACGCTGCGTGGCCCCGCCAGCGACATCGCCAGGTTGTCGAACACGGTGAGGTGCTCGTAGACAGTGGGTTTCTGGAACTTGCGGCCGATGCCCGCGGTGGCGATCTGTGCCTCGGTGAGGCGCAGCAGGTCGATATTGCTGCCGAACGAGAGGCGGCCGCTGTCGGGCCGCGTCTTGCCGGTGATGCAGTCCATCATCGTGGTCTTGCCCGCGCCGTTGGGGCCGATGATGCAGCGCAGTTCGCCCGCGGCCACGTTGAGCGAGAGTGCGTTCAGCGCCTTGAAGCCGTCGAAGCTGACCGTGACACCATCGACGTAGAGCGCGACACCCTGCGTGAACACTGGCTCCAGCCGTTGCAGCGGGCGGCCGAATCCACCCTTGGGCGGTGTGCCGGCCGCGCGCGCGGCGGCCATGCGAGCTTCGTAGGCGGCGCGCCGCTCGGCGCCGGCGCGCATCAGGTCGGGCGTCATGCGGTCTGCCCCTGCCTCGAGGTCGCCATCGGCGCACCGGGCGTTGTCGACACATCCGGCACCGCCGGCGGGCCAACGGCCTTGGCTGTGTTTTTGTCCTTGTCGCCGCCGATGCGCCCGCGCAGCAGCTTCCACAGTCCCACCAGCCCATGCGGCAGAAACAGCGTCACCGCGATGAAAAGTGCGCCGAGGAAGAACAGCCACACCTCGGGCGCCGCGGCCGTGAACCAGCTCTTCGCGCCATTCACGAAGAAGGCGCCGACGATCGGCCCCACCAGCGTACCGCGCCCGCCGACGGCCGCCCAGATGGCGATCTCGATGCTCGCTGCCGGGCTCATCTCGCTCGGGTTGATGATGCCCACCTGCGGCACGTAGAGCGCACCGGCCACGCCGCACATCACGGCCGAGAGCGTCCAGATGGCGAGCTTGTAGGCCACCGGGTCGTAGCCGCTGAACATGACGCGGCTCTCGGCGTCGCGGATCGCCTGCAGCACACGCCCGAAGCGGCTTTGCACGATGGCGCGGCCGAGCAGGAAGAAGCCGATCAGCACGAGCCCCGAGAGCGCGCACAGGAACACGCGCATCTGCGCCGTGTTGAGCGGTGTGCCCAGGATGCGCTTGAAGTCGGTGAAACCGTTGTTGCCGCCGAAGCCTGTCTCGTTGCGGAAGAAGAGCAACATCGCCGCATAGGTGAGCGCTTGCGTGATGATCGAGAAATACACGCCCTTGATGCGCGAGCGAAAGGCGAAGTAGCCGAATGCAAAGGCCAAGAGCCCGGGCACCGCCACCACCATCAACATCTGGAAGGCGAAGCTGTCACTCATCGCCCAATGCCAGGGGAATTCCTTCCAGTTCAGGAAGACCATGAAATCGGGCATCGGCAGGCGGTACTGGCCTTCGCTGCCGATCTCACGCATGAGGTACATCCCCATGGCATAGCCGCCGAGCGCGAAGAACAGGCCGTGGCCGAGCGAGAGGATGCCGGTGTAGCCCCAGATCAGGTCCATCGCCAGCGCGCAGATCGCGTAACAGAGGATCTTGCCGAGCAGCCCCACGTAGTGCGCCGACAGGTGCAGCGGATGCCCCTCGGGCAGGGCAAGGTGCAGTACCGGCACCCCCACGGCCATCACCAACACGGCAACCGCCACGGCGAGCCAGCCGCGCGGCGTGAGCAGCGTCGTGCGCGGCATGCGGAAGGAACTGCCGCTCATGCGTCGGCACTCCGGCCCTTGAGCGCGAAGATGCCCTGCGGCCGCTTCTGGATGAAGGCCACGATGAGCAGCAGGACCATGATCTTGGCCAGCACCGCGCCCTGCCAGCCTTCGAGCAGCTTGTTGACGATGCCCAGGCCCAGGCCCGCGTAGACCGTGCCGGCGAGCTGCCCCACGCCGCCCAGCACGACGACCATGAACGAGTCGACGATGTAGTTCTGCCCGAGGTCGGGCCCGACGTTGCCGAGTTGGCTCAACGCGCAGCCCGCCAGCCCGGCAATGCCGGCGCCGAGCGAGAAGGCATAGGTATCCACGCGCGCGGTCGGCACGCCCACGCAGGCGGCCATGCGGCGGTTCTGCGTCACGCCGCGCACGAAGAGGCCGAGGCGCGTCTTCGCGATCAAGAGCGCCATACCCGCCAGCACCAAGGCCGCGAACACGATGATGGCCAGCCGGTTGTAGGGCAGCGTCAGGTTGGGCAGCACGGCGATGCCGCCCGAGAGCCACGGCGGGTTTTCCACCGCCACGTTCTGCGCGCCGAACAGCGTGCGCACCGCCTGCATCAGGATCAGGCTGATGCCCCAGGTGGCCAGCAGCGTCTCCAGCGGCCGCCCGTAGAGCCAGCGGATCACGGTGCGCTCGAGCACAGCACCCACTGCCGCCGCGACCAGGAACGACACCGGAATGGCCACCACCAGGTAGGCGCCGAAGATCCCCGGCGCATGCGCCTTGAACAGGTTCTGCACCACGTAGGTGGCATAGGCGCCGATCATCAGCAGCTCGCCATGCGCCATGTTGATGACGCCCATGAGCCCGTAGGTGACCGCCAGGCCCAGCGCCACGAGCATCAGGATCGAACCCAGGCTGATCCCGGAGAACAGCACGCCCAGCCGTTCGCCCCAGGCGAGACGGGACTGCACCGCATCGAGCGCGACACCGATCGCGGCCTTGACCTCGGGGTCGGTTTCCTTGCCGAGTCGATCGGACAACAGCGCACGCGCAGACGGCTCGCCACTGCCGGCCAGCGAGCGCGCCGCGGCAAGCCGGCGTTCCTTCTGCGGCGCGGCGATCGACGCGGC
>JANNRI010000216.1:0-5989 GCA_031401195.1 Burkholderiales bacterium
GGGCGCCCACGGCGCCAGCGGCCCCGCGATGCCGTGCTCGCGCGACCCCCCGCGAATGAGGGGGCGCCGCACGGGCGCCACCAGATCGATAGTCGGGCGCGCCGACCCGCAGCGAGGTCGGTAGGGAGGGGACGATGAAGACGGGCATCTACGGCGTCATTCCATCCTGCGGGACGCGCCAACGCGTGCTTCCGGCCGCGATCAAGCCCAAGGCCGCGGGCGCGACGCCCGGTGGCGTCCGATGCCGGGCGAGAGTGGCCTACTCGCCGTTGCTCGTCGGCGCCGTGCTGCTGGCTCTGGCGGCCTGCGGCGGCGGGGGCGGCAGCGGCGTCGATGCCCGTGACGGTGCTGCGGCGCCGGTCCCTGCCCCTGCCCCTGCCCCTGCACCGGCGCCAGCCCCGGCGCCCGCACCCGCCACCCCACCCCCCGAGGCGGTGCGCCTCGGCGCCACCGCCGGCCAGGTGGTGGTGATGCGTGCGCCCGCGTCCGATCAAGGCGGCACCGCCATCGCGTTCAAGTGGACGCAAACCGGTGGCACCACCGTGCAGCTGCAGGATGCCGAGAGCGCGCGCGCCCACTTCGTGATGCCGGCGGCGAGCAGCGATGGCGACACGTCGCTCGCCTTCGCTGTTGCCCTCACCCACGCCGACGGCAGCGTGCAGTCCAAGGGCGTCACCGTCACCACCCTGCACACGACGACACCGGGCAGCGCCCCGCCACCGGTGGTGGCCGGCAACTACGTGGTCTTCACCGCCGACAAGGACCTGAACGGCCGCATCGACCTCTATCGGGCGCGGCTCGACGGTTCGGACATCCTCCGCCTCAACGGGCCACTGGTGCCGGGAGGCAGTGTCGGCAGCTTCGCGATTTCGCCCGACCGCACCGAGGTCGCCTATCGGGCCGACCAGGACACCTCCGGCACGGCCGAGCTGTATGTCGCGCGTGTCGATGGCAGCGGCGTGCGCAAGGTATCCGGGCCGCTGGTCAGCGGCGGCAATGTCTTCCAGTTCGCCTGGGCGCCCGACAGCTCGCGCATTGCCTACATCGCCACCCAAGTCACTGCCACGGTATTCGAGCTCTTCAGCGCCCGTCGTGACGGCAGCGGCAACGTGCGGATCTCCGGACCGATGACGGCCGGCTCGGGCGGCGTGGCCGAATTCGCCTGGGCCCCGGACGGCTCGCGCCTTTCGTACCGCGCCCCGCAGTTCACGGGCGGCGTGTTCGAGCTCTTCACCAGCCGGCCGGACGGCACGCAGAACGTGCGCGTGTCCGGCCCGATGGTCGCCGGAGGTGCCGTGCAGCCCAGACCGATCTGGGCGCCGGACAGCTCGCGCATCGCCTACCGCGCCGACCAGCGCATCGACGGGACCATCGAGCTGTTCACGAGCCGGCCCGATGGCAGCGGCAACGTGCGCGTCTCGGGCCCGCTGGTGGCAGACCGCGACGTATTCGCTTTCGCCTGGGCACCCGACAGCTCGCGCATCGCCTACAACGCCGACCAGCTGATCGACGATGTCGTCGATCTCTTCACCAGCCGGCCCGACGGCAGCGGCAACACCATGGTGTCGGCGGTGCAGTTCAACGGCGACGTGTTCGACTTCGCTTGGGCGCCCAACAGCTCGCGCATCGCCTACCGCACCGACCAGATCACCGACAACGTCTTCGAGGTCTTCACCAGCGGCCCCGACGGCAGCGGCAACGTGCGCATCTCCGGCCCGCTGGTGGCGGGCGGCCAGGTCTTCGGCTTCGTCTGGGCGCCGGACAGCTCGCGCATCGCGTACGTGGCCGACCAGTTGATTGACAACCGACTGGAGCTGTTTGCCAGCCGCCCCGACGGCAGCGGCAACGTGCGCATCTCGGGGCCGGTCACCGGCACGGGCACGGGCCTGGGCACCCTCAACTTCGCGTGGTCGCCCGACAGTGCCTATGTCGCCTACATCTCGCCCCAGCGGTCGACCACGCTCGAGCTCTTCACCGCGCGACCCGACGGCTCGCTCAACCCGGTGGTCTCCGGGCCGATGCCTTCGGGCAGCAATGCCTTCAGTTTCCTGTGGGCACGAGACGGCCAGCGACTCGTCTACCGCGCCGACCAGCAGGTGGAGAACCAGGCCGAACTCTTCAGCTGCGCGCCCGACGGCGGCGCGGTCAATCTGAGGATCTCCGGCCCACTGGCCTTGGACGGCGACGTGTTCGACTTCAGCGTGCCGCAGTAGAGGCCGCGGCGTAGCCTCGCGCGCATTGAGCGCATTGAGCGTCTGATCGGGCTGCTGCGGCTGGCCCGAAGCGCGCGGGTAGCCACGGCCATCGGCGCAGGGGCCGCACGGCGGCCAGCGAGTGCGGTGCGTACCATCGGGGCCTGCACAGCGCCGCAGTGCCTTCGCCGCTGCAAGCGTGCTGCCCACCCCGCACCGGTGCTCATCCCCATGCCCCTGCCTCTACCCCACTGCAAGCGCTCACCGTGGATCGGGCCGCGCCAACTGCTCGTGGCGCGCTGTGCAGCAATCCTCCTGCGCGTGGCCGGCGCCGCTGGCGCTCTGGCTTTGCTGGGCGCGTGCAGCGCACCGGGCGCGCCCGTCGCCGCCCCGGCCGTCGGAGTCCCGGCGACGCCGCGCGCAGCTGCAGCGGCCGCTGCGCCGGCGGCCCCAACACCCGGGGCTGCGCGCGCCGCACCGGCCACGACCCTCGCGCCCCCGGCCGCGATGCGCGTCGAGGGCGTGCCTGCGCTGGACGGCGCCACGCTGCCCGCACTCAGGCGCTATGGCGATGTGGCTGGACACCAGTTTGTCGACTGGCACCCGCAGCGGCGCGAAATGCTGGTGGCGCACCGCGCACCCGGCCAAAGCACGACGCAGCTGTACCGCCTGCGCACGCCGCTCGGCGCGCTGGAGCCGCTCACCGAAGGCGCCGACCCCGTGAGCAACGCGCGCTGGGAGCCCAAGGGCGGCCGCTACATCCTCTTCGAGCGCGGCAGCCGCGGCGACGAGGCCTACCAGGTCTACCGGCTCGACCC
Source organism: Burkholderiales bacterium (assembly GCA_031401195.1). GTDB lineage: Bacteria > Pseudomonadota > Gammaproteobacteria > Burkholderiales > Burkholderiaceae_C > Rubrivivax. The sequence goes on from JANNRI010000216.1 coordinate 3,011, forward strand.
CGAGACCCGCGCCGCGACGCAGATCACCCCCACCGGCGAGCGGCATGCCATCGCCGGGTTTGTGGAGTCCCGCGCGCTCGTCATCGTCGCCTCGGTGCCGCTGGACCGCACCGCCGAGGGCGGGCGCCGCGCCGAGGTCACAACCAAACTCACGCTCGTTGACCCGCTCGCGCCCGACGCCCCAGGCGGGCGCCGCCTCATCACCGAACTCCCGGGCGGCGGCTGGTTCGGCGCCGAGGTCTCGCCCGACGAGAGGCAGATCGCGCTCACGCGCTACTTTTCGGCCACACATTCCGAGGTCTGGGTGATTGAGCTCGCAAGCGGCGAACGCCGCCGCGTGCTGCCTGCGGCGGGCGAAATACTGCGCGCTGCGCACTTCGTCGGCGCCTGGGCCACCGACGGCAAGGGCCTCTATGTCGTGAGCGACCGCGCGAGCGAATTCCGTGAGCTGATGCAGCTCGATCTCGCCAGTGGCCAGCTCACAGGCCTCACCTCGCACATCCCGTGGGACGTGACCGAGGGCGACGTTCACCCCGGCAAGTTCCCACTCGCCCTGCTCGTGAATTCCGATGGCCGCGACGAGTTGCGCCTGCTCGAGCGCAGCCGCGGCAGCGAGGTGGCGCTAACCGCTTCGCCGCCGCTGCCTGGTGGCAGCGTGGGCCACGTGCGCTTTCACCCCGCCACGGGCGAGCTGGCCATGGTGGTGCACAGCGCGCAAGGCCCCGGGCACATCCTGAGCCTTGACCTCCAGAGCGGCCGCCACCAGCCCTGGACGCGCGTGCTCGCGCCAGCGGGCCTGGACCTCACGCAGATGCCCGATCAACAAATCGTGCGCTGGAAGAGCTTCGACGGCCGCACCGTGAGTGGCGTGCTGAGCCTGCCGCCGGCGCGCTTCACCGGACAGCGGCCGGTGCTGATGGTGATGCACGGCGGCCCCGAGGCGCAGGCCAAACAAGGCTGGAACGGGCGCCTGAACTATCTGCTGCTGGAGCGTGGCGTGGCCATCTTCGAGCCCAACGTGCGCGGCTCGAGCGGCTACGGCAAGACCTATCTCGACCTCGACAACGGCCGCGCGCGCGAAGACTCGGTCCAGGACATGGCCAGCGCCATCGACTGGGCGGCCACACACCCGCGGCTGGACCACCGCAAGGTGGTGGTCTACGGCGGCAGCTACGGCGGCTACATGGCGCTGGCCGCGGCGACGCGCCTGTCCGACAGGATCGCCGGTGCCGCCTCGGCCGTGGGCATCAGCAACTTTGTCACCTTCCTCGAGCGCACCGAGAGTTACCGGCGCGACCTGCGCCGCGCCGAGTACGGCGACGAGCGCGACCCGGCGATGCGCGAGTTCCTGCTCTCGATCTCACCGCTGACGCATGCCGAGCGCGTGAGCAAGCCGCTGCTCGTGATGCAGGGCAAGAACGACCCGCGCGTGCCGTGGACCGAGAGCGAGCAGATCGTGCGCCGGCTGCAGCAGCGCGGCGTGCCGGTGTGGTACCTGCTCGCCGACAACGAGGGGCACGGGTTTGCGCGGCGCGAGAACGCCGACTTCGCGCTCGCGACGCTGGTGCGGTTTCTAGAAGAGACGGTGCTGAAGTAGCGCGGGCGTGGATCGCCGCGCTCACCCTCTGGACCGTACTCAGAATTCGTAGGCGAAGCCCAAGGTCTTGTCCGCGGGCTGGCCTCTGACCTTCGCCCGGGCGGCATAGATCTTTAGGCCGGGAAGCACTTCCCATCGGCCGCCGAACTGCTGGATGTCGGTCTTGCTGCCGGCATCGCGCTGCACCTCGGCCGTCAGTTGCGCGCGCTCGCCCAAGGGCAACTCGAAGCCCAGGCCATAGATATTGCGGGACTGGGTGCCGGCGCCGGCATCGCGGCGGGCGCGGCCGCCGTTGATGTGCATCACCGTGCCCGACGCGGGACGCCAGGTCAACAACACCGTCAACGTGGTGTCAGTGGTGGAGAGGCCCGCGAGCCGGGTTCGCGCGTAGTCGATCTTGAAGCCCGCGGTCACCTCGCCCTCCGCGTAGGGCACCCATTTCGCCGACAGGCCCTCGCCACGTGAATTGGCGCCGCCGGCCGAATCCTTGGCCTGGGCTCCGAACAGGCCCAACTCCAGCGTCGCGGTCGGCGCAATTCCGAAAGCCAACAGGTTGCCGCTGACGGTGTCGAGTTTGTTCCACACGGCTTCGACCTTGAATTTGCCCTGCGCAAGCGTGCCGGCATCGTCGTTGAGCATCGGGCCCTCGGCGCGGGCGGCACCGGCGGCCACGGCCAGTGTGATCGCCAAGGTGGCGCCCAGGTCGACGGCCCTCATGACGACCGACGGCCTGAGTTTGCGAAGAAACCGTTCAGGTCCTTTCCCGATGCGGCATCGGCAAAGCCGTCGAACCGCCCCTCCTTTGCGAGCAGGTTCGCGGCGCGCAAGAACCCGCCCCAGGCGGCACGGGCGAGCGCGCCGCCGACGCTCACGCGGCGCACGCCCAGCGCGGCGATCGACTCGAGCGTCCAGGTGCTCGTCGATCCGACGAGCAGGTTCACCGGCTTGGGCGCCACGGCCTCGACCACCGCGGCGATCTGCTCGCGAGTATGGATGCCCGGCGCATAGAGGCAGTCGGCGCCGGCATTCGCATAGGCCTTCAGGCGCGCGATGGTTTCGTCGAGGTCAGGCCGGCCGACGAGGAAGCACTCGGCACGGCCGACGAGCAGCCCATCGCCACCGGCCTGGTCCACGGCGCGGCGCGCGGCACGCAGGCGCTCCACCGCTTCATCGAGAGTGAAAAGCGGCCGCGCCGCATCGCCTGTGGAGTCCTCGATCGAAAGGCCCGCCACGCCGGTGCCGAGCGCCAGGCGCACGCTCTCCTGCACGCCCGCGGGGCTGTCGGCAAAGCCACTCTCGAAGTCCGCATTGATCGGCAGATCGGTGGCGGCTACCAGGTCGGCCAAGTGCGCGAGCGCCATCTCGCGCGTGATGCCGTTGTC
>JANNRI010000217.1:0-5686 GCA_031401195.1 Burkholderiales bacterium
GGCGTTATGCAGCGGGGCCACGAGACCGAGCACCGCAGTGCAGTCGGTGTACCCACCGACCGCCTCACCGAAGCGCCCGGCGGCAGCCCAGCCCCGGCCTTGCTTGCGCGGACTTGCGCACAACCGAATGCGGACATTGAATTTCTGCAACGGGCCGCACGCGGCTGCTCGTTCCAATGCGATTGAACGCGATTCGGTTTCAGCCCCTCGGGCGCTCGTGCATGAGCAGCACCGCCGCACCGGCAAAGCGGCCGGCGCGCAGGTCGTCCAGGGCCTGGTTGGCCTGCGCCAGCGGGTAGCTGTGCGTGCTGACCCGCAGCGGCACCTCGGCCGCCACGCGCATGAAATCGTCGCCATCCTTGCGCGTCAGGTTGGCCACCGAAACGATGCGCCGCTCGCCCCACAGCCAGGCGTAGGGGAATGACGGGATGTCGCTCATGTGGATGCCGGCGCAGACCACGGTGCCGCCTGGCCGCACCGCCTGCAAGGCCAACGGCACCAGCGCGCCGACCGGCGCGAACAGCAGCGCCGCATCGAGGGGCTGGGGCGGCGCCTGGCCCGATTCACCGGCCCAGGCCGCGCCCAGGCTGCAGGCCAGAGCCTGTGCAGCGCTGTCGCCCGGCCGGGTGAAGGCGAAGACTTCGCGGCCCTGGTGCACCGCCACCTGGCAAATCAGGTGGGCCGCGGCACCGAAGCCGTACAGGCCGATGCGGCGCGCAGCGGGACCGGCCATCGCATAGGCGCGCCAGCCGATCAGGCCTGCGCACAGCAGCGGGGCGGCCTGTGCATCGTCATAGCGGCCCGGGATCGCGAACACGTAGCGTGCATCGGCCAGCACCTGCTCGGCGTAACCGCCTTCGCGCTGCCAGCCGGTGAACTCGGCCCTCGGGCAAAGGTTCTCGCGGCCGGCCAGGCAATGCTCGCAGTGGCCGCAGGTCCACGCCAGCCACGGCACGCCCACCCGCTGGCCCACAGCCAGGCCAGTGGCGCCTGGGCCCAGCGCGCCGATGCGGCCGACGATCTCGTGGCCCGGCACCACCGCATGGCCGGGCCAGGACAGTTCACCATCGACGATGTGCAGGTCGGTGCGGCAGACGCCGCACGCGGCCACGCGGATGCGCACCTGCCCGGCGGCGGGCTGCGGCAACAGCTGGCGCCAAGCCAGCTGCAACGGCCGGCCCGGTGCATCCAGGGTCATCGCGCACCAGGGTTGGTTGTCGGCCAGGGTCTCGTCGTCGGTCATCGTCATGGTGCGCCCATGCAAAGGCTACGCGTCTGGACACGGCGCCGCGTTGCCGAGGATCAACCTGCAGGGCCAGGGCGGGCAACGCGCGGGCATTGGACCCTTGAGCCCGCTCAACAGCGCAAGCCGGCGTCAGGCCAACGATAGGGGCCTGGACCTTCGGGAGTCAAACGCATGCCTGCCAAACAACTCATCTTCCACGAAGCCGCACGCGACAAGATCCGGCGCGGCGTCGACATCCTGGCCGACGCGGTCAAGGTCACGCTCGGACCGCGCGGGCGCACCGTGATCCTCGAGCGCGATTTCGGCGCGCCCCAGGTGGTGAACTCCGGCGTGCTGGTGGCCAAGTCGGTCGAACTCGAGGACCGGTTCGAGAACATGGGGGCGATATTGCTGCGCGAAGTCGCCTCGCGCACCAGCGAGAAGGCCGGCGACGGCACCACCACCGCCACGGTGCTGGCACACGCCATGATCCACGAAGGCCTGCGCTACCTGGCCGGCGGCATGAACCCGATGGATCTCAAGCGCGGCATGGAACGCGCCATCGAGGCCGTGGTCGCCGAGCTCAAGCAGATCGCCCGCCCCTGCGCGAGTTCGAAGGAGATTGCGCATGTGGCGGCGATCTCGGCCAACAACGATGCCTCGATCGGTGAATTGCTCGCCAGTGCGATCGACAAGGTCGGGCGCGAAGGCGCGATCTCGATCGAGGACGGCTCGGGCCTGGCCAGCGAGCTCGAAGTCGTCGAGGGTATGCAGTTCGACCGCGGCTACCTCTCGCCCTATTTCGTCAACAACCCCGAGCGGCAGAGCGTGGTGCTGGAAGACGTGGCGATCCTGCTGTGCGACAAGAAGCTGTCGTCGCTGAAGGATCTGCTGCCCTTGCTCGAAGAAGTCGTCAAGGCCGGCCGGCCTCTGCTCGTGATCGCCGAGGAGATCGACAGCGAGGCGCTGGCCGCGCTGGTGATCAACACGATCCGCGGCACGTTCAAGACCTGTGCGGTCAAGGCGCCGGGCTTCGGCGACCGGCGCAAGGCATTGCTGCAGGACATCGCGGTGCTGACCGGCGGCTCGGTCGTCAGCGAGGAGCTCGGCCTGAGCCTGGCCAAGGCCACGCTGGCCGATCTCGGGCGCGCCAAGCGCATCGAGGTGGGCAAGGAAGAGACGACGCTGATCGGCGGCGCGGGTCGCAGCGAAGCGATCAAGGAGCGCGTGGCCAGCATCCGCAAGGAGCGCGACGCCACGACGAGCGACTACGACCGCGAAAAGCTCGACGAGCGCATCGCCAAACTGTCGGGCGGCGTGGCGCTGATCAAGGTCGGCGCGGCCACCGAAACCGAATTGAAGGAACGCAAGATCCGCGTCGAAGACGCATTGCACGCGACGCGGGCGGCGGTCGACGAGGGCATCGTTCCCGGTGGCGGCGTCGCGCTGCTGCGCGCTCGGCGGGTGCTCGTTGACCTGAAGGGTGCGAACCTCGACGAGGAATCGGGGATCCGCCTCGTCGAACGCGCGCTCGAAGCGCCACTGCGCTGCATCGTCGCCAACGCCGGCGTCGAGCCCTCGGTCGTGCTGAGCAAGGTCGACGAGTCGCCGGATCGCGCCTTCGGCTACAACGCCGCCACGCGCACTTACGGCGATCTGCTGCAGATGGGCGTCATCGACCCGGCCAAGGTGACACGCCTGGCGCTGCAGAACGCCGGGTCGATCGCCAGCCTGATCCTGACCACCGACTGCCTGATCGCCAACGCGCCCACGCCCAAGCAAGGCCCCGGTGACGAAGCGATGCGCGGTGGCGAGCCGCCGGAGTTCTAGCGCCCCGCGGCGCTGACGCGAAGATTGCGCCACTCGCCTTGAACTCCCGCCGCGCGCGCTCATCTGCGACTCAGGAGGAATGATCATGCTTGCTGCAACCCGGCCTGCCGCGTTGGCTGGCAGTTTCTATCCGGCCGACGCGCGCACGCTCGCACGCGAGGTCGATCGCCTGCTTGACGCCGCGGCACCGGGCGAGGCGGCGCGTGCGCCGAAGCTGCTCGTCGTGCCGCACGCTGGCTACGTGTACTCGGGCGAGGTCGCCGCGCAAGCCTATGCGCTGCTGGCACCCTGGCGCGAGCAGATACGGCGTGTCGTGCTGCTCGGGCCGACCCACCGGGTGGCAGTTCGCGGCCTGGCGGCGCCCAGCGTGGCCGCCTTCGAGACGCCGCTCGGCCGCATCGAGCTCGACACCGCAGCGCTGGCTCAGCTGGCCGATTTGCCGCAGATGAAGCAAAGCGACGCCGTGCACGCGCGCGAGCACTCGCTCGAAGTCCAGTTGCCCTTCCTGCAGCGCGCGCTCGACGCATTCACGCTGCTGCCGCTGGCCGTGGGCGATGCCAGCGCCGCCGAAGTGGCGCAGGTGCTCGAGCAGGTGTGGGGCGGCGATGAAACCCTGGTGATCATCAGTACCGACCTGTCGCACTACCTGCCCTATGCCGAGGCGCGCGCCCAGGACCGCGCCACCGTGGAGCGCATCCTGCGCCTGGAGCCCGCGCTCGATCACCGCCAAGCCTGCGGTGCCATGCCGCTGGCCGGCGCACTGCTGGCGGCGCGAACGCATGGCCTGGCGCCGCGCCTGCTCGACCTGCGCAACTCGGGCGATACGGCCGGCGATCGTTCACGGGTGGTGGGCTATTGCGCCATCGCCTTCGAGCCGCAGCGCGACACCCAGGCCAGGGCCGAGCCCCAGGCGACGCAACAGGACAGCAAGCTCGGCGCGGCGCTGATCAGCCGCGCGCGCAACGCGATCGCCGATGCGCTCGGCCTACCCGTCACCGCCGAGCCGGGCCATGCCGCACTGGAGGCGCCCGGGGCGACATTCGTGACGCTGCGCCACCGCGGCGACTTGCGCGGCTGCGTCGGTACCGTGTCGGCGCAGAGGCCGCTGGCCGACGATGTTCGACTTCACGCGCTGGCGGCGGCGTTCCGCGATTCGCGTTTCGAGCCGCTCCAGGTCGAGGAGTTCGCCCAACTCGAGATCGAGGTCTCCTTGCTCGAGCCGGCGCTGCCCTTGGCCGCCGCCACCGAGGCCCAGGCGCACGCCGCGCTGCGCCCAGGCATCGACGGTGTGATCCTGGAGTGGCGCGGGCGCCGCGCCACGTTCCTGCCGCAGGTCTGGGAGCAACTGCCGCAGCCGCGCGAGTTCCTCGGGGCGCTCAAGCGCAAGGCCGGGCTGGCCGCCGACTTCTGGGCCGAAGACCTGCGGCTGTCGCGCTACCGGGTGCGCAAATTCGCGCAGCCAGGGACAAGCTCGTGAACGCGCGCGACGACAACGCATCGGCGATGCATCCGGCGCGCTGGTGGCACCGCCTGGACGACGGCCGCCTGCAGTGCGACCTGTGCCCGCGCGACTGCCGCCTGCACGAAGGCCAGCGCGGCCTGTGCTTCGTGCGCCAGCGCGTCGGCGACGACATGATGCTGACCACCTTCGGCCGCAGCTCGGGCTTCTGCATCGATCCGATCGAGAAGAAGCCGCTGAACCATTTCCACCCCGGCAGCAGCGTGTTCTCGTTCGGCACCGCAGGCTGCAACCTGGCCTGCAAGTTCTGCCAGAACTGGGACATCTCGAAGAGCCGCGAGATGGACCGGCTGCAGGACGCGGCCTCGCCCGAACGCATCGCCGAAGTGGCGCACGAATCGGGCTGCAAGAGCGTGGCCTTCACCTACAACGACCCGGTGATCTTCGCCGAGTACGCCCTGGACACCGCCGACGCCTGCCACGCCCTGGGCGTGCAGACGGTGGCGGTGACGGCGGGCTATATCCACGCCGAGCCGCGGCGCGAGTTCTTCGCCAGGATGGATGCAGCCAACGTCGACCTGAAGGCCTTCACCGAAGAGTTCTATTTCCGCCAGACCGGCGCGCATCTGGCACCGGTGCTCGAGACGCTCGAGTACATCCATGCCGAGACGGACTGCTGGCTCGAGATCACCACGCTGCTGATCCCGGGCCAGAACGACAGAGCGACCGAGATCGAGGCGATGACACGCTGGATTGCTGACCAACTGGGCCCCGACGTGCCGCTGCACTTCACCGCCTTCCATCCCGACTACAAGATGACCGACATTCCGGCGACCCCGGCACAGACGCTCAGCCGCGCGCGCACCATCGCCATGCAGGCCGGGCTGCACTACGTCTATACCGGCAACGTGCACGACACCGATGGCGGCACCACCTACTGCCCGTCGTGCCGCGCGCCGCTCATTGTGCGCGACTGGTACCGGATCGAGGATTATCGCCTGACACCGGACGGCCACTGCCCGGACTGCCAGACACAGATTGCCGGGCACTTCGAGAAGTTCACGCGCCAGTTCGGCAACCGCCGCATTCCGATTGCCATTCCGCATTACGCGTAGGAGCGGCTTCTGTGGGAGCGGCCTTATGGCCGCGATTCGATTGGCTGATAAAACATC
>JANNRI010000218.1:0-2257 GCA_031401195.1 Burkholderiales bacterium
AAGCCCAAGAAGGTCGCCATGACGGCATGCGCCCACAAGCTGCTGCGCATCCTCAACGCGATGGCTCGCACCGGAAAGACTTGGGACCCCGAGCTTCATGGCATCCACACTTGACGCCGAACACAGTTGCTCGGGGGGCGCGAGCGTTGCGAGCTTGGGGCCGTCAGTTACTGCGCGACCCAGCCACCGTCGACGTTGAAGGCTGCGCCGCGGATGTTGTCGGCGGCCGGGGAGCACAGGAACACCGCCAGTTCGCCGAGCTGTTCCGGCGTGGTGAACTGCAACGACGGCTGCTTCTCGGCCAACAGGCGGCGCTTGCCTTCCTCGATGTCGACGCCGTCCTTCAAGGCCCGCGCGTTGACCTGCTGCTGCACCAGCGGTGTCAGCACCCAGCCGGGGCAGATGGCATTCACGGTGACGCCCGTGGTGGCGGTCTCCAGCGCCACCGCCTTGGTGAAGCCGATCAAGCCGTGCTTGGAGGCCACATAGGCGCTCTTGGCCGCCGAGGCCACCAGGCCATGTGCCGAGGCGATGTTCAGAATGCGGCCCCAGCCACGCGCCTTCATGCCAGGCAGCGCAAGTCGCGTCGTGTGGAAGGCCGATGTCAGGTTGATGGCGATGATGGCGTCCCACTTCTCGACCGGGAAGTCTTCGACATTCGCCACATGCTGGATGCCGGCGTTGTTGACCAGGATGTCCAATGTGCCCATCGTGTGCTCGGCGTACGCCATCAGGTCGGCGATCTGCTCGGGTTTGCTCATGTCGGCCGGGTGGTAGCCGATCTCCGCATCGATCGAGGCGAACTCGCGCCGGGCCGCATCGACATCGCCAAAGCCATTGAGCACGATGTTGGCACCATGCGTGGCCAGCACCTTGGCGATACCCAGCCCGATGCCGCTGGTTGAACCCGTGACCACAGCGGTCTTGCCCGTCAGCATGCTTGAACCCTCCAGTGATTGGTAGCATCGATTATCAAGCGAAGGACATTCAAGTGACTGAGCGACCGCGCCTCCACCACGTGCAATGCGTGGATACACCCAGCCCGACCCGCATGGCCCTGCACCGCATGGCCTACTGGGAATGGGGCGCAGCGGCCAATCCGCGTGTGCTCGTTTGCGTTCACGGTCTGAGTCGCCAGGGACGCGATTTCGACACCCTGGCGCGCGCGCTGTGTGCCGACTACCGCGTGGTCTGTCCCGATGTGGTCGGCCGCGGCCAGTCCGACTGGCTGGTCGACCCGGCCGGCTACCAGATTCCCGCCTATGCGGCCGACATGGTCACCTTGCTGGCGCGGCTCGACGCCCGCGAGCTGCACTGGGTCGGCACCTCGATGGGCGGGTTGATCGGCCTGGGGTTGGCGTCGCTGCCCGGCACGCCGATCGCACGGATGGTGCTCAACGACGTCGGCCCGACGATCCAGTACGAAGCGATCGCGCGCATCGGCACCTATCTCGGCATGCCGGTGCAGTGGCGCAGCCCCGATGAGGCGGCCGACTACATGTTGAGCATCTCGACGGGTTTCGGCCAGCACACGCGCGAACAATGGCTCGCCCTGACGCGGCCAATGCTCAAGGCGCAGGGCGATGGTTTCGTTCCGCACTACGACCCGGCCATCGCGGTCCCGTTTCGCGGCGTGACGCCCGAACTGGCTGCGGCCGGCGAGGCTGCGCTGTGGGCGAGCTATGACCGGGTTGCCTGCCCGGTGCTGCTGCTGCGTGGGGCGGACTCCGACCTGCTGTCCCCCGCCACTGCGCTGGCGATGACGCAGCGCGGCCCGAAGGCGCGCTTGCGCGAGTTCGCCGGCGTGGGCCACGCGCCGACCTTGCTTGCAGCGGACCAGATTGAATCTGTGCGGGAGTTCTTGCTCTCGCCATGAAGACAGGGCTGACCGAGCCGGTGACTGCTGCGCCCATCGTCCGCCTGTTCGACCTGGACGCTGGTGAAGCCAGCCAGCTCGACCGTGCGCGCGCGTTCGCCAGCCCGCTGCTTGCCGGCCAGACGCTCGACACCGGCGAAGACGCGCTGGCCCATGCCGCGGGCGTGGCCGCCATCCTGCACGCGCTGGGCGCGGCGCCGTCGATGCAGGCCGCGGCCTACCTGGTGTATGCCGGTGACTACCTGACCAAGCCCGAGGAAGTCGTGGCCAAGGCGTTCGGTCCGTCGTATGCGAGTCTTGTATCGCACACGCGCAAGCTCGTTGCTTTGCAGCGCGCGGCGCACTTGCGTGACGGTGTCGCTGAAACTGAATACATCTTGA
>JANNRI010000219.1:0-47286 GCA_031401195.1 Burkholderiales bacterium
GAAACAGCGGCGTCGCAACCCGCATCGCCTGCCCTTGCTGCAGCATCGTGAGGCCCTGGCGCGACGCATCCAGCCCGCTCTGGCTGCCGGCACTGCCGAATACTCGGCTCGCGATCTCGCGCGGACGCGCCGCGTCGGCCACGTCGAACAGCGACACCTTCACGCCGCCGACGCGGCCGTTGGCATCGGCCTCCTTGCCCACGCCCAGCAGCAGGTCTCCCGGCAACGGCAACAGGTGGTCAGAGAAGCCGGGGGCCTCGAGCACGCCGGCGATGCGCGGGTCGGCCGCCTGCGCGAGATCGAGCACATATAGCGGGTCGATCTGGCGAAAGGTGACGAGGTAGCCGCGTGTGCCGACGAAGCGCACGCCGTGCACTTGCTCGCCGGGCTTGCCCAGGGCCTGTGGCCGGTTGGCGTTGGGCAGGGTGGCGAACGTTGTCAGGCCACCCGCAGTCTCGCGCAGCAGGGTCAGTGTGGCCGGCGAAGGTGGCGTCGTCGCCGCATCTCCGAGACCGAGCCAGCCGACGCTGCCGGTGAAGCTGAGGACCCGCAGCACGCCGTCGTGCTCGGAGAGGCGGTAGGACTTGCGCTGTGGGTCCCAGCCGAGGTGGCCCTCGACCTCGCCGCTGCCGCGGTAGGTGAGCCGACCGGCGTCGAGCGCGAACTTGTGGATGTCGGTCCGCATCGTCGGCGGGTAGCGCAGCGCGACACCGCGCGTGTAGGCTGCGCGCGTGCTCGCCAGATACATCGATTGGGTGGTGAGGTACAGCGCTTCGGTGCCGCCGACGAAGCACCGGCTGGCCGGCGCGAGGTCGGCCGCGCGCAGGTCGAGCACCGTGATCGTGGTGACGGCCAGGGTCAGCGAGGCATTCGCCGGCTGCACCCAGCAGTCGGTGTCGGCCAGCAGCGCGCGTGTGCCGCCACCGGCTTCGCGCAGGCGCGGCAGCATGTCGCCGCCGCGCGTGGCGGCGATGGCGGCCTCGCGCTCGGCGGCGCTGGCAGTGCCGGGCAGCTGGTCGGCAGCCAACATCGGCTGGTACTCGCTGACCACGATCATTCGGTCGCCCACGCGCCGCGCATCGATGAGACGGCCATCGAACTCCATCCGCGTCGTGGCGGCCGGGCGCGTGGGGTCGGCGACATCGAAGCGCTCCACCGCGACCAGGCTGCGCATCCAGAACGGACCTACGGGCAGCAACGTGGGCGGGCAGATGTCGATGCAGGGGTTGCCCGAGACACCGGCCCAGCCTTCGCTGGCCACAGCCAGCGCGCGGGCGTCCTCGGTGGTCACCAGGCCCCGGGGTGAGAGCTGGGTCGAGGCCCCCAGGGCCACGGGTTGCGCGGCACGCTCCAGCAGTGCCCCACCGGGCTCGCGCCGCGTGATGCGCAGCAGTGGGCGCGCGCCGTCCTGCAGGTCCAGGCTGAAGAGGTGCGTGCCGTCGGTCTTGACCAGATCAGGCTCGTCGACACCTTGCTCCTGCGTGAGCGAACTCGAGTAGGCCACGCCTGCGGTCGGGGCAGCTGCGAGGCCAGGCACAGGAGCGATCGACCTTCCGCCATCGCTAGGCGCCTGGCCCGCCTGGCGGGCGGCGGCGCGCTCGCGCAGCACCCGCTGCACGAAGGCCGTGAGGTCACCGGGCTGGCTCGCCTTCAGAGCCGCCGTGCTGCCGGGGCCGAGCGCGGCGGTACCCTCCTGGCCCCCGCCGCAGGCGACCAGCCATGCCGAGAAGACGAGCACCGTCAAACCCGCCCGGCGTGATGCGGCCATGCCGAGCCTGGCAGTTGCCTTTGGGCGCTGTGGTCGCCGTTCCGGCGAGTGCGGCAATCGGGGTGCCTTCGCAACCAAGTCGACGAGGGATGACAGCGGCGGGCTCATGGCGGTGCTCCTGCGCAACGAAGCGGTTGCGGGCTGGATTGGTGATGTGGGATAATGTCCCACATGCGGCCGGCCTGTCAACCACCCACTGCGGCGCAGATGCGCATCGCCTCACGCCGAGATCTGGCTTCGTGCCGGCGCCCATGAGCCCGGGCCGCGCCATCGAGGGAGGACGCGCTGCAGACCGCAACGCAAAGCAGCGCAGCACCGAACCCGCCGGCGCGCCACCCAGGGCGGCGGAGCCCGGCGCCGTGCTCGCCCGGGTGCTGCACGTGCTGCGCCCGCTGGTGCGCTTGCTCGTGCACCACGGCGTCACCTATCCCGCAGTCGCGGCAGCGCTCAAACGCATCTTTCTCGACGAGGCGCAACGCGAACTGCGGCGGCGTGGCATGGCCACGACCGACAGCGCGCTGACGCTGCTGTCAGGCGTGCACCGGCGCGATGTGCGCACGCTCACACGCCAGGGCCGGTCGGTCACGGGTGCCGCCAATGCTGTGGGTGCCACCAATGCCGTTGGTGCCGCTGGTGACGCCAGTGCCGCCAGTGCCGCTGACACCATGGACACTGTGGCCGCCGCGCCCCCGCCGAGTCTGGCCTCCGAGGTCGTGGGCCGCTGGATGCACGAGCGCCGCTATCTCGACCGCCAACGGCACCCACGCCTGCTGCCGCGCGGCGCCGGCGAGGCGCGCAGCTTCGACGAGCTGGTGCGTGGCGTGAGCCGCGACGTGCGCCCGCGCGCCGTGCTCGACGAGCTGCTGCGCCTCGGTGTGGTCGAAGAGACGGACGACGGCGTGCGCCTGCTCGCCGAAGGCTACGCGCCCAGGCGCGGCCTGACGGAGATGTCGGCGCTCTTTGCCGCCAACGTGCACGACCATGCCGCCGCCGCCGTGGCCAACCTGCGCGGCGAGGCCAACTTCCTCGAGCAGGCGGTGTTCGTCGACGAGATCACCGAAGACTCGGCGCGCGAGATCCAGCAGGTGGGCGTGGCCGCCTGGAAGGTGGCGATGCGCGAGGTCATGGGCAAGGCGCAGCAACGCTTTGATGCCGACCAGACGCAGCCCGCCGGCGAACGCCGCCAGCGCGCCCGCTTCGGGGTGTACTTCTACAGCGAAGCGCAGGAGTAACGCAGCATGAAGCGCAGCATGAAGCATGAGCCACCAGTTCACGCAACGGCTCAGCCGCAGATTGCGGCGGCCCTACGCGGCTGGGCGGATCGAGCTCGAGCCCTCGCATTGCCGGCCGTCGCGCTGGCCACTGCGCTCACGCTCGCACTCACGCTTGCGGCTTGCGGCCCTGGCCTCGGCGGCACGGGCACCGGCGCCACGCAGGATGCCTTGGCCAGCTATGGTGCGCGCGCGGTGCCGGTCTGCGAGGCCGAGTTCGCCGATTTGCTGGGCTGCGCGCGCCCAGCGGTGGGCGCTGCACCGCTGCCCGCGACCGAGGCGCGCTACTTCGCCGAAACCACGCCCGCCAGCCGCACGCTGCTCGAACTCGACGGCCAGCAAGCGCAACTGCGTCTGCGTTGCAGCGGACTCGTCTTTGTCGGAGCACTCGGGCAGGTGGGCAACGAGGCGCCGCGTTACTTCGGCAACCTCATCGAAGGCGGCAGCCGCCTGCGTCTGGCCACGCTGCAGGTGCAACGCAGCGGTGCGAGGCTCATCCTGACGCTCACCGATTCCCTGGGCCTCGTGGCCTTTGGCCCACAGCTGCTGCTGCCGGTGAGCGGGGTCACGGGCGAGGCGCCCTGCCCTTGAGTTCGCGGGCGTTTCCGCGCCACCGCTCTGTGGCGTGACGCGCCTGCGAGCCACTCGACACGAGCCAGTCGGCATCCTGGGCTCGACGCACGTCTTGCGCTACCGTCGCGGCCCATGCAAGAGCCGCAAGCCGCACCCGAACCGGGCCAGACCCCGTTGGCGGCGCGCCCATCGACGCAACCCGCGGCCGAGGACTGCCTGAACTGCGGCGCGCCTCTCGCGCTGCCACGACCGCGCTTCTGCGGCGCGTGCGGGCAGGAGACGCTGGTCCGGCCGCCCACCCTGGGCGAGTTCGTGCAGCAGTTTGGCGGCGCCTACTTCTCCACCGAAGGAGCGCTGTGGCGCACGCTGGCCTTGCTGCTGTTCAGGCCCGGCGAGCTGACCTGCCGCTATCTCGCCGGGCGGCGCAAGCACTATGTGCTGCCGCTGCGGCTGTACATCACCATCAGTCTGGTGACCCTGTTGCTTGTGCGAGTGGCCGCGCCCATGAGCGTGAATGGCGGTGCCGAAGCCATCAGCAAGGCGGGCGAAACGGGTGACGTCACCGTGATCGACCTGGGCAACGGCAGCCGCACGGGCATCGACAACGGCCGCTTCTACTGCGAGAAGCTGCCGCCATGGGTGTGCACCCGGCTGCAAGCGCGGCTGGATGTCGATGCCAAGAGCTTTGCCCGAGAACTCGCGCGCTGGCCCGAGCGCTTTCTGAGCCACTGGGGCACGGCGATGTTCCTGCTGGTGCCGATCTTCGCGCTGCTGACGATGCTGGTGCATGCCGGGCGCGGCCTACGCTATACCGAGCACCTGGTGTACGCGCTGCACGTGCACAGCTTCTGGTTCCTGGCCATCGCAGCGAGCCTCGTGCCGGTGGCGGGCTCGGCACTCGTGCTGGTCGCGATGCCTGTGCATGGCTACGCGGCGGCCCGGCGCGTCTACGGCGGCGGATGGCTGGGCACCGTGCTGCGCGCGCTGTTGGTGGCCATGCTCTACGGCATCGTTCTCGCGGTGGCCATGGGCGTGGTGGCGCTGTGGTCGTTCTTCTTCAACTGAGCAACGTTCAGACGTGCAGAAGAAGAGGCCAGCGCGTCCCCATCACCCCAGCTGCCGCGCCAGGTCGATGAAGTCGCTGGCCGTGAAATCGAACTCGCCCGGCCGACTCGGCTCCATCGCACCCGCGGGGCCATGCTCGGCCGGACGCAACACGTACGCCGTGCGCAAGCCGCAGGCCGCGGCAGCGCGCAGGTCACTCGGGTGTGCAGCCACCATCATCACCTGCTGCGGCGCGAGGTCGAGCAGGCGCGCGGCGCCGAGGTAGACCTCGGGGTCGGGTTTGTAGTGCTGGAACAGTTCGGCCGACAACACGCAGTCCCAGGGCAGCTTCGCATGGCGCGCCATGTTCACAAGCAGGGAAAGGTTGCCGTTGGACAGCGTCGCGGTCACATATCGGCGCTTCAGACGCGTCACGCCCTCGACGCTGTCGGGCCAGGGGTCGAGGCGGTGCCAAATCCGATTGAAGTCCGCCGCCGCGGCCTCGGGCATCGTGATGCCGTGTGCGGCCAGGATGCGGTCGAGGGTGCGGCGGTGCAGGCCGTCGATGTGCGTCCAGGGCAGCGCTCCCGAGCGCACCTCCTGCATCGCGGGCTGGTAGCCGGCGCGCCAGTCGAGCGCAAAACGGCCGCCGTCGGTGGCCAGGCCCAGGCGCGCCACCTCGGCGACGATGGAACCGTACCAGTCGACCACAGTACCGAAGATGTCGAAGGTGAGGGCGCGGATGTCGTGGGCCATGGCGCGCCAGCATAGCCGCTGCAATGCCGTTGCAGTGCCGTTGCAGTGCCGTTTGCAGTGCCATTGCAGCGCAGTTGCAGTGCCATTGCAGTGCCATTGCAGTGCTCATTGCAGTGCTCATTGCAGCGCCGTTGCGGCGCGCCGTTGGCGCGGATGCCCCAAGTGCCGCGCTACCTACAATGCGGTTGCACGGGTTCGGCCCGTGCACCGGTTTTTCCTGGCCCCAGTCTCGTTGCCGTTCGGCCCACCCCTGCCGTGTCCGCACCCAAAGCCCCCGCCACCGGCGCCCCTTCCGCGCTCACCGCCCTCTCGCCTCTGGATGGCCGCTATGCCGCGCGCCTGACGGCCCTGCGCCCCTTGCTCTCCGAGTACGGCCTCATGCACCGGCGTGTGCAGGTCGAGGTGGAGTGGTTCGTTGCGCTTTCGGACGCGGGCTTGGCCGAGTTCAAGCCGCTCAGCGAGGCCGCGCGCGGGCTGTTGCGTTCGCTGGTGCTGCGCTTTTCCGAGGCTGACGCCGCTGCGATCAAGGAGATCGAGCGCACCACCAACCACGACGTGAAGGCGGTGGAGTATTGGATCAAGGGCCGGTTCAGCGGGCATGCCGAGCTGATGCAGGCCGCCGAGTTTGTGCACTTCGCATGCACCAGCGAGGACGTCAACAACACCAGCCACGCGCTGATGCTCGACGCCGCGCGCCGCGAGGTGCTGCTGCCCGCGCTGGATGCGGTGCTCCAGGCCTTGCGCAGCCTGGCCCATGCCGAGGCCGCCACGCCGATGCTGGCGCGCACGCACGGCCAGCCCGCGAGCCCCACCACCGTGGGCAAGGAGGCAGCCAACCTGCTGGCACGACTGGCCACCGCGCGCGCGCGCATCGCCGCCGTCGCGCTGCCGGCCAAGATGAACGGCGCGGTGGGCAACTACAACGCGCACCTGGCGGCGTGGCCCGGGTTCGACTGGGAGGCATTCGCGCGCGGTGTGGTCGAGCACCGGCTGGGGCTCGTCTTCAACCCGTACACGACACAGATCGAGCCGCATGACGGCATCGCCGAGCTGTTCGATGCCGTGGCACGCAGCAACACCATCTGCATCGACTGGTGTCGCGACGTCTGGGGCTACGTGTCGCTCGGTTACTTCAAGCAGCGCCTGAATGCCGGGGAAGTGGGCTCCAGCACCATGCCGCACAAGGTGAACCCGATCGACTTCGAGAACGCCGAGGGCAACTACGGCCTCGCCAACGCCCTGCTCACGCACATGAGCGGCAAGTTGCCGTTGAGCCGCTGGCAGCGCGACCTCACCGACAGCACCGTGCTGCGCAACATGGGTGTGGCGCTGGGCTACACCGTGCTGGCCCATGCGAGCCTGGGCACCGGCATGGGCAAGCTCGAGGTGCACCACGAGGCGTTGGCCCACGATCTCGACGGCGCGCCGGAAGTGCTGGCCGAAGCCGTGCAGACGGTCATGCGGCGCCACGGCCTGGCCAACCCCTATGAGCGCCTGAAGGAGTTCACGCGCGGGCGCGCGATCACACTGGCGGCCATGCACGAGTTCATCGACACCCTGGCCGAGTTGCCCCACAGCGAGCGCCAGCGCTTGAAAGAGATGACTCCGGCCTCCTACACCGGCCTGGCCGCCGCGTTGGCCGCGAGGGCCTGAGTGCATCGCCCGCAGCGCCAATGACACGGCCCCCGTTCACCGCCCAGCTGGCCGCCGCCGAAGCGCGCGCTCGCTCGCTGCTCTGCGTGGGGCTCGACCCCGAACCGGCGCGCTTCCCGGCCCCTTGGCGCAACGACGCGCGGCGCATCTTCGACTTCTGCGCCGGCATCGTCGACGCCACGCACGACGTCGTGCTCGCCTTCAAGCCGCAGATCGCGCACTTCGCTGCCCAGCGCGCCGAAGAGCAGCTCGAGCGACTCATCGCCCACATCCGCGAGGTGGCGCCCGAGGTTCCGGTGATCCTCGACGCCAAGCGCGGCGACATCGGCGCCACGGCCGAGAACTACGCCCGCGAGGCCTTCGAGCGCTACGGCGCCGATGCGCTCACGCTGTCGCCCTTCATGGGGCTGGACAGCCTCGAGCCCTATATGCGCTACAGCGGCCGCGGCCTCATCGTGCTGTGCCGAACGTCGAATCCCGGAGGCGGGGACCTTCAGGCCCAGCGGCTGGAGGGCGGTGAGCTGCTCTACGAACGCATCGCGCGGCTGGCGGCGGGGGAGTGGAACCGGGGCGGCCAACTCGGCCTCGTGGTGGGCGCGACGTTTCCGCGCGAGCTGGCCCGTGTGCGCGAACTCGCGCCGCGGCTGCCGCTGTTGATTCCGGGAATCGGGGCGCAGGGTGGCGACGCCGAGGCCACGGTGCGCGCCGCCTGGAGGCCGGACGGCCCCGTGATCGTGAGCTCGTCGCGCGCCATCCTCTACGCCGGCACCGACGGTGCCCAGGCCGTTGGTGGCTCGCCTTCCACCGCAGGCGGCGCCGCGCCAGCCACCAGCGGCGCCACCTACGCGCAAGCCGCGCGCGCCGCGGCCATGGCCGCGCGCCGGCAACTGCAGCAGGCGCAGGGCGCCTGAGCACCCTCAGCCCGCTCCCGCCCCCATGTCCGCGTCCGCGCGCATAAACGCCCGCATTCCGGGGCCATCGCAAGCCTGCCAAGATGCCGCCGGCGTGGCAACCGAGGGTTCGCTCATGTCTGTGGGTGCGATGTACAGGCGGATGTTCTTGATGGCAGTGGCCGCGGTCACGCTGGTGTTCGCCGGGCCGGTCGCGGCGCAGGACGCGTTGTCGCAGTGCCGCGCCGAGCTGGCTGCGGTGCCCGCGGCCCGGCTGCGACTGTGCGAGGCGCACACCGGCTGCCGCACCGTGGTGCGTGTGATCGACAGCTGCACCGCGTTGCGCACCTTTCTCGAACTGCTGGCCAACAACGGCAGTCACGTCGACGACAGCGTGCTGCGCCGCACCCTGGTGGAGGCCGGCGTGCCGGCCACCGGGCTGGCCAGTTGCACGAGGGACTTCAATCGCGCACTGTGTCGCAACTTCCTGCAGCTCGAAGATGCCTCGGGCGAGACCGCGGCCGGGCCGACACCCGCCGCGCAGTTCGACGCCGCGCTGCGCCGCCTCGTGGAGCAGCAGCAGAGGGCCAGCGTGCCGGCCGACGCGCATCGGCTGACCGAGATCCGCCTGGCGGCCTGCGCGGCGGCACGCCCTGGGCAGGAGCGCGAGAGCGCTTGCCGCGAGGCCATCGAAGCAGTGCAATCCTGCGAGCTCTCGCGACAACAGTGGGCGCGGCGGCGCGAAGTGCTGCTGGTGGATGCGCAGCGCCTGGGCGTCGCGGCCGCGCTGCAGACCTTGCGCGGATTGGATATGCCCTCGTGCCCGCAGACCTTGCCCGGCAGCTCGCTCACCCCCCAACAGGCGCTGGTGGCCGCAGGTGATGCGCCTGACACCAGCGCGGCGGCTGCCGCAACCGTACCGGCGGCCCTGGCCGCAGCCCGGCCCGAGCGCGCCGCGGTGCCCACGCCGGCCCACACCGCAGTGACGACTACCGCAGCGCGGGCCGACAACGGCGGCGACTGCAAGACTGCGCTGCGGCGCATGGAGGAGCGCTTCGAGGCGCAACAGCGCAAGCGCCCGGCGCAGGCCGACCGCCTGGCGGTGCAGCAGATGGAGATCTACATGCTCACCCAGCAGATGGGTGTGCTCGAGCGCCTGTGCCGCAATCAGCGCGAGCACGACTTCCTGCGCCCCACGCAGGAACGCTTGGCACGCGCGCTGCAGGCCTGCCGCGCCGAGGCGCCCAGCCCGGTGAACGATTGCGTGCCGCGCGTGGCCTGGTAGCAGGGGCGCCAACCGGCCGCGTACGGCTCACTCCACGCGCGGGAACTCCCGCCGCACGTGCTCGCGCGGGCCGTGGTCGAAGTGCCACCACTCGGTGGAGATGCCCACGAAGCCGCCGGCGGCCATCGCCTGGCGCAGGCACTCGCGCTCGGCCACTTGCGCCGGGCTCAGGCGGCCACTGGCCAGATGCGCCTCGTGCAGCCCCGGGTGCGAGACCTCGTTCATTTCATCGAAGGCGCTGCCCATCTCGGCGGCGCCGGCCTCGCGGCCCGCGGCGTCGAGCAGCGTCACGTCCAGCGCCATGCCGAAACTGTGGATCGAGCCCGCGGCCGGGTGGGCGAAGTACACCGCGTCTGGCGTGCCCACGACCTGCGCCCAGATGGCCTCCTGCACCCGCTGCGGGCGCAGCGCGTCCAGCACCAGCAGCCGCCAGCCTGGGCGGCGCTCGGCGAGCCAGTGCGCCGCTACGGCCAGACCGTCAGCCGCCTCTCGCCGCAGCCAGCCGCAATCGAAGCCCACATAGAGGCGACGCCCGGCGAAGTTGTTGACGCCCGCATAGCGCAGGTCGACAGCCACCGGCGCGCGCAAGGCAATGTCGCAAAGGCGGCAGAAGGCCGCGTGCCGGGCAATCTCTTCGACGCGGATCGGGGACGGCGCTTGCACCACTTCATCATAGACAGTGGGCGGTTTGCGCCTGGTGATGGATGCAGACCCCGGTGCCCGGGCAAGGGTGCGTGAAGGTGAATGGATCACAGTGCAGAACGCCAAGATTCACAACCCTTCGGATGGCTGCATCCCTACTCTTCGGTTCAGTGGCGCGGCGAGTTCCGCCGCACCACCTGGTTCCAGAAAGGAACGGGGAGAACACCATGCTCGAATCTCTTGCCGCCCCCTTGCGCCGCCCTGTCATGCCGCCGCTGCCCTTGGCGCGCATGCCGGTACGGCCCACGCCAGGCCCCATGTACGGGAACACCAGCACCGCCACCACCGGCCTGGGCCGCACGGGCAACGAGGGCGAGGCCCTGGCACCGCTGGCGCTTTGCATGGCCCACATGCTCGACGAGATCGACTACGGCATGCTGCTCGTCGACGCAACCGGCGAGGTGCTCTACACGAACCACGCCGCGCGCCGTGAGCTCGACCACGACCACCCGCTGCAGCTCAGCGGCAAACAGCTCGTCACCGCCGTGTCAGGCGAAGCCGGTTTGCTGCAGGACGCACTGACCGCTGCGCACCGCGGCCTGCGCAAGCTGCTGACACTGGGCAGCGGCGTGCAGCTCGTGGCCATCTCGGTGGTGCCGCTGAACGAGCCCGGGTTGCCGGCCGGCGCCACGCTGCTCGTGCTGGGCAAGCGCAACGTGTGCGAGCAGCTCTCGGTGCAGGGTTATGCGCGCGCAGTGTCGCTGACGCCGGCCGAAACGCGCGTGCTCGAGATGCTGTGCGCGGGCGTGCAGCCCGCCGAGATCGCCACGCGCCAGGGCGTGGCGGTGTCCACCGTGCGCACCCAGATCGGCAGCATCCGCGCCAAGACCAGCGCCAAGAGCATCCGCGAACTCGTGCGCCAGGTCGCCGTGCTGCCGCCGCTGGTGGGCGCGCTGCGCGGCTCGGCGGCGGCCCTGGGTGGCCTGCGGGCACCGCTTGATCGGCTGACGCCGTTCTCGCGGCCGGCCGCGCTGGCGGCTTGAGCCTGCGCCGCGGTTGCGGAACTGCGGCACATCCGACTTCGGGGGAAGAGCAGGCGGCACGTAGCGCCAGCTAAGATCGGCCCGCCCTGCGGCGCGCCGCGTGAGCACCACGCGGCAGCCGCAGGGCGACGTCGACGATGCCCAAGAAGACCTCCAGAGCCCCTGCCGCCGACCCCGCCTCGCTCATCGAGCAGGCGCCGTTCTCCGACAGCCTGCGCCAGCTGGCCCGCCGTGGCGAAGCACGCCGTGTGCGCTGCGGCACGCAACTCATATCCGAGGGCGAGATCGGCGACACGCTCTTCGTCGTCGTGTCAGGTCGCTTGCGCACCTACAGCGTGGGCGCAGATGACCGTGAAGTCACCTACGCCACCTACGGCCCCGGCGAGTATGTCGGCGAAATGAGCCTGGACGGCGGGCCGCGCTCGGCGCATGTCGAGGTGATCGAGGCCGGCGTCGTGGTGCTGGTGACACGGCGCACACTAGAGGCGCACCTCGTCGATGACCCACAGTTCGCCTTCGACTTGCTGGCCAAGGTGATCCGCCGCGCACGCACGGCCACTCTGAGCCTGCGGGAGATCGCCCTCAACGATGTCTATGGCCGCCTGAAGGGTCTGCTCGAGGCGCAGGCTGTCGCGTTGCCCGACGGCTCGCGCGCCTTGGAGCCTGCGCCATCACATCTGGAAATGTCGCGGCTGATCGGCTGCGGCCGCGAGATGGTGAGCCGGGTCATGAAGGACCTGGAGCGCGGCGGTTATGTCGAGAGCGGTCGGCGCCACGTGCGGCTGCTGCGCCCCCTGCCCGCGAAGTGGTGACCCGCTGGCCAGAGGGCCTCAGGTGGCGACCGGAAAGCGCCGATCGGGCTGGCCGGCGCGCTGGAATTCGGGCAAAGAGCGCGGCAGACGGGCCTCGATGTCCTTGATGCGCTCCGGCCCTGCCGGGTGCGTGGACAGCCACTGCGGCGGCGCCTTGCCGGCATTCGCCGAGGCCATCTTCTGCCACAGCGCGACGCCCGCACGCGGGTCGTAACCCGCGCGCGCTGCCAGCAGCAGGCCCAGCGCGTCGGCCTCGCTCTCGTCGTCGCGGCTGAACTTCAGGCCCAGCAGCTGCGAGCCGTACTGTGCCGCCACATCCCCGATGCCGCCCAGGCCAAAGACGGCCGCCAGCATACGCAGGCCGACCGTGGTGCCAGTGCTCTTGGCCATGCGCTCGCGCGCATGCTCGAGCAGCGCATGCGCGGCTTCGTGGCCCATGATGACCGCGACTTCGTCGTCGCTGAGTCTCAGGCGGCTCAAGATGCCACTGAAAAACGCGATCTTGCCCCCGGGCATGCAAAAGGCGTTGAGCTGGTTGCTGCGCAGCAACTGCACTTCCCAACGCCACTCGCGCGCACGCTCGTTGCAGGCCGGGGTGAACGGGATGATGCGCGCGGCGATGTAGCGCAGGCGCTGCAACTGCGGGTCATCGGCCGTGGCCAACGCACTCTTGCTCTGGGCTTCGCGCAGGAGCTGCACGTATTGCTGGCGGGCCGCGCCTTCCACGGTGTCGGCCGGCACGAGGCCGGCTGCCCTTGAGCGCTTGCACTCGACGTCGGCCGCCCGCGCCGTGCCGGCGATCGAGGCCACGCCGCCGGCCAACAGCAGCGACGAAAACAGGCGGCGGTGGTGGTCGGGCGGCGCCTCGCCCGCGCCACGCCACGGGCACGCGCAACCGCGCACCGACATGGCCAGCGCGGCCGCCCTGGCCGACAGCGCTGGCGCCAGTGCCTCACGGGCGGCAGGCAGTGCAGATTCGGGCGCAGCAGCGTTCATGTTCCTAGGAGACTCGGGGAGACGTCAGCGGACCGAGAGAATTTCATTCTAGGCAGCCCGGCCACAACCCGCCCCGTCCAAGGGTGGGGCCGGCTGCGCCGGCATCAAGCCTCCAGCGCCCGCATCGCGGCGCGCTTCCACCACAGCATCCACAGCGCAGGCAGCGCCAGCACGGTGCTGAGGACGAAGAACGCCGGCCAGCCGATGCTCTCGGCCAGCACCCCGGCCAGCGGACCCACCCACACCCGGCCCACCGACGCAAACGACGACAGCAGCGCGAACTGCGTCGCGGTGAAGCGCTGGTTGCACAGGCTCATGAGGAAGGCCACGAACGCAGCGGTGCCCATGCCGCCGCTGATGTTCTCGAACGCCACCACCGTCAGCAGCGCGCCGTCCACCGGCGTGGCCGCGCCGAGCTTGACGAAGCCCCAGTCGAACGCGGGCAGCAACGCGGCGCCGAGGCTGCCCTTGCCGCACACCGCCAGCCACCAGAAACCGAGGTTGGACAGCAATTGCAGCACGCCAAAGATGAACAACGAGCGCCACAGCCCGAGCTTGAGCATCATGGCCCCTCCGACCAGCGCGCCGCCGATCGTGAGCCACAGCCCGATGACCTTGTTCACCACCCCCACCTCGGCCGAGCTATAGGCCATGCTCTTGAGCAGGAAGGGCGTCATCAACGAGCCGGCGAAGGCATCGCCCAGCTTGTACAGAACGATGAAGAAGAGGAACGCCACCGCGCCCGGCATGGCGAAGTAGCTTCGCAGGCCGGCCAGCAGCGTCTCGAAGCGCGCGCGCCGTGCTGCCCATGCCGCCAGGGGCAAGGTGAAACCGATGCCCAGCAGCAGCGCCACGAGATCGATCCAGCGTTGCTGCAGCATCGGCGGCAGCACGCTGCCTTGCAACCAGGGGCCGACGAGCACACGTGCCAGGCCGGGAGCGAATCGGTCGCTCAACAAGGCGCCCAGCGCCACGGCCAACAGCACGGCCGCAAAACCGATGAGGTCTCGCCGTGCCGTACCGGGTTCGTGACCCGGCACGGCACCCGGCCGCGGCGTGTGGGTCTGGTCGCGCGTAAGCGCGTCCGGCCCCCACGGCAATACCGGCAATACCGGCAATACCGGCACTCCGGGCAGCCGCGGCAGTCTCGGCAACAAGAGCAGCGAAGCTGCGGCCGCCGCCACCATCACGCCGGCCATGAACCGGTACACCTCGGGCCAGCTCCAACCACTGCCCTGTTGCGCATCGGTCCAGATGAGAGCAACGCCGCCGGAGAGGACCATCGCCAGCCGGTAGCCCATCACCCCTAGCGAGGCGCCAAGGCCACGCTCGGCCGCACCGAGCAGGTCGGTGCGGTAGGCATCAACCACCACGTCCTGCGAGGCCGAGGCAAAGGCCACCGCCAGCGCCAACAGCGCGAATGCCCGGATCGCGTCTTTGGGCGACACCGCTGCCAGGGCGAACAGCAGCGCCGCGAGCAAGAGTTGAGTCAGGACGAGCCAGCCGCGCCGCCGCCCGAGCGCGGCGACGCACTCGAAGCGGTCCATCAGCGGTGCCCAGAGGAACTTGAAGGTGTAGGGCAGGCCGACCAGCGAGAGAAAGCCTATCGTCGCCAGGTCGAGCCCCGCCACCGTGAGCCAGGCCTGCAAGGCCTGGCCGGTGAGCGCCAGTGGCAAGCCCGAGGCGAATCCCAGCACCGAGACGGCAGCCAGGCGGTGCAGTGCCGCGAGCGTGAGGCCGGCGCGCGGCGGCGAGAGGAGCATTCGGAGATTCTAGGCAGCGCCCCATGCCACCCTGGCAGATGCCACCCTGGCAGCCCGGCGCCGCGTTACTTACCGGGCACGCCGGGGATGATGGCCACCGGTTTGCCCGCAGGTTTGGCCACGGATGCGGGTGCCGGCGCCGACACCGCCGATGCCGACGACGCAGCCGCGGCGGGCGGCGTCAGCGATGGCGCGGGCAGCGTCGCATCCTGGTCGTAGATCGACTTGGCCATGGCCAGCAGGCGCTCCTTGGGTACCTCGCCGACGAGGGCGAAACCCGTCTTCTCCTCGACCCAGTAGAACATGCCCAGCGAGCCTTTTTGCTCGTAGCGGAACGCCGTGTCGGTGCCCGGCTCGGGCTTGCGCAGGTAGACGGTGACACGCTTGCCGTTCGCATCCTGGTACATGAGCTGGGCGCTCTTGCCGGCGCCGTCGGGCAGCAGACGGCCGCCGACGAGTTCGAAGCCTAGCCCGCGCAGGTCGAACAGCTTGACAGGCGCCTCAATGCGGCGCGTGAGCCAGCGCGCGAGGTGTTCCTCCTGCGCCTTCACCTCGACCGCATGGCGCGGCTCGGGCGTGTAGACGCTGTGCGCGAAAGCGGCGCGCTGGAGCCATCCTTGCGAGCCCGGCGCCCCGGCCGCCGCCAGCGGCGCGGCACGCCGCTGGGCCAACGATAGCCGCTCCTGCCACTGCCACGTGAGCAAGCCGCCGGCGCCGGCGCCAAGCACGAAGAGCACGGCCGCTGCCGCGGCAAGCCCCCACCCCGGCCACAGGCGCGGGACCATTGCACGACCACGCGCGCTTGCCACGGCTGGCGCGGGCGCGGCCGCGGGTGCCGCCGCGCTGTCGCGCGACACGGCCTCAGCGAGCCGCTGCGGCACCGACTCGCGCGCCACCTCGGCGAAGGTGGCACGCAAGGTCTCGCGCTCGGCCGCCCAAGCCTGTACTCGCCGGGCCTCCACCGGGTGGGCGCTGAGCCAGGCCTCGACCCGCGAACGTTCGGCGGCCGTGCCCTCGCCGTCAACCCAGGCGCTGAGCTGCTCGTCGGCGGGCGGGTACGGTTGCTGGTCCATCACACCACCCTGCGCAGCACGGCGCTGCTGACTTCGGATCGAGCCGGGTTGTCGAGATGCCTACGCATCGTTTGGCGCGCACGGCACACGCGCGACATCACCGTCCCGATAGGAATGCGCAGCACCTCGGCCACCTCTGCATAACTGAGCTGCTCCACACACACGAGCACGAGCGGCTCGCGCTGCTCGGGCGACAGCCGGGCCAGCGCGGCCAGGAGGTCCATGCGCAGGCCGACATCGGTGCCAGCGCTGCCGCCGGCCGCGTCGAGCGTGCGCATCACGTCGGCCGGGTCGGCAAACTGCAAGCGCGCATCGCGCCGCAGGCCATCGAGAAACGCGTTGTGCGCGATCGACAGCAACCACACCAGCATGTCGCGCTCCGGGTCGAACTGACGCCAGTGCGCGAGCGCGCGTTCCAGCGTCTGCTGCGTCAGGTCATCGGCCTCGCTCAGCGCGTGCGTCAGCGAGCGCGCGTAGCGGCGCACGCGCGGGATGGCGTCAAGCAAGCGCTGTCGAAAGACCGGTGGGGCATCCACTGGGAGGTTTACGCGGGTCGCGGGGCATTATTCCCGCGGCACATCGCCTTCACCCCGCGTTTGCGGGCTCAGGGCTGTGCCAGGACGCGCACGCGCCGGTTCTCCGCTGCACGCGGGTTCTGCGTGTTCACCGGCTCGCTCGCCCCCTTGCCCACCGCGCGCAGGCGTTCGGCTTCGACACCCAGCGTCACGAGGTACAGGCGCACCTGCTCGGCACGGTCGCGCGAGAGGCGAAGGTTCTGCGCCGGGTTGCCGACCGCATCGGTGTGGCCTTCGATGACGAAGCGATTGCGGCGCAACTCTGGCGAGAGCATGGCCGCCACCAGCGCGCCCAGCGTGGCCCCGCTGTCGGGCCGCAACTGTGCCGAGTTGGGCTCGAAACCAATGGCCAGCGACAAACCTTGCGGTGCCGCGGCGGCACCGGGCGCGGGCCGCGCGGCGGACGGGGGCGCGGCCGCCGCGGGCACTGGCGTTGCCGGCCGCGATGTCGGCGAGTCCTGTGCAGCTGACGGCGATGTCGCTGTTGCCGCCGCAGCGGCGCCACCCGGCTCGCGGCCAGGGGTGGCTTCGATCACGAGGTTGCGCGTACGCCCAGCCGAGTGTGGCGCCGCGCTTGCGGCAGGTGCGGGCTTGAGCGATTCGATCATGCGCCGCACGTCGGCATCGCCCGCCGGACCCGTGGCATGCGCGGCGGTGGCCACGCTGGCGCAGGCGAACAGTGCCAGTGCAGGCCTTCGTGCCATGAAGCGATGCAGCGCGCCCATCGCACGCCCGCTCACGATGCCACCCCCACCCGCAGGCGCAACTCCTGCTCGGCCACGTTGCCTTGTTCGTCGGCCACCGTCATCAGGAGGCGGTGCAGCCCGTCGGGCACCACCGCCTGGTCGACGATGACCCCGCGCTCGCTGATGGTGGCAAAACGGCGCAGGCGCTCGGTGAGGTCGAGCTTCATGACGCCGTAGAGCACACGAAATGTAGAGGGCACCACCCGGGTGCCGGGCGGCGTCTCGAAAGTGAGCTCGATGCGCAACGGCGCCTTCACCGTGGCCTGCGAACTCGGCGAGACCACACGGATGGCGAACACCGGCTTGCCCGCCGCGCCAGGGGCCGCCGGCGGAAGGGAACGTGGACGGATCTCGTTCATGCTCGCAGCCTCGTCCTTGGGGCGCACTTCACGATCGCGCAGCGCCTCGCTGGGCGTGATCAGCTCGAACGCGAGGGCCGGCTTGTTCTGTGCAAAAGCCGTCCCGGCGGTCGCGGCGGCGCCTAAGAAGAGCACCACCAGCAGCGCCTGGCGGCAGTGCGGCCCGATGGAAGATGGCTGAGTCATGGGCGAGGCAGGCATGGGGTTACACGGTTCGATCAACGGGCCAATTCTGTCGGCTGCGAGGGGCAGTTGGGTGCCATTGCGGGCGTCACACACCACTGGATCAGGGTGTCGGTCCGGGAGTGGGCACCATTTCAATCGCGGTCTGCCCGGCAGGCCATGATCCCGAGGGATATCGAACGCCGGACCGGAGGCGTTCATGCCCGACCCAACCGTTGCCAGGTGAGCCGATGGTGGCGAGCGACGTGGGTGCCGGGCACCACGTCGCTGGCCGAAAGCGTGAGTCGACCGGCGCCATCGAATTCGACGTTGCGCACCTGGTCGGTGCCGACGAAGTTCGGGTTGAGCGCCATCGCCGCGTGGTGGACCACCTGCAATCCCGTGGGCAACGCACCATCGCGACGCAATTCATATGGCCCGGCGTACTGGAAGTAGCTCTCGAACGCGGCCAGGCGTTCGGGCGCGGGGGCCGTGCGCACGCTGGCGCTCGAGAGTCGCAGTCGGCCCGCGCGTGCAATGCAGGCCGCCATGTAGCCGTCTTGCGTGTACAGGATGAAGCCGGTCGCGTCGGCGCCGTACGGCAGCGTGCTCGGGCGGCCGTCGTCGTAGGAAATCTCCCAACGCATCAGCGTCCAGGTACCGAGCAGGGGGTTGTCCAAGGTCATGGCAGTCACAGGTTGAGATCGGCCCGCGGTGCCAGGCGGTTGAGCATGGCGACCAGCTCGGCCAGCGCAACAGGCTTCTCGAGGATGCTGCAGTGCGGCGGCAGGATCACGCTGCGCGCGCCGACACGGCCGGTAAGGATGATGGCAGGCACGTCCATCTCCCACGCCTGACGCAACTCCGCCAGGGCGGCGCGGCCATCGGCCTGGCCGGCACCGAGGTCGAGATCGAAGATGAGCATGTCGGGGAAGCGGTCCTGTGCATCCAAGAGCCCCCGCAGCCTGCCCAGCGACTCGGCTTCGACGACCGAGGCGCCGATACCTTCGAGTGCCGCGCGCAGCGCGTGCCGCGGCGCGTTTTCGTCGTCGAGCACGGCCAGAAGCCAGCCATCGAGGCGCACCGCCAGGGGCATGCCGGTGATGGTGCGCGGCATCGGCGCCTGGCGCATCAGATCGCGCGGCAGGTGCACCCGAAAGCGCGTGCCGTTGCCGACGCGGCTCTTCACCGGCGCGAGCACGAGGCCGAGCTGCGCCACGAGCCCGCGCACGATGGCCAGGCCCAGACCGCGGCCTGCGCGCGAGGCTTCGGCGGCCTGGGCCAGCTGGACGTAGGGCTCGAACACCGCTTCCAGCTTGTCGGTGGGAATGCCGCGTCCGTTGTCCACCACGTCGATGGCGCAGCCGCCGCGCTGGGGCCGCACCGCCAGCACCACGCGCGCCGGGCCTTCGATGGGCACGCCCACGCTGTAGCGCACGGCGTTGCCGGCGAGGTTCTGCACCAGGCGCGTCATCTGGCTGCGGTCCACCCACACCCAGGTCGGCCGGCCGTGCACCGTGAGGCGCAAGCGGCTCTTGGGATAGGCCGGCTGCAGGCCGCCGGCCACACGCTCGAGCACCTCGCGCAGGTTCACCAGTTCGGGGTGGCTCACCAGCATGCCGTCTTCGATGGCGCTGAACTCGCTGAATTGGTCGAGCATGCCCACCGCATCGTCGGCAGCATGAATCTGCTGTTTGAGCAGCCCACGCGCCGTGCTGTCGAGGTCGCTGCGAGCACGCAAGGCTTCGGCGTAGAGGCGCACGGCCTGCAACGGCTGGCGCAGGTCGTGGCTGATGCTGGCCAGCAGGCGGGTGCGCGCCTGCTGCGCGGCCTGCAGCTGCGCGCCGCGCGCGTCGAGATCGCGGATGAGCGTGTCGCGCTCGTCCAGCGCGGCGAAGAGTCGGCGGTCGCTGGCGCGGATGTGGCGACTGTCGATCCACACGAACATCGCCACGAACACCGCCGTGGCTATCCACAAGGTCGGGAAGTCGGACAAGGCCGCATCCCAGGCCGCGGCCGCCACGGCCGTGCCCAGCAGCATCGCCAGGCCGCCTCCGGCACGCACTTGCCAGCCCAAGCTCGCCACTCCCACCAGCAGCAGCATGGCCACCGCGGGCGCCGCTCCGCCCGCGACGGCGTGCGCCGAGCCGAGCATGAGCCCGGCCGCGGCCGCCACCGGCTCCGTGCCGCCGCGTCGCTCGGCCAGCCAGGCGAGCAGCGGCAGGCAGCCCGCGGCCCAGACCCATGCCAGGGTCGCCGCCCCCAGACCCGGCATCGCCAGCCAGCGGCGAAACTGCACGAGGCCGGCTTGGTCGTAGGGCAACAGCCACTCGAAGAGCGACTGCGCGGCCAAAGTGAGCACCCCGAGCGCCACCAAGGCCACGCCGAGGCGACGCCTGCGCCAGGGCAGCTGCGCGGCAATGTCGGCCTCACCGCTGCCCGCGGGGCGCGACTCGATCTGCACTTTGCCCACATGTCCGCTCGAGC
The DNA here is from genome assembly GCA_031401195.1 of Burkholderiales bacterium. Classification (GTDB taxonomy): domain Bacteria; phylum Pseudomonadota; class Gammaproteobacteria; order Burkholderiales; family Burkholderiaceae_C; genus Rubrivivax. The sequence goes on from JANNRI010000219.1 coordinate 19,899, forward strand.
GCCCGGCCGTATGCCCACCCGTATGCCCACCCGTATGCCGACCCGGGTGCCCAACCGCGCGTCCACCCGCGAGTCCACCCGGACTCGCGGCGGCATGCCCGCTCGCCCGCCCCTCCAACGCCCCAGGCTGCGTCGGACTGTCGTCCAGCGCCGACGGTTCTTGCTTCACTGCGCCTCGCTGGCGCGCAGCGCAGGCACGCGATAGCCGCGCTGGCTCAAGAGCACCAGCAGCTTGGTCCGGTTGGGCGCACCCAGCGCCTGCAACGCGGCGGTGACGTGTTTCTTCACCACCACCTCCGAGCGGTCGAGCAGGCGCGCGATCTCTTTGTTGCGCAGGCCCTGCACGACGTAACCGAGGACCTCGATCTGCCGTTCTGTCAGGCCAAGGGCGGCCAGCTCGGACAACTCGCGCCCGCCACCCTCGGGCGCCACGGCTGCCATGCCGCCCGAAACCGACTGCGGCAGGTGGATGCGGTGTTCCGCCAGCACGCGGGTGAGCGCCTCTCGCAGTTCGGCCGGCGCCGCGGCCTTCGAGATGAAGCCCATTGCGCCGGCGTCCAGCGCAGCCAACACCGTATCGCGGTCATCCTGTGCCGAGAGGATGACCACCGGCACGTAGGGGAACTCCTCGCGCAGGCGACGCAACCCGGCCATGCCGTGCACATCTGACAGAGTGAGGTCCAGCAGCACGAGATCGAAGCGCCCTGCCGTGGCCAGCACCTGCACCGTCTCGGCCAGCGAACCCGCGAGATGCACGCGCAGCTGCGGCAACACCTCGGCGATCAGCAACTGAAGGCCATGCCGCACCAGGCCGTGGTCGTCGGCCAGCAGGATGGAGCCATGGGGGTGGGCGGCTTGGTTCATGGCGCGGTCACGGCAAGGTCACGGCAGTGTCAGGGCGGCGACGAGTGGTGCGGGGCCGGCAAGGTATCACGCCCCGGCGCTGGCGCAATGCCGGGTGATACCTTGGTCTCCTCGCCCGCGGGCGCCGAATCGGGCCCAATGGCCTCCTGTCGCCCCCAACCCAGTGGACTACAGACAACCGTCTGGGGGACGGCAGCGTCGACCGGCTTGTCCTACCATTCGTTGAAGCCGTGCCCGAGCACACTCACCCACCGAAAGCACCGCCATGAACCGCCTTGCACATGCTCAACATGCCGCACCCGCCGCACCCGCCGCACCCGCCGCACCCGCCTCAAGCGCCTCCTTGCGCCGCTCCTCGAGCCTCGCCGGCTGGATGGCCGTGGCCGGCGTCGCCGCCGCGCTGCTGAGCGACCCCTCTTTCGCCCAGGAGAAAGTGCTGCGCGAAGGCCAGATCACCGAGCGCGCCCTTGTCGATGCGCTCACGCCCCCGCAAGCCGCGTCGGCCCCCGAAGACGGCGTGCGCACACGCAGCTTCCGCCCGGCCGTGCGCCCTGCCGCCACGGCTGGCGCCACGGCGGCCGCGGGCGCGGCCGCCGGCCAGGCCGGTCGTGCCTCGATCCTGGTGACGTTCGTCACCGACAAGGCCGATCTCACGCCGCCCGCCAGGGGCGCACTGGATGTCCTGGCCGGTGCCATGAAGTCCGACCGGCTGGCCGGCGTGCGCTTCACAATCGAAGGCCACGCCGACCCGCGCGGTGGCGAAGACCACAACCTCAAGCTCTCGCAGGCACGCGCCGAGTCGGTGCGCGCCTATCTCATCAGCAAGCATGGCCTGGCCGCCGAGCGCGTGGAGGCGGTGGGCAAGGGCTCCAGCAACCTGATGAACAAAACCAACGTGGCCGCGCCCGAGAACCGGCGCGTGACGATCGTCTCGCAGGCCAGCTAAGAGTCAGCCGCTTCGGCGGCACTCTCACGCCGCCGGCGGCCCGACGTCAATCCAGCGGAACCAGTCGCTGCCGAACGGCTGCCGCATGGGGCCGCGCACATGCGCGTGCCACAGGTCGTTGGTGATCTCGTGCAGGTGCGCGATGTAGGGCACGTAGGCCAGCATCAGCTTGTTGGCCTCGCGCATGAGCGCCAGGCGTTCCGGGCCATTCGGCAAGCTGGCCTGGCGTTCGTAGAGGCGGTCGAAAGCCGCGAGCTTGAAACGCGCATCGTTGCTCTGGTCCGCGTTGGGCCCGTAGGCCAGTCCGAGGAAGAAGTCGCCGTCGGGCGCGCCTGCACTCCAGATGAAGCCCCACATCATCAGTTGCCCGGCCAGCGACTTGCGGATCAGCTCGCCGAAGGTGCCCACCTCAAAGCGGGTGCGCAAGCCCACCGCCTTCATGCGCTTCAACCACAGCTCGCTCAAGCGGCGCGAGCGCTGGTCCTGCGGGAAGGCGATGCGCAGTTCGAGCGGCCGGCCGTCGGGCATCTCGCGCCAGCCGTCACGATCGCGGTCGATGTAGCCGTTCAACTCGAGCAGTGCTGCGGCGCGCGCCGGGCTCGAGCGGCTCATCTCGCTCACCATCGTCGAATCGGCACCGTAGCAGTCCGGAGGAATCATGCTTTGCGCCGGCACCGCCTGCCCGCTGCGCACGAGGCGCGCCTCCAGCGCGCTGTCGTAGGCCAGCAGGATGGCGCGGCGCAACGCCACCTTCTCCGGCGTGTAGCCGCCCACCACCGGGTCGTCGAAGTTGAAGAAGGTGTGCGCCACGTTGGCCGCGAGCTGCCGGTCGAGCTGTACACCGCGCCGAACCAGATAGGGTGCGAGCCGCCCCCCGGGCACGGCCAGCGAGGCCAGATCCACCGGCACCTGCACCGCATCGTGCTCGCCGTTGAGGAAAGCCAGCCAACGCGGCTGCGACTCCTCGATGATGTCGAACTCGAGCCGGTCGACGAGCGGTGCGCGCGCACCCGCCAGCCGCTTGGCGATGGCCATAGCCGCCGCATCGCCTTCGGCCGGCTCGCCCGAAAAGCGCTGCTCGCGAAAGCGCGGGTTCTTCACCAGCACGATGCGCGAAGCGCGCCGCCACTGGTGCAGCATGAAAGGGCCCGTGCCCACCGGGTGCGCCTGCGGGTCGGCGGCATAACGCTCGATGACCTCGCGCGCCACGGCGCCGGCAAAGCTGGCGGATGCGAAGTTGTACACAAGACGTGGCGCAGGCTTGCCAAGGCGCACTTCGAAGCGGTAGCGGTCCAGCGCGCGCAGCCCCGGCACCTCTTCGTCGTAGGAAAACGGTTTCTTTTGTTCGAGCGCGCGCCGGCGCAGCTCGCTCAGGCCGAGGAGGCCGGCGTTCTCCCATTGATACAGGTGCTCGCTGCGCAATTCGGGGTCATAGAAGCGCTTGATCGAATAGACGAAGTCGGCAGCGACAAGCTCGCGCGGCCTGCCGCCGAAGGCCGGGTCGTCGGCAAAGAAGATGCCGGCGCGTAAGGTGAAGACGAATCGCTTGAAGTCGCTGCTGACCTCCGGCAGCGCCGCGGCCACCAGCGGCACCAATTTGGCCGGGCGCGCCAGCGCATCCCAGGTGAGCGGCGGCTCGAAGATGTGCGCGAGCACGCGGATCGAAGACTGGTCGGAAACGCGCGGCGGATCGAAACCGGTTTCGGCGAAGTTGAAGGCGTAGCGAAAGACCTTCTCGCCCGGCGCCAGACGGCCGGTCCGGCCGGTCCGGCTGGCCGGGCCGCCGGTCTGACTGCCAGCGGCTGAGGCGAGCGGCCAGGCCGTAGCGCCGACCACGACATCGCGCCGTCTCATGTCGAGCGCTCAGAGGCCACCACCAAGCCTTGCCGGCTCCTCAAGCCGGGCTCGGCCCGGGAACCACGTCGACGTACTGCCACCAGCCGTTCCAATAAGCGGGCCGGCGGTAGCCGAAGACGCTGGGAAGCATCATGTCGGCCACCAGGCGGTGCACCTGGAACTTGTAGGGCATGTAGGCGATGGCGATCTTGCGCGCCCGGGCAAATAGCGCCGAGCGTTCCGGGCCGTCGGGCAGCACCGTCAGCTTGTCGTGGATCGCATCCATGTCTGGGTGCTTGAAACGCGGGAAGTTCTGGTTGCCTGCCTGCGGCCCATGGTAGCGGGTGATCATCCCCTGGCCATCGCCGCCCGAGCCCAGCGACGAGAGCGACCAGAACTGCAGCTTGCCGGCGCGGCCAGCCTTCAGGTTTTCAGGCCACTTCGCGATCCTGAAGTCGACACGGATGCCGATGGCGGTCATGTCGCGCTTGAGCAATTCGTTGAACTGGCGGCTGAGTTGGTCCGGCTGCGTCGAGGCTTCCAGCGCGAGGGGCGTGCCGTCGGGCCGTTCGCGCCAGCCATCGCCGTCGCGGTCGACGTAGCCGTGCAGGGTGAGCAACGCCTTTGCGCGCGCTGGGCTGTATTGGCTCATCTCGCTCTTGAACGAGGGGTCGTAGCCCGAGGTGTGGGGCGTGATGGGCCCCTGCGCCGGGATCGCCATTCCGCGCCGGATGAGTCGGATCTCGCGCTCGGTATCGATGCCCAGCGCGATGGCGCGGCGCAGAGCCACCTTGTGCGGCTCCAGCCCGCCGACCACGGGGTCTTCCATGTTGAAGTAGTAGAACGTCACGTCCGACTGCAGCGAGATAGCGCCCTTGACACCTTTCTTGGCCAGGTGCGGCGCCACCTTGCTGCCGGGCATCGCGACGCTCATGAACTCGTTGGGCAGGCGGTCGAGAAAATCGTGCTCGCCGTTCAAGAAGGCAAGCCAGCGCGGTTGCGACTCCTCGATGATGGCGATCTCCACGCGGTCGAGCAGCGGCAGGCGCTTGCCACGCAGCCGCGCGGCGATGGCTTGGCCTTCGGCGTCGTCGGCGGTGGGTTCGCAGTCCCACAGGCGCTCGCGGTAGTTCGGGTTGCGCTCGAGCACGATGCGCGAGCTGCGCCGCCACTGCGCCAGACGAAAAGGGCCGGTGCCCACCGGGTGCTCGGCGATCTTGTCGCCGTAGAACTCGGCCGCCTCGCGCGCCACAGCGCCCCAGAGATCGGGCACCGCCATGTTCTCCTTGAAGCGCGGGCGCGGCTCGCCGAGTTGCAACTGGAAGGTCAGGCGGTCGATGAGGCGCATGCCCTCGATCGGGCGGTCGTAGTCGAACTTCGCCTTCTTGTCCAAAGCCTCCTTGCGCAGCGCGGCCAGGCCCAGGATCTTGAAGTTCTCCACGCTCGCCCACAGCGGGCTCTTCAGCAGCGGGTCGGCGTAGCGTTTGAGCGCATAGAGGAAGTCGCCCGCCACCAGCTCGCGCCTCTGGCCCTTGAAGGCCGGGTCGTCGGCGAAGTAGATTCCGGGCCGCACCTTGAAGGTCCAGCGCTTGTAGTCGTCTTCGAACACCGGCTCGCCGTCGGCGACCAGCGGCACCATGCGCGGCGGCCGTGCCAGGTGGTCGTAGCAGTACAACGACTCGAAGATGTGCGAGGTGATCGTGCGCGAGGTGTTGTCGTTGATCTGCGCGGGGTCGAAACCGGTCTCGGCCGAGGCGATGGCATAGCGCAGCACGCGCTGGCCCGCCAGCCCGTTGCCGTTGGCAGCGGCGCCCGGCTTGCCCTGGGCAGCGGTCTCGCGCATCCAGGCCGGCAAGGCGGTGGCGGTGGCCGCCGCGGTGAGGGCGAGCGTGTCACGGCGCTTCATGGTCGGTGCTCCAGCCTCTTGATCTGTCAGTGTCCGTTGCCACCACGGCGCTGCAACTCGGCGGTATCGATATCGACGTACTTCCAGAACTCGCGCACGTAATTGTTGCGCTGGTAGCCCAGCACCCAGGGCTGCGTGAGGTCGGTGACGTAGCGGTGCACCTGCACCTTGTAGGGCATGTAGGCCACCATCGTGCGTGCCGCCTCGCGCATCACGGCCAGGCGCTCGGGGCCGTCGGGCAACGCGCGCTGTCTCTCGTACAAGGCGTTGTAGGCCGGCAGATTGAAGCGCGCGTGGTTGGCACCGCCTTTGTTTGGCCCGTAACCGAGCGCGAGGAAGGTGTCGGCGTCGGGGGCGCCGGCGAGCCAGCCCACGCCCCACATCATGAGCTTGCCGCTGCGGCTGGCCTTGAGGTTCTCGGGCCACTTCTGGGTGTCGAACTCGATCTTCAGGCCGACCGCGGTCATGTTCTTTTGCCACAGCTCGATGAGCTGGCGGCTTTGCTGGTCGGGCTGAGTGGCGTAGCGCAACACCAGCGGCTGCCCGTCGGGCTGTTCGCGCCAGCCGTCGCGGTTTTTGTCCACATAGCCATGCATGTCCAGCAGCGCCTTGGCGCGTGCCGGGCTGAACTCGCTGAGGGTGGACTTGAAGTTGGCGTCGTAGCCGAAGGTGGTGGGCGCCATCGGCCCCTGCGCCGGGATGGCCTGACCGCGGCGCACGAGCCGGATCTCGCGGTCCACGTCCACCGCGAGGCTGATGGCGCGGCGCAGCGCCACCTTGTGCGGCTCGTAGCCGCCCACCAGCGGGTGCTCCATGTTGAAGAACGCCATCGACACGTCGGGGCGCGCCGTGCGTGTCATGCCGATGCCCTTTTTCGCCAGGTGCGGGGCGAGCCGGTTGTTCGGGATCACCGTGGGGGCGAAGTCGAAGGGCAGCTGGTCGAGCATGTCGTGCTCTTCGTTGAGGAAGGCCAGCCAGCGCGGCTGCGGCTCCTCGATGATCGAGATCACGACGCGGTCGAGGAACGGCAGCCGGCGGCCCTTGAACTGCGCCGCCACCTTGGCCAGTCGCGGGTCGCCGGCGGGCGGGGTCTCGTCGTAGAACACCTCGCGGAAGTTGGGGTTCTTCTCGAGCACGATGCGCGAGCTGCGCTTCCACTCCGCCAGCCGATAGGGGCCTGTGCCCACCGGGTGCTCGCCGATCTTGTCGCCATAGGTCTCGATCACTTCGCGCGCGACGGCACCGACGAAAGAGCCATCGGCGAAGTTCTGCATCAGTCGCGGCGTGGACACGCCGAGCCTGATCTGGAAGGTGTAGCGGTCGAGCACGCGCAGGCCTTCAACCGGGGTGTCGTAGTCGAAGGGCACCTTCCCGTCGATGGCCTTCTTGCGCAACTCCGTGAGGCCCAGGATCTTGGCGTTCTCCAGCAGGTAGAGGTTGGGGCTCTTCCAGCGAGGGTCGTAATGGCGCTTGAGCGCGTAGACGTAGTCCTCGGCCACCAGCTCACGCTTTTGCCCCTTGAACGCGGGGTCGTCCGCGAAGTGGATGCCCGGCTTGATGCGGATCGTGAACGTCTTGAAGTCTTCGCTGATCTCGGGCAGGGCCACCGCCGTGGCCGGCCGCATGCGCGTGGGTAGTGCAAAAAACTCCCACTCGTACGGCGCGTCGAAGATGCCCGCGATCACCGTGCGCGAGTAGAGATCGGAGACCTGCGCCGGGTCGAAGGTGGTTTCGGCGATCAAGAACGCATAGCGCAGCGTCTTGGCGCCAACGGCACCGCCAGCGGGAGCGACAACGGGGGCGCCGACACCCGCCGCAGGCGCGCCGCTGGTGCCCGATGCACCCTGTTGCGCCAGGCTTGCACCGCTGGCAAGCACGGCAGATGCGAAGAGGCCGGCGGCCAGGGCGCGTAAGGGAGTGGCTGACGAAGTGGCTGAGGGAGTGGCTGAGGGAGTGGTTGACATAAGCCCCTCGCAGAAATTCTGAAAGGCGCAAAGTCTATGACCTGCGCGGCCGGGGTGACGACGGGAAACCCCCGGCCGAGGGGCCGCGGGGCGACGCCTACACTCGCCCATCCCGGATTCCGGCCTCCTCACGACGGTGGCCGTGGAGCGTTCTCACGATGGCCGCCTACCTGATACGCCGCCTGTGGCAGATGATTCCCACGCTCGCCGGCGTGGTGTTGCTGGTGTTCTTCCTGTTCAAGTATTTCGGCGGCGACCCTGCCGAGGTGCTGGGTGGCCTGAACGCCAGCCCCGAGCAGATCAAGGACATCCGCCAGACGCTCGGGCTCGACGAGCCCGTCTGGGTCCAGCTGTGGATCTTCGTCAAGCAGATCGTCACCTTCGACTGGGGCAAGAGCTGGGCGACGAACGAGGCGGTAAGCAACCTCTTCGCCACGCGCCTGCCGGCCACGCTGACGGTGATGCTGCCGATCCTCATCATCGACGTGCTGCTGGCGCTGCCGATCGCGATGTGGGTCGCCTACAAGCGCGGCTCGCTGACCGACCGCACGATCATGGTCGCCACCACCATCGCGCTTTCGATCAGCTTCCTCGTCTACGTGATCATCGGCCAGTACGTGTTCGGCTTCCAGCTCGGTTGGTTTCCAGTGCAGGGCTGGAGCGACAGCACGCTGACCAACCTCTTGGTCTACGCGCCGTTGCCGGTGATGCTGGCGGTGGCAGTCGGCCTGGCGCCGCAGACGCGGCTGTACCGCAGCTTCCTGCTCGACGAACTCGGCCAGGACTATGTGCGCACCGCGCGCGCGAAGGGCATGACCGAGCGCGTGGTGCTGTTCCGCCACGTGCTGCGCAACGCAATGATCCCCATCCTCACCAACATCGGGCTGCAACTGCCAGGCATCTTTGTGGGCAGCTTCCTGATCGAGGTGTTCTTTTCGATCCCGGGCCTCGGCCGCGAGGTGCTGCTGGCGGTGAACCGCAGCGACTTCCCGGTGATCCAGGCAGTGACGATCTATCTTGCGGTGCTGACGATGGTGATCAACCTGCTCACCGACCTGGCCTACAAGGTTGCCGACCCGCGGGTGGTGCTCAAGTGAGCGCCGTTCTGCCGGCGTCGAACGTCGATCCGCTCGACGACGCCCAGCAAAAGAGCGAAGGTGTCTGGCACGCCGCCTGGCGCCGCTTCAAGGCCGACCGCGTGGGCTTCTGGTCGATGGTGATCGTCCTCGCCTTTATCCTGCTCATCGCGCTGGCGGCGCTGGGCCTCGTCGCCAGCAAATGGCAAGACGAGGTTGGTTTGCCCAACGCGCCGCCCACGCTGCTGGGGCCGGCGGCGCCGCAGGCCAGCACGGCCATCGAGCGGCCCTTGGGCCCGAATGTCGATCTCTCCGACATCGACCCCCTCGCGCCGCGCTACAAGGAGTGGGACGAGAAGGCCAAAGAGTTCCTGACCGCCGAGACGCCCAAGGCAGAGACGCTGCCTTTCGGCGCTGACCGACTCGGCCGCGACGTGCTGGCCAAGGCCATCAAGGGCACCGAGATCTCCGTCTTCGTCGGCGTCATGGCGGCGTTCGCCGCTACGGCGCTGGGCACGTTCCTCGGGGCCCTGGCAGGCTTCGGCTTCCAGGTCGAAATGTCGATCCGGTCGTTCCTCCGCCTAGCCCTGAAGACGCTTGCCTGGTGCGCGGCGGCGGCGGCGCTGATTTGCGCGCTCCTCTACGTCGCGCATCTCTACGGTGCGTTGACGATGACAACCCTCGGCACGAGCGGGCTGATCACCGTCGCCGTCATCGTCTCGCTGTTCCTGGCCGCCGCCGTACCGGCTGTGCTCTTCCTGTTCAGCGGTCGCATCGGCGATCTGCTCGAGTGGATCTACAACGTCTTCGAGAGCATTCCCAACATCCTATTGATCTTCGCCTTTGCGGCGGTGGTCGGGCGCGGTGTGCAGAGTGTGGTGATCATCCTCGCGCTGACCGGCTGGACGGGCATGTACCGGCAGGTGCGCGCCGAGTTCATCAAGCACCGCGGCCGCGAGTACGTGCGCGCCGCCGAGGCCATCGGGGCCAGCACCACGAGCCGCATGTTCAAGCACATCCTGCCCAATGTCAGCCACGTCGTCCTCGTGCGCATGAGCTTGCTGGCGGTCGGCTTCATCAAAGCCGAGGTGATCCTCTCGTACCTGGGCCTGGGCGTGCGTGTCGACCAGGTGAGTTGGGGCACCATGCTCGCCGAGGCGCAAAGCGAGCTGATCCTCGGCCACTGGTGGCAGCTCGCCACTGCCACCCTCTTCATGGCCGTGTTCGTCACCGCGTTTTCGATGATGGCCGATGCCTGGCGCGATGCGCTCGATCCAAAGCTGAGAGGTCTAGAGAAGTGAGCGTGCTGCTGAGCATCCAAGACCTCAAGGTCGGCTTTCGCATGGGCCGCGGCGTGGTGGCCGAGGCCGTGAAGGGCGTGAGCTTCGACATCCCCACCAACAGCACCGTGGCCCTGGTCGGCGAATCAGGCTCGGGCAAGAGCGTCACCGCGATGTCGGTGCTCAACCTGCTGCCGGAGAACGCCGACCGCGTCGGTCGCATCCTCTGGCACCAAGGTCAGCAGGGCGGCAAGGATCTCTTGCAAACACCGATGTCCGAGCTGCAGACGTTGCGCGGCCGTGAGATCGCTTGCGTCTTCCAGGACCCGATGAGCTCGCTCAACCCGGTATTCGACATCGGCAAGCAGTTGTGCGAGCCCTTGATGAAGCACATGGGTCTCGGTCGCGCCGCGGCACTCAAACGCGCCGAAGAACTGTTGAGCGAAGTCGGCATCCCCGAGCCGAAGCGACGCCTCTCGGGCTATCCACACGAGATGAGCGGCGGGCAGCAGCAGCGCGTGATGATCGCCATGGCGCTCGCCTGCGAGCCCAAGCTGCTCATCGCCGACGAGCCAACGACGGCACTGGACGTCACGATCCAGCGCCAGATCATCGAGCTGCTCGCCAAACTCAAGAGCGAACACCAGATGAGCGTGCTCTTCATCAGCCACGACCTCGGCCTCGTGGGCGAGATCGCCGATCACGTGGTCGTGATGCGCCACGGCATCGTGCGTGAGCAGGGGCCGGTAGCGCAGATCTTCGCCAGCCCGAAAGACGACTACACCAAGGCGCTGCTCGCGTGCCGCCCCAGCCTCGAGGGCAACCCCGCGCGGCTGTTGGTGATCGACGACCACATTGCCGCCACGCAGGCCGCCGCGCGCGGCGACGCCGCGGCCGTGCGCGCCCAGGCCCGGGGCAAGGATGCCGCGTCGCCGGTGGTGCTGGAAGTCAGGTCGCTGGCCAAGAGCTTCTGGCTCAAGCAGGGCCTGTTCGGCAAGCGCGAGTTCAAGGCCGTGCAGAACGTCAACTTCCAGCTCAAGCGCGGCCACACGCTCGGCGTCGTGGGCGAGTCGGGCTCGGGCAAGACGACCATGGGCCTGACGCTGCTGCGCCTGCACGAGCCCACCAGCGGAGAAGTCATCTACGACGGCCAGAACCTGCTGACGCTCACCGAGCGCGAACGCCAGCTGATGCGCCGGCGCATCCAGATCGTCTTCCAGAATCCCTACGCCAGCCTCAACCCTCGCTTCACCATCGGCCAGACGCTGGTGGAGCCGATGACCATCCACGGCATCGGCGCCGACCTCACCGAGCGCGAAATGCGCGCGCGCCGCGTTCTCGAGAAGGTGGGCCTGGATGGCCGCGCCTTCGGCAAGTATCCGCACGAGTTCAGCGGCGGCCAGCGCCAGCGCGTGGCCATCGCGCGCTGCCTCACGCTCGAGCCCGAGGTGCTGGTGCTCGACGAGGCGGTGAGCGCGCTGGACGTGAGCGTCCAGGCGCAGGTGCTCAATCTCCTGAAGGACCTCCAGGACGAACTCGGCCTCGCCTACGTCTTCATCAGCCACGACCTCGCGGTGGTGCGCTTCATCAGCGACGAGGTGCTGGTGATGAAGGACGGCGTGGTGGTCGAGCAGGCGAGCGCGTTGCAGATCCTGGCCGCGCCGCGCGAGGAGTACACGAAGAGGTTGCTGGCCGCGGTACCGCAGGGGTATCGGACGGTGACGGCCCAGTAGGCATTCGCCCGATTGGCCCCGCGCAGCCTGTGGGCCTTCAAACCTGCGCGAGCGGCCGTGCTGCCAGCGGCGCCAACGCACGCACCAGGTCCGTCACATCCACCGGCTTGGCAATGAAGCCGTTCATGCCCGCCGCTTCGGCCTCGCGGCGCTCGTGGTCGAGCACGGCGGCGGAGAAGGCGTAGATCGGCAGCGCAGCGGTGGCCGGCGCGGCACGCAGGGCGCGCGTGGCAGCCAGGCCGTCGCAGCCGGGCATGTGCAGGTCCATCAGCACCGCGTTCAAGGTGCCTGTGTGCTCGCGCACGGCGTCGAGCGCCATATCGCCGTCGCTGGCCTCTATGACCCGGGCCCCCAGGCGCTGCAGCATGGCCACCGCGATCAGCATGTTCACCGCGTTGTCCTCGGCCACCAGCACGGTCATCCCGCGCAGAGGCTGGATCGGTTCGCCGCCCGGACCGGCTGTGGCGGCGGGCACGATGGCCGGTGTCTCGGCCGCCAGCGGCAGCTCGGCCCAGAAGCGGCTGCCACTCGTGCCGTCGCTCTCGAGGCCGACCTCGCCGCCCATCAGGCGCGCCAGTTGGCGGCAGATCGACAGGCCGAGCCCGGTGCCGCCGAAGCGCCGCGTGGTGGAGCTGTCGGCCTGCAAGAAGGGCTCGAAGAGCTTTGCTTGCAGCACCGGCTCGATGCCCGGACCGGTGTCGACCACCGACAGGCGCACCCGCGCACCCGGCCGTGGTTGCGCGAGCACGGTGACACTGCCTCGTTCGGTGAACTTCAGCGCATTGCTCAGGTAGTTGGCGACGATCTGCCGCAGGCGCACGGGGTCGCCGCGCACATGTCGGGGCAGCCCGGCATCGAGCTGGCAGGTCATGGCCAGGCCGCGTTCCTGCCCGAGGGAGGCGAACGCCGCAAAGGTGCCCTGCACCACCTCGTGCAGGTTGAACACGATGCTCTCCACCTGCAGATGTCCGGACTCGATCTTGGACAGGTCGAGCACGTCCGAGACGATCCCCGAGAGCAGTTGTGCCGAGTCGGCCAGATGGGCCAGGTACTCCGCGCGCACGGAACCGTTCAGCCCAGGCTCCTGCAACAGGCGTGCGAGCCCGACCACGCCGTTCAGAGGCGTGCGGATCTCGTGGCTCATGGTGGCCAGGAAGGCACTCTTGGCACGGCTGGCCTGCTCGGCCATCAACTTGGCGCGCTCGACCTCGGTGATGTCGCGCAGTGTCACCACCGCCATCGTCGTGCCTTCGGAGTCGAACCCGGCGGCCGTGACGAGCACGTCGCGCCGGCTGCCGTCGCGCAACTGCACCGTGGTGCGCAGGTCGCGCAGCGTGCCGCCACTTGCGTGCATCTCCTGGAGAATGCGGCGCGGCTCGTCGAGATCCGGCCACAGCCCCAGCGCGCCCACGCTGCGCCCCAACACCTCGGCCTGGGTGAGTCCGGTGAACTTCAGGAATCCGGCGTTGGCCAGCAGGATGCGGCCGTCGCTCGCACGGCCCACGCAGATGGCGTCGGGGCTGGATTCGAACAGGCGATTGAGCAACGTCTCCGATCGCTGTTGCTCCAACCGTGCCTGGCGCTCGGCCGTGACATTGCGACCCACACCGCGCCACCCCACGAGGCGGCCCTCGGCATCGAGCACGGGGGCGCCGGAGACCAATACGTGCAGCGGGGTTCCGTCGCGCCCGACATAGGTGACCTGGTGTTCACGGAACTGGAGCCGTTCGCGGAACACTTGGTGCAGCGAGCGCCAGTTGTCGTCGTCGACGATGCGCGGGCCGCCCGGTTCGTTCAGGCGCTCGAAGTCCGTACGCCGCATGCCCGTGCGCTGCTCAAACGAGGGCGAAAGCGCCACGAGGCGCGCCCGCGCGTCGAGCTCCCAGGTCCAGTCGCTGCCCAGGTCGAGCAGCTCGGCGACGCGGCCGTGTTCCAGGCTGGCGCGATCCAGGGCGGCGCCGACCATGCGCGACATCAGCGCCGCGGCGAAGAGGCCGCCCAGTGCCACCAGCGCGTGCCCGACCATGCGCGTGTCCAGGCCCATGCCGGCCTCGATGCGGCGGCCACCGATCAGGCCTTGTGCCTCGCCCCAGGCGAGCACACTGAGCGCGGCCATGTGCAGCAGCGCCAGCCCCACCGCGGCGCGCATGCCCAGCGTCGGCCCGGTAAGCGCCACGACGAGGGCCGCGGCGCCCAGGGACAGCATGTGCACTCCCAACCCCATGCGCCAGGCGTTCCAGGCCAGCGTCAGCACGACCGAGACCAGCAGCAGCACCAGGGTCGCGCTCGGCGAGCGCCGGCGCAGCAACGCCGCGAGTCCGGCCGTCGCCGTCAGGGCCAGGCCCAGCACGAGCCGGTCCCGCGCGAAGGCCGGCTCGCTGCCCCATTGCAGTTCTGCCAACGAGACCCCCGCAATGATGGCGCCCAGCGCGGCCAGCAGCAGCGTCAGGACGTTCGCCGCCAGCACCCGCATCTCGCGGGTGTGGGTGACGGGTTCGGCCTGAAGGGCGGTCGGACTTGGCGAATCGAAACTCACGTGCGCGGTCGGGGAGGCGGAGGGACGGGGATTCGGGAGGCGGGGAGACGGGCCACCGTGGTGCACGAGTGTCACGTTCTCCCGCCACGAAAGTGCCTGCACCGCGGTTGGGCAGCGGCCGTTCGTGTGACATGCCTCGCAGTGATCTCACTCTCCTTCGGCCTCGGGCCTTGGAGTTCCGCCGCGGCGCTGCCAGCGTGGCGCACCTGCCGCACGAACTCGTGAAGATAGGAAAAGCGAGCCGCATGCCCCTGGGATGGACTCGAACCGTCCCGGACAATGAACCCATGAATCTCCTGCACGCATGGGTGGGCACGATCGGTCTGGCCAGCACCTTGATCGTCTGCGGCGCGCGCGCCCAAACCGCCGAGCCTGCCCATCAGGCGGCTGCTGCCGATGCGGCGGCATCGGCCCCGCGCCCTTCAGCCTCTGCGGCAGCCCCGGCTGCCAGCGCCGCGGCGCCCGCACGTGCCGCCAGTGCGCCCGCACCGGCCGCCGCGCAACGCGTGGAGATCACCGGGGGCCGCGATGGTGACACCGACGCCCGCCGCCGCAGCACTGCGGCCAAGATCGTGATCGGCCGTGAGGAGATCGAGAAATTCGGCGACGCCACGGTCGGCGAGGTGTTGCGCCGCCTGCCGGGCGTCACCACGCCCGGCGCCCCCGGGCGCGGCGGGCCACCGCGGCTGCGTGGCCTGGGCAGCGGCTACACGCAGTTGCTCGTAGACGGCCAACGTTTGCCGCCCGGCTTCAGCCTCGATTCGCTGACCCCGGAACAGATTGAGCGCATCGAGATCCTGCGCGCGCCCACCGCCGAGACCGGTGCGCGCGCCATTGCCGGCACGATCAACATCGTCACGCGGGAAGGCTTCAAGCGCCGGCTCTATGACGTGCGGCTGGGCACCGGCTACGAGAACGGCGCTTTTTCACCCGGCATCAACCTCGTGCGCAACGACAGCATCGACGATTTCATCTACAACGTCTCGCTGGCACTGTTCCGCCCGCACCGCATCAGCGACAGCGTCAGCGAGACGCTGCTCACCGACCGCAACGACGGCACGCTCGTCGAGCAGGCGCAGGGCACGCTGCACTCGGTGGAGAAGCGCACGGGTGTGGCCCTCACCACCCGGCTGCAATGGCGCCTGGGCGAAGGCGGCGACAACCTCGTGCTCATGCCCAACCTGTTTCACAACGAGGGCCGCACGGACCGTGACTTCGCCCGCACGCAGAACCCGGCGCCGCTGCCGGGCGGATTGTTCTACGACACGGGCGAGAGCGACACCACCAACCACTTCACGAGCCTGCGCCTGAACAGCCAGTGGCGCCAGCGCCTCACGCCCGCGGTGCGTATGGAATTCAGCGGCGGCGCGGGCCTGTGGCGCTCGGCGTACGACACGCAGCGCAACGAGTTCCAGAACGGCGTCGTCGGCGCCACGCGCATTACCGACGACTACGGCACCACGCGCGAGCGCTCCTTGAATCTCACGGCCAAGTTCAGCGGCATCGCGGTGGCCGCCGCAGGCGCCGCAAGCGCCGCAAGCGCCGCTTTCGCGCCGGGCGCTGCCCCGGCCTCGCCGGCCAGCGGTGCCCCGGCGGCGCAGCCAGCCGAGCACAGCCTGGTCGGCGGCCTCGAGCTCGAGACCATCCGGCGCGACGAGACCCGCATCTATACCGACGGCGTCACCGTCGTGGCCGGTGAGTTCGGCGACACCTTCTCGGCATCCACGCTGCGCCTGTCGGCCTACGTGCAGGACGAGTGGAGCCTGAACGCCAACTGGGCCTTTCATGCAGGTCTGCGCTGGGAGGGCATCACGACGCAGGGTGACGCCGGCGACGTGGCCGGTGGCGCCCGCCCCACCAACCGCAGCAGCGTGCTGACGCCGCTGATGCACCTGCTGTGGAAGCCCGACCCGGCCAAGCGCGACCAGGTGCGGCTGTCACTCACGCGCAGCTACCGCGCCCCAGGCACGCAGAGCCTCATCGCACGGCCGAGCATCAATGCACGCAGTTCCGCCTTGTCGTGCCCGGACCCCAACGCGCCCGATCGTCCCGGCAACGACCCCACGCAGCCCGACTCGGCAGGCAACCCGAACCTCAAGCCCGAACTCGCCGTGGGGCTGGACCTCGCGTTCGAGCGCTACCTCGAAGGCGGCGGGGTGCTCAGCGCGAATGTCTTCTACCGCCAGGTGAGCGACCTGATGCGCCGCGTGACCGCGCTGGAGACGGTGTCGTGGAGCGCTTGCCAACGTTACGTCGCGCGCGAGCAGAATATCGGCGACGCCATCACCGGCGGGCTGGAGTTCGAAGCCAAGTACCGGCTCGATCAACTCCTGGCCGAAGCCCCGCGCGTGGAGCTGCGCCACAACATCGCCTTCTACCGCTCGCGCGTGGAAGGCATCAGCGGGCCGGACAACCGGCTCGACCAGCAAGCCCCGATGACAGCCAACTTCGGCGGCGACTACCGCCTGCGCGGCATGCCGCTCACGCTGGGCGGCAACCTCAACTTCGTGCCCAGCTACCGCACGCAGCTCGCCGATGACCGTTCGGTCGCCGTGAGCAGCAAGCGCGTGTTCGATCTCTTCGCGTTGTGGACCTTCAACCCGCAGGTCGGGCTGCGCCTGCTGGCCAGCAACATCGGCCCGCGTGACTATGCCAGTCGCAACGAATATGCGTTCGAGCAACCAGCCACGACAACGCCACCGGCGCTGGCCTACCCGGCGCTCGAGACGTCGATCAGCCGCGGCCCGAGCTACACCAACTGGCAGCTGAGGCTGGAGCTGAAGCTCTAGGTCTTGCAACGGGCCATCGTCGACTGAGCTCGCGAGTACAAATGGGTTTCGACGGCGAGAGCCCGAGTGGCACACTCGGGTTTGCATCCACCTTGGCATGGCTGCGTACTCCGCCTGTACACCACTGCACCTGCCCGCTGTGGGCCCCCCAGGAGCGACCAATGAAAGAACTGCAATTGCGCGCAGCCCGCGCCCCTCGGCACGCTGCCGCAACGCTGGCCGTGCTCACCGCCGTGTTCACCGCCGGGGTTGTGGCTGCGGGCGGCGCAGCAGCGCAGGCTGCCGCCGTCAACCTCGAAGCCGGCAAGGCGCGCGCGATGGCCGTGTGCGCCGCCTGCCACGGCGCCAACGGCGTCAGCATCGCCGACAGCATTCCGAATCTTGCCGGCCAGCGCGTGCCTTACATTGAGGGGCAACTGCGTGCCTTCAAGTCCGGCACGCGCAAGGCGGCGTCGATGAACGCCATTGCCGCGCAGCTGGCGCCCACCGACATCACCGATGTGGCCGCCTATTTCGGCAGCCTGGTGCCCGTCAACGTGGCGGTGAAATCCGAGCAGCTGCCGCAGTTCGTGAAGACGCAAGTCACTTTCCCGGAGGGCTACAAATCCACCTTCCGCATGTACCAGACGACCAACCGGGCCGACCTCAACCAGGTGCGCTACCTCTGGGCCAACCCGGTGGCGGTGCAGGCCGCGCGCGAAGGCCGGCCCATACCCGCCGGCGCCGTGATGCTGCTGGAGCAGCACGCGACCAAGCTGGATGGCGACAAGAAGCCGGTGATGGGCAGCGATGGCTTTTTCGTCGCCGATCGCCTCGTCGGCTACGTCGTGATGGGTACCGGAACGGACTGGGGCAGGGGCTTTCCCGACATGCTGCGCAACGACGACTGGAACTACGCCGTCTTCGCCCCCGACATGAAGATGCGCACCGGCGTCAACCAGGCCGATTGCCTGGCTTGCCACAAGCCGCTGGACAAGGCGAGTTACCTGTTCTCGCTCGAGTCGCTCACGGCGGCGGCGAAGCGCTATTGAGGGCTTGCGGCATTGGGCCTTTGCCAGGCCGACTCAGCGTCGGCGCTGGGCCAGCCCGGGCCTGGCTTCATGCACGGCTGGCGTTCCCGCTTCGTCCGCGCCGAGCGCCGCGTGCACGCTGCCGTCGGCCGCATCCAGGCGGCGCTCGGCCTCGGTGACGCCCACCCCGGCCCGCAGCATCACGATCGCCACCTTCACACGCGCCCCGCAGGCGGCCAGCGCCGCGCGCGCCGCCGCCTCGTCGGCCCCGGTGGCGCGCTGCGTCAGCGCGAGCGCCCGCCGTTCGAGCTTGGCATTCGTGGCGCGCAGGTCGACCATCAGGTTGCCATACACCTTGTGCAGCCGCACCATGAGGCTGCTCGAAAAGGTATTGAGCGCAATCTTCTGCGCCGTGCCGGCCTTCAGCCGCGTGCTGCCTGAGATGAGTTCGGGCCCGGTGTCGAGCACCACCGCGATCTCGCACGCGGCCGCCAGCGGCGCGCCCGGATTGTTGGTGATGGCCACGGTGAGCGCGCCCGCCGCACGCGCCGCCGCCGCTGCGCCCAGCGCGTAGGGCGTGGTGCCCGATGCGGCAATGGCGATGACCACGTCGTGGGCGTTCACCTGCAGCGCACGCAGATCGGCCTCGCCCAGGGCCGCATCGTCCTCGGCGCCCTCTACGGCGAAGAACATCGCGCCTTCACCGCCGGCCAGAAGCGCGCGCGCCCGTTCGCGCGGCCACGAGAAAGTCGGGAGGAGCTCGACGCTGTCCAGCACGCCCAGGCGTCCGCTGGTGCCGGCACCCACATAGACGAGGCGCCCGCCGGCGCGCACACGCGGCAGCGCCGCCTCCACCGCCGCGGCAAGCTGCGGCGCAGCGGCCTGCACGGCCGGCGCCGCGCGCGCCTGGTCGGCGACGAAGGCGGCGACAAGCGCGGCACTGTCGTAGGTGTCCAGCGCCGGGTGCTCGGCGCTGGGCTGCTCGGTGCGCGGCGGGTCGGTCGATTGGCTCATCGCAGACGTGAGTTCTACGCCACCCGTCCCGTCATGGCCAGCGCAGCGCCTGGCGTGCGCTCAGATTGCCATGGCGATCGACCGCCGACACCACCACCACATCGGCGCGTTCGCGAGCCACGCGGCGCTCGGCCGGCGCCAACAATGCGAAGCGCCAGCGGCCCTCGATGCGCCGCCACACCGCCCAGCGCGCGGCAGGTTCGCCAGCTGCGGGCTCGATGAACGCGGCATCCCCGCGCCGCACCAGCCGCGGCGGCGGTGGCGGCTTGTCGTCGAGCCAGGGTGTTGCCGGCATCAGCGCCGGGCTCGCGTAGGCGCCGCGCTGCAGCTGCGTGCTGAGGCCATCACGGTCCTGCAGCAGCGCCACCATGCTGAAGTGAATGTGCCCGCTGGCGCCCGGCTCCCGCTCCAAGGTGGTGATCTGATCGAGCACCTCACGTGCCGGCCAAGAGCGTGTGGAGCCGATGCCCGCGGCATCGCTGCGCGCACCGGGCGGCGGTCGGATCGAGCTGGTGAAGAGGCCCGGCCACAGGTGACGTTGCCGCGGGTTGGCCTGCGCCCAGTACTTCAGCAAGGGCTCGAAAGGCTGGCCCTCGCTCGCCAGCGTCCAGTAGAGCTGGGGCGCGAGGTAGTCGAGCCAGCCCATCTCGAGCCAGCGCTCGACATCGGCGTAGAGCTTGTCGTATTGGCTGAAGCCGGTGATGCCCGCGGGCCGGCGGTCGGGCCGGCCCAGGCCGAAGGGGCTGATGCCCAGCGGCACCTGCGGCTTCACCGCGCGCACTTTGTCGTACAACGCCTTGACGAGTGAATCGACAAACGCGCGCCGCCAGTCGGGCAGCGGCAACGCACCGCCTGCACCCAGGTAGCGCAGATAGGCCTCGCTGTCGGGAAAGGCCACCTCGCTGCCGTTCTCGCTGACCGGATAGGGATAGAAGTAGTCGTCGATGTGCACGCCGTCGATGTCATAGCGGCGCAGCACGTCCTCGATCACGGCCAGCGTGTGCGCGCGCGCGACGGCGTCGCCGGGGTCCATCCACAGCAAGTCGCCATAGACCCTCACCGCGCCCGGTGCGCGCAAAGCGAGGTGCGGCTGGGCCAGCGGCGTCTTCGCTGTGGGGTGGCGCGCGCGGAAGGGGTTGAACCACGCATGCAGCTCCAGGCCCCGCACGTGCGCCTCGCGCACCCAGAAGGCGAGCGGGTCCCACCAGGGCCGCGGCGGCTGGCCCTGGCGGCCGGTGAGGTATTCGCTCCACGGCTCCAGCCGCGAGGCATAGAAAGCGTCGCCGGCCGGGCGCACCTGGAGGATGAGCGCGTTCAGGCCGATGGCGCGCGCGCGGTCAAGGATGGCGCGTGCCTCGCCCTGCTGCTCTTGGGTGGAAAGCCCTGGGCGGCTGGGCCAGTCGATATTGGCCACAGTGGCCACCCAGGCGGCACGGAACTGCCGCGGCTCGCGTGGCGGCAGCTCGGCCGCAGGCAGCAGGGCTTCGACGGCCACGCCGCGCGCTGCCGAAGCCTGACGGGGCACCGTGGCCGCGCCCGCGGACATCGCGTCACTCGAGGCCAGGCACGACACAACGGCCAGCGCGAAGGCGCGGCTCCAGGCGCGCGCCGTACGGCCTGCCACACCGGGCAGGCTTGGCAGGCCTGGCAAGCCCGGCCGGCGCGGGGTCAACGCGCCACCTTGCCGGCCGGCGCCGGGCCCTTGGCGCGCAGCTCCTTGCGCACCACGAGTTTCAGCCCTGACCACACCTCACTCACCGCACACACCTTCACGTCCACCCAGCCGAGTGGCAAGGCCAGCTCGCGGATCACATCTTCGGTGACGTCCGTCGGCACCTTCGCGGTCTTCTTCGGCCACGACACCCACACCACGACCTCGTCACCCAGCGTACGGCGCCACGCGGCCAGATCTCGCGCCAGGCGCACGCGCCGGGTGAAAAAAGCATGCACGAGGTCGACGCCGGGCCGGGGCTTCGCGGCGAGCGCGAGGCCCGGCGGCAGCGGCGCGAGCCATTCCTGCAAGCCCTCGGGCGCATCGACAAGGCTGAGCGTGCAGCCCTCTTTGATGCCGAGCTTCTTGGCCAGTGGCGTGCCTGAATAGCCGGGGGTCGAGGTGGCCATGTGCGAGAGGATCGAGAGTCCGGTCAGGGCTGCGGCGGCGCCGGCGTTGGCGACGACAGCGGCAGCGGGTTGTTCAGCACCCACAAGATGGCCGCGCTCTCGGCGTCGGGCACTCCGTCGTAACGCGCCGGCCGATAGCGCATCTGGAAGTTCATGAGCACGTTGCGCATCTGCTCGTCGAGCTGGCCCGACTTCTCGATCGCATAGCCGTGCAACGCCAGCATCTCCTGGAACCAGGGCACCTCGGGCATGCCGGTCGGCATCGCCTCGAACACCACGCGCTGAGCCGCCACGCGCGCCGCATCAGGCCAGGGCGGCGTGATGCCGAGCTCGGCCAGCCGCCGCCACGGAAATTCCGGCCCCGGATCCTGCTTGAACTGCGGGCTGACCTCGCCATGGCCGAGGATGCGCTCGGGCCGGATCTGGTGCCGCGCCACGATGTCCCTGACGAGCGGAATCAGCGCCTCGATCTGCGCCTGCGGAAACGGCAGGTAGATGCGCTGGCGGTCGGGCCCGATGCGAAAGCCCGGGTGCACGATCTCGATGCCGATGGAGCTCGCGTTCAGCAGCCGGTGCCCCTTCCATGCGCTCGGCCCCGAGTGCCAGGCGCGCCGCTCCTCGGGCACGAGGCGGAAGATGCGCGGCGGCGTCTCGTCGCTCAGCAGGTAGTGCGCCGACACCTCGTGTTCGGTGAGCACCTTGATCGAGATCGGCAGGTCGGCCACGGTGTAGTGGATGACGAGGAAGAGCACGCGGCTGTCCTGCCCGCGGCTGTTGTAGCGCGTGTCGATGGGCACGCCGCCGGGCGTGGTGGTGAGGTTGGTGCAGGCGCAAGTTGCGACGGCCACCGCCACCCCGAGTACCCGCGCCAGCCACTTGATGGGCACACCGCGCCAGGTCACGCCTGCGCCTCGGGCACCAGGCGCAGCGCCATGCGCGCCGCCGCGAGATGCGGCGCCTCGCGCACATGGCTCACCTCGGTGCCCGGCGGCAGCGCGGCCACGAGTCCACGCTCCACCGCCGGATGCAGCTCGAACACGCGCCCGGCCAGCGCCACCGGGTGACGGCCGTAGCGCCGGATCAGCGCCAGGCCAGGGCGCGCGAGCTCACGCCCGGCCTGCTCCAACAGCGCCATGGCCGCGGCGTCCTTGTGGGCCACGGACGCCACCACGGTGGCCAGCGTGCCGAGCTTGCCGCGCGATGCTCCCGGCGCGCCGCCCGCGCTTCGGCCGCCGTACACCCATTGACGTGTGTGGTGCCACTCGTTGCCACCCACTTGCTCGAACAGCGCCTGCGCCAGCGGCGAGCGCTGCCAGGCGCCGGGCTCTTCGTCCTCGGCGCGCCACACACGGCGCAGCGCCTGGCGCGCGATCCAGTGGCCGCCGCCGGCATCGTCGATGGTGGGGCCATGGCCGCCGGCGCGGTGCAGGTAGCCCATGGCGTCGAGCAGCGCCGCGATCGAGCCCGTGCCGGCGTAGACGACGATGCCCTCGCCAGGCGGGAAGGCGCAGCGGCAGAGCAGCTCGATGTCGCTCATCACTTTGACCGTGCCTGCGTCGAGGCCGAAGGTTTTCACCAGGCGCGGCAGCAGCAGCGGCGCCTGCACGTGGTCGTAACCGGTGACGCCAGCCACCAGGGCACGCGGCAGTTCAGGCAGCTGGCGTGCAATGGCACCGAGCGCGACATCGGCTGCGGCTTGCCCGGCCTCGTCGAACAGCTGCGTGCCCGACAGTGCGGCGCCCTGGCCCTCTGCGATCACCTCACCATCGGCGGCAAGCAACACATAGCGCGTGCCGGTGCCGCCGGCGTCCAGGCCCAGCGCGCAATCGGCGGTGGGGTCGAGTGGCGCAGTGGAAGCCATGATGGGCGCGCATTGTGGACCGTTCACCACCGAGCACAATTGGGCCAATGCCGAGCCGAACTGCGCATCGAGAGGCAGCCGCCCCGGGCGCGCTCGGCGCGCGCGCTGGCACGCCGGCCGCCGCAATCGTCTGCGCGCTCGCCTTGCCGATGCTTGCAGCGTGCGGCACCTGGGCGCCGCGCAGCGAAGCGTTGCCGATGGCGCGAGCCTTGCCCGCCGCGGTGGAGCATGCACTGGCCGCCGCGGGCGTCACGCCCGACTCGATGGCGGCCATCGCGCTGCCTCTGGGGCACACGGGCGCGGCCTGGGGCCACCGCGCCGAGGTGGCCATGCAGCCGGGCTCGACGATGAAGCTCGTCACCAGCGTCGTCGCCCTTGACCGCCTGGGCCCGAACCACCGCGGCCACACCACGTTCAGGACGGCCGCGCCGCTCGAAGCCGGCACGCTGCGCGGTGACCTCTGGCTCGAGGGCGGCGCCGACCCCGACCTCGGCATCGCCCAGTTCTGGGCGTTGTTGATGGAGCTGCGCGCGCTCGGCGTGATGCACATCGCCGGTGACCTGGTCGTCGACCGGCGCTTGTTCAACCCCGCGCGGGCCGATCTCGGCGTGCCGCCCTTCGATGCGGCGACAGAGTTTGGCTACAACGTCATCCCCGATGCGCTCGGACTCGCCGGCGCCTTGCTGCCGGTGGCAGTGAGCGCCACGGCCGAGGCGGTGCAGGCGCGCATCGTGCCGCCGCTGGCGGGCATCGAGGTGCAAAGCCGCATGACACCGGCCGCGCGGGCCTGTGCCGACTGGGACGATCTCTGGCAGCCGCCGCAGGTGCGGGAGGCCGCCGGGCACCTGACGGTCGAACTGCATGGCCTGTTCCCTGCCGGCTGCTCGCGGCGGCTGGCATTGAACGTGGTCGACCGGCAGCGCCTGACGGAGGCGCTGTTCCGCACGCTGTGGGCAGGCCTGGGCGGGCGCTTCGACGGGCGCGTGCTCGAGGCGGGCGCGGACACCGCCGCACCGACGGCCACCCGCGTGCTCGCCCGTCGCCTCTCGCGCCCCTGGGGCGAGGTGCTGCGCGGGATGAACAAGACCTCCGACAACCCGCACACAAGGCTGCTGTACCTCACGCTGGGCACGCGCGCAGTCGCAGCGGGCACGCCCGGCGCGCCGACCGCACAGAGCGTACCGACCGCACCGACCGCACCGACCGCACAGCTCGCCGAGCGCGTGGTGCGCCAGTGGTTCGCCGAGCATCGCATCGACACACCCGGCCTCGTGCTCGACAACGGCTCGGGCCTGTCGCGCATTGAGCGCATCACGCCCTTGGCACTGGCGCAGATGCTGCAGGTGGCCTGGGCCGGCCGCTACGCCAGCGACTTCATGATGAGCCTGCCGCTGGCCGGCGAAGACGGCACCATGCGCGAACGCCTGAAGCAAAGCCCTGCCGCCGGCTGGGCGCGGCTGAAGACCGGCACGCTGCGCGACGTGGCGGCCTTGGCCGGTTACCTGCGCGATGCCCAGGGCCGCCCCTGGGCGGTGGTGATGATGATCAACCACGAGCGCTCGCGGCAGGCGCGACCGGCACTCGATGCGCTGGTCGATGCGATGGTGCGCAGCGCACAGCCGGGGACCTGGGCCGCCTCTACGGGCCCATGACTGCGCGATGACTGTGCCCTATGAACGCGCCATCACGTCGCCTCACGTCGCCCTTGCGCGAAGCCATGACAAGTTGAAGCCTCGATGAACACTTCCAGAATGAGCTCGATAGGTACGGCAAGCGCGCGTGCCAGACCACGCCTGGTGGTCATCGGCGGCGGTTTCGCGGGCCTGTGGGCGGTACGAGCGCTGGCGCGCGAGCCGATCGACATCGTGCTCGTCGACCGCGCCAACCACCATCTCTTCCAGCCTCTTCTGTACCAGGTGGCGACGGCCGGCCTTTCTGCCCCGGACATCGCGGCGCCGCTGCGACACATCCTGCGCGGGCAGGCCAACGTCGACGTTCGTTTGGCAGAGGTGACGGGCATCGACCTTGCGTCGCGCCGCGTGCTGCTCGACGGCGGTGGCCTCGCCGATGCGCTCGCCTACGACCATCTGCTCGTCGCCAGCGGCGCCACGCATGACTATTTCGGCCGCGACGACTGGGCCGTGCACGCGCCGGGGCTGAAGACGCTGGACGATGCGCTGACCATCCGCCGCCGCGTGCTCACCGCCTTCGAGCGCGCCGAGGCGGCTGCTGCGTCAGGCCTCGAGGCCGAGCGCGACGCGTGGCTGCATTTCGCCGTTGTCGGCGGCGGCCCCACGGGCGTCGAATTGGCCGGCACGCTGGCCGAGATCGCGCACCACACGCTCGAGCGCGAGTTCCGGCACATCGACCCCAGCGGCGCACGCGTGCGACTCATCGAGGCCGGGCCGGCCGTGCTGGCCAGCTTTCCGCCGGCGCTGCAGGCCAAGGCGCGCGCTCAGCTCGAGCGCCTGGGCGTGGAGGTGGTCACCGGCACGCCGGTGGGCGGCATCGATGCGGACGGCTATCGCCTCGGCGGGCGGCATCACGACTGCCGTACCGTGCTCTGGGCGGCAGGTGTGGCAGCCTCGCCGCTCGGGGCGATGCTGGCCGGCCAGGCGAAGAGCCAAGCCCCTGCGGCGGCGAGCACAGCCACCCCCGCAGCGCCAGACACGCCGGCCGGTGCCGCCGCAGTGGCTGCGCCGCCCGCCATCGAACTCGACCGCGCCGGCCGCGTGAAGGTGCTGCCCGACCTCAGCCTACCCGGCCACCCCGAGGTCTTCGTCGCTGGCGACCTGGCCACCGTGTCGCAGGCCAACGGTCGCCCCGTGCCCGGCACGGCACCGGCGGCCAAGCAGATGGGCCGGCATGTGGCACGCATGCTGCGCGCGCTGCTGGCCAGCCGCCCGGCCGCCACCGTCGGCCCCTTCGTCTATCGCGACTACGGCAACCTCGCCACCATCGGCCGCATGGCCGCGGTGGTGGACCTGCGCGGCCTGCGTCTCTCGGGGCTGCTCGCGTGGTGGTTCTGGCTCGCGGCGCACGTGTTCTTCCTCATCGGCTTTCGCAACCGGCTGCTCGTGCTGCTCAACTGGGCCTGGGCTTACTGGACGTACCAGCGGCATGCGCGCATCGTGCATGGCGGCGCGGCAGCCGACGAAGGGCCAGGGGCCTGAGCGTGAAAGCAGGGGCTGCCTTCAATGTCGGCCCACGCACACCGCTGAGGAGCATGGCGGAGCAGTAGCGGGTCAGTGCCGGGCAGGTCAGCTCCCGCACTCCGCCTGCCGCCGCTCCACGGGCACGGCCTAGCACGGCGGCTCTTCTTGCGGCTGGGTCTTGACGAGAACATCCTCGTCCGCCCCGCCACCCCCACAGGCCGCGCAGAGGGCCCCCATGGCCACCATGACCACCACCACCGCCGCTGCGAGCGCAGCCCCCTGCAGGTGGCCCGGCAAGCTCGAATCCTGCCCTTGCACGACCGTGCTTGCCAGCGCCACCGGCGCGCCGAGAGTCCTGATCATTCAGTTCCCCTCTTGCTATAGGGCCGCTGCGACTTGCCGAGCCGGCGCTTCGACCTGCGCCACGCGCGGAACGCAGGCCGGTGTGGGCGGCCCGCCGTCAGCGCAGCCCGGTGCTTGTTTCGGTGCCTTGGCCTGGACCTCCGCCCAAGGCATCTGGCCGTCACTGAACAGCAGCAGCACGCTGCCGATCAGTGACAGGCTGACGCTGAAGGACAAGGCTGCGAGTGCTGCGCGTTGGCGCGAGCTCGTGGGTGTGTAGGCTGACATGTCGGTCTCCGTTGTTCAGTTGCTCGCCGTCCAGTACGGGCACGTCGCCGCGACGAACGGTGATCCCGGCAGGGGCGTCAGCGCGCCGATGGCTCCGATCGAGTAGCCATAAAGGGCGTTGCCCGCACAGTCGGGCATGTACAGGTACCGGCCTGTCGAATCGATGGTGGCCACGGCGGGATCGGACCCGGCGGCATAGGGCGACCCGGGCAGGGCCGTCAGGTTGCCGGTATTGGGGTCGATCGCATAGGCGCCGACTCCATCGGGCCGGGGTACGTACAACACGGTACCGGCGGCGTTGGCGATGCTGCGGTCGTAGCCTTGCACCTCGAAGGGCGCCGAACCGGCGGGCTGGACGAGTTCGCCTGTCGTCGAATTGAAGCGATAGGGGAGGATTGAACTCCGCGCCTCGAGGTCGCGCGAAGGGAATCGTTCGACGTGGACGAACCTGCCCCCCGCGCCGAAGTTGATCCGACCCGCGAGTCCGCCGGTGGCGAAAGGCGAACCCGGCACCGGCGTCAGCGCCCCCGTGCTCGCCGCGATCGAGAACACGGACACCGAGCCGGCGTCGCCCTTGGCGACGACGACGAACTTGCCCGACGGGGCCACCGCAAACCCATGCGGCCCCCTGCCGAGCGGGTGCGGCCCCGGATCGACCGGGCCGGCG
>JANNRI010000220.1:0-46642 GCA_031401195.1 Burkholderiales bacterium
GCACAGTGGACATGATCATCAGCGGCCCCAGCTTCGCCGCGCGCAGCTACCCGCGCCTGGGCATCGCCTACTACCCCTTCATCTTCCGCGACGGCGAGCACCTGCTGGCCTACAGCAAGAGCGCGGTGTTCAAGGAGATGATCGACGGCTTCCGCGAGAAGACCGGCATCCAGATCCTCGCCTACACCTACTACGGCGCGCGCATGACGACTAGCCAGAAGGCCTTCACCGACTGCGCCGGCATGAAGGGCCTGAAGATCCGCGTGCCCGATGTGCCGAGCTACCGCGCCACGCCCGAGGCCTGCGGCGCGAACCCGACGCCGATCGCCTTCGCCGAGGTTTACCTGGCGCTGCAGAACGGCACCGTCGACGCGCAGGAAAACCCGCTCACCACCATCGAAGCGAAGAAGTTCTACGAGGTGCAGAAGCACATCATGCTCACCGGCCACATCGTCGACGGCCTGACCACGCAGGTGGCGCCGCATGTGTGGAACAAGTTGAGCGATGCCGAGAAGAAGATCTTCTCCGACGTGGCGCTCGAAGCCGCGGCCCAGGCCAGCGCGATGATCAAGCAGCGCGAGTCGGAACTGGTGGCCGAGTTCAAGAAGAAGGGCCTCACCGTGCACACCGTCAACCGCCAGAGCTTCGTCGACGCGGTGCTGAAGGCCAAGTCGGTGGAGTCGATGGGCTTCGACAAGAAGGACTACGACCGCATCGTCGTGATCAAGTGAGTGAATCAAGTGAGTGAATCCTGCCCCCTCTCCCGCGAGGCGGGGGACGGTTGGGCTGAGGGTACACAGGTGGGAGAGGGAGACTGAGGTGACGATCGACATCGACTCCGGCGCCAAGGTGATGGGCGACGACGGCGAGTTCCACGCCACCGACGAGGCGGTGGACCTCTCGCACACGCCGCTCGAGGCCTGGTTCGCGGTGGCGCTGTTCTGGGCCCTGGCCGGGGTCGTCTTCACGCAGTTCTTCACGCGCTACGCGCTCAACGACTCGGCCTCGTGGACCGAGGAGATCGCGCGCTATCTGCTGATCGGCGTGGTCTTCGTCGGCGCCTCCATCGGCGTGGCCAAGAACAACCACATCCAGGTCGACCTGCTGTACCGCTACTTGCCGGCCCCTGCAAGCCGCGCGCTGGCGCTGATGGTCGACGTGCTGCGTATCGCCTTCCTGGTCTCGATGAGCGTGTACACGGTGCAGATGATGCAGAAGATGGGGCCGCTGCAGATGACCATCGTCGACCTGCCGATGAATATCGTCTACAGCGTGGTGCTGTTCGGATTCGTGGCGATGTCGCTGCGCTCGATGTGGGTCATGAAGATCCATTGGCAGCGTGGCTACAGCGTGCTCGAGCGGCCCGAATCCAGCATGGCCGACCGAACGGTCTTTTAGAACGGTCTTTTAGAACGGCCCTTCGGAACGGTCTTTCGACCTGAACCCAAAGTCGGACAAGCCCAGCCGCAACATGCTCAAGATCATCTTCCTGTTCCTGATGGCCAGCGGCCTGCCAGTGGCCATCGCCATGGCCGGCTCGGCGCTGCTGTACATCCTCATCAGTGGCGACCTGCCGCCGTTCGCCGTCATCCACCGCATGATCGGCGGCATCGACAGCTTTCCGCTGCTGGCGGTGCCGTTCTTCATCCTCGCCGGCAACCTGATGAACAACGCCGGCATCACCAACCGCATCTACAACTTCGCGCTCTCATTGGTCGGCTGGATGAAGGGCGGCCTCGGCCACGTCAACGTCATCGGCTCGGTCATCTTCGCCGGCATGAGCGGCACGGCCATCGCCGACGCAGCGGGCCTGGGCACGGTGGAAATCAAGGCCATGAAGGACAACGGCTACCCGACCGAATTCGCGGTCGGCGTGACCGCGGCCTCGGCCACGCTCGGGCCCATCATTCCGCCCAGCCTGCCCTTCGTCATCTACGCCATGATGGCCAACGTGTCGGTCGGGGCCCTGTTCATGGCCGGCATCCTGCCCGGTGTGCTGATGGCCATCCTGATGATGGTGACGGTGGCCTACTACGCGCACAAGAACAAGTGGGGCGCCGACGTCAAGTTCTCGTGGGCGCGCATCGGCGGCGGCTTGATCGAGTTGGCGGTGGTCATCGTCTGGCCCATCGCCACCTGGGCGCTGGTCGACAAGGCCGGGCTGCCGGCGCAGCCGGTGGTGTTCGGCTCCATGGTGTTGTTGTTCCTGCTCGACCGCATCTTCCGCTTCCAGGCGGTGCTGCCGATCATGACGCCGGTGCTGCTGATCGGCGGCATGACGACGGGGCTCTTCACGCCCACCGAGGGCGCCATCGCCGCCAGCGCCTGGGCGCTGTTCCTGGGCCTGGTGTGGTACCGCACGATGAGCTGGAAGATGTTCGTCAAGGTCAGCCTGGACACGGTCGAGACCACGGCCACGGTGATGTTCATCGTTGCCGCGGCGTCGATCTTCGGCTGGATGCTCACCGCCACCGGCGTCACCGCGGCCATCGCCCAATGGGTGCTGGCCGTGACCAAGGAGGCCTGGCTCTTCCTGCTGATGGCCAATCTGCTGATGCTGTTCGTCGGCTGCTTCCTGGAGCCGACCGCGGCGATCACGATCCTGGTGCCGATCCTGCTGCCCATCGCGCACAAGCTGGGCGTGGACCCGGTGCACTTCGGCCTCGTGATGGTGCTCAACCTGATGATCGGCCTGCTGCACCCGCCGATGGGCATGGTGCTGTTCGTGCTGGCGCGCGTGGCCAAGCTGAGCGTCGAGCGCACGACCATGGCCATCCTGCCCTGGCTCGTGCCGCTCTTGGCCAGCCTCGTGATCCTGACCTACGTGCCAGCCATCTCGCTGTGGCTGCCGCGCGCGTCCGGGCTCTGACCGGGCTCTGACGAACCCAGCGGAGCGCGCGCCCCCATGCCTCGCATCACCGAAGTCGAGCTGCTGCAGGTGAACCTGCCGCCTCCCGTGCCGCGCAGCGATGCCATTCAGAGCTTCGTGACGCAGGAGACGCCCATCGTGCGCATCCGCTGTGCCGACGGCAGCGCCGGCGACGGCTACAGCTACACCATCGGCACCGGCGGCTCGTCGGTCTTCGCGCTGCTAAAGGACCACCTGTGCCCGCGCCTCATCGGCCGCGAGGCCGACGAGATCGAGGCGATCTGGCGCGATGGGCTCTTCGCCACCCATTCCACGAGCGTGGGCGCCATCACCAGCCTGGCGCTGGCCGCCATCGACACCGCGCTGTGGGACAGGCGCTGCCGCGCGAGCGGCCTGCCCCTGTGGCGCGCCGCCGGCGGCGCGCAGTCGCGTATCCCCGTCTACACCACCGAGGGCGGCTGGCTGCACCTGAGCCCCGACATGCTGGTGCGCGAGACACTCGCCGCGCAGGCAGCCGGCTTCAAGGGCGCCAAGATCAAGGTCGGCAAGCCGCACCTGGCCGAAGACCTGGCGCGCCTGCGCGCCGTGCGCGATGCCGTAGGGGTTGGCTTCGAGATCATGGTCGATGCCAACCAGTGCTTCACGCTCAGCGAGGCGCTGCGGCGCGCGCCGCACTACGCAGCTCTCGGCATCGCCTGGTTCGAGGAGCCATTGCCCGCCGACGACCTCACCGGGCACACGCGGCTCGCCGCCGCGAGCGCGGTGCACGGATTGCCGATCGCGGTGGGCGAGTCGCTCTATTCGCCGGGCCAGTTCGGCGACTATGTGCGCGCCGGCGCCGCGTCCATCATTCAAGTCGACGTGGCGCGCGTGGGCGGCATCACGCCGTGGCTGAAGGTGGCGCACCTGGCGGAGGCCTGCAACCTGACCGTGGCACCGCACTTCCTGATGGAGCTGCATGTGTCGCTGGTGGGCGCCACGCCGGCCGGTCGCTGGGTGGAATACATCCCTCAGCTCGATGCCGTGGCCACGAGCCGCCTCGACATCGAAGATGGCCACGCCCTCGTGCCACAGACTCCTGGCCTTGGCATCGCCTGGCGCTGGGAAGAGATCGAGCGCCGCGCCGTGGCGCGGCATATCCTTCACTGAACCCTCACCCCTGCCCTCACCCGCACGCGGAAGAGGGCGAGGGCGCACAACCCCCTCAACCAAGACCAACCCATGAGCCATCGCTTGCAGGGCAAGACCGCCTTCGTCACCGCCGCCGGCCAGGGCATCGGCCGCGCCACCGCCGAGGCCTTCGCGCGCGAAGGCGCCAAGGTCATCGCCACCGACCTGAATGTCGACCTGCTCGCCGGCCTCAAGGGCACGGGCGGCGTCACCGTCGAGAAGCTCGACGCGCTCGATGCCGCCGCCATCGCCGATTCGGCGCGCCGCCACCCGGGGGTGGACATCCTCTTCAACGCGGCCGGCTTCGTGCACCACGGCACCGTGCTCCACTGCACCGAGGAGGAGTGGGACTTCGCCTTCAACCTCAATGTGCGCAGCATGTACCGCACCATCAAGGCCTTCCTGCCCGGCATGTTGGCGAAGAAGAACGGCAGCATCGTCAACATCGCCTCGGGCGCCAGCAGCGTGAAGGCGGCGCAGAACCGCTTTGTCTACGCCACCACCAAGGCCGCGGTCATCGGCCTCACCAAGAGCGTGGCGCTCGACTACATCCAGCAGGGCGTGCGCTGCAATGCCATCTGCCCGGGCACGGTGGAGTCGCCTTCGCTGCGCGATCGCATGACGGCGCTGTCGAAGAACAGCGGGCAATCCTACGAGCAGGTCGAAGCCATGTTCATCGGCCGCCAGCCGATGGGGCGGCTGGGCACGGCCGACGAGATTGCCGCGATGGCGGTGTACCTCGCCAGCGATGAGTCGCGTTTCACCACTGGCACCACGGCCCTGGTCGACGGCGGCTGGAGTCTGTGATCCCCCCGTAGCGACCCGCGGCCGCCTCCCTCGGAGGGGGCGCCGCCAGCGGCCCGGCCAAGCCGGTTCCGCGGCGACCAATTTGCAACTCAGTTCGGCAACTCAATTCGGCAACTCAATTCAACCACCAGAGCACCACACCATGAAACTTCTGCGTCACGGCCCCAAGGGCCACGAAAAGCCCGCGCTGCTCGATGCCAGCGGCACGGTGCGCGACCTGTCCGGCCTCGTCGGCGACATCACGCTGTCCACGCTGTCACCTACCAGCCTCGCTGCGTTGAGAAGCATCGACACGAGCAAGCTGCCGGCAGTGACGCAAGGCCGCCTGGCCGTGCCCTGGTCCGGCATGGGCAAATTCATCGCCATCGGCTTGAACTACGCCGACCATGCGGCCGAGGCGGGCATGCCAATCCCGAAGGAGCCCATCGTCTTCACGAAGACCACCAGTTGCGCCGTTGGCGCGAACCACCCGGTGGTGCTGCCCAAGGGCAGCGTGAAGGGCGACTGGGAGGTCGAGCTCGGTATCGTCATCGGCAGCCGCGCGCGATATGTCTCCGAGGCCGATGCGCTCAAGCACGTGGCCGGCTACTGCGTGATCAACGATGTCTCCGAGCGCGAATACCAGCTCGAACGCGGCAGCCAATGGGACAAAGGCAAGGGCTGCGACACCTTCGGCCCCATCGGCCCCTGGCTCGTCACCGCCGACGAGGTGGGCGACCCGCAGAACCTGGCCATGTGGCTGGAGGTCAACGGCAAGCGCTTCCAGAACGGCAATACCAAGACCATGATCTTCGGCGTGGCCAAGCTGGTGAGCTACCTCAGCGAATTCATGACGCTGGAGCCCGGCGACTGCATCACCACCGGCACGCCGCCCGGAGTGGGCGCGGGCGTCAAGCCGAACCCGGTCTTCCTGAAGGCCGGTGACGTGATGAAGCTCGGCATCGAGAAACTCGGCGAGCAGCAGCAGACCGTACATCCATGGAACCCTGAGCTGATCGACGGCTGAGCGCCGCACCTTCTCACCTGCTCGTCTGGGCCACCCATGAGTTCACCCACCATCCGCATCCATCCGCGGGACAACGTCGTCATCGCGCGGCGCCAGTTGCTCGGCGGCACGGTACTCGCCGAGGAAGGCGGCCTTTCGGTCAGCGGCCTCGTGCCGCCGGGCCACAAGGTGGCGACACGCGCCATTGCGCCGGGCGAGCCGGTGTGGCGCTACGGCCAGATCATCGGCACGGCCACGCAGGCCATCGCGCCCGGGCAGCATGTGCATACGCACAACCTCGCCTTCAGCGACTTTCAGCGTGCGCACGAGTCCGGTGCCGGCGCCGTGCCCACTGCCTATGTGGACCCGCCCGCCACTTTCGACGGCATCGTCAGGCCCGATGGCCGCATCGCCACGCGCAACTACATCGGCGTGCTGACGAGCGTGAACTGCTCGGCCACGGCGGCACGCGCGATCGCCGATCAGTTCCGCCGCGATATCCGGCCCGAGGCACTGGCCGCCTTCCCGAACGTCGATGGCGTGGTCGCGCTCACGCACGGCATGGGCTGCGCCACCGCGAGTGACGGCGAGGAGCTGCTCGTACTGCGCCGCACACTCGGCGGCTATGCGCGGCACGCCAATTTCGCCGGCGTGCTGATCGTGGGCCTGGGCTGCGAGACCAACCAGATCCAGGGCCTGGTCGCGCAGGAGGGGTTGAGCGAAGGCGCCTGGTTGCGCACCTTCAACATCCAGGACACCGGCGGCACCACCAAGACCGTCGCGCGTGGCGTAGCGATGGTCAAGGAGATGCTCGCCGAGGCCAACCGCGTCAAGCGCCAGCCGGTGCCAGCCAGTCACATCACGGTGGGCCTGCAGTGCGGCGGCAGCGATGGCTACTCGGGCATCAGCGCCAACCCTGCGCTCGGCGCGGCGGTCGACCGCCTCGTGCGCCACGGCGGCACGGCCATCCTCAGCGAAACGCCGGAGATCTACGGCGGCGAACACCTGCTCACGCGCCGCGCGGTGAGCAAGGAGGTTGCCGACAAGCTGCTCGCGCGCATTGCCTGGTGGGAGGCCTACACCGCGCGCAACGGCATGAAGATGGACAACAACCCGTCTGCCGGCAACAAGGCCGGCGGGCTCACCACCATCCTCGAGAAGAGCCTGGGCGCGATCGCCAAGAGCGGCACCACCAACCTCGTCGATGTGGTCGAGTTCGCCGAACGTGTCGCTGCCAAGGGTTTTGTCTACATGGACACGCCGGGTTACGACCCCGTCTCGGCCACGGGCCAGGTGGCCGGCGGCGCCAACCTCATCTGCTTCACCACTGGGCGCGGCTCGGCCTACGGCTGCGCGCCTTCCCCCTCGCTCAAGCTGAGCACGAACACGGCGCTGTGGCAGAAGCAGGAAGACGACATCGACATCGACTGCGGCGGCATCGTCGAGGGCAGCGATACGGTGGATGCCGCAGGCGAGCGCATCTTCCGCCTCATGCTCGAGACGGCCTCGGGCCGCGCCAGCAAGAGCGAGTTGCATGGCTACGGCCAGAACGAGTTCGTGCCCTGGCAGTTGGGCGCGGTGATGTGAGGCGCAGCACCTCGCGCGTGTCACTCGCGCGCACCTGCGCGGGCCGATGAGGCGCAGCGACCTGCCGAGCCCCTCACGGGCCACGGCCAATTTTGACTGGCGCCGACCGCTCAACTGCCCCGATGCGCCGCCCGCGTCATGGCCGACCAGGATTTCGCTCGGACATCGAAGCACCGGCCGTGCCGTGCACCGCCACGTCCTCGGCGAACGCGGCTTCGATCTGCGGCATCGCGCGGCGCATGTCGCGCTCGCCCAGCATCGAGTGCAGTGGCGTGCGCAGCCAGCGCATCAGCCGCACGAAGCCAGGCACATACACGCGCGCGCGCCTTTCGCAGATGCCGCGCGCCACCTGCTCGGCCGCCTCGGCCAAGGGCATGTCGCGCCGGAGGGGCGGCGGCATCGCAGCGCGCAGGCGCCGAAACGCCGCCGACTCCTCGCCCCGGCTCACCAGTGGTGTCGCCACCCAGGAAGGATGGATGGCGCCGACCGTGACTCCACGATGCGCCACCTCGACGCGCAAGGAGTTGCACATCGCCTCCACACCCGACTTGGTGGCGCTGTAGGCCGACATGCAAGGTGCGTTCACGAACGAGGCGAGCGACGCCGTCACGGCCACGTGCCCCTGCCTGCGGACGATCTCGGGCAGCGCCGCATGCACGGTATTGAAGGCCCCGACGAGGTTGACCTGGACATTGCGCGCCCAGGCGGCGGGGTCGGTGGCCGCCACCGGGCCGAAGCTCGCAATGCCGGCGTTGGCCCACACCACGTCGAGCTGCCGCAGGCGCTGCACTGCATGGGCCACGGCGCGCTGCATGTCGGCCAGCACCGTCACGTCGGCGGGCAGCGCCAGCACGTCCGGGCCGATTTCTCGCGCTGTGCGCTCGACGCCCTGCGCATCGACGTCGGTCAGCAGCAGGCGCGCACCGCGCGCATAGAGCCGGGCGGCGGTGGCCGCACCGATGCCCGAGGCCGCGCCGGTGATGAGGACAGCCTTGCCTTCGATCCAGGGAGAAACCATGTCGCCTGCCCTCGCCTTCTTGCTGAATGACTGCGTGCGGCCCCGCAATGCGATGCGGGCCGATCAGTCGGGGTCGAGATACGCCAGCAGCGCGCGCTGATAAGCGTACAGGTCGCGCGGCTTCAGCGCCGTCGCGCGACGCAGGTGGGCGAGACGCTTCGCGTCGCTGACCTGCATCGCCGCGCCGAGCAGCGCCATCTCGCCCACGACGCGCGCGGCGCCAGGCAGCGCTGCGGCGCGATGCGGCGCCCCGAGGGGCGGCAGAGTCTGCAAAGCCTGCAAAGGCTGCAAGGACTGCATGCGTCGCATGCGCTCGGTGGCCGCGGCCTCGGCGGCCCGGCGGTCGCCCGTGTATTGACGCGCGATCATCCTCGTGATGCGTGCGCCCAGCGCGTCCAACGCCACCGGAACCGGGCCGCCGAAGTTCAGCGCCACGGCGCTGCCGGTGAAGGCCAGCAGCGTCTTCCGGCTCGAACGTGCACCCGGGTGCGCTGCCAGCCGCTGCGCCTCGCGCTCGGCCATGCGGGCCAGCGCCGCATCCACCGGCCGGAAACCATGTCGGTGATAGAACCAGAACGCCCCCGAGGCGATGCCGTCCGGGTTGTCGAGGCCGAACTGGTGCGCGTCGACCTCGAAGTAGCGCACGCCGAAGGTCTGCCGGTAGCTGCGCAGCACCTGGCACATCATGAAGCCCGACTCGCCGCCGCGGTAGGGCTCGAAGATATTCATGCCGAAGTCGGCACGCGCGCCGAACACCCACGAGCCGCCGTACGCCGCGGGCAGGCCGTTCTTGAACAGCATGAAGCCGACGTAGCTCTCGTACGGCAGTTGCCGCTCGGGCACCATGCCGTACAGCGCGACGCTGATGCCACGATCGAGGTCGTGCACGCGCAGCGATCGCGGTTCGAGGTAGGTGCCGGGGTCGGTCTCGCGACAGGTGAGCGTGAGCGTGTCGCGGATGATGCGCACGACCTCGGCAGCGGCCACCACATCGAGCCGGCGCGGTGCAGGCAGCGCGCGGTTCATCAGCGCCAGGGTGTCGAAGCGCTTCAAGCGTTCGGATTGCCAGAACACCTGCGGCATCGGCAGGCGGTTGCAGGCCTTCGAGAAGGCAGCGCTGCGCGGCGATACGCGCACGAAGAGGTCGAGCGCGTCGAACAGGTGGTCCTTCGCGTAAGGCTCGTGATCGAAGCGCGCCAACTGGTCCACCAGGAAGCGCAGCCGTCGCGCGGCCGGCACGCCCAATTCGGCCAGCAGCTCCTCGTCGGTCATGCCGGCAGTGGTGCGGCTCCATTCGGGTGCGGGCAGGGTCAGCCGCAACACGCTGTTGAGGTCGAGCCGCGGCGCGCCGGCGTGGTCGAGCTGTAAGCGCAGGTCGCGGCGCGCGAGCAGTTGCCGCACGGCGTCGTGCGAGAAGCGCGCCAGCGTGTCGGCATGGGGAAGGCCCTCGTTGATCAGCCCGGCGCGCGCAGCGGCCGGAAGCGCCTTCATGTGGCGCGCGATGCGTCCGAACTCCGACTCCACGGCCCGCCGCAGCGCTGCGTCCCCGGGATGAGCGCACAGGAACAGCAACAGCGCGTGGTAGGCCGCCAGCCGCTCGCCGCGCGGCAGGCGCCCTGCGGCCAGGTCTGCCAGGGCCAGCTTCTGCGCGTCCAGCGTAGCCTCGTCGAAGCCTTGGGCCGCTGCCTGCAGGCGGACCATGGCACGGGCAAACGGCTCAGACATGGACGCAATGTAGCGCCGAGCGGTGCACTGCTCTGCCGGGACGAGCGGACCGGACGACGGGGCCGCCTCAGGCCATCGGCCGCGTGAGGTACACGCCTTCGCGGCCGACGGAACTGGCAGAAGCGGCAGCCCGTGCTGCCGGGTCGGGCGAGGAGGTCACGGCGTGCAGCGCCGATCGGACATCAGCGCGCGTTGAAGGTATCGCACTGCTTCATGCTGCCCGAGTCCAGCCCGCGCTTGAACCAGGTCATGCGCTGCTCGGCGCTGCCATGCGTGAAGCTCTCGGGCACGATCGTGCCCTGCGACTTTCTCTGCAGTGTGTCGTCGCCGATCTGGGCCGCCGCATTCATCGCTTCCTGAAGGTCCCCGGCCTCGAGCCAGCCCTTGCCCTTCTGGCTGTGGTGCGCCCACACGCCGGCCAGGCAGTCGGCCTGCAGTTCCACACGCACCGACAGCGCATT
Source organism: Burkholderiales bacterium (assembly GCA_031401195.1). GTDB lineage: Bacteria > Pseudomonadota > Gammaproteobacteria > Burkholderiales > Burkholderiaceae_C > Rubrivivax. Next base: position 10,623 of record JANNRI010000220.1, read on the forward strand.
CATCTGCTGCTGCGAGACGCGGCCGCGCATGCCGTCGACCTTGGCCGTGATGCCCATCTGGTTCTGCACGTGGTGGCCAACCTCGTGCGCCACCACATAGGCCTGTGCGAAGTCTCCCGGCGCGCCCATGCGGCGCGACAGCGTCTCGAAGAAGTTGAGATCGAGATAGACCTTGGCGTCACCCGGGCAATAGAACGGCCCCATGGCCGACTCGCCGACGCCGCAGGCGCTGCGCGTGGCGCCGCGGAAGAGCACGAGCGTGGGCTCCTGGTAGGCCTGCCCACTCGCCTTGAACACCTGCCCCCATACGAGCTCGGTGTCGCGTAGCACGGTGGAAACGAATACGGCCTGCGGGTCTTTGGGCGCCGCACCCGGCTGGCCGGCCGGCGTGCGCTGCGGCGCCTGCACCACCTCGGTCGGCGCGCCGCCGCCCAAGAGCCCCAGAACCGTGAGCGGGTTGATGCCGAAGATCCACCCCGCCAGCACGGCGATGACGATGGTGCCCAGGCCAATGCCACGTCCACCGATGCGCGGCATGCCCATGCCGCCGCCACCACCTCCCGTGCTGCGCCGGTCTTCGACGTTGCGACTCTGCTCCTGGCCTTCCCATTTCATCGTCCCGCTCCTTGGCGCTGCAGTGCGCACTGAACCCGATTCTCGCCGCCCCGCCAACGCCACGCCAACCGTGGTGGCGTTGCGAGCCTGGCCCTTGGTATGGCCGCGGTTCACCGTCAAACGAACAGACTGTCGCCGGTTTCCGGCGCCGAGACTCGCGCGTCTAAACTCGTGGTTAACCCGAGGAACGCACGACCTTGGGAGCCCAATCAAGTGCAATGCCAGTACAGGAGCAGTTCAAGAATGAAGATTTTCCTTTCGACCACCATCGTGGTGGCCGGTTTCGCCGCTGCGAGCGGCGCACTCGCGCAAGCCACCGTCAAGGAAGACGGCCAATGGCGCGCCGCGCTCGGCGCCTCCTACGCCTCCAGCGGCGGCAACACGCGCTCGACCACCCTGTCGGGCACAGCCGATGCCGTGCGCGCGACCGCGGGCGACAAGACGTCGCTTTACGCCAGCATGTTGTACGGCTCCAGCGCCGGCAAGAAGACCGCCGACCTGTTTCGCCTGGGCGCCAAGCAAGACTGGAACCTGACCTCGCAGCTCTATCTCTTCGGCCTCGGCGAAGGCGAACGCGACGACCTCGCCGGCCTGAAGTCTCGCCTCACCCTGGGCGGTGGCGCAGGCTGGAAGTTCTTCAATACCGAGGCACTCAAGTTCGACGTGTTCGGCGGCGTGGGTTACGTCTCCGACCGCTACGAGGCGCCCCGCCTGATCGACGGCGGCCAGCGCAGCAGCTACGGCTATGCGACGCTGATCGCGGGTGAGGAGTCGGTGCACAAGTTCGGCCAGAGCACCACGGCACGCCAGCGCCTCGTGGTGTTTCCCAACCTCGGCAACCGTGGCGAGTACCGTGCACAGTGGGACGCCGGCATTGCCGTGCCCGCGTCGCAGTCGATGAACCTGACCGCGGGCGTGAGCTTGAGATTCAACAGCGACCCGGGCCCAGGCTTCAAGCGCGCTGATACGCTGTTCACCACCGGCATCAGCATCAAGTTCGACTGAGACCGTTCCTAGACGCACTGGCGGGCCTGCGCGCCCGCCGGTGGTCGTCCGTGGCCTGGGCGCGACCGATCGGACGCCCGCAATGGCCGGCGGCAGCTCTCAGGTCTTGGGCAACGTCACGCCGCGCTGGCCCTGGTACTTGCCACCACGGTCTTTGTAGCTGGTTTCGCACACTTCGTCGCTCTCGAAGAACAGCACCTGCGCGCAGCCTTCGCCAGCGTAGATCTTCGCGGGCAGCGGCGTGGTGTTGCTGAACTCGAGCGTCACATAGCCTTCCCACTCGGGCTCGAAGGGCGTGACGTTGACGATGATGCCGCAGCGTGCATAGGTGCTCTTGCCCAGGCAAATGGTGAGCACGTTGCGCGGAATGCGGAAGTACTCCAGCGTGCGCGCCAGCGCAAAGCTGTTGGGCGGAATGATGCAAACCTCGGCCTCGATGTCGACAAAGCTGCGCTCGTCGAAATTCTTGGGGTCGACCACCGTGCTGTAGATGTTGGTGAACACCTTGAACTCGGGCGCGCAGCGGATGTCGTAGCCATAGCTGCTGGTGCCGTAGCTGACGATGCGGCGCAGCTGACCGTTGGCGTCGGGTGCCTCGCGCACCTGCCCGGGCTCGAACGGCTCGATCATCCCGTGCGTCTGGGCCATGCGGCGTATCCACTTGTCGCTCTTGATGCTCATCGGGGCGCCTTGTCCAGGTGTACTTGGCCGTGGCCACGCGGCGGGCGTCACGGAATGCCCAGTCATTCTAGGGAGCGCGAGACGGCCGACTGGCCCGCGCGGCGAGGGGCTGCATTAGCATGCGCCGATGAGGTCCCCATGCGCGCGAGTTCGCACGCACATGCAGGCACGCACGCACGCACACGCACTCGCACGCCACGCTCCAGAAGGTGCCCGATATGTCCACCCGCAGCCATACGCGCCCGGCCCTCGACCTGCTCGTGCAGTACGCGCGCTACCACCGTGACCGGCGCAACATCGCCACCCACCTGGTCGGTGTGCCGTTGATCATCTTCGGCGCAGGGGTGCTGCTTTCTCGCGCCACCCTTGAGTGGGGCGGGGTGAAGACCACGCTCGCATGGGTGGCGCTGGCGGCGCTGGCGGCCTGGACACTCTCACGCGGCCAGTTCGCGCTCGGGCTGGCTACCATGCTCTTCACCGCCGCGCTGGTGTGGGCGGCGCATGGGTTGGCAGGCGCGCAGCCGGCCCTGTGGCTGGCCGTGGGGTTGGGTGTCTCCGCGCTCGGCTGGCTGATCCAGTTCATTGGCCACTACTACGAGGGCCGCAAGCCCGCCTTCACCGACGATCTCGTCGGGCTGTTCGTGGGGCCGATGTTCGTGGTGCTCGAACTGTTGTCGATGGCGGGGCTGTGCCGGCCGCTGATGGCACACGTCGAGCAGGCTGCCGGCCCCACCACGCTGCGTGATCTGGCGCAGCCCAAGGCGCGGTGAACCAGCGCGCCGCCCGAGTGCCAACACCACGCGGATGATCCTTCCCCCCGCCCCGGTGCTCGTGATGGGCGCCGGCGCCATCGGCTGCTGGGTCGGTGGCCGTCTCCAGGCCGCCGGAGCCGAGGTGCACTTCGTCGGGCGTCCGAGCGTGCTCGCCGAATTGCGCTTGCGTGGCTTGACGCTCACCGAACTCGGCGGGCAACGCCAGCACATCGCGCCGCCGCAGTTGCGGCTGTACTCCGAAGTGCCCGAGCCGGCCCGCGGCGCACCGCTTCCTTTGGTGCTGTTGTGCGTGAAGTCCGGCTCTACCGCCGAGGCCGCAGCTTTGTTGGCACTGCGCTTGCCGCCGGGCACGCCGGTGCTCTCGCTGCAGAACGGCATCGGCAACCCGGCTGCAGCCGCGGCCGCCGCGCCCGCGCTGCGCGTCATCCCGGGCATGGTCGGTTTCAACGTCGTGCGCGCCTCGCCCGGGCACTGGCACCGCGGCACCTGGGGCCAACTGGCCGCGCAATCGCACCCGGGGCTGGACAGCTGGCTGCCCACCTTCGACGCGGCGGACCTGCCACTGACGCTACACGACGATCTGAAGCCCGTGCAGTGGGGCAAGTTGCTGCTCAACCTGAACAATCCGGTGAATGCGCTATCGGGGCTGCCGCTGAAGCAGCAACTGCTCGACCGCGACCTGCGTTGCGTGATGGCCGCGCTCATCGAAGAGGCACTGGCTGCGCTGCAAGTGCATGGCATCGAGCCGGCGCAGCTCACCACCTTGCCACCGCGGCGCATGGCGTTCGGCCTTCGGCTGCCGACCTGGCTCTTCCGCCTGGCCGCGCGCGCAAGCCTGCGCATGGACGACCAGGCGCGCACGAGCATGGCCGAAGACCTCGCGCGCGGCCGGCCGACGGAGATCGATGCGCTGTGCGGCGAGGTGGTGCGCCTGGCGCAGGCCGCTGGCACGCCTGCGCCGTGCAATCAATGGATGCTGGCGCGGCTATCGCAGCCCGACCCGGGGCGCATGAGCGGCGTGCAGATGCGGCAGGCACTGGGTCTGTAGGTCTGTAGGCCTGCAGGTCAGTAGCGGCCGCGGCTGCCCAACTAGCACCACTCCTGCAGGACGTCTGGCACACCCGCCTTGGCATGCCCCGGCCCCGGGGGGCGCGCCGGCGTGCCCAGCGAGATCCAGCCCACCAGCGTCTCGCCCGGCGCGCAGAACGCAGCCTGTATGGCCGGCTGGCGCACCTTGTGCCCGGAAAGCATCTTGCCCGCGAAACCAAGCGCGTGTGCGGCATTGAGGAAGTTGGCGATGGCGCCGCCCACCGCGGCCCACTGCTCGTGCGCGGGCACGATGGGGTGGCCCATGTCGATGCGCGCCACCACGGCCACCGTCACCGGGGGGCGCAGCGCACGTTCGGCGTCGATGCGGGCCTCTTCGGCCGACTTGCCCGCAGCCAGCGCCGCCGCCTCGAACAGCGCGCCCATGCGCTCGCGCGCGGCCCCGCGCACGAGCTTGAAACGAAACGGCGCGAGGCCGGCGTGGTCGGGCGCCCGCAGCGCCGCCTCGGCCATCTGCCGCAATGCGGCGTCGTCGGGCCCCGGCCCGGTCAGGTGCTTGCCACCCAACGAGTGGCGCGAGAGCAGCGTGCGCAGTGTTTCGTTCATACGGCCCTCTGCTCGCCTTTAGAACACCAGGGTGCGCCAGCGCAGGTCGGCGGCGCGCGCCATGAACTGCACCGCACCGCCGCGGCGCGTGCACTGCGGGATCAAGCGCTCAGCATCCACCCCTTGGGCGTGCAGCGCATCGGTGCAGGCCAGCAGCACGGCGCCATGGTCCACCGCCTCGCACATGGCATCGAGCACGGTCTTGGCGTGGTGCGGCGAGGCCCGCAGCGTCTCGGCAACGCCGGGCACCAGCAGCCGCACCGAAGCGGCAGTGAAGTAGATCTCCACCGGCACATCCATCGCTGCCGCTGCGGCGGCATGAAAGAACGGCGTCGCCAGCCGATGCGGCGCCGCGGGCTCGCACGCCCACAACAGGATCGCGATGCCCTCTGCCTGGTGCTCGACGAAGCCGCCCACGTCTGTCGAGCCCTTCATTCGAGCTTGTTCAGCCATGCATGGTGTTCCATGGCCGGCCGCACCGCCGCCTCGCCACGCACCAGCACCAGCGCGTCGGCCGCGAAGTCCGACAGCTCCAGCCGCGCCAGCCAGCCCTCGCCGTAAGGATCCTGGTGCACGAGCTCAGGCGTGGCCGTGAGGCGCTCGTTGACCTCGACCACCGTGCCGCTCACCGCCGACTTCACCGAGACGACCGCCTTCGCCAGCTCGACCACGCCCACCGATGTGCCCTGCTGCACCACCACGCCCACCCTCTTGGCCCGTGCCATGTAGATCTCGCCCCCGGCCAGATGAACGCCCAGCGAGGTGATGCCCACCCGCGCCACGCCACCTTCCTCGAGCTGCGCCCACACCTGGTGTTCGACCAGGTAGTGCAACCCATCAGGAAACTCGAACCCTGCGACCTTCATCGAGATGCCCCAGGAAACGACCCAAGCGAACCAGGCGACCCAAGCGACGCCGCAAGGCGAGCGCCACGGTGCTCCACGAGCGTTCGATGTGCGTCGCGAGCGGGCCGAGGCTGCGTCGAGCATCGCAGCCGACCAGGCGCACGGCGAGCAGCGCAGGCGCCACATCGGCCCGCGCAGCAGCCCAGCGGATGCTCGTGGCGGAGAGGAGAGGGAGTCGAACCCTCCCGGCAACGCATGGCGCCACCCACCGGGTTTGAAGCCCGGCCGACCCACCAGGATCGTTTCCTCTCCATGTTCTTTCGTGTGCTCCTCATCCTGCAGGCAGAGCGTCCTGCGCAAACAACCCCGAATCGGCGCGCAGCCTGTGCACGTCACCGACGCGCCGTGTGAGGCCGATGCGGTCGAAGTGCTCGAGGATCTGGATGGCGCGCTTTCGGCCCAGTTGCGTGGCATCCCGAAAACTCGCCGCGGTGACGATACCCTCGTGAGCCGCGCCCACCTGCCGCGCGAGGCCCGCCAGTGTGGCCACCGTGTGCACCGGGTAGTAGAGGTCTTTCACCACTTGATGAAGTTCGCCGCGTTGCGCCAGGCGCGCAAGCGTGGTGCGCATCAGCGGCTCGCTCTCGCCACTGTCGCGCGCGAGGTCGCGCGCCCAGGCACCCTCGAAGCCTGCCGCTGCCAAGCGTGGCGCCACCTTCTGCGCGATGCGTTCCTCGCCCGCTGACAGGCGCACGCCGTGCTCGGGCAGGTGCACGAACGCGCCGCGCACAATGACCTGGCCCGCGCCGACGAGGCCGGCGAGCAATCCGCGGAACAGCGGTTCGGCCAGGCGGGGTGCGGCGAGGCGGCGCAGCCGTGCGGCGTCAGGACCAAGCTCGTCGGCCTGGCGCTCGTGATAGGCCGCAAGTGTGCGCAGCACCGCGGCGCGTACGGCCTCGGCGTGCACCGAATCAAGCGCCCAGTCGCCTTCGCGTTGCACGCTCGGTGGCGCCCGCCCTGCCGTTGGCCATGCCGTCGGCGCTGGCGCTGCGGCGGGCGATGTCGACGTCTCGAACAACGCCGTGGAAGCGGTCACCGGCAGATCTTGCAGCCCCTGCGAAGCCGCATAGTGCCGCAGGTCCATCCCCAAGGGCGCCGCGGCCAGCGCCGCGGCCAGGCGGGTTTCGGCGTCAGGTTGTCCAAGGGCGGCGAGTTCGGCCAGCCGCTGCGGCGTGCGGCGATAGCGCGTGGGCGCCAGCGGGTCCAGCACGACACCGCCGGCCAGCGTGCGCGTGGCCGAGGCATCGCGCAGCACGATGCGGTCGCCGGCCCACGCGCCCACCGGCTGCCGCAGCACGAGTTGCACCAGCGCCGTGGCGCCAGGCGCAAGCGCATCACCGCCTTCGAGCACGGCGACGCTGCCCATGGTGTCTGCCGCGCCCATGTGCACATGCACCAACGCGCCCGAGCGCAGCGGCTTGGCCTCGCCGTGCCACAAGGTCAGGCGCACATCGAGTCGAGTGCAGCCGGCCTGCGGTGCGCGCGGCACCACCGCAGGCGCGACGAGCCACTGCCCTCGCGCCACCTCTTCCCGGGCCAGGCCGGCCAGCCCGATGGCGCATCGTTCGCCCGCGCGGCTCACCGGCACCTCGCGGCTTTGCGCACGCAGGCTGCGCACGCGCGCGATCTTGTGCGCGCTCTTTTCGCCGGGCACCAGGCACAGCTCGTCGCCGAGGCGCACGCAACCGGCATGCACCGTGCCCGTCACCACCGTGCCCACGCCATCGAGCGTGAACGCACGGTCCACGGCGAGGCGGAAGCCGCGGCCACTGTCGAGCCCGTCAGCCACCGCGCCGTGCGCAAGCGCGGCGCGCTGCAACAGGCCCTTCAGGTCAGCCACCCCCTGGCCACCGGTGGCAGACACCGCCAGCACGTCGGCCCCGGCAAGCGAACTCTCTGCGACAAGCGCGTGGGCCTCGGTGCACACGGCGGCCAATCGCGCGGCATCGACGCGGTCGGCCTTGGTGACCACCACCGCGCCGCGCGAAATGCCCAGCAGCGACAACACGGCCAGGTGCTCGCGCGTCTGCGGCATCACACCATCGTCTGCGGCCACCAGCAACAAGGCGTAGTCGATGCCCGTGGCGCCGGCGAGCATGGTGTGCACCAGGCGCTCGTGGCCGGGCACGTCGATGAAGCCGATGCGTTCGAGGGCGTCGCCCCTGTCCAACGTCCCCGCCGAGGTCTCGCCCGACACATCCATGAAGGCATAGCCGAGCTCGATGCTGATGCCGCGCTTCTTCTCTTCGGGCAAACGATCGGTGTCGACGCCGGTCAAGGCGCGCACCAGCGTCGTCTTGCCGTGGTCGATGTGGCCGGCGGTGCCGACGATCACGGCTGCTGCTCTCCTGGCTTAGCCGCTGGCTTGGCCGCTGGCTTATCCGCTGGCCTAGCCGTTGGCTTATCCGTTGGTTTGTGCGTTGGTTTGTGCGCTGGTTTGTGCGCTGGCTTGCCCGCCGGCACATCCACCCCCGAGCCGGCAGCGGCCCTCTCCAAATCAAGCGCCCGGCGCAGTGCCGGCAGCTGGTCGACGAGCAGCGCGGGCCGCTCCAGGCAGCGCAGGTCGAGCAGCAGCCGCTCTTCGGAGATACGGCCGATCACTGGTGTGGACAGTCCACGCAGGGCCACCGCCAGATCGTCGAGCGCGCGACCGCCGCCCCTTTTCTGCAATGGGGCGATGGCCAGACCCGCCGAGGGCAGGGTTTCGACCGGCAGCGAACCGGAACCGATCTGCCCCATCAGCTCGGCCACTTCGACCGTGAAGCGAGGCACCACGGCCGCTGCCACCAACGGCTGCAGTGTTTGCGCCAGCGCGCGGATCACGTCCAGCGGCCGCGTCAGCAGGCGCAGCGTCGGCAGGTCCTGCGTCAGCCGCTCCGGCCGCAGATACAGCCGCAGCGTGGCCTCCAGCGCCGCCAGCGGCAGCTTGCTCATGCGCAGCGCGCGTTTCATCGGGAACTTGCGGATGCGGTCCACCGCGGCCCGGCTGCCCACGATGAGCCCGGCCTGCGGACCGCCTAGCAGTTTGTCGCCGCTGAAGGTGACGATGTCGCAACCAGCGGCCAGCTTCTCCTGCGGCAGCGGCTCACGTGGCAGGCCCCACTGCGCCAGGTCGACCAGCGAGCCGCTGCCCAGATCGGTGGCCATGGGCACACCGCGGGCGTGCGCGATCGATGCGAGCTCGGCCTCGTCGACCGCGCTCGTGTAGCCCTGCACCGCGTAATTGCTGGTGTGCACCTTCATCACCAGCGCCGTGCGCTCGGTGATGGCGCGCTCGTAGTCGTGCGCGTGCGTGCGGTTGGTGGTGCCGACCTCGACGAGGCGCGCGCCGGCGGCGGCCATCACGTCGGGCATGCGGAAGGCGCCGCCGATCTCCACGAGCTCTCCGCGCGAGACGATCACTTCCTTGTCGCGCGCCAGCGCTGCAATCGTGAGCAGCACCGCCGCGGCATTGTTGTTGACCACCGTCGCCGCCTCGGCGCCGGTGAGGGTGCACAGCAGGCCTTCGACGATACTGTCGCGGTCGCCGCGGCCGCCGCTTTGGAGGTCGTACTCCAGGTTGTTGGGGCCGGCCATCGTCGCCAGCAGGTGCTGCAAGGCGCCGTCTGCCAACAGCGCGCGACCCAGGTTGGTATGGATGACGGTGCCGGTGAGATTGAGCACCGCCCTCAGGCTCGGAACCAGGCGCTGCTGCACGCCCTGGCCCAACGCCTGCACCAGCACCGGTGTGGCCACTGCGTTTGCGGCCAGGCGGCCCGCGCGAGCTTCAACCCGGCGGGCCTCCAGCAGCCCGCGGGCCTCGCCGGCGACGAGCGTGCGCCCGTGCTCTTGCATCAAGGCCACCACCTCGGGCTCGCGCAGCAGGCGGTCCACCGCAGGCAGGTCCTTGGGCTCGGCGCGTGGTTCTGAGGTGGCCCCGGCTGCGGCGCCGGTGCTCTGGCCGTTGTGGTCGCCGGGGGCCTCGGAACCGTCTACGACGGATTCTGCGGGCCGGCTCATCAGTGGCCCGCGGGTGGTCGCGGCGGCGAGCGTTCGCCCGTTGCGCCGGCATCGCTGGCAGCGCCTGCAGCGCCTGCAGCGCCTTCAGGGTCGCCGAACAGCAGCATTAGGTTCACCCCATGCCGCAGCATGCCCGTCTCGGCCACGAGCAGGTCCAGCGTGATGCTCGCCAAATCATCGGCCACCGGCTCGGCAAACGGATCGCGGTCGCCATGGATGATCTTGAGGTAGTGGCCGCAGGTGTCGCAGGTCTCGGCCTGGATGGCGGCACGGGCGGCGCGCGAGTCGCCGCTCTCGGTGGCCCCGGCCGGCTCGGCCGGCTCGGCGCGCCCGGCGCGCTCGGCGCGCTCGGCCGGCCCGGCATGCGCTCCGTGCGCAGCGGTATTGGCGTGGTCCAGCGACTGGTAGGCCACTTTCTCGGCACTCGACTCGCCGCAGTGCGTGCAATGCACACGCGGCACGTTCCACTCGGTGCCGCACAACGAGCAGTGCAGGTAGCGCTGTCCGCTCACATCGCCCGAGGTGCGCGTGATGCTCGCGACAGGCCGGCTGCCGCAGCACGGGCAGATGCCCGCGTCGTCCAGCTTGCCCACCGGCAACGTGCTCGTCTGTCCTCGCTGCGCATGGGCGTGCTCCAGTTCGATCACCATGTGCGTCCACACCACCTGCAAGGCGGCGGCGATCAGCGGGGCGGCGCCCAGGTCCAGGTCGGTCATCACGCCCGTGAGCAATGCATCTGCCTGCCGTTCGAGGAAGACCTCGTCGGCCTGGCGCATATCCGCCAGGCGGGCCAGCACCTCGGCCGCAGGGCCGCTTGAGGTGTCCTGGCGCATCGCCTGCACGATCTCTCGCAACACGGTGTGCCAGGCGTGCTGGCGCGGCCAGTCGGCCGCGCTCAGCGGGGGCAGGCCGGCCAGCGAGGCGCGATCGATGGCCTCTGCGTCGGGGATCGGGAAGCCACCGTCGCGGGCAAGCCGCGCGAGCGCTGCCTGCTGCGCCTGTGCCAGGCGCGAGGTGAACTGCAGGAACTCGCCCATCGGGTGGCCGTTGGCCACCTGACGCAAGCGCATCGCGCGCTCGGCGAAGAAGGTGGCCCGCTGCGGCCAGCGCAGCGGCGGTGTGCTGCCCCCGGCACGGGCGGCAATCTCCTCGGCGGGCAGCACGCGGACAGTGGCGGTAGGGCTCATGCGATCGGCCTCTTCAAGGCAGCGGGATGGGAGCTGGACAGATCAGCCCGGAAGGCTACTCCACATGCGAGACGGGCGCCGCTTCCGCGGCGCCCGTGACCTGGGAACTTGCAGGTGGCGGCTCAGCTCTTGCGTGTCACTTCCTTGTGCCACAGGGCGTGGTTGACCTTGGCCCAGTCCTCGCTCACGCTGCCGCGCGTCATCGCACGCGTGGTGCCCTTGACCCACAGCGCGGCATAGACGTGCATGATGGTCGCGGCGATCAACAGCACGGCCGCCACCGAGTGCAGCAAGGCCGCACCGCGCAGCACGTCGACCGGGAAATAGGGCGCGAACCACGGACGCCAGAAGATGATCCCGGTGATCAGCAGCACGACCAGGCTGCCGACCATGACCCAGAACACCATCTTCTGCCCGTAGTTGTACTTGCCCACCGGCGGCATGGCGGCCTTGTTGCCACGCAGCATGTCGCCCATGTGCTTGCGCCACTCCCGATCGCCATCGGTCACGACGTTGGCCCGCCACAAACGCGCCGCCAGCCCGAAGAAGGCGACCACCATCAACACCCCCATGAAGGGATGCAGGATGCGCGCCCACGCACCACCGCCGAAGAAGTTGGTGAGGAAGTACAGGCTCGGATGGAAGAACGCGAGGCCGGAGAGCCCGGCCAGCACGAACATGAGCGCGATGAACCAATGGTTCATGCGCTCGCTCTCCTCGTAGCGCTTGAGCATGCGGTCAGCCATCACGCCTCCTCCCTGTCTCGTTCCTGGGCCTTCTCTTCGATCGGGCCCACTTTCATGTAGTGGAAGAACCCGGCCACCACGGCGCCCAGCATCGCAGCCAGCGCCAGCGGCTTGGCCACGCCCTTCCACAGCGAGACCATCGGGCTCACGCTCGGGTCCTTGGGCAGGTCGACCAGGCCCGGGTTGTCGGCGTGCTTCAACACGTACATGACGTGCGTGCCGCCCACCCCCGCCGGGTTGTACAGGCCCGCTTGCTGGAACCCGCGCTCGCGCAACTCACCGGCACGCTTCTCGCCATACGCGACCATGCTCTCCTTGGTGCCAAAGGTGATGGCGCCCGTGGGGCAGGTCTTCACGCAGGCCGGCTCCCGGCCCACCGCGACGCGGTCGGAGCACAGGGTGCACTTGTAGGCCTTGTTGTCCTTGGCAGAGATGCGCGGTACGTCGAAGGGGCAACCCTTGACGCAGTAGCCGCAGCCGATGCAGTTTTCGCTGATGAAGTCGACGATGCCGTTTTCGTACTTGACGATGGCACCCGGGGCCGGACAAGCCTTGAGGCAGCCCGGGTCCTCGCAGTGCATGCAGCCGTCCTTGCGGATCAGCCACTCGAGACTCCCATCCTTGGGCTCGATCTCGAAGAATTTCATCACCGTCCAACTGCTGGGCGTCAGGTCAGCCGGGTTGTCGTAGACGCCGACGTTGTGCCCGACCTCGTCGCGCAGGTCGTTCCACGTCATGCAAGCCACCTGGCAGGCCTTGCAGCCGATGCACTTGGACTCGTCGATGAGCTTGGCGATCTGCGGCGCGGCGGTGCGCACTTGCGGGCTGGGCGTGGTGGTGGCGCTGCGCGCCACCACATCGAGAGATTGCATAGATGCCATGATTCAGCTCCTCATGCTTTCTCGATGTTGACCAGGAACGCCTTGTATTCCGGCGTCTGCGAGTTCGCGTCTCCCACGTAAGGGGTCAGCGCATTGGCCAGGTAGCCGTTCTGCGTCAAACCCTTGAAGCCCCAGTGGATGGGGATGCCCACGTGGTGCACCTTCTTGCCGTTCACGTCGAGGCCCTTCATGCGCTTGGTGACCACGCAGGCGGCGATGACTTCGCCGCGGTTGCTCTTCACCTTGACCTTGTCACCTTGTTTGATGCCTTTCTCCTTGGCCAGGTCCTCGCCGATCTCGACGAAGGGCGCCGGCTGCACGATGGCATTGGTTCTGGAATGCTTGGTCCAGTAGTGCAGGTGCTCGGTCAGGCGGTAGGTGGTGGCGGCGTACGGGAACTCCTCCTTCTTGCCGAAGGCTTCCATGTCGCCCTTGTAGACGCGCGCGGCGGGGTTGGAAACCGCCTTGGCGTTGTTCGGGCACATCAGGTTCACGCCCACCGGCGTCTCGAACGGCTCGTAGTGCTCCGGGAAGGGGCCGTCGGCCAAACCCACCGCGTGCAGACGCGCCACGCCCTCGGGGTTCATGATGAAGGCGCCTACACCCTCCTCCGGTGCCGCGTTGGGCCGCATGTCGGGCACATCGGGGCCGGCCCAGGCGGTGCCGTTCCAGGAGATGAGCCGGCGCGACGCATCCCAGGCCTTGCCGCTGGCATCGGCATTGGCGCGGTTGTAGAGGATGCGCCGGTTGGCCGGCCACGCGAAGCCCCAGTTCTGGAAGATGCCCAGGCCGCTGGGGTCAGAAGTGTCGCGCCGAGCGGCCATGTTGCCCGCCTGCGTGAACACACCGCTGTAGAGCCAGTTGCCGCAGCTCGTGCTGCCGTCGTCGCGCAGCATGGCAAAGCCCGGCAACTGATCGCCGGCACGCACCAGCGGCGTTGGCGCCACGCCCACCGTGGCTGCCGCGGGCGCTGCCGGTTTGGCAGCCGTGGCCGCGGCAACGGGCTTGACCATTGCCGCACCGGGCTTGGCGCCGGCCATCAAGGCCGGGTTCACCACGGGTGCCGCAGGCAGCGGGAAGACATCGGCCAGGGCGCGGCCGTTGATCTCGCGCAGCACCTCCGTCGGGCTCGGGTTGCCTGGGTTGGAGTAGGCCCAGGTCAGCGCCGCAACGGGCTCAGGCAAAGTGCCGCCGTCCTTGGCGTACATCCCGCGCAGCTTCATGAAGAGGCTGGCGATGATGTGGCCGTCGGTGCGGGCTTCGCCGGGCGGGGGCACGGCAGCCTCCTTCCAGTGGATCACGCGGCCGGAACTGGTGAAGCTGCCGGTCTCCTCGGCAAAGCAGCTCGAGGGCAGCCGGATGACCTCGGTCTGGATGGCCTTCGGGTCCGCCGGGTTGAGCGCGCCGTAGTCCTTCCAGAACTCGCTGGTTTCGGTCTCCAGCGGGTCGATCACGACCAGGAACTTGAGCTTGGCGAATGCCACCGACATCTTCTTCTTGTTGGGCATCGCCGCCAGCGGGTTGAAGCCCTGCACGACGAAGCCGTTCATCTTGCCGGTGTGCATGCGCTCGAACATCGCCATGATGTCGTAGGCGGTGTCGCGCTTGGGAATCCAGTCGTAGGCGTAGTCGTTCTCCACCGTCGCCGCCGCACCGTAATAGGCCTTCATCAGGCTGGTGTGCCACTTCGGGAAGTTCTGCGTGAACGTCATCTGGTTCGGGCGCAGCGGCTTGCCCGTGCGCGCGGCCAGATAACCCGCGCGGTCCTTGTCTGCGTCCAGAGGCGCCAGCATGTAACCCGACAACACTTCTGAGTAGGCATTGAGGTCGGTGATGCCCTGCACGTTGGCATGCCCGCGCAGCGCATTCACGCCACCGCCCGCACGGCCCATGTTGCCCAGCAAGAGCTGGATCATGGCCATCGTACGGATGTTCTGACTGCCCACGCTGTGCTGTGTCCACCCCAGCGCGTACAGGATCGTCATCACCCGGTCCGGCGTGGATGTGGATGCGATCGCCTCGCAGATCTTGAGGTACACGTCCTTGGGTGTGCCGGTGATCTTGGACACCATGTCCGGCGTGTAGCGCGAGTAATGCGCTTTCATCTGCTGGAACACACACAGCGGGTCTTTCAGGCTGGCATCAACCTTGACGTAGCCGTCCTCGCCCAGCTGGTAGCCCCAGCTCGAGCGGTCATAGCTGCGCTTGCCCTCGTCGTAGCCGCTGAAGTAGCCGTTGTCGTACTTGAACGCCGGCTTCAGCAAGAAGCTGGCGTCGGTGTTCATCTTCGTGTAATCGAGATGGATCTTGTTGTTGGACAGCAGATAGTTGATGACCCCCGCCAGGAAGGCGATGTCCGTACCCACGCGTATGGGCGCGTAGATGTCCGCCACCGCCGCGCTGCGCGTGAAGCGCGGGTCGACCACGATCAGCTTGGCCTTGCGTTGCTGCATGGCCTCGGTGACCCACTTGAAGCCGCAGGGGTGGGCTTCGGCGGCATTGCCGCCCATGATGAGAACGAGATCGGTATTCTTGATATCGGTCCAAGAATTCGTCATCGCTCCGCGACCGAAAGTCGGGCCCAGACTGGACACCGTCGGCGCATGTCAGATACGTGCTTGTGTATCTAGCGTGACCAATCCCAGGCCGCGAGCGACCTTGACGGACAGATAACCGGATTCATTGGAGGCGGCCGAGCTGATCAGCAGACCGGTGGTATTCCAGCGGTTGACCGTGACACCCTTGTCGTTGGTCTTGATCAGGTTGGCATCGCGGTCGGCCTTCAGATGCTTGGCCACGCGCGTGAGGGCGTCATCCCAGGAGATGCGCTTCCACTCGTTGGTGCCAGGTTCGCGCACCTGGGGGAACATGACGCGGTTGGTGGACTGGATCATGTCCATCACGCCCGCGCCCTTGGGGCACAGGGTGCCGCGGTTCACCGGGTGGTCGGGGTCGCCCTCGACGTGCACGATGGTCGGCGTCACGTTCTTGGACTTGTCGCCCAGCGTGTACATGATCATGCCGCAACTCACCGAGCAGTACGGGCAGATGCTGCGCGTCTCGGTGGTTCGGGCCAGTTTGAAGCTGCGCGTCTCGGCGAGTGCCGCCGTGGGCGAAAAGCCCAACGCGACGAGACTGGATGCTGCCAGCCCCGCTCCACTGACTCGGAAGAAGTGCCTCCGGTTCATGTCCATGGTCGTCTGATCTCCAGATCCGGGGAATCCCGGACGAACAAACCCGGCGGTCACGCCGCACGTATTCGTGGTTATGCAACGCATCGGGCAGCGCGCCCATCGGGTCAGGCCCCAACTTGCATTAGGGGGTCATGCGACAAGTTGTCGCGGTGGTGGCGCTTTGGCGCTAGTCGGGCCCAAGGTTCGGCGCTTGCGGAGCCACCACCCACCCCTCCGGGGACGTGGCAAAGCCCGCCACAGCGCCTAGCATCGGGTGGCCATGACCCGCACACCGAGCCCGACGCGATCCGCGCCCGACCTCGCGGCGCTGCCCGTGGCCGACGAGCCACAGGGCTGGCTCGACGGCGTGGCGGCAGCAGACCGTTGGCCCAATGCAACGGTTCTCATCGTCGACGACGAGCCGGGCATGCGCAACTTCCTCGTCAAGACGCTGGCCACGCGCGCCGGGCAGGTGTTCGATGCCGGTTCGGCCGAGGAAGCCGAGGCCCTGCTGGCACGCCACCGCTTCGACCTGCTCATCCTCGACATCACGCTGCCGGGCAAGAGCGGCATCCAGTTGCTCAAGCAACTGCGCGCCGAGGGCCACGCCGCGGAGGTCATCCTCATCACGGCCTTTGCCGATCTCGACACGGCGATCGAGGCCTTGCGGGCCGGTGCCGGCGACTTCCTGTTGAAACCGTTCCGCGTCACGCAAGTGCTCAACGCCTTCCGCCATGGGCTGGAGCGAGCGCGACTGAAGCGCGAGAACTGGCTGCTGCGGCGCGCCCTCAGCGAACGCACACCACCCGCCGACGGACTCGTCGGACGCAGCATCGTTGTCAAAGGCTTGCAGGCCGCTCTGCAGCGCATGGCGGCGGTGGACAGCACCGTGCTGCTCACGGGCGAGTCGGGCACCGGCAAAGAGCTGGCCGCGCTGGCCCTGCACCGCCTGAGCAAGCGCGCCACCGAGCCGGGCGGCCAGAGCCCGCTCGGTGGCGGCCCCTTCGTGCCGCTGAACTGCGCCGCGGCGTCGCCGCACACGTTGGACGTGGAACTCTTCGGCCAGCCCGGGCACGACGGGCTCCTCGTGCAAGCGCAGGGCGGCACGCTCTTCCTTGACGAGGTGGCCGAGTTGCCGTTGGGGCTGCAGGCCTCGCTCCTGCGCGTGCTCGAGAGTCGGCGCGTGCGACCGGTGGGCAGCGAGCAGGAGATCCCCGTGAGCGCGCGCATCGTCGCGGCCACCAGCCGCCCGCTGCGCGCCGAAGTCGAAGCAGGCCGCTTCCGCGCCGAGCTCTACTACCGCCTGCAGGTGGTGGAAATCACGCTGCCGCCGCTGCGCGTGCACAAGGAGGACATCCCCGACCTCGTGGCGCACTTCGTCGGCACGCTCGCGCCGCGCCTGGGCGTGCCGCCGATCGAGGTGAGCGAGGCCGAGATGCGATTCCTGCAGCAGTACGACTGGCCGGGCAACGTGCGCGAACTGCGCAACCTCATCGAACGCTCGCTGATCGTCGGCGCCCTCAATGTCTCGGCGCTGTACCAGGAGCTGGCACGCCAGCCCGCCGGGCCCGGAAGCGCTGCCGAGGGCGGCCCACGGCTGCCGCCGGCGGCGGCGACCGGTGGCGGGCCGGTGGACCTGGCCACGCTCGAGAAGCGGCACATCCTGGCCGTGCTCGACTCCGTGGCTGGCGACAAGTCGCGCGCCGCGCGCCTGCTCGGTATCTCGCGGCGCACGCTCGAGCGCCGCGTGGCCGAATGGGCAGGCACGCCGGTCTGAACTGGCACCGCGCTGCCGCCATGCCAACGCTGTTCGACCTGGCCGATGTGGCACCCGGTGTGCCGGGGCCACCGACCGCCGATCTCGCGCCTGCGACGCCACAGGCAGTGGGCCGCTTTGCGCGGCTGTCCATCCGCAACAAGCTGCTGGCCATGGTGCTGCTGCCACTGGCGGTGGTGCTGCCGCTGCTGGGCGCGATCCTGCTTTGGTGGAGCAACGAAGCCTTCGACCAGGTGCTCATCACCAAGATCCGTGCCGACCTCGGCGTCGCCCAGGGCTACTTCGAGCGCACGCTGGCCGAGGTGGACGCGAGTGCCTACGCGATCGCGGAGTCGCGTGTTTTGCACGAGGTGCTTGCGGCACCCCGCGAGCGCCAGGCCGCCCTGCTCGAACAACTGCGGCACCGCGAACGGCTGGACTTCGTCAACCTGCGTGCCGTTGACGGCAGCGTGCGCGTCACGCACCGAGGCACCACGCTCGACGACCCCGGCGAACGACCGGGGCGCGCCGATCACCACGGCGTCGCTGTGCTGAGTCTGGCCACTCTGGCCACGCTGGCGCCGGAACTGCGCGAGCGCGTCGCCGTGCCCTTGAGGCCCACGCGCAACGCTGCGCCCACATCGCGCGAAGTCGAGGACCGCGCGATGGTCTTGTTGTCCACGCGCAGCGTGGTGGGTGCTCAGGGGCAGGCCTTGGGCCAAGTCCAGGCTGGCGTGCTGCTCAACCGCAACCTGGCCTTCATCGACCACATCAACGCCATCGTCTACCCCGAGGGCTCGCTGCCCTTCGGCAGCCGCGGCACGGCCACGCTCTTCCTCGATGACGTGCGCATCTCGACCAACGTGCGCCTGTTCGGCAATGACCGCAAGGCCGGCGAAGAGCGCGCCATCGGCACACGCGTATCGATGGCGGTGCGCCACGCCGTGCTCGACGAGGGACGCACCTGGCTGGACCGCGCTTTCGTCGTGAGCGACTGGTATGTCTCGGCCTACCTGCCGCTGATCGACGGCCGCGGCCAGCGCGCGGGCATGCTCTACGTCGGCTTCCTCGAGCGGCCCTACACGGTGCTGAAGTACGCCATGCTGGCCGCCATCGGCGCCGTCTTCTTCACCGTCATGATCCTGGCCGCCTTTGTCTCGCTGCGCTGGGCCCGCAGCATCTTCCGTCCGCTCGAGCAGATGGAGTCCACGATGTACCGCGTGCAGGCCGGCGCGCTCGAAGCCCGCGTGGGCGCGGTGGCCAGCGGCGATGAGATCGGGCGCCTGGCCGGCCACCTCGACCACTTGCTCGAGACCGTGGGCGAGAAGACACGCGAGCTGCAGCGCTGGAACGCCGCACTCGATGCCAAGGTCGGCGAGCGCACGCGAGAGCTGGAGTTGGCACAGCATCAGCTCGTGCGCAGCGAAAAGCTCGCCACCGTCGGGCAGCTCACGGCGAGCATCGCGCACGAGGTGAACAACCCCATCGCCGTGATTCAGGGCAACCTCGACCTCGTGCGCGAGCTGCTCGACCCGGCGGCACGCGCACGCGTGGCGCCCGAACTCAAGCTCGTCGATGCGCAGATCGAGCGCATGCGGCTCATCGTCACCCAGCTCTTGCAGTTCGCGCGCCCGGCCGAGTACGCCGGCTACGTGGACAGCGTCGATGTCTCTCAGCTGCTGGAAGAGAGCCTGGTGCTCGTGCAGCACCTGCTGGCCAAGACCCGCATCGAGGTGCGGCGCGAACTGCGCGCCAAGGCCCACGTGGCGATCAACCGGCAGGAGCTGCAGCAGGTGTTCGTCAACCTGCTGGTCAACGCGGTGCAGGTGATGCCCGAAGGCGGGCAGCTCGAGATCGCCACCCGCGAGCAGGCGGGGCCCGTGGGCACGTCCGGCCGGGAGCTGCATGCCGTGGTCTGCGACACCGGCCCCGGCCTGCCGCCGGAGTTGCTGAAGCAGCTCTTCCAGCCGTTTACCACGCGCAAGAAGGACGGCACGGGCTTGGGCCTGTGGATCAGCCGCGGCATCGTCGAACGTTACGGCGGCGACATCCGGGCGGGCCCGCGCGAGGACGGTACGCGCGGCGCACGCTTCGTTGTCGTGCTGAATGCCGAAGCGGCCGCGGGGGCAACTCTTGCGCAGGCGGCCGAATGAGCAAACGCGGGCCGATGGGGCGGCGCGACGCGCGAGCATTCCCACGCCTTTCCACCGTGCACCGGTGGTTGGGCGTGGCGCTCGGTCTGTGGTTCGCGCTCGTGGGGTTGACAGGCGCGCTGCTCGTATGGCGCGACGATGTCGACGCCTGGCTCAACCCGGCATGGTTCACGGCCCGGGGCAGCGGCGCGCTGCTGGATGCCGAGCGCGTGGCCGAACTCGCGCGCGGCCAGCACCGGCTCGGACGGATCGAGCGCATCCGCGTGCCCGAAGGCGCGGCCCGCGTCTATCGCCTGCAACTGCGCGCCAGCGCGAGCCGCGTCGAGTCGGGGCGCATCGAGGCCTTCATCGACCCCGCCAGCGGCGAGCTGCTGGGCGTGCGCAGTCTCGAGCGCATCTCGCTAGCCCGCGCTGACCTGATGCGCACGCTGTACGAGTTTCACCGCAACATCCTGCTCGGCGAGCCGGGGAGCAACTTCGTCGGACTCGCCGGGTTTCTGCTCATGGCCTCGGCCCTCAGCGGCGGCGTGCTCGCCTGGCCGCGCTCGCGCGAACGGCTGCGCCGGCTCTTTACCATCCGCTGGCGCGCCAATGCCACCCGCGTGCTGTTCGATGTGCACCGCGCCAGCGGCGCCGGCATCGCGGTCGTGCTGCTGCTCACCACCATCACTGGGGCGACCTTGGTGTATGTGAACTATGTGCGGGACATGGTGAGCTGGCTCTCGCGCGTCGAGCCGATTCCGGTGCTGCCCTTTCGCAGCAGCGCGGCCGACGACGAGCCGATGACCCTCGGCGAGCTCACCACGCGTGTGCAGCTGGCCTACCCGGGCAGGCGTGTCACCGAGATCCGCTTGAGCGAGCGCGGCCTCACCGGCGTGTACTTCCAGCTGCGCGACGCAGGTGACGTGCATCGAATGGGCGACACCATCGCCTGGCTGCACCCGGTGAGTGGCGAGTTGCTCGCCGAGCGCAGCGCCCGCACGCGCAGCGCCGGCGAGAGCTTCATGCATTGGCTGCTGCCATTGCACGTGGGCAGCGCCTTCGGCACGCCGGGGCTGGTGGCGATGTGCGCGGCAGGCATCGCGCCGCTGCTGCTGGTGGGCACGGGCCTGTGGGTGTGGTGGCGCAAGCGGCCGGGTGAGCGGCTCGCGAGCGTACGAGCGGCGGAACGCAGGGGCCGGCCTTGACCCAAGACACGCGACACCCCGGCTCACCGCCGGTCGGCCGCAGCCGCCGGAAAGGACACCCGCACGGCAGATCAGCGCTTCGGCCCGGAGGCGGTCGTTGAAGCTGCCGGTACCGGTGCCGCCGGCGCCGGCCGCAACAACCGATTGGCCTGCGCGTACTCGACATCGGGGCGCCGCTGCAGCTTGGTGATCAAGGCCAGTGTCAGCGCATCCATGTCGTAGTGCAGCTGCAGCGACTTGCCGTCGCCCTCGCGCTGCACGCGCGGCGGCACGAGTCCGCCGGCGGCAAGGCGCTTGGCGAGATGACCCGGCAGGCTCGGCGCTGCCCCAGGGCGCAGTTGCACCTGCAGTACCAAATCGGAGCCCGGCAGTACGCCGGGTGCGAGTGCCGCGTCTGTGGCCGCAGCCCCGCCCTGCACCCCCTGCTCGCGCCTGGCACGTGCCAGCAAGACCTGCGTCAAGGCCTCGCGGTCCAGGGCCAAAAGCGCTTCGCGCCCCGAGGTCACCTGCACCAGCACCAGTGGCAGCGCCAGCTCCATGCTCAGGCGCGTTGCAAGCGGCGCCACCGATGCAACGGTGCGCTGTCCCGCAAGCACGGCACCGAGTTGCGCACCCGGCTCGGTACGGTCACGAAACTTGACGATCACGTCACCGGCGACGATGGGCGCTGCCGCCAGGACGTGGCCGCTGGTCAAAACGAGGGCCGCTGCCAGCGTGACGGCCGCCCTGTGTGCGCGTGGAAGGAACGGCATTGCAACCTCAGGCGCCCCAAACCGCGAGGCTCGTCCAGGCAAGGGTGGCAGTCATGCCCGTGCGCTCTGTGACGCCTGAATGGACTGCCCCCGCCGCGATGGCCGAGCCGCCAGCACAACGAATGCGAGGCCTGCAGCCACCAGCAGCAGCGGCCCCGCGATTTCGTGCAACCAGCCGAAGTGAGCCGGCGCGTGCACACCGATCCACACCACGGCCACGAGGCGCAGCTGGTTCACGGCCACCATGGCGGCGACGCCCAGTGCAATGGTGGCGGCCGGCAGGCGCCGCACCCGCGGCAGCATGAAGGTGCCCGGCGGCAAGCGGCGGCTCAGCACCAGCGCCAAGCTCAGCAGCAAGGCCGGCCAGCAGGCGGTGCAATCGAAATTGACATGCGCGGCAAAGCCGTTGGCATGGTGTAGCACGTCACCTCGCAATGTGAGGGGCGTGCCGACGGCCGCGAGCGCGGCCTGTGCGGCTGCCGCCGTGGCCCAGGTGATCCAAACGATCAACTCCGACATGCTCGAGGTGCGGCGCGGTTGGTGATGCCGTCAGAGTTGAGGGCGACGCAAGCGCCATAGCGCCCGCCGACGCCACGCGGGCAGGGCCAGCCCCCACACCAGCATCGCCGCCATGGCGAGCCACGCCACCCACGACAACGCCGAGACCTTGGCCGCCACGGTCACGGCCGCGCTGCCTTGCACGCCTTCGGCACTGGCGGTGATGCTCACGCTGCCCGGCGTAAGCCCGGCCACCATCACGCGAGCCTGCCCGCTGGCGTCGGTGACAGCGCTGGCCGGGCTGACCGCAGCCACCACGGGGTTGGATGAGGTGAACTGCACCGTCTTGCCTGCGAGCGGCGCACCACTGGCCGACACGGCCGCCACGAGCGTGGTGCTGGCACCGATGTTCAAAGTGGCGGTGTTGGGCGCGATGCCGACGACGACGGGGGCCGGTGGGGGCGGAGGCGGGGGTGGCGGCGGAGGCGGGGGCGGGGGCGACCCACCCAGTGCCGCGCGCGCATTGAGCAGGCCCGCGCCGCAGGGTCTCGGGCACTGCGTGGTATTGCGCGGCAGCGCTTGCGCCTTCAAGTCGGCCAACACCTGAGCCGGGGTGAGCGTGGGTCGCGCGGCGAGCATCAACGCCACGACACCGGCCACGTGCGGGCTCGCCATCGAGGTGCCGTTGTAGCGCGCATAGCCGCCCTGCACCATCGAGAGCACGCCGTCGTTCTGGCCGTCGCCGTTGTCGTCGCGCTGGGTATCACCGCCGGGCGCAAGCAGGTCGATGCGCGGCCCGAAGTTCGAGTAGCGCGTGACCAGAAAGCCGCGCGCATCGCCAGCGGCGACCGTGATGACGCCGCGGCAACTGGCGGGCAGGAAACCCGCGGCATCCGCAGCCGAATTGCCAGCGGCCACCACCACCGTGGTGCCGGCAGCGACGGCGTCGTTGATGGCCGACTGCGTGGCCGGCGAGGCCGAGCACGGGGAGCCGCCGCCCAGGCTCATGTTGATGACCTTGGCCGGCGTGGCGTTGTTCGGCACGCCCGGCACCGGCAAGCCCGCGGCCCAGCGGATGCCGTCGTTGATGTCGACCATGGTGCCGCCGCACTTGCCAAGCACACGCACGGCCTGCAGCTTCACGCTCCAGTTGATGCCGGCCACGCCGACGCCGTTGTTCGTGTTGCCCACGCCCACCGTGCCGGCCACGTGTGTGCCGTGCCAGCTGTTGGGCTGCGCGCCGGAGCCCGGGCCGCATTCACCGGCGGCACTGCCGTCGCCGGGGTCCGCGGGATCGTTGTCGCGTCCGCCGCCGTCGTTGGCGATGGCGGAGTCGCTGATCATGTCAAAGCCGGCCACGAGGTTGGGCGAGCCCGTGATGTCCGGGTGGTTGGGCAGGATGCCGGTGTCGATGACCGCGACCACGACGCTGCCAGAGCCCTTGTTCGTCTCCCACACCTGAGGCAAGTTGATGCCGCCGGGCACCTGGCCAGCACCGCTGCCGTTGTCGGCGTAGTGCCACTGCTGCACAAAGCCCGGATCGTTGGGCACGGCACCGATGCGGAAGATGAAGTTGGGCTGCGCATATTCCACGTCGGGCCGCGCAGCCATGGCGCGCACGAGCTCCATAGTGCGATCGCGCATCGCCTGCGGCTCCATGGCGCGCGCCACTGTGGGCTGGATGCGGTAGATGCGTTCACCGCCGGAGGTGATTTGCTCGACGCTCTCGATCTGCAGGCGCTGCATGTCGGCAGCAGCCATGGCAGTGGTGCGACCGGCTTTCAGCTTGACCACCACCTGCCCAGGCACGAAGGCCGGCGTCACGCGCCGCTCGAGCAGGCTGGCCACCTGCTCGGGGCTGAGGGACTGCACGGGCAGGGACGGGGTCGGTGGCGCGACCGGCGGTACAACCGGCACCGAGCCCGACGCCGACGACTGAGGTGGGGGCGCTGCCGGCCGCGGCTGGCATGCCACAAGAACCACGGTAGCCACCACGATAGCCGCTGACGCGACCACGCTGGCGGCGATGCTCCTCAACGACGATGATTTCATCGCGTCCTCCTGTGATGGAGCGGGGAGTCTCCGCCGATGACTGCCCCGCAACAAGTCGCCAACCTAGGGAGGAGCTGCGCGCATCCCTCCGAAGGTGGAAGTGGTCCGCCTAGGGCCCGCCGGCAGCCCGACACACAGCCTAGCAGAACGTAGCTCAGCCCTGAAGCAGCGCAACCAACTGCGCGGCGGCCTCGTCGCACTGCGCGGCGCTCACGTCCATGTGCGTCACCGCGCGCACGGTGCGTGGGCCGAAGGCGCCCACCCATACACCACGAGCCCGTGCGGCGGCCACCACCGCGGCCGCATCAGGCGCCCCCGCACGCAGCTGGAACACCACGATGTTGGTCTGTACCGTCGTGAGGTCGAGCTGCACGGCCTCACAGCGCGCCACACGCTCGGCCAGCCGGCGGGCGTTGGCATGGTCCTCGGCCAGGCGCGCGCGGTGGTGTTCCACACCGTGCAATGCCGCGGCCGCGAAGATACCCACCTGACGCATCGCGCCGCCCAGGCGGCGGCGATGCCGGTTGGCGCGCGCGATGTGCTCGCGGCTGCCGGCGAGCAGCGAGCCGCCCGGCGCGCCCAGGCCTTTGCTGAACGCCACCGAGACCAGGTCGAACGGCGCGGCCAGCTCACGCTCGCTGCTGCCGCTGGCCACCGCGGCGTTCCACAAACGCGCGCCATCGAGAAAGCTGGCCATGCCACGCTTACGCGCCAGCTCGCAGATGCGCTGCACCTCGCCTTGCGGGAAGATCACGCCGCCCGAGCGGTTGTGCGTATTCTCGATCTCCACCACCGTGCTGGTAGGGAACACCGGCAGCCCGCTGGGCTTGATGGCCGCCTCGAACTGATCACGCGTGAAGATGCCGTGCTCGCCGATCTCGACGATCTG
Organism: Burkholderiales bacterium; assembly: GCA_031401195.1. Lineage (GTDB taxonomy): Bacteria > Pseudomonadota > Gammaproteobacteria > Burkholderiales > Burkholderiaceae_C > Rubrivivax. Next base: position 35,528 of record JANNRI010000220.1, read on the forward strand.
CACGCCGGCGTTGGCCGCGGCACCGCCGGCTTCGTGCCAACCGGCATGTGCCTCGCGCGCGGTGATGACTTCGTCGCCGGGCTTGGCCAACACGAGCAGCGCGACCTGGTTGGCCATGGTGCCGCTGGGCATCCACAGCGCGGCCTCCTTGCCCAGCAACTCGGCCAGGCGCTCCTGCAAGGCGTTGGTGGTGGGGTCCTCACCATACTGGTCGTCGCCCACGGCGGCCTGGGCGATGGCCTCGCGCATCGCGAGCGTAGGGCGGGTGACGGTGTCGCTGCGCAGGTCGATGGGGGTGCTCATGGTGGTATGGAGGTAGGTCCTGATCGCTGGTGGCCGTGGACGAAGCTGTCGTAGGGCGCCAAATGTGGCGCCAAATGTGGCGCCAATTGGAGCTAGTTGGGGCGCCAATTGGGCGCCCGTACGGCGCCATGCCCGGACGAAAGCATTCCGGCCGGCATGGCCGCGATTGTGTGCGTTCGACACGAGAATCGCGCCATGAGCGAACTCGGCCCCTCCCCGCTTGCCGCCGGCGAACGCAACCTGAGCGTCGACGAGGCCCGTGCGGCCATCGCCGCCGTGCTGGTGCCGCTGCCGCGCAGCGCCAGCCAAGAGGTGCCGCTGGCCGCGGCTGTGGGACGCGTGCTGGCCGCCGACGTCATCTCGCCGATCGACGTCCCGGCGCATGACAACTCGGCGATGGACGGTTACGCCTTCGCCGGCAGCGCGCTGCGCGCCGATGCAGCCACCGTGTTGCGGGCCAGCGGCGTCGTGTATGCGGGCCGGCCTTTCGAGGGCGTGGTGGCGGCCGGTCAGTGCCTGCGCATCATGACCGGTGCCGTGATGCCCGCCGGCGCCGACACGGTGGTGCCGCTGGAACTGGCCCATGTGCAGGGCCCGCCCGAGAGTGGCATGGTGAGCATCGCCGCGGGCAGCCTGAAGCCGGGCGAAAACCGCCGCCAGCGCGGAGAAGACCTCGCCCGCGGCCGCCCCGCGCTCACGGCCGGCTGCGTGCTGCGGCCGGCCGACCTGGGCCTGGCGGCATCGCTGGGCCTGACCACGGTGCGCTTGATGCGGCCCCTGAAGGTGGCCCTCTTCTCCACCGGAGACGAGGTGGTCGAACCCGGCACGCCGCTGTCTGCGGGCTGCATCTACGACAGCAACCGCTACACGCTCGGTGCCGCGATACGGCGGCTCGGCTTCGAGGTTGTCGACCTCGGCCTCGTGCGCGATGACCCGCAGGCGCTGGCCGATATCGTGCAACGCGCACTGACCGGGGCCGATGTCGTGATCACCAGCGGCGGCGTGAGCGCGGGCGACGCCGACCACACGCGCGACGTGCTCGCGCGTCACGGTGAGGTCTCGTTCTGGAAGGTCGCCATGCGCCCGGGCCGCCCATTTGCCTTCGGGCCCTTGCGGCGTACTGGGTCGGACACACCATCGTGGCTGTTCGGCCTGCCGGGCAACCCGGTGGCCGCGTTGGTCACGTTCTATGCGCTCGTGCGCGAGGCGCTGCTCGTGCTGGCCGGCGCAACCCCCGCACCACTGCCCATGTTGAGCGCGCGCTGCGCCGTGGCCATCCGCAAACGCCCGGGGCGCACGGAGTTCCAGCGTGCCATCGTCGAGCCCGCGCCCGATGGGGCGGGCTGGCGGGTGCGCCTTTTCGGCAGCCAGGGCGCAGGCGTGCTGCGCAGCATGAGCCAGGCCAATGCGCTGGTGGTGCTGGGGCACGACCAGGGCTCGGTCGCCGAGGGAGAGCCGGTGGCCGTGTGGCTGTTTGACGGGCTGACCTGAGGCCCAAAGCCGCAGGGCTCAACCCGGATGCTGGCGCAGCCGTGACGCGCCGCTGTAGCACAGGTACCGCTGCCCGCTGGCGCGGCCGATCAGCGTCAGCTCGAGCCGCTCGGCCAATTCCTGCCCCATGGCGGTGGCGCCATTGCGAGACACCACCACCGGCACGCGCAGGTGGGCGGCCTTGAGCACCATCTCGCTGGTCAGGCGGCCGGTGGTGTAGAGCCAGCACCGGGCGCCATCGATACCGCGCATCGCCATCCAACCGGCCACCGTGTCGACGGCGTTGTGGCGGCCCACGTCTTCAACGTGCACGAGCAGGCGTGCGTCGGGCCCGCTGCTCCACAGGGCGGTGCCGTGCACCGAGCCCGCATCGCGGTGGATGCTCGGGTGGCGTCGCATCGTATCGAGCAGGTGCACCAGCGCCGCATGGCCCACGCTGCCCGCCGCGGCGCTCGCTGGCGGCAACGGCGGCACGCGCTGCAACCAGTCGCCGAACACCGTGCCCTGGCCGCAGCCGGTGGTGACGGTGCGCCGGGCGATGCGTTCCTGCAATCCAGTCACGCCTTCGCGCGTATGCACCGCCGCCGCGCCCACGTCCCAGGCCACGGTGATCGACTCCACCTGCTCCGCGCTCTCGATCAGACCCTGATTGAGCAGATAGCCCAACGCGAGCAACTCGGGCTCCTGCCCGAGCGTCATCAGTGTGACGAGTTCCAGGCGGTCGACGTACAGCGTGAGCGGCCGCTCGGTGGCGAGCTGAACACGGTACGTGCTGCCATCGGCCTGCACCACCGTGGCCTCGCGCGTGAGCGCGGTCCGGGCCGCGGTCAGTCGCGGCCCGACCGGACCTATCGGACCTATCGGACCTACCGGGCCCACAATCTCAGTCGACATGGGCATCCCCATCGAGCACATCACCGGGCTCGTGCTGGCCGGCGGCCGCGGCAGCCGCATGGGTGGCATCGACAAGGGCCTGCAGCACCTCGGCGAGCGCACGCTCGTCGAACACGCGCTGGCCCGGTTGCGCCCGCAGGTCGGCGGGCTCGGCATCAACGCCAACCGCTCGCTCGAGGTCTATGCGAAGTTCGGCGTGCCGGTGTGGCCCGACACGCTCGAAGGCTTTGCCGGCCCGCTGGCCGGCATGCTGGCCGGTCTTGCCGCCATGACCACCGAATGGCTGGTCACCGTGCCTTGCGACACGCCGCACTTCCCGACCGATCTGGTAGCGCGCTTGGCGAGTGCCGCTGCCGAAGGCGGCTGCCGCGCCGCCATGCCGCAGACGCGAGATGCCACAGGCGCGTTGCAACCCCAGCCGGTGTTCTGCCTGCTGCACCGCGCCTTGCGCGGCGAGCTCGAGGCGGCTCTGGCCGGCGGCGAACGCAAGGTCGAACACTTTACGCGCGCGATGGGTCAGGTGCTGGTGCCTTTCGACGACGCCGGCGCCTTCTTCAACGCCAACACGCCAGCGGATCTGCGGCACCTGCAACACACACGTCCGACCTGACCCGCCTCAGGTCGTCTTGCTCACCGTGATGCTCGGGAACTTGCTGCTGAAGTCCTTGGCCTTCTGGGCGATCTTCACCGCCACCGCCCGCGCCACCTGCTTGTACAGCGCGGCAATCTCACCATCGGGCTCGGCGGCCACGGAGGGCTGGCCGCTGTCGGCCTGCTCGCGGATCTTCATCGTCAGCGGCAGCGCGCCGAGGTAGTCGACCTTGTGCTCGGCGGCCATGCGCTTGCCGCCGTCGGCGCCGAAGATATGCTCGGCATGGCCGCACTTCGTGCACACGTGCACCGCCATGTTCTCGACGATGCCGAGGATGGGCACGCCCACCTTCTCGAACATGTTCAGGCCCTTCCTGGCATCGATGAGGGCGATGTCCTGCGGCGTGGTGACGATGATGGCGCCAGTGAGCGGCACCTTTTGGCTGAGCGTGAGCGCGATGTCGCCGGTGCCGGGCGGCATGTCGACGAGCAGGTAGTCGAGGTCGCGCCAGTTGGTCTGGCGCAGCAACTGCTCCAGCGCCTGGGTGGCCATCGGGCCGCGCCAGATCATGGCTTGGTCGGGCTGGATCATGAAGCCGATGCTCATCACCTGCACGCCGTGGTTCTCCATCGGCGCCATGGTCTTGCCGTCGGCACTCTCGGGCTGGCCGCTGATGCCCATCATCATCGGCTGGCTGGGGCCGTAGATGTCGGCATCGAGCACACCCACGCTGGCGCCCTCGGCGGCCAGCGCCAGTGCCAGGTTGGCGGTGGTGGTGCTCTTGCCCACGCCGCCCTTGCCCGAGGCCACGGCGATGATGTTCTTTACGCCGGGCAGCAGTTGCACACCACGCTGCACCGAGTGCGAGATGACCTTTGTGGTGATGGCCACGCTGACATTGCCCACCCCGGGCACCTTGCGTGCCGCCGCCACCAGCGCGGCGCGCAACGCGGCATGCTGGCTCTTGGCCGGGTAGCCCATCTCGAGGTCGAAGGCCAGGTCGTCGCCTTCGATGCGCACGTTGCGGATGGCACGCGTGGAGACGAAGTCCTTGCCGGTGTTGGGATCGGCGACCGTCTTCAGTGCCTCGAGCACGGCGGCTTCGGTGGCCAGGGGCGTGGACATGGGGCTCGGGTCTCCAGATGGCGCGGTGTTTCGAGGGTCGGTGCTTGCCCGTCGCTGCAAGTCGCGGGGGAGTCTAGCCGAGGGCCGATGCCCACAAACCGACACCTAGAATCGGTCGCACCATGACCCGCAAGCTCTTCGTCACCACCGCCCTGCCCTACGCCAACGCCCCGTTCCACATCGGCCACATGATGGAATACATCCAGGCCGACGTCTGGGTGCGGTTGCAGCGCATGCTGGGCCACGAAGTGCATTTCGTGTGCGCCGACGATGCGCATGGCGCGCCGATCATGATCGCCGCGGAGAAGGCGGGCAAGACGCCGCACCAGTTCGTCGCCGAACTGGCCGCCGGGCGCAAGCCCTTTCTGGATGGCTTTCACATCGCCTTCGACAACTGGCACAGCACCGATGCGCCCGAGAACCACGAGCTGGTCAAGAGCATCTATCAGGCATTGAAGAAGAACGACCTCATCGAGACGCGCGTCGTCGAACAATTCTTCGACCCTGAAAAGGGCATGTTCCTGCCCGACCGCTTCATCAAGGGTGAATGCCCCAACTGCGGCTTTGCCGACGCCTACGGCGACAACTGCGAAAACTGCGGCGCCGTCTACGCACCCACCGATCTGAAGAAGCCCTACTCGGCACTCTCGGGCGCGACGCCGGTGCTGAAGAAGAGCGACCACTTCTTCTTTCGGCTCTCCGACCCGCGCTGCGTGGAATTCCTGGAGAACTGGACGCAGGACGGCAAACTGCAACCCGAGGTGGCCAACAAGGTGCGCGAGTGGTTCAAGCGCGACGAAGCCGGCAAGGTCAGCCTGGGCGATTGGGATATCAGCCGCGACCCGCCCTACTTCGGCATCGAGATTCCAGATGCGCCGGGCAAGTATTTCTATGTCTGGGTGGACGCGCCGGTGGGTTATCTCGCCTCGCTGAAAAACTGGCTCGGCAGGCAGGGCATCGACTTCGACCGCTACCTGGCCGACCCGCAGGTGGAGCAGATTCACTTCATCGGCAAGGACATCGTCACCTTCCACACCCTGTTCTGGCCAGCGATGCTGCACTTCAGCGGCCGCAAGGTGCCGAACTTCATCTACGTGCATGGCCACCTCACCGTGAGCGGCGAGAAGATGAGCAAGAGCCGCGGCACCGGCATCAGCCCGCTCAAGTACCTTGATCTCGGCATGAACGCCGAGTGGCTGCGCTACTACATCGCCGCCAAGCTGAATGCGCGAGTCGAGGACATGGACTTCAACCCCGACGACTTCATGGCGCGCGTCAACAGCGACCTCGTCGGCAAATACATCAATATCGCCAGCCGCGCTGCCGGATTCCTCAGCAAGCGCTTCGGCGGCAAGCTCTCGGCCGACGTGGGCGTAGAGGGCCGCGTGCTGCTCGACGGCCTGCGCGCGCATGCCGACACCGTGCGCGAGCTCTACGACACGCGCGAATTCGGCAAGGCGCTGCGCGAGGTGATGCTGCTCGCCGACCGCGTGAACGAGTACGTCGACCTGCACAAGCCCTGGGAGCTGGCCAAGCAGGCCGGCATGGAAGCGGCGCTGCACGACGCCTGCACGGTGTGCATCGAGGCCTTCCGCGTGCTCACGGTCTATCTGAAGCCGGTGCTGCCGGCGCTCGCCGCCCAAGTCGAGGCTTTCCTCGGCATCGAGCCGCTGGCCTGGGCGGATGCCAAGCGCTCCATCCTGCACGGCGGAGCGCACAGCATCCGCGAATACAAGCACCTGATGCAGCGCGTGGACATGAAGCAGCTCGACGCCCTCTTCGAGCCGCCGCCAGAAGCCGCCACGGTTGCCGCACTGCCCGGTGGCGAGGCCATTGCCGGCACGATCACGATCGACGATTTCGCCAAGGTCGATCTGCGCCTTGCACTCATCGTCAAGGCCGAAGCCGTGGAGGGCAGCACCAAACTTCTGCGCCTCACGCTCGACGCTGGCGAAGGTCGCATGCGCAACGTCTTCAGCGGCATCGCCAGCGCCTACCGGCCCGAGCAGCTTGGCGGCAAGCTCACGGTGCTGGTGGCCAACCTCGCACCGCGCAAGATGAAGTTCGGCGTCAGCGAAGGCATGGTGCTGGCCGCCAGCCACGCCGACGAGGGTGCTGAGCCGGGCGTGTATGTGCTCGAGCCGTGGCCGGGCGCCAAGCCCGGCTTGCGCGTGCGCTGAGGGCATCGAGGCAGGGCATCGAGGCATTGGGGCCGCGCAGCCCAGGCCCCACGCATTCAGCGCCACGCCAGATTCCCGTGCGAAGATGCCTTCGATGTTGCCTGCCGGCCTGCGTGAGAGGGTGCACCCCTTCCGTCCGCGCCTACTCGACGCGTTGAATGGCTATGACCGGCGCCGCTTTCTCGCCGACCTGGGTGCCGGCATCACGGTGGGTGTGGTGGCGTTGCCGCTGGCCATGGCCTTCGGCATCGCCAGCGGCGTCAAGCCCGAACAAGGCTTGGTCACGGCCATCATCGCTGGCTTCTTGATCTCGGCACTGGGTGGCTCCAACCTGCAGATCGGCGGGCCCGCCGGCGCCTTCATCGTCATCGTCTATGGCATCGTCGAGCGTTACGGCCTGCCCAACCTGCTCATCAGCACCATGCTGGCGGGCGTGTTGTTGTTCCTGATGGGGCTGTTCAAGCTCGGCGCGCTGGTGCGCTACGTGCCGGTGAGCATAGTCATCGGCTTCACCAACGGCATCGCGGTGCTGATCGGCCTGTCGCAGATCAAGGACTTCTTCGGGCTGCAGACGCCGAAGTTGCCGGCCGACTTCTTCTCGCTGCTCTCGGTGCTGGCCGAGCACGCCCATACCACCAACCCGACCGCGGTGGCGCTGGCCATGGCCAGCCTGGCCATCGTCGTGTTATGGCCCAAGTCCTACGCCATGCCCACCGGTCCGCTGGGCGCCATCGCCCGCTTCAATCGCGCGGCCTCGCACCTGCCCGGCACCGTGGTGGCACTTGTGCTGGCCACGCTGGCGGTCTCCACGCTCGGTCTGCCGGTAGAGACCATCGGCTCGCGATTCGGCGGCATCCCGCAAAGCCTGCCATCGTTGGCGTTCCCTGCGTTCACCTGGGCGACGGTAAAGCTGCTGCTGATTCCGACCCTGACCATCGCGCTGCTCGGGGCCATCGAGTCGCTGCTGTGCGCGCGCGTGGCCGACAACATGACCGAGCTGCCTCGGCACGACCCCAATCAGGAATTGATGGCGCAGGGATTGGCCAATCTCGCGGCTCCGTTGTTCGGCGGCCTCCCGGCCACCGGCACCATCGCGCGCACCGTCACCAACGTGCGCTCCGGCGGCCGCACGCCGGTGGCCGGCATCGTGCACGCCCTGGCGCTTCTGGGCATCATGCTCGTGGCCGCGCCGCTGGCGATGAACGTTCCGCTCGCGGCGCTGGCAGGCATCCTCGCCTTCGTGGCCTGGAACATGGGCGAGTGGCGCGAGTTCGCGCGGCTGCGGCAATTCAACCTGCCCTACCGCGTGATCCTGCTCGGAACCTTCTTGCTCACCGTTATCTTCGATCTCACGGTGGCGATGGAGGTGGGGCTGGTGCTGGCATGCGGCTTCTTCGTCTACCGCATGGGCTCGCAGTTCAAGGTGGAACTCGTAGAGCACGCCGAGCTTCCGTCGGGCGTGCGCGTGTTCGAGCTCTTTGGGTCGCTCTTCTTTGGCGCCGTCGGCAAGATCGAGGAACTGCCCGCGCACGTGCCCGCAGGCACCCGCACCGTGGTGCTGGAGATGCACCGCCTGGTCCTGCTCGATACGTCAGGTCTCGATGCGCTGGTGCATCTGCACCGGGAACTGGAACGCCGCCAGGTGGCTCTCGTGCTGGCGCATGTGAACGAGCAACCGCTCTCGCTCATCCGGCGCTCGGGGTTCGAGGCCACGCTCGGCTCCGAGCGCATCGTGCCGACGGTTGCCGCGGCCTTCGACGATGCGCCCGCGGCGCCGCCCCGGTGACCTTGCGCGCGGCGGCGGGCGCGGGCTCGTAAGCCGGCAGTAGCAGCGTCAGCGGCCTGTTTGCGCCTGCTCGCGCGGGTCGTCGGCCTTGGCGGTAGCCAAGACCTTGCCGTCGAGCCCGAAGGTCACGGAGAAGAGCTTGCTCTCGTTCATCGGCTTGTAGCGCCAGCTCCAGACCTCTTCCTTCTTCAGGTCGTACTTCTTCTGCTCCGCCGGGCGGCCAAGCGCATCGCGCACCTGCTGCTGGCCCATGCCGGGCTGGATGCGGGAGAAGTTGTCTTCGTTGAGCAACTGCCGCAGCGAGCTCATCTTGCCGTCGGCGCCGATCTTGATGACGTAGTTGGTCCAACCCTCGGGCTGGCGCGGGTAGTCCAGCGTGCGCGTGCCGTCGGCCGCCACGATGATGGTGACCGGGTCTCCGAACTGCTTGCGCACGTCCACCTCGGTGGACACGCCCTCCTCGAGCTTGGCCACGCGTTGCGGGTCGCAGCCAGTGGCCAGCAGAATCATGCCGAGCAGAAAGATGGCGAAACAGGTCTTCATCGGGCCCCCTCGTTAGAATCGGGCGGAATTCTGGCACCCCTTCATCATCGAGCCCCCATGCCTTTGTTCTGGAAGCACTACAAGTCAGAGGTGACCTCGTTCATCGAGGAACTGAAGGCGAAGAAGCCGACGCTCGAATCCGAGCAACGCGCCGGCCGCGCGTTGTTGTGGGACCGCGCACAGGACCGCGACGCGCAGGCCGGCTGGCGCGACGCCGAAGTGCCGCAGCAGGCCTACGTCTACCAGACTCGGCGCTGAAGTCCACCCGCGACCAACGCCACCGCGCCACTCCCACTTACCCGACCCCAGCCGGCGCCATGCGAGCCGATACGGTGGCTGCCATGCCCCCTGAGCTGCCCCACGATCTGCCAGCCGACTCGGCGCCGTCCGAACCTGCCGTCGTCGATCAAGTGGCCGTGGCTCGCCTCTACGGCGAGCCGCTGTTCGCGCTGCCCCAGGATCTTTACATTCCGCCCGATGCGCTGGAGGTTTTTCTCGAGGCCTTCGAGGGGCCGCTGGACCTGCTGCTGTACCTGATTCGCAAGCAGAACTTCAACATCCTCGACATCCCGCTGGCCGACGTGACGCGTCAGTACCTCACCTACGTCGAGCAGATTCGCTACCACAACCTCGAGCTGGCCAGCGAGTACTTGCTGAGGGCGGCGATGCTCATCGAGATCAAGAGCCGCATGCTGCTGCCGCCCAGGAAGAGCGCCGATGGCAGCGAGCCGGAGGATCCGCGCGCCGAGCTCGTGCGCCGGCTCGTCGAGTACGAACAGATCAAGCTCGCCGCGGCGCGGCTCGACCGCCTGCCCGTGATCGGGCGCGACTTCCTGCGCGCGCAGGTCTACATCGAGCAGGCCCTGCAACCGCGTTGGCCCGAGGTGCATCCCGACGAGATGCGCCAAGCCTGGCGCGAGATCCTCGCCCGGGCGCGCCTGACCGCCCACCACACCATCACGCGCGAGCAGCTGTCGGTGCGCGAGCACATGAGTATCGTGCTGCGGCGGCTGCAGGGCCGGCGCTTCGTCGAGTTCGCCGATCTCTTCGACACCGTGCGCGGCGTGCCGGTGCTCGTGGTGACCTTCATCGCGCTGCTCGAACTCTCGCGCGAGCATCTGCTCGAAGTGACACAGGCCGAGGCGTTCGCGCCGATCTATGTGAGGCTGGCGTACCAGCCGGCTTGAGCGGGCCAAACGGCGCCGCAAGCGCCGTCGCGATGAACGGGTCGGTGGAATGCCAGGCGGCGCTTTGCAGCCACCCTCAGCAGGATATGATGGCATCACTTTGTGATATCTTCTTTGCATCAACAGCGCGCACCGCAAGACCCTGCTGGCTGTGTTCGCCGACCCGGTGAATGGCGCGCTGGAGTGGCGGCGAATCGAGGCCCTTTTGATGGCGGCCGGTTGCCAGTGCATCGAAGGGTCGGGCTCCTCGGTCACCTTCGAATTCAACGGCCTCAAGGTCCGCTTTCATCGGCCGCATCCGGCGAAGGAAGCCCTGCGTTACCGGGTGCGCGATGCACGCGCATTCTTGTTGGAGATTGGAATCAAGCCATGAACACGATGACGTACAAAGGCTATGCCGCGCGCGTGGAGTTCGACCCCGAAGACCGGATCTTTGTCGGCCACATCATCGGCATTCGCGACATCGTGGGTTTCCATGGGGCGTCTGTCGTCGAGCTGGAAGCAGCCTTTCGAGAAGCGGTCGACGACTATCTGGTGGCGTGCAAGACGCTGGGGCAGACCCCCGACAAGCCCTACTCGGGGCGGGTGATGCTACGTCTGCCGCCCGACCTGCATGCGCGCGCCAGCGCGGCTGCTGCGGTGACGGGCCTGAGCTTCAACCAGTGGGCAGCGCGAGCGCTGGAAGAGGCAACGCAATCGAAGTGAGCGATGGCCCGGCGCCCAGCATGACCCCCACTGCCCCGAACCAGTTCGCCCTGCTCGGCGAGCGCCGCTTCGCGCCGTTCTTCTGGGTCCAGTTCCTTGGCGCCGGCAACGACAACCTGCTGAAGTTCGCCTTCACGCTGATGGTCACCTACCAGCTGCAGGTGAGCTGGCTGCCGCCGGCCCAGGCCGGGCTGGCGATCGGCGCGCTCTTCATCCTGCCCTTTCTGCTCTTTTCTGCCACCAGCGGGCAGCTCGCCGACAAGTTCGACAAGGCGGTGTTGATCCGCTTCGTGAAGACGCTTGAGATCG
>JANNRI010000221.1:0-3298 GCA_031401195.1 Burkholderiales bacterium
GCGTGCAGCGGAGCGTAGTGGCGCGCGCGCCTGCAACCCCAGGTGCGCGAGGATCTTCTCGATGACCGGTCGCTCCAAGTTCGTGGCGATGATCTTCAGCTCACCGCGACCGTTCGGGCCGTGCTCCGGGTCCAGTTGAGACAGACGCTTGAGCAGCTTCATCATGCGGGTGATGATCTTGTGCAACACCGTCTGCAGCGCCTTGTCGGTTGACGCGACCACCTCGGCCACCATCCCGGGCGCCACGTTACTGTTGGCGGCGCAGGTGGACGGCCTGAGCCACGCGTCGCGCCGGTGGCTCACGCGCTGAGCGCCCTGCATCCGCGTGCTGACCTCGGGATGCGCCGCGCCGTTACAGGCCATGTCGGCGGCCGATCGAGCCCGCTCAGCGATCGCGGTTGAAACGCATCGCGTAGATCAGCCAACAGAAGCCGACCAGGACAGCCCAGGCCAGCCACATCGCTGCAAAGATCATTCCCAACGAGAGGATCGCGCCGGGGATCGAGCCGCTCATCGGATTGGCGACTGCTTCGCGCGCGCCGCCTGGCGCGATGAACTTGGTGGCCAGCGCAGGCGCCAGCCAGACGCCACCCAGCAACGACGCCATCGCCGCACGGTTGTTCCCAAGCAGGCCCGCAAGGACCATGTAGGCCACGGTCAGGCCCAGCAGCACCAGCGGCGCCGCGGCGGCCGGCCACTGCGCACGCGGCGCGGGGACCGGCTGCTCCATCTCCATCTCCTGCGCTTGCGTCGATGACGATGGCGCGGGCGCGGTGGCTGATTTCGGACAGGTACCCCGGCGCTCGCAATCCCTGAAGCGGTCGTAGAAGGCATCGACCGCGGACGTCGACGCCGATGCGGCCAAGCGTTCGCCAAAACGACGCACGGCCTGCGCGCTTTGCAGGTCATCGCTGCTCACGACAACCCCGGCCTCGTCGCGCGCCGTCAGGCGGCGGGCCACCTCGACCAGGGCGGTCTCGCTGGCTGCCACCGGCCGCTTCGAGCGACACAGCAGCGACAGTTTCTGGCCGGGCTGCGGGACGTCAGCCAGCGCGCCCCGGGGTGGCGTGCAGTCGAAGTCGATAGCCACCGCCGAAAAGGGCACCAGGCTGGCGCGCCAACTGCCCACTGGCCACCGGCGCAGGCCAATCTGCTCGAGCGTCAACATCCAGGTCGCCGCGCGCGGTTGACCGTCCGCCAGCACGCTGGTCCACAGGCCAGGGGCCTGTTCGCGCATGCGCGGCGCGAGGCTCTCCAGTTCCGCCGGCAGGGCCACCACTGCAGCGGGCCAGACCACCCGCAGATCGCGCCGCAGCGCGTCGGCCCAGCGCCGCTGCACATAGGAGTTGGCGTCGATGGCGGGCAGCGTACGGCCCCGGTCCACCATCGCGCCCACCGTGCGCTCGGCCCTCCACGGCTCGGTGTCGGTCGCGGCGAGCCAGGTGTCGAGCAGGCCACGATCGAAGGCCTCGGCCTCGGCCGGCGCGCGCATCGCGGCCACCGCCCCCGACCAGGCCCAGGCCGCCGCGTGATTGGCGCCGAGCGGCTGAATGGCCAACTCGCGCGCTGCGACGCTGCCATCGTTCGCCGGCCCTGGCGGCGCCGCCGCGTGGGAACCGCCTGCAGCCAGCCAGATCAGCACGACCAGTGCCGCCGCCAGCACCCAGCGCCAAGGTGACACCGGCGCGTCGTCGCGCTCGTCGCGCCAGGCCTCGCTCAACGCTGCCACCGTGGTGTCCCTCCGGTTGATCGGCACCGGCTCCAAGCGCAGCGGCGTGAGCGCCGCGGCGGCCTCGCTGGCCACCTGCAACGCAGCCTCGGCGGTGTCGAGCACTGGCGTGATGTCGAGCAGCGACGGCACCACCACGGGGTGCGCGCAAGCCGGGCAGGCGGTTTGCAGGCTCGGCGCCAGCGGCGCGCCGCAGCCGCGGCAGGACCACGCCAGCAGCGGGCCGCCAGGCGCGGGCGAGGCGTCGAAGCGCGCCGCGGGGCCGCTCAGCGCATGCGCGAGCCGTGGCATGTCCAGCACCACCAGGGGGCTGGCGCAGTGGCTGCAATCTGCGCCGCGGCCATCGACCGGTGCGCCGCAGTTCAGGCACTCGAGGGCACGCCGCTCGGCCGCCAGCGCCTGCTTCTCGGGGCCCAGCAGCGGCCGCACCAAGCCCCGCTCGGCGAGCAGTCCCGCGTAGGTGTGCAAGTGCCCATGATCCTGCGGGCACTCGCGCACGCGAAAGCGCCCGAATCGGGTGAGGTTGTGCACCGGGCGCAGCGGGGCCCGGCAGACAGGGCAACCGCCGGCCGACGCCGAATCGTGGGCCGCCAGCGCCGGTTGCGGCTGCTGCATGGTGCGCAACAAACGGACCCAGCCCGCGGCCGTCAAGCGCACCGATTCCAGCGTGTCGAACCAGACCACCCGGCAGGCTGCGCAGTGGTCGACCAACACCGAGTGCGGGCCCCGGCTGTCAAGGCGGAGGTGGGCCATTGGCGCGCGGCATTGTGGGCAGGAGCGGAGCGCGCTAGCGCCGGCAGCGTCCATGGCAAGCGAGACGGGCATCAATGGATTGTGCCGGTGCGCGCCCACAGATGGTTTGAACTGCGAACGCCATCCTTCGCATTCCTGCCGCTCGTGCACCGGAGCCCGCACCAATGTGCAAGACAACTGCACCGTGCACAGTTTCCCCTGCGCCGACCCTTGGTGGCGGTGAAGCGGTAGCGGCGTCAGCGCCCTGTAGCGGCGAGATTGAAAGTCATGCCCGCGGGGCGGAAGCGACTGCCGAGCGTCGACGCACACCGACCAGTCCGAGCTGGTCAAGGGGCGCAGAAAGACATCGGCGCCAAGCAGCGCAGCGAGCATTTCCGCGCTAACCTGCAGCACCACTTCCGTTCAAGCGCGGGCACTCATGAAGCATCAATTGATTCTTGGCCTACTGCTTACTTTTGCCAGCGCTGTTCAATGCCAGCAGGCAGACACTTCTTTGCGAGGAGACTGGACTGCGAAGTTTTCAGCAGCCAACGGCGGCCGACCTGCAGAGGCACAGGTAAAGATTGGCGAGGCCGAAAGCTCATGGCAATCGCTTGGCAGTTCTAAAGCGAATACATGCATAGGTCGGAAATTTCCGATGACGGTCGCAAGCTCTGATACGAACACTGTGACACTCACCGTGAACTCCTCAAAGCTCATAGTCGGCTGCAACGACATTATTCTCGAGTTGAAACGCGTAAATCCAACCACCCTTGAAGGCCAGTTCCCCGATGGACGGGCGGTCACGGTAACCCGGTAAGCCCCTTGACCAGGGGG
>JANNRI010000222.1:0-3095 GCA_031401195.1 Burkholderiales bacterium
GGTGTACTCCGGCGGCCATGACCTCTCGTCCATCTCGGTGGCCGAGGGCAAGGTCGACGCCGCCTTCGTGGCCACGCACCGCTTCATGGAGACGGTGAACGCCGGCAAGGTCAAGCTCGAGGACTTCAACTTCCTCTGGTATTCGCCGCTCATCCCGCAGGACCCGTTCGTCTACCGCAACACGATGTGCGACGACCTGAAGAAGAAGATCGCCGACACCTTCCTGCTCGTAGACCAGAACGAGGATGGCAAGAAGTACCTCGCCAACGTCAAGTCGGAGAAGGTCGTGCGCATGACCGACGCCGACTACAACATCGTTCGCGAAGCGGCGGCCAAGTAGCGGCGCGGGCACGTTGCCATGAGTGCGCCATGAGTGCCGTGCCGAAGTCGGCGGCGTCTTCTGCTGCCACGTCTCCTGTCGCATCGGCCGCCGCCGCATCATCCGCCCCGGCGGTGTTGCAGGTGCGCGGCCTGCGCGTGAGCTACGGCTCGGGCGGCGCGTCTAAGGAAGTGCTCAAGGGCCTGTCGTTCGACGTCGGGCCCGAGGAGTTCGTCGCCATCATCGGGCCGAGCGGCGCCGGCAAGAGCACGCTCATCCGCTGCGTCAACCGCCTTGTCGAACCCACCGGCGGGCAGGTGCTCTTCAACGGGCAGGACCTGCTGAAGCTGGACGAAGGCGCGATGCGCCGGCAGCGCCGCAACATCGGCATGATCTTCCAGGAGTTCAACCTGATCGACCGGCTGTCGGTCATCGACAACGTGCTCACCGGGCGCCTGGGCTACCTGGGCAACATGCGCAGCCTGTTCCGCCTGTACTCCAAGGACGACATTGCCAAGGCCGTGGCGCTGCTCGACCGCGTCGGCCTCATCGAGCACATGGACAAGCGTGCCGATGCGCTCAGCGGCGGCCAGCGTCAGCGCGTGGGCATCGCGCGCGCGCTCATCCAGGCGCCGCAGCTGATGCTGGTGGACGAGCCGACCTCGGCCCTGGACCCCAAGATCTCGCGCGAGGTGATGGGCATGATCCGCGGCATCGCGCGCGAGTTCCAGGTGCCGGTGCTGTGCAACATCCACGACGTGGACCTGGCGCTGGAGTTCTGCGACCGCGTCATCGGCCTGCAAGACGGCATCAAGAAGTTCGACGGCCCGCCGGGCAGCGTCGACAAGCACGCGCTGGCCGACATCTACGCCATGGAGGTGCTGTAGCCATGGCGGCGGCCGGAGCCGCCGAGGTGGCCGGGGGCACGGGCCCGGCGCAGGCGGCCCAGGCAGCGCAGGCGGCGCGCACGGCGCTGGAGCAGGCCGCCGCGACGACGCGCCATGCCGCGCGCATCGAGGCGCTGGCCGCCACGCGCAAGCGCGCGCGCACCTGGCGCTATGCGCGCTACGCCGCCATCGCCGCGCTGGTGCTGTGGAGCGTGGAGGCCATCGTCGTCGGCGACACCGACTGGAGCCGCATCAGCGCCGAGGGTGTGTGGAAGTCGGCCTGGCGCTTCATCGACTTCGACGCCTCCATCCTTCTCTCGCTGTGGGAGCCGGCGCTCGAGACCGTGCTGATGGCCACGCTCGCCACGCTGCTCGGCATGCTGATGGCCATTCCGGTGGCGTGGCTGGGCGCGGCCAACATATCGCCGCTCGGGCGCAGCACGTATTTGCTGGGCCGCACCTTGATGACGGTTTCGCGCTCGGTGCACGAAGTGGTGTGGGGCCTGGTCTTCGTCGCCGCCGTCGGCCTCGGGGCGCTGGCCGGCGTGCTGGCGATGGCGGTGCGCTCGATCGGTTTCATCAGCAAGACGGTGGCCGAGGCCATCGAGGACGTGAACCCGGGCCCGGTGGAGGCGATGCGCGCCGTCGGCGCCAATCGCTTCCAGGTGTTGATGTTCGGCATCGTGCCGCAAGTGCTCCCCACCATCATCGGCAACTGCATCTTCGAGTGGGACGTCAACATCCGCCGCTCCACCATCATGGGCCTCGTCGGTGCCGGTGGCCTGGGGCTGGCGCTGCACCGGCAGATGGCCAGCTACAACTACGGCGGCATCGCCACGGTGATCTTCGTCATCCTGCTGCTCATCATCTTCGGTGAGCTGTTCAGTGCGTGGGCGCGCAAGAAGGTGATCTGAATGAACACCTCCGCCGCAACCCCAGCTGCCGCCAAGACACTTCCCGAGTGGAAGCGCTTCCGCTTCCCGCAGAGCCTCTACAAGTACGGCGCGCTGCTCGCAGGGCTGTACTTCATCTGGTGGTCGATGGAGGTGCTGCGCATCGACCCCGAGCGCCTGCCCGGTCTCTTCCAGCGCCTGGGCACGGTGCTGGCCACGCGCTACTGGCCGCCGGAGTGGTCGCACGTCGTCAAGCCCGATTTCATCGACGCCATCATCGACACCTTCCAGATGAGCTACGTGGCCACGGTGGTGGGGCTGCTGATCGCCATCCCGCTCTCGTGGTTCGCGTCGTTCAACATGACGCCCAGCCGGCGCTTCCTGTACCCGGCGTGCCGCCTGATCGTCATGTCGTGCCGCTCGGTGCACGAGATGATCTGGACCATCGTGCTCGTGGCCATCGTCGGCTTCGGCATGCTGCCGGGGACGCTCGCGATGACGCTGTTCTGCATCGGCTTTGGCGGCAAGCTGATGTCCGAGGCCATCGAGGCCATCCGCAAGGGGCCGGTGGAGGCCATCCGCGCCACCGGCGCCGGGCATCTGCAGACCTTCGTCTACGCCGTGCTGCCGCAGGTGCGCGTGGCCTGGGCCGGCATCGCCATCTACACCTGGGACGTGGTGTTCCGCGCCTCCACCGTGGTCGGTTTCTTCGGCGCCGGCGGCATGGGCCATTACCTGCGCGAGAGCGTGCAGAAGCTGGAGAGCCGGCAGGTGAGCGCGATCATCCTCACCATCGTGGGCATCGTCATCGTGGCCGAGCTGTTCTCGGCCTGGGTGCGGGGGCGCATCGCGCGGGCGGTGGCGTGAGTGGCCGCAATACCGGGGCGGTGGCGTGAGCCGTGACGCGAAGGGCGCGCCATCGCAAAGCGAAGGCGACATCAACGGCACGCCCGAGCGCAGCGCCTGGCAGGCCACGCACCTCGACGAGGCGAGCCG